>NZ_QNUG01000009.1 GCF_003385395.1 Epilithonimonas hispanica | reverse complement strand
CTTGAAATTCATAGACAAATATCTGATTATCAGATATAAATATACAAAAAATAACAATTATAACCAAAAAAAATCCGCCTCAAGTTGTGAGACGGATTCATTTTTTTGTTTTCTATCTTTTAAAGTTTCTAAAAAAATCTTTCCAGCGAAGATTTCGGATGAATTTGATTTCTTCTTTACTTAGATTTCGTTGTTCTTTTTGTTTCAGAAAAGAATTGATTGTGATAAAAAACTCTTTTGCAGAACGATTTTTGAAACTGGATTTTGCTGAAGAAATCATTGCTAAAGGCAAACTCAAACCGATATTATAAAAATACTGACCAAGTTTCTCAGCCTTTTGAGATTTGTATTTGTAAGCAGTTGGACGAAGATGTTTTACCCAAAGTTCTTTGATTGTTACAACTTCCCATTTGCTTTTTTTAGCCAATAAAATATCGAGATTATCCCAGCCAAGAACTTCTCGCAAACCGTTCATATCTTCGAAACATTCTTTTCTATAGGCTTTTATCGGACCACGAACGTGATTTTTGGAAGAAAGATTTTCGAAAACCCAATCTTGATTCTTATTGATGAAATCTTTCCAATCTTCGTTTGGATTTCTGAGGTTTTTGATTTCAGGATTTTGTTTGTAATTTTTGATATAAACTAAACCTGAAACAATTCCAGCTTTTGGATTGGTTTCGAAGACTTGATTAATTTTTTCTAAATAATTTTGAGGAAAAACAATATCTGCATCATACTTACAAATCACATCAAAGTCTTTCCAATCAACAGATTCCAAACCACTATTAAAAGTTCTCACGACTTTTGCACCAGGAGAATGTTCAGATTTTTCTAAGTCCCAAATCTTAAATCTTGAATCATGAAACTTGAAATCATTAATAATTTCAGAAGTTCTATCAGTAGAACCATCATTCACAATCACACAAATAAAATCTTGAAAACTCTGATTTTTCAAAGATTCTAGACAAAAAGAAATGTTACTTTCTTCGTTGTGTGATGGAATTATAATAAGGAATTTCAAATTAATTATTAAAACCCGAAAGTTACAGATTTTTATAGAATTTTCTGCTGATTATTGACTCCGTCTATAAAAATTTATTAATTTATTAACTGTAAAGATTCTTAGTAAGAAGCCTATAAGAAGTAATTTTGCATCTGCTAATTTAATGTTATGGATGCAACGATTGGACAAAGCAAAAATTTCTCATATTCCGTTATTTCATACGTCTTTTTCACGTTTATAGGTTATTTCATCATCGGATTATCATTATCTGTTTTACCGATTTTCATTAGCAAAGGTCTTGGATTTAGTATGTTGGTTGCAGGAATTGTGATTAGTTTACAATACATAATGACTTTTTTGATGAGAGCCTATTCCGGTAAAATTATCGATAGCAAAGGTCCTAAACCAGCTGTTTTAGCAAGTATGCTGAGTTTTGCTTTTACAGGAGTGGTATTGATAATGGTTTATTATTTCAGATTCTCTCCTATTATAAGTTTGTTATTTCTAATTATCACGAGACTTTTTACCGGAGGTGCAGAAGGAATGGTTGGCGCAAGCCCAATTAACTGGGCGATTATGACTTTCGGAGAAAAATATACTGCAAAAATCATTTCTTACAACGGTGTTGCTTGTTACGGAGCTTTAGCGTTAGGAGCATCTTTGGGCGTTACGATTGTAAAGAACTTTAATTTTTATGGTTTAGGAATTCTGATTGTTATTTTAGGATTAATCGGGTTTTTCGTGGCAAGAACCAAAGAAAACAGAACCGGAAAACATTCTTCCGAAGAAGAGCAAAAATCCTTTTGGAATGTACTTGGAAAAGTCGCTCCTTTTGGGCTTTGTTTGGCTTTAGGAGGATTAGGATTTGCTACTATTTCTACATTTATTACACTTTATTACGATTATTACCATTGGCAAAATGGCGCAATGTGTTTATCTGTTTTTGGAATTTTGTTTGTTGCCGGAAGATTAGTTTTCAGTAATGCGATTAATCGATTTGGCGGAATCAACGTTGCGATTGCGAGTTTAGCTGTAGAAACCTTGGGCTTGACAATTATTAGCTTGTCTTATCATCCTTATTTTGCATTAATTGGTGCAGGAATCACAGGTTTAGGATTTTCATTAATTTTTCCTGCTTTGGGAGTTATGGCAATGAAAACTGTTCCTTCTTCCAATCAAGGTTCGGCTTTAGCTGGTTATGGATTATTCATCGATATTTCGCTTGGTATAACTGGTCCTTTGATCGGCGGTGTTGCTGATGCTTTTGGATTGCCTTACATTTTCCCTTTCAGTATTGGAATTGTGATGTTAGGTTTAGCCCTAGCTTATTATCTGAAAACGAATCAATCGAAATAATAATTAATTCTACTATTTTCGCATTTTAAATTGATATGCAAAAAGTTCTCAATCTTTTTGATTTCTCTCAAAAAGTAAATTATAAAAACGAAATCTTTGCTGGATTAACTGTTGCAATGACAATGATTCCAGAATCTTTGTCGTTTGCTATTCTTGCTGGATTTTCCCCGTTGACAGGTTTGTACGCCGCTTTCATAATGGGATTGGTAACTGCGATTCTCGGCGGAAGACCAGGATTGATTTCCGGTGGCGCAGGTGCAACTGTTATTGTCTTGATTCCTTTAATGATTTCACACGGTATCGAATATGTTTTTGCAACCGTGGTTTTAGCAGGAATTATCCAAATCATTATCGGAATTTTTAAACTCGGAAAATTTATCAGATTGGTTCCGCAATCGGTGATGTATGGTTTTGTGAATGGATTGGCCATTGTGATTTTTATGTCGCAGATTAATCAGTTTAAGGTTCAAGGAACGGAGAATTGGCTGTCAGGAAATCCACTTTACATAATGATTGGTTTGGTAGCTCTGACGATTTTTATCGTATTAATCTTTCCGAAGTTAACGAAGAAAATTCCGGCTTCTTTGGTAGCGATTGCTGTCACTTTTGCTTTGGTAATGATTTTCGGAATCCAGACTAAAACTGTAAACGACATTGCCAATATTGCCGGAGGTTTCCCGCCATTTCACATTCCGAATGTAGCGTTATCTTTTGAAGTTCTGAAAATCATTTTTCCATTTGCTTTGATAATGTCAACGGTTGGATTAACGGAAGGATTATTGACTTTAAATCTGGTTGACGAAATCACAAATACCAAAGGAAATAGCAACAGAGAATGCGTTGCACAAGGAACTGCTAATATCCTGAACGGTTTCTTTTTCGGAATGGGCGGTTGTCCAATGATTGCTCAGACTTTGGTAAATCTATCAGCTGGAGCAAGAGCCAGATTATCTGGAATTATTGCAGCTATGATTATTCTTTTTATTATACTTTTTGGAGCACCAATTATTGGAAAAATGCCTGTTGCAGCTTTGGTTGGTGTGATGATTATGGTTTCTATTGGAACGTTTGAATGGGCAAGCTTTAAAGCAATTAAAAGATTTCCAAAATCTGATATTTTTGTAATGGTTGTTGTAACTTTGATTACGGTTTTCCTTCACAATCTGGCTTTGGCAGTTTTGATTGGTGTGATTATTTCAGCTTTGGTTTTTGCCTGGGAAAGTGCGAAGAGAATTAGAGCGAGAAAGTTTGTTGATGAAAACGGCGTGAAACATTACGAAATTTTTGGACCATTATTCTTTGGTTCTACAACTGTTTTTGCAGAGAAATTTGATGTGATGAATGACCCAAAAGAAGTTGTAATCGATTTTAAAGAAAGTCGTGTCGTAGATATGTCTGCAATTGACATTCTGAATAAACTGACTGAACGTTATCACAATCAAGGGAAAATTGTTCGTTTAAAACATCTTAGTCCTGATTGCAGAAGATTGATAAAAAATGCGGAGAAGATTGTTGATATTAATATTATCGAAGACCCGGAATATGGCGTTTTGAAGAATTGATATTAATTAGGAATTTTATTTTTTATATGTCTTCGAGAACCTCAGACTGACAATCCAAAATCAGAACTGCTATTTCATTCCGCTAATCGTTTTGTAACCTTCGCCAAAGTCACTTTGTTTCCCACGGTTGTTTTGTAACCTCCACCAAAGTTGTTTTGGTTTCCCACGGTTGTTTTGTAACCTCCACCAAAGTTGTTTTGGTTTCCTACGGTCGTTTTGTAACCTCCGTCAAAGTTGTTTTGGTTTCCTACGGTCGTTTTGTAACCTCCGTCAAAGTTATTTTGGTTTCCTACGGTCGTTTTGTAACCTCCGTCAAAGTCATTTTGTTTCCCACGGTTGTTTTGTAACCTCCACCAAAGTTGTTTTGGTTTCCTACGGTCGTTTTGTAACCTCCGTCAAAGTTATTTTGGTTTCCTACGGTCGTTTTGTGACCTCCGTCAAAGTCATTTTGTTTCCTACGGTTGTTTTGTAACCTCCGCCAAAGTTATTTTGGTTTCCTACGATCGTTTTGTGACCTCCGTCAAAATCATTTGGTTTTCCACCACTGTTTTGAAACCAAAACTTTTTTTCTTTTGAATGAATGTTGATTTGATGATAAATTCCCTAGCCCCGATTGACTCTGTATTTTTTATTTTTTTTATTTGAATCGTCGAAACTTCGTTTTGCAGCGGCATCCTTTTTTGTCTTAACTGGAAAAGTTGTTTGGATAACAAAACTTCTGAGACAAAAAAGATATAGCACTTCGACAAGCTCAGTATAAACTAAAAGCGGGAAATAGCTCCTAAAATAAAGGTTTGAGATAATTCTCTCGCAGATTAAATTGATTTAGCAGATTTTCCATTGAGTTTTCAATCTGCAAAATCTGAGTAATCTGCGAGACTCTCAAATTAATGTTCGAAGATTTTCTTTTATAAAAACTCGATTTTCAAAATCCGATAAAAATCACGATTTTTGCAATCTCAAATTTTATTATGTCTTTACAACAAGAAATCAGCAAAAGAAAAACTTTCGGAATCATCTCCCACCCCGATGCGGGAAAAACCACGCTCACGGAAAAACTCCTGCTTTTTGGAGGGGCGATTCAGGAAGCCGGTGCTGTAAAATCCAACAAAATCAAAAAAGGAGCGACTTCTGACTTTATGGAAATCGAGCGTCAAAGAGGGATTTCTGTGGCGACTTCAGTTTTGGCTTTTGAATATAGAGACCACAAAATCAATATTCTGGATACGCCTGGTCACAAGGATTTTGCGGAAGATACTTACCGAACACTGACTGCGGTTGACTCTGTAATTGTTGTGATAGACGTTGCAAAAGGGGTTGAGGAACAGACAGAAAAACTGGTTCAGGTTTGTAGAATGCGAAACATTCCGATGATTGTTTTCATCAACAAATTGGACCGTGAAGGTAAAGATGCTTTTGATTTGCTGGATGAAGTGGAACAGAAATTAGGTTTGACGGTTTGTCCACTTTCTCTACCGATTGGTATGGGAAGCGACTTTCAAGGGATTTATAATATTTGGGAAAATAACATCCAATTGTTTTTGGAAGAGAAAAAACAGAAAGTTGGTGAATCTCTGAAAATTGATGATATCAACGATTCTCAAATTGATGAATTGGTTGGTGCAAAAGCGGCGACAACTTTGCGTGAAGAATTGGATTTGATTCAGTCGGTTTATCCTGAATTTAATCGTGAAGATTATATGAATGGCGATTTACAGCCGGTTTTCTTTGGTTCTGCTCTTAATAATTTTGGAGTTCGTGAGTTATTGAATGCTTTCATCGATATTGCGCCAATGCCTCAACCAAAAGAAAGTGAGACAAGAATAGTAAAACCTGAAGAACAAAATTTCACGGGATTTGTGTTCAAAATCCACGCAAATATGGACCCGAAACACAGAGACCGTCTGGCGTTTGTGAAAATCGTGTCCGGAACTTTCAAAAGAAATGAAAATTACTTGCTTGTAAGAGAAGGAAAAAAAATGAAGTTCTCCTCTCCTAACGCTTTCTTTGCAGATAAAAAAGAAGTTGTGGACGAGAGTTTCCCAGGCGATATTGTAGGTCTTCACGATACGGGAAGTTTCCGAATTGGTGATACGTTGACTGCGGGCGAAAAACTGAGTTTCAAAGGAATCCCGAGTTTCTCTCCGGAACATTTCCGTTACATCAATAATAATGACCCATTGAAAGCGAAACAATTAGCGAAAGGTATTGACCAGCTAATGGACGAAGGTGTTGCTCAGTTATTTACTCTGGAAATGAACAACAGAAAAATCATCGGAACGGTTGGTGCGCTTCAGTATGAGGTTATCCAATATCGTTTGGAGCACGAATATGGCGCGAAATGTTCTTATGAACCAATTAGTATTCATAAAGCTTGTTGGGTTGAAGCGGATGAAAAATCTGAGGAATTCAAAGAATTTGCGAGATTGAAACAGCGTTTCTTAGCAAGAGACAAATATGACCAATTGGTTTTCTTAGCCGATTCGTCTTTTACGATTCATATGACGCAGGAAAAGTTCCCTAATGTGAAACTGCATTTTATCAGTGAGTTTCAGAATCATTAAAATATATAATCCGCAGAGTTTTCTGCGGATTTTTTTTGATAATTAAGAATTCACACCTTGAAAACAAAGAAACTGCTATTTTTCTTTACAAATCAATATTCAAAACTCTTGTAAATCATTTGTAAAATCAATTTAAATGTTTGATTTTCATTAATTTAAAATATTACAAAAATTATCGGATTCATTTACAAATCATTCTTTCGATTGTTGGATAGCTTTACATCATAAAATTATCCCAATGAAAAAATTAATATTGACCGCCGTTATTTTGAGCACACTTACGATGTGTAAAAAAGCAGAATTAGAACAAGCTAATAATACAATCGCCAGCGCAGATTCTTTGATTGATAAAGCTTCTGAAACTGTAAATAATCTTGATACCAATTCCGTTTTGGATTCCGTCAATCTGAAAGCCAAAGATTTGATTAAAAATAAAGAAGAAATAGAAAAAGCATTTGAGAATAGCAAAGAGAAAATCGATTCTATTTCTGAAAATGTCGAGAAATTCAAAAAAGATATTGAAGAGAAAAAAATCAGTTCTAATATAGATTCGATAAAAAATCAAATCAAAAAAGAAATCCCAAAAGCGACAAAACCTCTTACCAAAGTTATCTACAAAGACAAACCTGCAAAAAAAGAGAATACAGTTCAAGAAGGTTATGTAATGGTAAAAAATGGTTCAGTTGAAATCAATGTTGATAATATCTCCGAAGTCAAACAATCTCTACGAGAAATCATAAGAAAATATGACGGAACTGTCAAAACCGAAAATCTAGTAAGCAATGATGAATTCCAAACGTTTTATTTGACAGCAAAAGTTCCGTTTGAAAAAATCGATTATCTGGTTGAAGACCTTCAAAATCTTGGAATGATTCGGAATAAAAATCTAGAAGTGAAAGGTGAAAATTACAATCCAAATAAATTGGGGAATCTGGAAATCACCCTTTATGATAATCATCTGAAACCTCAGGAAAACAAAAAAGATAAGACTTTCGGAGAAAAATCTTCAGACGCCATTTCATCTGGCTGGAATGTTATTGGAAGTATTTTGTTATTCCTTCTACTCTTTTGGCCAGTGTTTCTGATTGCAGGAATTGGTTATTATTTTTACAAAAAGAAAAATCAGGACAAGAATCAAAAACCTTCTAAAGATGATAATCAAAGCGATAACTTATAATTTTAATCGCAAAGGCATAAAGTTTTTAAAATTCAATCTAATGATTTAAGGCACAACGATTTTAAATTCGTTAAAATTGTTTTGAATCTTGCAAAAAATAAAAGACGCTGAAATTTAGCGTCTTTTTTATGATTGAAAAATTTGATTTTAGTTCATCAAGCTTTTGCTTAAATTAAGCGCATCTTGATTGGTACTATCATATTGCAGAGATTTTGCAATGTATTGTTTCGCTTTTTCAGGATTTGTGTCTTTATCTACAAATGCGATGAAAAAATAGGCGTAAGCTAGATTCTGCTTATTAGCTTCTACCTCCTCCGGTTTTACTTTTGCGATATATTGGTCGTAAGCCGCTTTTGCTCCTTCATTATTTTTTGCAGATTGATTAGCATATCCTATACTATAATAAGCTGGCGCCCAATCTGGAATTATGGTTGTAACCTGATTCCAAGTTGCAATGGCAGATGTGTAATCTTGAGCATTTTGGTACTCTGTCGCAAGAGCTACAAGAGATTGCGTATCTTGTGGATTGGTAGCAATTTTTTGTTTAAGAGCATCTATTTGCGGATTAACTGCTTGACTTTGAGTTGTTGTTGGTGTTTGTATTTCCGTAGTTGTTTGGGCATTTGCATAACCGACTGTTACTAATGATAATCCAAACAATAGACTTTTAATTTTCAATTCCGTTTTCATAATCTTTTATTTAAAGTTAAAATCTTAAAGGCAAGTACAATTCCATAAAGGTCAAAAATTTTCAAACTTTAATTTTTTTTTGATTTTTTTAAGAATAAATAAATAAGATTTAAGACAATTTAAAGCACTTGTTTGAATTTTATTGTATTTATATTATTTACCTTTTATTAAATAAGAATGTAATTATATTTTTTCTTGATAGAAATAGATTTTGGCACAATTACAGCTATATAAAGAACTGTTAGAACAATTTTGATTCTGAAAACACATTGAAGAGTTATTCTGGTGACATTAATGGATTCAAAAAATGAATTTATGACAACGAAGTCTAAAGAATAAAATCAGTTACGGATGAACCAGTTTGGGAAGGTAAAGAAAATGGAAAAAGTCCAGAAAGCATTATCAGCACCCTTGTTGGTTCACCTTAACCGATATGCAAAAACTTACTCTAAGTCAGCCATATCCAAGAAAATCTGCACGTATTCTTATTATTAATATAGAGAAGCAAATAAGTAAAATTTGTAAATCAATTAGTATAGTGACTGGAAGCATAACTTATCAAGAAAAAATTGAGCTTATTAAAATTCTGGACAAATTAAACAAATTCCATAATCCTATTTGATCCAAGAATATAGACTGTTCTATTCTTACAGATAATGTTTATGAATAATATTCTTTCGACAAAGATAAACGCTAAAGCGAAACAACGATTATAGATTATTGATTTTCAAGCTAAACAAATTTTCAAGAAGTTTCCTATAACTTGTGAAAAAAAATACGAGCATCGAAAGTTCCAAACAGACTTAGTACACAATTATGACGTTTTTCAGGAAATGAATTATTTGTTAACAATCTATTTTGGTAATTCAGGAAAAGCTCTATTTTTAGAAAAACAAAAATAATGTCATATTACCCGTTAACAAGCATACCAGATTACTACTCCATAGACGCTCTTTTGACCGAAGAACACAAGCTTATCCGCGATTCTGTAAGAAGTTGGGTGGAGAGTTTTGTAATGCCTAAGATTGATGAAGCAGCGCAGAATCATACAGACATCCCTGGATTGATGAAAGAATTGGGAAATATCGGTGCACTTGGCCCTTACATTCCGGAAGAATATGGAGGTCCAGGACTTGACCAAATCTCTTACGGGCTCATAATGCAGGAATTGGAAAGAGGAGATTCGGCGGTGCGTTCTGCGGCTTCTGTTCAGTCTTCTTTGGTGATGTTTCCTATTTTCGAGTATGGTTCTGAGGAGCAAAAAAGAAAATATCTTCCGAAGTTGGCTTCCGGTGATATGATTGGATGTTTTGGTTTGACAGAGCCTAACCACGGTTCCGACCCTTCTTCTATGGAATCCAAGTTTACGGACCAAGGAGACCATTATCTTTTGAATGGTGCCAAGATGTGGATTACCAATTCCCCTGTTGCTAACATCGCTGTAGTCTGGGCAAAAGGCGAAGACGGAAAAGTACGCGGAATGATTCTGGAACGCGGAATGGAAGGTTTTACAACACCTACGACTCATAACAAATGGAGTCTTCGTGCATCAAAAACCGGAGAATTGGTTTTCAATAATGTGAAAGTTCCGAAAGAAAATCTTCTTCCTAATATTGAAGGACTGAAAGGGCCTTTGTCTTGTCTTAACTCTGCGAGATATGGGATTTCGTGGGGTGTAATCGGTGCTGCAATGGACTGTTATTGTACGGCTGTTCAATATACCAAAGAGAGAAAACAATTTGGAAAACCGATTGCTTCTTTCCAGCTTCAACAAAAGAAATTAGCTGAATTCTTAACGGAAATTACCAAAGCGCAATTGCTTTGCCTTCAGTTAGGAAATCTCAAGAATGCGCATAAAGCTTCGCCTGCACAAATCTCTATGGCGAAAAGAAACAACGTCAAAATGGCAATCGACATAGCTAGAGAATCCCGTCAAATGCTTGGCGGAATGGGAATAATGGGAGAATTCCCGATGATGCGCCACGCTGCCAATTTGGAATCTGTGATTACTTACGAAGGAACGCACGACATTCATCTTTTGATTACAGGAATGGATATTACCGGCATCAATGCCTTTGGATAAGACCAAATCAATCTTATATATTTTTAACAAAAACCTGCGGAATATTTTCGTAGGTTTTTTCGTTTGAAATTTATTAATACTTCGAGAGCCTCAGGATAATAATGTTTTAATTAGAAGACCACAATGTTAGGCAGAGGCTCTCGATACCTTTACAAAAAGAAAAATCAATAATCAATTTTCAGATGAAAAAATACTTTGCCATTCTACTCTTTGTTTCTGTTACAATCTTTGGACAAAATTTTCAAACCCAACTTTCCAATGCTGCGATTAATCTCACTAAAGACAAAGTGGTTTACGACCCAACTTATTTCGTTTTGAAATATCCAAACGGTGATGTTCCGGAAGGAAAAGGTGTTTGCACAGATGTTGTCATCAGAGCTTATCGAGCTTTAGGAATCGATTTGCAGAAGGAAGTTCACGAAGATATGGCGAAGAATTTCTCCAAATATCCAAAGAAATGGGGACTGAAAAGACCAGACAAAAACATAGACCATCGTAGAGTTCCAAACCTACAAGTTTTTTTTGCGAAATTCGGGAAAGTAAAACCAATTACGAATGATGGGAAAGACTATGTTCCTGGCGATATCGTCACTTGGGATTTGCCTAAAAACCTGACACATATCGGAATTGTTGTCAATAAAAAATCAGCTGATGGAAAACGTTATTTGATTTCTCATAATATCGGTGCGGGACAAGTTTTGGAGGATTGTCTTTTCAGTTGGACGATTACTGGACATTATCAATATCAGAAATAGAATTTATTTTAAGTAAATTTGAGGCATTATGAAAAGGATTTTCCAATTATTATTTTTGAGTTTTTGTCTAACATCTCAAGCCCAAAACCTTAAAATCATTCAAAAACCAATTGATTATTCTAAGGAAAGAATGAAACTGAGTCTGGATTATATGAAAGAACATCATGATCTAATTCAGAAAACTCCGAATATCACACCAAAAATCATTGTTTTGCATTACACAGCTGGTGGAACGATTGAGTCTAATTTTAGGTATTTTAATAATTTATATTTAGAAAATCAAAGAGCAACACTCAAAAAACAAAGTTCTCTGAATGTTTCTGCTCATTTTCTGGTGGATAGAGACGGAACGGTTTACCAATTGGTTGACCCAGAATTGTTTGCAAGACATACAATTGGATTGAATTATTGCGCCATCGGTATAGAAAATATCGGAAGTAAATCTCAACCTTTGACTGATAAGCAAGTTGAAGCCAATGCAGAATTAGTCAAATATCTTGCGAAAAAATATCCAATAGAATATCTTATCGGACATTCGGAATATGGTGTTTTTAGAAACTCAAAACTTTGGAAAGAAACGAATCCGAAATATTACACAGGCAAAGAAGACCCAGGTTCTGATTTTATGAGAAAGGTTAGAGAAAAATTAATTGATTTGAAGTTGAAAAGTCAACCATAAAAAAAGACTGAAAAATTTCAGTCTTTTAATTTATAACATTTTCAAGTTGTTCACTTCTTGTTCCGTAAGGATTCTCCAATGACCTCGTTTGATGTTTTTCTTCGTCAATCCGGCAAACATAACTCTGTCAAGTGCTTCAACTTCGTAACCTAGTTTTTGGAAGATTCTTCTGATGACTCTGTTCCAGCCGATATGAATTTCAATTCCTACTTCGTTCTTAGGTTTTCCTTCGATGAAAGAGATATTATCAACTTCTGCAACGCCTTCCTCCAAACGGATTCCTTCGCCAATCAATCTCAAATCATCGTTAGT
This sequence comes from Epilithonimonas hispanica, assembly GCF_003385395.1. Taxonomy (GTDB): domain Bacteria; phylum Bacteroidota; class Bacteroidia; order Flavobacteriales; family Weeksellaceae; genus Epilithonimonas; species Epilithonimonas hispanica. The sequence continues at coordinate 104,801 of NZ_QNUG01000009.1, read as the reverse complement.
CAGTTTTCTATCTAGCGTCACATGATAGATTTTTTTCATATTGAAAGATGGGTGCGTCAACTTCTTCGTCATATGACCATCGTTTGTCAAAAGAATAACACCTGTCGTTTGTCTGTCCAATCTTCCAACTGGGAAAATTCTGTATGGAGAAGCATTCGCCGTCAAATCCATAACCGTTTTTCTGGCTTTATCATCTTTGGTTGTCGAGATGTAGCCTTTTGGTTTGTTCAATAGAACATAAACAGGTTTTTCCGGCGTGATATTTTGTCCGTCAAAAACAACTCTATCAGTTTTCTGAACCTGATAACCCATTTCGGTTACCACTTTTCCATTCACTTCCACAAGACCTTGCGTAATGAGTTCATCCGCTTCTCTTCTACTGCAAATACCAGAATTCGCAATATATTTGTTAAGTCTGATGCTGTCTTTGAAAACCTCTTTGCTTATTTTCTCGAATCTTCTTCTTTGAATAAAAGATTTCGTTTTGTCTTCGTCTTTTTCGGCTCTGCTAAAAGGTTTTTTCGGTCCAAATTTTCTCTCGCCGTTTTCGTATTTGTCTCGGCTGTCAAATCTGTCCGCACCTCTTTTGGTTTTAGGTCCACGAGAGTTCCCAGTAGGTCTTCCACCTCTGTTATCGCTGGAGCTACGGGAGTTTCCGGAAGGTCTGCCACCTCCAGAAGTTCTTGGTTTTCTATTTCTACCTGATTGATTGCCGTCTCCGCTCATTCTATAAAATTTTTGCAAAGATAGTGATTTAGTTAAGAGTTACGAATTCTTAGCTAATATTTAATAAATTTTGAGAATGATTTAATTTATTCAAACATTTCTGCCAAGCGAACTTTTTTGATTTCATCAACATGATAAAGTTCATTAATTGATTTTGTAACATCTAATTTTGGATAAAGATTCACGCCAATCAATTTGATTTTGCCTTCTTCTACCCAACTTTGTTCTTTCACAGCTTGTTCAAAAATCATTTTTTGGATTTCACCTGATTTCAGTAATTCAAGATAACCTCCTTTTTCTTCGATTTCAAGGAATAATTTCCAAGATTTCTCAGCGAATTGATGTGTAATATCTTCCACGAAAAAACTTCCTGAAGTTGCATCTTCAAAAACATTAATGACACTTTCATAAGCTAAAACAATCTGTTGTTTGAAAGAGATTTCTTTTGAAAGTTCTGAAGAATTATCGAATTTATAATCATTAGAAAAAACCGCATCAGCTCCGCCAATCATTGCAGAAGCTAATTCCAGAGTTGAACGAATCAGATTGTTGTCTGCATCATTTTTAGCCTTGTTTCTAAATGAAGTTTCAGCGAAAATATAGGGAACTAAATCTTTTTCAAATTCCTTAGACAATTGATTGAACAGATATTTGAAAGCTCTGATTTTAGCAATTTCGAAAAAATAATTAGAACCAATTGCAAATCGGAAAACCAATTTTTCTAGAATTTCAGAACCGAATTTCTCTGTTAATTCTTTAGATTTCGCTAATGCAAAAGCCAATTGCTGAATGATAGAAGCACCAGCATTTTGGTGCAAACTAACATCAACACAAATTTGTCTTTCAAAAGATTTTGATAATAATTCTCCAGCCAATTGCTCATTGATTTCAGCTTTCTTATCATCAGAAAAAACATCAATCAAAGAAAAATAACGATTGCTTTCGTCAGTTAAAATATGTTCAGCTAAATCCGGATTATTGATGAAAATTGCTTTTTCTTCCAAGCCTTCCACATTCTCACTCAATAGAAAAGCGAAAGCCTGTTCTTCCAAACCAACTTGATATTCTGCAACAAGATGTGTGCTTTCTTCAACTTTAGGGAGAATTTTTGTCTCAAGATTATTTTGATAATATGGTTTTACATGGATATTTTCCAGATTCTCTTTAGAAAGAATTTCATAAATATTGTCTGTTTTGAGTTGCTTTTTTACAAGCTGTTCCCAATCTTCCAATGTATTTTCTATGAAACTCATTTTGTTTATTTTTTTGCAATTTTAGAACTGTCAACTACCAATATGAAAATCTCTTCGTTCGGTTTTTTCATAAAGTAATTTTCACGTGCATATTTCTCTTTCTCTTGTTTGTTATTCATAAGCTTGCGAAAGAATCTGTCATTCTTTTCGTACTCAGTCTTATAAAAATTAAGTTGATTTTCGTAACGTGTGATTTCGCCGTTTAGTTCATTTATAACTAAAAAAGATGTACTGTCAAAAAATATCATCCACACCAAAAATCCTGTAAGCGTTAAAACATACTTATTGAAAACATAAGTTTTAAAGAACTTGATTGTCGGCGATTTTTTTTTGATATCCTTAATTAGTTCTTTCATAGTTAATGAACTTTTTTAAGCGAATTATTAATTACAGTCGTTAAGAAATCGATAGCTACAGAATTCTGTTTCATATTGGGAACAATAAGATCTGCTTCATTTTTGGAAGGCTCAATAAATTCCTGATGCATCGGCTTCAAAGTCGTCTGATATCTGTGTAAAACTTCCTGCAAATCACGTCCTCTTTCTTGTGTATCTCTACGAATTCTTCGGATTAATCTCTCGTCCGAATCTGCGTGAACAAACACTTTTAAATCAAACTCCTTTAGTAATTCTTTGCTTGTTAAAACCAAAATTCCTTCTACAATCAACACATTTCTTGGTTCCACAGTAATATGGTCGCCAGTTCTGGAATGCGTCACGAAAGAATATATCGGCTGTTCTATACTCTGATGATTTTTAAGGGCTTTAACGTGTTGCAACATCAAGTCAAAATCGATTGATTTTGGGTGATCGTAATTAAGAACTTCTCTTTCTGACAAAGTCAAATTAGGATTGTCGTGGTAATAATTATCTTGAGAAAGTACGTTAACGCCTTCTAAGTTAAGTTGTTGAAGAATTTTATTAACAACAGTTGTTTTTCCGGAACCTGTTCCTCCGGCTATACCAATCACGAGCATCTTTACATTTTTTACAAAAATAGTATAATTTTTTTTCGGATTCAAATAAAAATCAATTATGAAAAATCGTCCAAAACTAATTATCACATCTATTCTTCCGGCGAAATTCCCAAAACGTAATAAAAAACGGCCAAAACCCTGGCAAAAAATTCTCGGGTATGATTGCGGTAGAAACTTTCATTTTTACTTACATCCTGAGCATCGTAACCCAACGCATTCATCCCATTATTTCTGGCAAAGAACAATGCACGAAGATTATGAAAACCTTGTGAAACGATAATCACATTTTTTTCACCATAAACATTTTTACAACGCAAAATACTTTTATGGGTATTGAATCCTTTGGGGTCTTCAATAATAATATTTTCCGGAACGCCTTCTGTGTAAACCAAAAAACGTTTCATCGCGGCAGGCTCATCATAATTTTCGCTTTTTTCGCCACTCACAATAATTTTTTTGACTTTTCCATGATGATAAAGTGTTCCTACAGCATCCATCCTTGCCGTAAAATATGGGTTGGCAACACCGGAACGCATCTTGGGAGAAGTTCCCAAAACCAGCGCACAATCTCTTGAAGGGACTTTACTGATTTTATTATAAGTTCTCCCACTTGTTAGGGCTACCACCCAGACGTTGGCTAAAATCAACAGCAAAACCCCGAGTTCCAAAAGCCCGAAAATTATTCTGAAAAAGTTAGTTATTGCCCGAATCATTATTAATACAAATCAAAATCTAAAGATACATCTTTGCTCATTGCAATGGAAACACAAGGCAAAATTTTCCCCTGGCTTTTTTCATTTTCTGTCAAATATTCATCTTCAGTCATATCCACTTCTCCATTTTTCAAATAACAAAGACAGCTTCCACAGATGCCAGATTTGCAGGAATAAGGAAGTTTATAACCTAAATCCAAAAGTTGCTGCAAAATTTTTCGCTCGTTATTCTTTAGAACAATTCCATCTTTTTCGATGTGATTGAATTTGATTTTGACATTCACATTCTCAATTAGAGGAAACTCTTTTTCGGTTGGATAGATATCATCATTAAAAGCTTCGAACAATTCAAAATGAATATTTTTTTTCGGAATTCCGTGGTTGTAACAAGCATTGGCGACAGATTTTATCATTTCACCAGGACCGCATATCAGCACTTTATCCGTACTATCCCAAATGGTGGATTCTTCATCATCTTCATCCAAATGTAGAATTTGATTAATAATGAGAGAAATCTTTTTTTCATCCAATCGTCCTTGGAATAATTGGTCTTTTACTTTTTCCTGAGACAAGAAATAAAACACTTCAAATCTGCCAACATTTTCTTTCTGCAAATCTTCCAATTCCTGCTTTAGAACAATATCTTCATAACTTTTGTTTCCATAAAAAAGAAAAATTCTTGTGAATTGTTCTTCGTGAAGAATATTCTTAATATGACTAAAAATCGGTGTGATTCCAATTCCGGAAGCAAAAGCCAGAATTGTCCGTTTTTCGTTTGGTCTTGAAGGAATGAAAAAACGTCCGAGAGGTTCACTCACAGATATTTCATCACCAATCTGATAATTTTTGAATAAGAAACTAGTTGAACTTTCGTCGCCATTGATTTTGATGACTAATTCAATTTTGTTTTCAAAAGGAGCTGATGTAAAAGAATAATCATTCTGAATTTCCTTTTCATTAAAATGATATTTCAGCGTCACATATTGACCTGCTTGGAACTTATAGTTGGATTTCAAATCCTCGGGAATTGCCAATTCCAATGCAAAAGCATTTTTGGTCAATTGTCGTTTTTTAGCTATTTTTAACCTGTGAAACTGAGGTTGATTTGCGATTGTTAATTGATTCTCCATTGTCAAGAATCAAATTTAATGAAATTTGAGAAAAGAAAAAATCTAAATCATCAAGCTTTACTTTCATTTTTAAATAAAATAAAACTATGAAAAAATTCCTAATATATTCCATTTTATCAATCAGCCTTTTAGCTTGTAAAAAGAACGATGAAAAAGTTGCTGAAACCGAAGCCAAAGAAGATTCGATAAAAGTTGAGCCTACAAAATCTGAAGCCGATGTTGCCGAACTGACAGAACTTTCACCTGAAAAAATCTCGGAAGTTTTGAAGTCCAATCATTCTGACACGCTTTATGTGACCAACTTCTTTGCTACTTGGTGTGGGCCGTGTATGCAGGAGATTCCGCATTTCAGAAAGAAGATGGACGAATTGGCAGGAAAACCTGTGAAATTCACATTTGTAAGTCTTGATAACAAAACAGATTGGGCAAGCAAAGTCAGTGATTTTGCCGACGAATATGACATTAGAAAAAACGTCATTCTTCTTGACGGAATGCTTTTGAAACAAGAGTTTTTCGCACAAAATTTTCAATCTTGGAACGGAGAATCGATTCCGTTTACATTAATCAGAAAAGGCAATAAATCTGATGAAACTGTTGGTTCTATGACCGAAGAAATGCTGAATCAGAAAATCAAAAAAATTTTAGCAGATAATTCTTCTGCAAAAGCGATTGACAATAAGGAAAAAGCAATGATTTCCAGTCCAAAAAAATCTTTGAAATAATAATTAATTCTTGATGAAACGTTTTCCTTTTTTGGTAATTTTAATAATCCTCTTTGCGATTATTGCGTTTTTCATCAATCTCAATATTGGTTTTGCAAAACTAAATTTTTCTGATTTTTTCAATTCGGAATCTGAGAATTTTCAAATTGCCGGATTCAGGATTAATCGTGCTTTAGCAATGCTTCTGGCAGGAATTGCGATTCCGACAAGCGGATTTCTTTTGCAGGAATATTTCAAAAATCCTTTGGCTGGACCAGATGTTTTGGGAATCACTTCTGTTTCCAGTTTATTTGTAGCATTTTACATTTTCTTTTCACAGAATATTCTGATTCCTGATTTTCTACAAAATAGTTTCATTAGCTTATCATCAATTATTGGAAGCATTGTTCTGATGATGATTTTACTGTTATTTTCGAATCGATTTCGAGATAAAAGTTTCATTATTATTTTCGGGTTTTTGATTTCAGCTTTAGCTGGTGCTGTTGTTTCCTTTCTTCAATTTTATGTGGAAAGTCAAAGTCTGAAAAACTATATTCTCTGGACTTTCGGAGCAAATAATCAAGCGAGTTTGATTCAGATTTCGATTCTTACAGTTTTAATCATTATTGGATTAATTTTCACTTTCAAATCTATAAAACCTTTAATCGGGAATGCTCTCGGAAGTGCTTACGCACAAAGCTTTGGAATCAGTCAATCTAAGCTGAAAATCAGTATTATTGTAGCTTCTTCCCTACTTTCTGCTTCGGTTACGGCTTTTTTAGGACCGATTTTATTTATTGGAGTTGTGGTTCCACATTTTTGCAGAATGATTTGGAATCCAGCGCAACTTTGGCATCAGTGGATTTTGAATATGATTTTGGGAGTTTTCATAATGCAGTTTTTTTCAATTATTTCTGAGTTGAGTCAATTTCCGATTAATATTATTACGACGTTTTTTGGTATTCCTGTGATATTGATGATGTTGATGAGGAAGGTTTAACACAAGGACACTAAGATTTTTTTTGAATTAATTGAAAATATTTTAAGGCACTAGAAAATCGAAGATTTTCGTATTGTTTTTAACGAAGTTAAACTTTGTGCCTTAAAAACATAATATTGAATAAATCTTTGTGCCTTTGTGTGATAAAATATGGTTTATTGTAAAACCTTAGATAATTTTTCTTTGACTAGAAACAACAAAGTTTTTATCTTCGAGAAAAAAATACAAATGACAGAAAATGAATTATCAAAAATAGTTTTTGATGCTGGACTCAAAATTCATAAGAAATTAGGACCTGGATTATTTGAAAACGTTTATGAAGAATGTTTGTTGTATGAGTTACAGAAGCAAGGTTTAAAAGTTGAAAAACAAATAATATTACCAATAATTTATGAAGAACTGAAAATAGAAAATGCTTTTCGTATTGATATTTTAGTTGAATCAAAATTAGTATTAGAAATCAAAGCAGTTGAATATATAAATCCTTCTCATAAAGCACAAGTATTAACTTATCTAAAAATGACAGGATGTAAATTAGGTTTGCTTATTAACTTTAATGAAGAAACATTTAAAGCAGGTATTTCCAGAGTAATAAATGGTTATTTATAGAAAAAATAAAAACTAGTTCAGTAAAAAAAAATCGAAGATTTTCAAACCTTGTGCCTTAAAAACATATCCAAAATAAAATTATCATTGTGCCTTTGTGTAAACAATAAAATATGTTCTTAGAAATAAAACAAGCAATAATCGGTTACTCAAACCCTTTGGTTTCGGAGATTGATTCTTCTTTGGAATTAGGAGAAGTCTGTTTATTAATGGGAAATAATGGAATCGGAAAAACAACTTTAATCAAATCTATTCTTGGACAAAATAAGCTTTTAAAAGGCGAAATTTTTATTAAAGGAAAATCAATTCAAAAACTGGATTCAAACGAAATAGCATCTCAAATTGCCATTGTTTTTTCTAAAGCTGACATTCCTGATAATTATACGGTCACAGATTTGATTTCGCTCGGAAAATATATTCATTATCCTTATTATTTTAAATTAAATGAAACTGATAAAAAAGAAATTTCAGAAATCATCAATAAACTTAATCTATCAGCATATCAAAACAAAAAACTCACCGAATTATCAGACGGAAATCTCCAAAAAGCCTTTATTGGAAGAGCTTTGGCTCAGAATTCGCCTTTTATTATTCTAGACGAACCAACCACACATTTGGATGAAGAAAATAAACTGATAATTCTTTCTCTTCTAAGAAATCTTGCGAAATATGAAAATAAACTGATTCTTTTCTCTTCCCACGATTGGCGATTGGCAAAGGAATTTTCCGATAAAATCTGGTGGATAAAAGATGAAAAACTCATTAGCGGAATATCTGAAGAAGTTATTCTCAACAATCCCGAATTGATTATGCCAAAGATTTTAGAATTTAATCAAACATTTCACGCTCCAGAAATTGATGCACCGAAATTGGAAAAAGAAATGATGTTTTCTTATCTCCAAAAAAACTTCTCTCAAGATTTACGAAAAATCAAATTGACGTTTAAAAATGATTTTTGGGAACTAAATTCGGAGGGTTTTTATGACAATTGTCATAATTTATCCGAAATTAAACAATCGCTGCAAACATTGATTAAAACAAGCAATTCTAACTAAATAGATTTTCATCAATTTTATTTAATAAGATTCGCATAATAATTAATCAATTGCAAATCAACAATTTAAACAACTTAATATCAAAATACTATGCATGCATAGTATTTTTTTTATATTTGTAAAAAGCACTTCAATATGCTAGTTATGGAAAAGAAAAATTCAGAAAAAGTCGAAAGTGTTGACTTAATGTTAAAGTCGGCTTGGTTAGCGGTCTCGAAAATGTATTCGGACCAAGCATCCCTGTACAATTCAACTGCAGTTCAAGCATTGACATTACTTAAAATTGACCCAAAAGAAGGAACAAGAAGTACGAATCTTGGTCCCAAAATGGCGATTGAACCTACTTCATTGACAAGAATCATCAAACTTCTCGAAGACAATGGTTATATCTACAAAGAAAAAACCACAACTGATAAACGAGAAGTGATTATAAAACTGACGGAAAAAGGAGTCAACTCCAGAAATCTTTCCAAAGAAGTTGTAGTTAATTTCAATAAAAAAGTGGTTGAAAGAATTGCTCCAGAGAAATTTGAAGTTTTCAAAGAAGTAATGACAGACATCTTAAAAATCGCGAACGAACTAAATCATAAAAAGTGAAATCGTGAAAATGTAAAACTGTTAGATTTATAGAAAAATCAACTAATTTAACGAATCAACAAATTAACAAATCAACATAATGAACAGAAAAATAAAACACGTTACGGTTCTTGGTTCCGGCGTTATGGGTTCCGGAATTGCCTGTCATTTAGCGGGTAACGGCATCTCGGTTTTGATGTTGGATATGCCTCCGAAAGATTCGGAAAACGCCGACAAAAAAACAAGGAACAGCGTTGCACAAGGTCATCTTAACAACGCTTTGAAAAGTAATCCTTCACCAATCTATGACAAATCTTTCGCTTCCAGAATTACGGTTGGAAACTTCGAAGATGATTTGGATAAAATCAAAAATTCGGATTGGGTGATTGAAGTGATTGTCGAGAGATTGGACATCAAACAATCGATGTTTGAAAAAGTGGACAAACTTCGTAAAGAAGGAACTTTGATAACTTCTAACACATCGGGAATTCCGATTCATTTGATGTCAGAAGGAAGGTCAGAGGATTTCCAGAAACATTTCTGTGGAACACACTTTTTCAATCCACCGAGATACTTGAAATTATTTGAAGTAATTCCAGGTCCAAAAACAGATAAATCTGTGATTGATTTCTTTATGTCTTATGGCGAAAAATTCCTTGGAAAAACCACTGTTCTTTGTAAAGATACGCCAGGATTTATAGGAAACAGAATTGGAGTTTATTCGATGGCAAAGATTATGGAATTGACGGAAGAAATCGGTTTAACAATTGAAGAAGCTGATTCCTTGACCGGAGATTTACTGAATCGTCCAAAAACCGGAACTTTCAAATTGGGAGATTTGGTTGGCTTGGACACCGCTTTCAATGTAACCAAAGGACTTCAAGCCAATCTTAAAGACGATGAAATGGTTCAGGCTCTTAAAGATTCCAAAACTTTGAATTTCCTTATTGAAAATAAATTCCTTGGCGATAAAGCTAAAAAAGGATTTTATTATAAAGAAAAAGATGCTGGTGGAAATGTGAATCGTTTCGTTCTTAATTATGAAACGCTGGGCTACGAACCGACAAAACAACCAAAACTTTCGATTGTTACAACAGCGAAAGAAGCCGGAAGTTTGAAAAACCGTTTACCGATTTTGTTGAAAGACCAATCCAAAGCCGGAGAATTGATTAGAAAACATTTCGCTTCATTGTTTGCTTACGTTTCTCAAAGAGTTCCAGAAATTACGGATGTGTTCTATTCTATCGATGATGCAATGAAAACCGGTTACGCTTGGAAATATGGACCATTTGAAAACTGGGATTTTGTAGGAATCCAAAAAGGAATTGATTTGGTTGAAAGCGAAGGTTATAAAGTGGCAGATTGGGTAAAAGAAATGCTGGCTTCCGGAAACGAATCTTTCTACAAACTGGAAAATGGAAAACAATTATTTTACAATCAGAATACGAAAACTTACGAACCAATTCCTGGTCAGGATTCTTTTATTATTCTTAATAACATCAGAAAAGAAAAAACAGTTTGGTCTAATTCTGAATCTGCATTAATTGACCTTGGCGACGGTATTTTGAACTTCGAATTCCGTTCAAAAATGAACTCTCTTGGAGGTGGCGTTTTGGAAGGTCTTAATAAATCCATTGATATTGCCGAGAAAGATTATAGAGGTTTGGTTGTAGGAAATCAAGCTGAAAATTTCTCAGTCGGCGCTAATCTAGCAATGGTAATGATGATGGCTGTTGAACAAGATTGGTACGAACTGAATATGGCAATCGCAATGTTCCAGCAGACTTCGATGAAGTTACGATATTCATCAATTCCAGTAATCGCTGCACCTTTCGGAATGACGCTTGGTGGTGGCTGCGAATTCTCTATGCACGCCGACAAAATCGTTGCAGCAGCAGAAACTTACATCGGGCTTGTAGAAGTTGGTGTTGGTCTGATCCCTGGTGGTGGCGGAACCAAAGAATTTGCTTTAAGAGCCTTGAAAGGAGCACTTCCTGATGATGTAAAAACCAATCATTTGAGAAATTACTTTATGAATATTGCAACGGCAAAAGTGGCGACTTCTGCTCACGAAGCTAAGCAAATGGGAATTTTAACAGATAAAGATATCATTGTTGTTAACAAAGACAGACAAATCGCTGAAGCAAAACGTCAGGCTATTGTTTTAGACGAATTAGGATATACACCGCCGGTTCCTGAGAAAGTTAAAGTTCTTGGAAATGAAGCAATGGGAATGTTCTACGTTGGAACAGACCAAATGGTTGCTGGTGGTTATGCATCAGAACACGACAGAAAAATCGCGAATAAAATCGGTTATGTAATGACCGGCGGTAATCTTTCTGAACAGACAGAAGTTTCTGAACAATATTTATTGGATTTGGAAAGAGAAGCATTCTTGTCACTTTGTGGAGAAAGAAAAACACTTGAAAGGATTGGTGGAATGTTAAAAACAGGAAAACCGGTAAGGAATTAGACAAGAGATTGAAAGATTGAAGACAAGAGACACTTATAAAAAAGTATAAGAATGCACAATATTAGAAAATTAAAAATCTGGAATGATTCTATTGATTTAATTATTGAAGTCTATAGCGCTTTAGCTACTATGCCAGTTGAAGAAAAATATGGTTTGTCTTCTCAAATCAAAAGATGTGCAGTTTCTATTCCTTCGAATATTGCAGAAGGTGCTGGACGAGAAAGAGAAAAAGAATTTTATCATTTTCTAAATATCGCTTATGGTTCTTCTTATGAACTTCAAACCCAACTTATTATCTTCGAAAGATTAAATTTTATATCCATAGAAAGAAATGAATTGCTACTAAATAAATTGGATGAAATTCAGAAAATGCTTTTTGTCTTCAAAGAAAATCTCAAGAAAAACATTAATATTTAAAATCCGACAAGAGTCTCTAATCTCTTGTCTAAATATCTCTAAATCTATGAACGAAGCATATATAGTAACAGGATACAGAACAGCAGTTGGTAAAGCGCCGAAAGGTTCTTTGCGTTTTACCCGTCCGGATGATATGGCGGCAACTGTAATAGAACGTCTGATGAAAGATGTTCCAAATCTTGACCCGGCTCGCATCGACGATTTGATTGTCGGTTGTGCAATGCCGGAAGCAGAGCAAGGATTGAATGTCGCAAGACTGATTTCATTAATGGGATTGGATACAGACAAAGTTCCGGGTGTAACAGTGAACAGGTATTGTGCATCAGGTTCAGAATCGATTGCGATTGCAGCAGCAAAAATCAAAGCTGGAATGGCAGAATGCATCATCGCTGGTGGAGCAGAAAGTATGTCTTATATCCCAATGGGAGGCTATAAACCAATTCCGGACACGGATTTGGCAAAATCAAATCCCGATTATTATTGGGGAATGGGATTAACAGCAGAAGCGGTTGCCAACGAGTTCAAAGTAAGTCGCGAAGAGCAGGATCAATTTGCTTATAACTCTCACCAGAAAGCGATAAAAGCGATACAGGAAGGAAAATTTGATAATCAGATTGTTCCGATTGATGTGAAATATAATTTCCTTGATGAAAAGGAAAAGATTCAGACCAAAGAATACGCATTCAAGCAAGACGAAGGTCCGAGAGCTGATACTTCAATCGAGGCCTTGGCAAAACTTCGTCCTGTTTTCGCAGCGAATGGTTCTGTAACGGCAGGTAATTCATCTCAAACTTCTGACGGTGCGGCTTTCACAATGGTAATGTCGGAAAGAATGGTCAAAGAATTAAACTTAACACCAGTGGCGAGACTTCTCTCCTATTCAACTGTCGGAGTTCCGCCAAGAATTATGGGAATCGGACCAATGTATGCGATTCCGAAAGCATTAGAACAAGCTGGCCTAAAACAATCTGACATCGATTTGTTTGAATTGAACGAAGCTTTTGCCTCTCAATCCGTTGCCATTTTAAGAGAATTGAATATCAATCCTGACATCGTAAACGTAAACGGAGGCGCAATCGCACTTGGACATCCACTTGGTTGTACAGGAACAAAATTGACTGTTCAACTGCTTGACGAAATGAAACGCAGACAAAGCAAATACGGCGTTGTGACAATGTGTGTTGGAACAGGTCAAGGTGCAGCGAGTGTATTCGAACTTCTCTAATAATTATAGATTTTAAATTATAAATTTTAGATGAAATGAGCTTCAAAGAAGATAATTTGATTCAACATAAAACATTTGAATTTGCATTGAGTATAATTAAATTTTATACGATTTGTAAATCTCAGAATGAATATATTCTTTCAAAGCAGATTCTTCGTTGCGGAACTTCGATTGGTGCAAATGTAGAAGAAGCAATTGCCGCTCAATCTAAAAAAGATTTTATCTCAAAACTATCCATTGCAAATAAAGAAGCTAGAGAAACAAAATATTGGTTGAAGCTTTATCAATCTTCGAATCTCGTTCAGATTGAGGTTGAATCTTATTTAAAAGAAATCGAAAGTATCATTAATATTCTAACTAAAATCATCAAAACTTCATCTGAAAATTTATAACAGCGAATCTTACATTTAAAATTTATAATCTAAAATTTAAAATCACAAAATATTATGTCAACAGAAACTAAAACATTAGACGGCGGAGAATTCTTGGTAAAGGATATTTCTGCTCAGGAAATTTTCAGCATCGAAGAATTGTCCGAAGAACAAAAGATGCTTCGCGATTCTGCAAAGGAATTCATAGATAAAGAAGTGGTTCCGAATAAGGAAAGATTCGAGAAAAAAGATTACGCTTATACAGAAGAAGTAATGCGTAAAATCGGGGAAATGGGATTCCTGGGAATTGCTGTTCCGGAAGCTTACGGCGGTTTGGGAATGGGATTCGTAACTACAATGCTGGCTTGCGATTACATCTCTGGAACGACAGGTTCATTAGCAACGGCTTATGGCGCGCATACAGGAATCGGAACACTTCCTATCCTACTTTACGGGACTGAAGAACAAAAGCAGAAATATCTTCCGGATTTGGCTGCTGGAACTAAATTCGGAGCGTATTGTTTGACTGAGCCTGATGCTGGTTCTGATGCCAACAGCGGAAAAACAAGAGCAAAATTGTCTGAAGATGGAAAACATTACATCATCAACGGGCAAAAAATGTGGATTTCAAATGCAGGATTTGCGGATACTTTCACTTTGTTTGCTAAGATTGATGACGATAAAAACATTACAGGGTTCGTTATCAACCGTTCCGAGTTGGAAAATCCTGAAAGTCTGACTTTCGGAGAGGAAGAACACAAATTGGGAATTCGTGCGTCTTCTACGCGTCAGGTTTTCTTCAATGATATGAAAATCCCTGTTGAGAACCTTTTAGGCGAAAGAAACAACGGTTTCAAAATCGCATTGAATGCACTTAACGTTGGTCGTATCAAATTAGCTGCGGCTTGTCTGGATGCACAAAGAAGAATCCTGAATTATTCTCTGAGTTATTCTACGGAGAGAAAGCAATTCGGGGTTTCTATCAATACATTTGGAGCGATTCGTAAGAAGTTGGCGGAAATGGCAACAGGCGCTTTCGTGAGTGAGGCTGGTTCTTACAGAGCTGCTAAAAATGTAGAAGACAAAATCGAGGAACTGGTTGCTGGTGGAATGAACCACGAAGAAGCGGAACTAAAAGGTGTGGAAGAATTTGCGGTTGAATGTTCTATTCTGAAAGTTTTCGTTTCAGATTTAGCTCAGCATACAGCAGATGAAGGGATTCAAATCTATGGTGGAATGGGATTCTCAGAAGATACACCAATGGAATCTGCCTGGAGAGATTCAAGAATTTCCAGAATCTACGAAGGAACTAACGAAATCAACAGACTCTTGGCCGTTGGAATGCTTATCAAACGTGCGATGCAAGGCAAAATCGATTTGTTAACGCCTGCAAAAAACGTGGCTAAAGAATTGATGAGCATTCCGTCTTTTGACATTCCGGATTATTCAGAATATATGTCTGAGGAAAAAGAAGTGATTAAGAACTTGAAAAAAGTATTCTTAATGGTTTCCGGTTCTGCGCTTCAAAAATATATGATGGACATCGAGAAGCAGCAACATTTGTTATTAAACGCTTCCGAAATCCTGAACCAAATCTATATGGCAGAATCAGCAATCCTGAGAGCTGAGAAACATTTCTCAACAGATTCTGTAGAAGCTGCAATGGCAAGACTGAATCTTTACAAAGCGGTTGAAATCATCACAACCAACGCCAAAGAAGGTATCGTTTCTTTCTCCGAAGGCGACGAACAAAGAATGATGTTAGCAGGATTAAGACGTTTCACAAAATACGTGAACACACCAAATCCAATTGCATTGACAGAAAAAGTTGCTGCACATTTTATTGAGAAAGGTTCTTATTAAATTATCCGTTTGGTTAAAATTATAAAATTCGCCTCAGAAATTTCTGAGGCGAATTTTATTTACATACAAATTTTTCTACTTATATATTTAAGTAAACATTTATATTTTTTGTAATACATTTTCTATATTAGTTTTCAATTGTCTTTGAAAGGTGTCCCAATCTTTGTATATTCTAGCAGAAGCTTGCTTCACTTTCATATTTTGGATATTTTCCAAATTTATAACGATAAGTGATAAACTCTGATTTATTTGCTGTGTAGTTGAAAACTCTATGAAATTTGGAATTTTGTAAGTATCTATAAAACCTTTTTTTATCTGATGTTTCAAATTATTTTGGTTTTCATCCCAAAATTTATTTTTTTGTTTTTCATCATATTCATTATGTTCTGTTTTGTTTTTCCAAAGTTTAAAATCAATAACACATTTTTCAAAAAGTTTTTCATCAACTATAGCGAAATCAAGATCACTATTTTCTGAAAACTTTCTACCATAATTATTTGGATCTATTGCAAATCCAGTTTTGGCACTTCCTATTAAAACTATACAATTTTTCTTTACATCAAATTTATCTTCGATATACTGTGTTATCTGTTCGTAGATTAATGGCTTAACTTTAAAAGCGTGACAAAAATTACTAATTACAAGAAAATTTAATAAAGATTTTTTTTCGTTTTCATTTAGGTTAAAATAATTCTCTTTTAGAAAATTAGCTTCTACAACCTTTTCAAAAGGATTTTCGCATTCTTGAGATGTGCGTATATAATTAATAATATTTGCCATAAAGTTTATATAATTTCATTAGGTATCTTGCTCTTTGAGCAATTAATAAATGTTTCTTTGATATACTAGATTTTGGTTCAGGATATTTTAATCTTGCAATTATTGACGCACATATATCGTCACTTAATTCATCATTTAATTTTAAATTATATGAATTTAGAACATTCTCTAGTCCATTCTTATTTGTACCAAAATATGCTAACTTTAGATATAATAATGCTATTTCTTTTTTTGATATAATTTTTTTTAAGTAAGTAGCAAGAATAATTTCTTTCAATTTTCTACGAAAAGATCTTTCATATTGATTCGTAATTACTCTAACAAGTTGTTGTTCAATTGTGCTAGCACCCTCTTTTTTATTGTAAAATAATCTGTTTCTAATTGCTCTAATTATTGCAATAACATCAAAACCTTTATGTTGATAGAACCTTCTGTCTTCTCCAATAATTAGAAAAACGACAAGCTTATCTAAGTTTTTAAACTTAGAATAATTTATGATATTTTCTTTTTCATTAATGATTAATTTGTTGATTGTTAACAAATCAATTGTTATTTCTTTATAAATCAATTGTTATATTTTATTACTTATTTCATTACTGAATCAAAACAAACTCAACTGTATCCCATCATTCCCTTTCGGAGGTTTAGCATCGCCAAAAACAGTTTTTCCACCAAATCGCCAAGAGTTTTGTCTCTCCTCTTCTATCACTTTTTCAAGACTGAAATCTGGCGTAAAATTCTCTTCGGTTTTCACAGCAATCTCGTGTAGCTTTTTAATAGCAAGATTCTTATCCGTGTTTCCCAACTTAGCTTTCTCTATTCCGGTTCTGAGAATAGAAATTGTTTCGTCATAAGTTTGGGTCGGAACAGGAAACGGATGACCGTCTTTTCCCCCGTGCGCAAAAGAAAAACGCGCAGGGTCTGTAAATCTGGAAGGCGCCCCGTGAATCACCTCACTCACCAAAGCCAAAGACTGCATCGTTCGCGGACCAACACCTTTCAGCATCAGCAAATCTTCAAAATTATCAGGTTCATTTTCTCTCGCCAGCCAAAGAATATTGCCTAGCTTTTTCATATCCACATCACTCGCCAAAACTTCGTGATGAGCCGGCAAAATTAAACGTTGAAAATCCTGCATCCACTTCTCAGAATCGGTTTTTGTGATGTCAACGATTCCATTTCTATTTTGTTCTGCTTCGGAAGATGTGAGGTTGAGAATATTCCCACGATTAACACCGGAAATTCCTGTGTGAGGCTCATTTACAAAAGAAGTTACATTTTCTGACAGCCAATGATAACGTCTCGCAGTTCCGTCAGAATCGTGCATCCCTTGCTGAACAACCGCCCAATTGCCTTGGTCGGATAAAATAAAATTATGAAGATAAAGCTGATAACCATCTTGGATCGCCGTGTTATCAACTTTCGCAGATAGTTTACTGCAACGCACCAATTCATCGCCGTTCAACCCGGTTGAATCTGCAATTCTCATCAATTCATTCGGTGCGTCTTTGGAGAATTTTCCTTTTCCTCCCGCAATATAAATTCCAAGAGATTTAGAATTTGGATTAATGGCTCGTTTCAAAGCGCCCATTACAGATGTTGTAATTCCCGAAGAATGCCAATCCATCCCCATAACCGCTCCAAAACTCTGAAACCAAAATGGGTCAGCCAATCGTCGCAACACTTCATCTTTTCCGTAATCTGCAAGAATCACTTCCACAATCGCCAGCCCAAGTCTGGACATACGCTCATAAAGCCAAGGTGGAACCTGACCGTAATGAAGTGGCAAATCTGCAGTTCCAGAACGTTTCATTTTTTATTTTTTTAAACCACAAAAGTCACAAAAGAATGATGTGGAATTTATCTTTTTAAGATTACAAAAGTCAGTAATATCGGTTTATTCGTTCTTTTCAACATTAGAAAAACATCCAAAACTTTTGTGACTTTTGTGGTTAAACTATTTGTCAAAAAAAGCATTCAGATTTTCAAGATTCTTTTTATCGCTTCCAGCAAAAACTTCTTTATCTGTAAGAAAAACCGGACGTTTCAAAAAACTGTAATGGTCAAGAATCAACTTCTTAAAATCCTTTTCTTTCAAAGAACTCACATCAATTCCTCTTTCCTTGATTTGCGTCGATTTTTTACTGAAAAGCGCTTCATAGGATTTCGTTTTGTCGTACATTTCTTCCAGTTCAGCTTCGGTTACAGGATTGGATTTTATTTCTCTCAGTTCCCAATCAGAAAGGTCAAGAGGTGTCATTATTTTCTTGTTGGTTCCGCAGGTTTTGAGATAGAATACTTTTTTCATTGTTATTAAAGTCAAGAGATTTAAACTAGAATTTAAGAAACACAAATTTAGTGCAAATGTCAAATGAATAAAAGGTTGTAATCTAAAAATTCTTCCCTATTTTTGAATCTTAATAAGAATAAAATGGAAAATAAACCGGTTACATTTCAGTTCATTTCTGAACCGACAGACATTAATTTTGGAGGCAATGTTCACGGAGGGAGCGTGATGAAATGGATAGATCAAGTCGGTTATGCCTGCGCAAGCAATTGGTCAGGAACTTATTGTGTAACGGTTTATGTTGGCGGAATCCGATTTTATCAGCCCATCAAAATCGGTGAAATTGTAAAGTTGGAGTCCAAAGTTATTTTGACAGGAAACTCAAGTATGCACATCTCCATCGATGTATTTTCGCGTAATGTAAAAGAAAAAAACTTTGAGAAAAGAACACATTGCATCATTGTTTTTGTAGCGGTTGACGAAAATGGAAAAGCTATGGAAGTTCCAAAATGGATTCCTACAACAGAAAAGGAATTACAATTGGAACAATATGCGAAAAAACTGATGAATCTGAGAAAAGATATTGAAGACGAGATGAAACCTTTTTTATAATTTTTTGAAAAAAATAGTTGCAGAATTAAAAATCATTTCTAAATTTGCTCTTATGAAACGACAGTTACATCTGTCAGATAAAAAAAATAAATATTCTCAGATGAAATTAATGAACACAAAAAACTGGTGGTGGCTTTCAAACTCTATGTCGGGTCTGAAAGGATTATCGGTGTTCTAAATTGTGAACTAACTATAACTCAATCATAATAGACTTTGACAAATTTTGTTAAAGTCTTTTTTATTTTATGGCTTCGAGAGCCTCAGTCTGACAGAGTTTAGTTTTAGTAATTGTCATCCTGAGCGGAGTCGAAGGATTTTAGAAAAAAATTAAATCGTATGAAATTAAATAACATAATCAATATAAAAACTTCTGTTAAATCCCGTTTAGCAGACCTTTATACGCCAATTGGGATTTATCTCCGTCTTCGCGACCAGTTTCGAGATACGATTCTTTTGGAAAGTGCAGGAAATCAGAATTCTGAAAATTCGTTTTCATTTATATGTGTTAATGCCATTGCCGGAATCGAAATCCGAAATTACGATGAAGCAGAATTGAAATTTCCTCTTGAAAATCCTCAGAAAATCAATTTAGAAAATGAGAAATTGTCTGATTTGATGCAGGAATTTTCCAACTGTTTCCAATGCGAAAAACCAAACCACGAGATTGGAAAACAAGCGCAGGGATTTTTCGGTTACACAAGTTATGATGCGATTCCATTTTTCGAAAACATCAAATTCAAAGAACAATCGGAGGAAAATAAAATCCCTTTGATGCGTTATCGTTTGTATCAATATGTCATCGCAATCAATCATCATAATGACGAAATGTTCCTGATTGAGAATAAAATCAAAGGACTGAAATCCGAAATGTCCACGCTTGAAAATATCATCAACCAAAAAAATGCGCCGGTTTTTCCATTCGAATTGACCTCAGAAGAAACTTCAAATCTGAAAGATGAAGAGTTTTTGGAATCGGTGGAGTTTGCTAAAAAACATTGTTTCCGTGGAGACGTTTTCCAATTAGTTTTGAGCAGAAGATTTGAACAGAAATTCCAAGGTGACGAGTTTAATGTTTATCGTGCTTTGAGAAATATCAATCCTTCTCCTTACCTATTCTTCTTCGATTATGGCGATTATAAATTAATGGGTTCCAGTCCGGAAAGTCAGTTGATTATCAAAAACGGAAAAGCAATTATTCATCCCATTGCGGGAACTTTCAAAAGAACCGGAAACATCGAAAAAGATTTGGAATCTGCAGAAAAACTCAAAAAAGATCCGAAAGAAAATGCGGAACATACGATGTTGGTAGATTTGGCGAGAAACGATTTGAGCATTCACGGGAAAAATACAACGGTTTCCAAACTGAAAGAAATCCATTTTTTCTCACACGTGATTCATATGGTTTCTGAGGTTGTAACGGATGTCAAAGAAGACCAAAATCCATACGAAATGATTGCAACTACTTTCCCACAAGGAACTTTGAGCGGTGCTCCAAAATACAGAGCAATGCAGTTGATTGATGAACACGAGAAAACTTCCAGAAGCTATTACGCAGGATGTATCGGCTTTGTAGGCTTTGACGGAAGTTGTAATCAAGCGATTATGATTCGAACTTTCTTGAGCAAAAATAACACGCTTTTTTATCAAGCCGGAGCCGGAATTACCGCAAAATCTGTTGCAGAAAGCGAGTTACAGGAAGTTAATAACAAACTAGGCGCTTTGAAAAAAGCGATTATTAAAGCGGAGAGAATTGTTAATGGTTAATTATTAATTGTTATTAGGATGAAAGACAATAATATTATAAAAAAGAAAAGTTTTGATTTTGCAGTTCGAATTATTAAACTTTATCAATATTTGGCTAATGATAAAAAAGAATATGTTTTGAGTAAACAAATCTTACGAAGTGGAACAAGTGTTGGCGCAATGGTTAGAGAAAGTGAGCACGCTCAAAGCAAAGCAGATTTCATTCATAAATTATCTATTGCACAAAAAGAAATTAATGAAACTTTGTATTGGTTAGAGTTATTCCAAGCTACAAATTATCTTTCCTCACAAGAATTTGAAAGCATCAATGAAAATGCTGTTGAAATTATAAAATTAATTACCAGCATAATTAAAACCACAAAAAATAACAATTAACAATTGATAATTAACAATTATGATATTAGTCTTCGATAATTATGACAGTTTCACATACAATCTCGTTCAAATCATTGAACAAATTGTAGGTCAAAAAGTAGATGTTTACAGAAATGACCAAATCCATTTGCAAGACATTGAAAAATACGATAAAATCATTCTTTCACCGGGTCCGGGAATTCCAGAAGAAGCCGGAATTTTGCTAGACGTGATTAAAAAATATGCGCCTACTAAATCTATTTTCGGAGTTTGTTTGGGACAACAAGCGATTGCAGAAGCTTTCGGTGGAAGTTTGATTAACCTTTCAGAAATCTATCACGGTGTTGCAACTGAAGCTACTCAAACCAATGACCATAAAATTTTCAATAATTTAGCGGAAACTTTAGAAGTCGGACGTTACCATTCTTGGGCAGTCAATCCGGATGATTTCCCTGCTGAATTAGAAATCACAAGCATTGACAAAAACGGAATGATTATGAGTTTGAAACATAAAACTTATGATGTTCACGCTGTCCAATATCATCCGGAAAGTATCTTGACACCTGATGGAAAAAAGATTTTAGAAAATTTTCTTCTTAATGATTAATTATAAATTATTAATTGTTAATGATTAAAATTCAAGCAAATTAATCATTAACAATTGACCATTAACAATTAAAATGAAACAAATCCTACAATATCTTTTCAATCATCAGACTTTGACAAAAGCCGAAGCCAAAGCTATTTTGATTGAAATTTCACAAAATAAATTTAACGAAAGTGAAGTCATTTCGTTCATCACCGTTTTTCTGATGCGAACGATTACTTTGGAAGAACTCGAAGGTTTTCGTGAAGCGTTGTTGCAATTGGCAAAACCTGTCGATTTGGGAACCAAAGATTTGGTTGACATTGTTGGAACTGGTGGAGACGGAAAAAACACATTCAACATTTCGACTTTAGCGAGTTTTATTGTTGCAGGAACCGGACAAAAAGTAGCTAAGCAAGGCAATTATGGAGCATCTTCTATTTCCGGTTCGTCTAATGTTTTAGAAGAATTGGGTTACAAATTCAAGGATAATTCTGAAGATTTGAAAGCCGATCTAGAGAAAGGAAACATCTGTTTTCTTCACGCACCGTTGTTTCATCCCGCTTTGAAGTCGGTTGCGCCTCTCAGAAAACAACTCGGGTTGAAAACTTTTTTCAATATTCTTGGACCTTTGGTAAATCCTATTCGTCCTGATTTTACAATGATTGGCGTTGCAAATTTGGAAATTGCAAGAGTATATCAATATCTTTTGCAAAAGCAGAAAAGCGAATTTATGATTGTTCACGCTTTGGATGGTTATGACGAAATTTCTTTAACTGGTGACACAAAAATCATCAGCAAAACCGGAGAAAAAATCTATTCTGCAGAAGATTTGAAATTCAAAAACGTTTCTGCTGAAAATATTTTCGGAGGTGAAACCAAGGAAGATGCTTCAAAATTATTTATCAAAATTTTGGAAGGTAATGGAACTGAGGAACAAAATTCAGTTGTTCTTGCTAATGCTTCAATTGCTTTGGAAAACACCGGTAAATATGGAAATTATGACGATTGTTTGGCTTTGGCAAAAGAAAGTTTGGAAAGCGGAAAAGCCTTAAATAGTTTACAGTTGTTAGTTGATGGTTGATAGATTTATTATCTCTAAATTCAATCAACTGACAACCAACAACAATCAACCAAATAAAAATGAACATTCTCGATAAAATCATAGAACGAAAAAAACAGGAAGTTACTGAAGCAAAATCAAAATTTTCTATTGAACAACTGAAAGATTCTGAGTTTTTTGGAAGACCAACTTTTTCGTTGAAAGAAACTTTGAAATCCAAATCCGGAATTATTACTGAATTCAAACGACAATCGCCGAGCAAAGGAATTATCAATGATAAAGTTTCACCTTTGGAAGTTGTTTCTGAATATGAAAAATTCGGAGCAAGTGCGGTTTCAATATTGACAGACAAAGATTTTTTTGGTGGAAGTTTTGATGATATTTTGAGTGTTAGAAATCGTATCAATATTCCGATTTTGAGGAAAGATTTTATGATTGATGAATATCAATTTTACGAAGCCAAAGCAATCGGAGCCGATATTATTTTGTTGATTGCAGCTTGTCTTTCGTCAACTCAGGTTTCGGAATTTACGGAATTAGCACATTCTTTAAATCTTGAAGTTTTACTGGAAATCCATTCCGAAGAAGAATTAAAACACATCAATAAAAACGTGGATTTTGTTGGAATTAACAATCGAAATTTGAAAGATTTCAAAGTGGATTTGCAACATTCTGTAGAGTTAAAAAATCAACTACCAGAAGATATTTTCTCCATTGCAGAAAGCGGAATTTATAATGAAGAAGATTTTAAATTCCTAAAAGAAAAAGGATTTGATGGTTTCTTGATGGGCGAATATTTTATGAAAAATGAAAATCCGGGAGAAAAATTCGGAGAATTTGTTTCTAATGTATCAATTTAGTAAAGATGGAAAGTCAGTTTCAAGTTAAAGTCTGCGGATTAACAAAGCTCAATCAGATTAAAGAATTAATTGATTTGAAAGTTGATTTTCTGGGATTTATCTTTTATGAAAAATCTCCGAGATATGTTTTGAATTATTTGAGTTTGGAGCAAATTTCAGAAATCAATCATCAAGCAAAAGTTGGTGTTTTTGTGAATGAAGATTTAGCAAAAATTATAGAAATTTCGGGACAAGCCGACTTAAATTTCATTCAGCTTCACGGTGATGAAACCGAAGAATTTATTTCAGAATTAAAACAAAAACTGAATTCAAAAATTGCAATTATTAAAGTTATTAGAGTCGGAAGTCAGAAGTCGGAAGTTATAAATGAAATTCAAAAAATCTCGAATCTCAAATCTCAAATCTCGAATCTTCTTTTTGACACCGATTCCAAAGCATTTGGAGGAACAGGAAAAACCTTCGACTGGAACATTTTAAATGATATCAAAATTCCAATTCCTTATTTTTTAAGTGGCGGAATTTCCTTAGAAAACATCCATCAACTGTCAACCATCAACCATCAACCAATCGCTCTCGACATTAATTCAAAATTTGAAATCGAGCCTGGAAATAAAGATTTAGAAAAAATAAAAGAATTTATAAAACTGTTAAAAGTAAAAAATAGTATGTAAAATGTATTCTAACTCAAACAAATACATTTTACTTTTTACATTATACATTAATACAAAAAAATATGAACTTTCAAAACCCAGATAAAAACGGTTATTACGGAGATTTCGGAGGCGCTTTCATTCCCGAAATGCTTTATCCAAATGTTGCCGAATTACAAGAAAAATATTTACAAATCATTGATTCTGATGAATTTCAAACAGAATTTCAGGATTTGTTGAAGAACTATGTCGGGCGCGCTACTCCACTCTATTTTGCGAAAAATCTGAGCGAAAAATATCAAACTCAAATTTATCTGAAAAGAGAAGATTTGAATCACACCGGAGCGCACAAAATCAACAATGCTTTAGGACAAGCTTTACTCGCTAAAAAACTAGGAAAACACAGAATCATTGCAGAAACCGGAGCCGGACAACACGGTGTTGCAACAGCAACAGCTTGTGCATTATTAGGATTGGAATGCATCGTTTATATGGGCGAAATCGATATCCAAAGACAAGCGCCAAACGTTGCCCGAATGAAAATGTTAGGAGCAACTGTAATTCCTGCGACATCAGGTTCCAAAACCTTGAAAGATGCAGTAAATGAAGCTTTGAGAGATTGGATTAATAATCCTTCTACGACACATTACATTATTGGAAGCGTGGTTGGTCCGCATCCTTTTCCTGATTTGGTGGCGAGATTTCAAAGTATTATTTCAAAAGAAATCAAAGAACAACTGAACGAAAAAATCGGAAGAGAAAATCCTGATTATGTAATTGCCTGCGTTGGTGGTGGAAGCAATGCAGCAGGAACTTTTTATCATTTTGTGAATGAAGAAAACGTGAAAATCATTGCAGCAGAAGCAGGAGGTTTTGGCGTTGATTCAGGAAAATCTGCAGCGACTACTTTTCTCGGAACTTTAGGAATTCTGCACGGAAGTCAGAGTCTCGTAATGCAAACCGAAGACGGACAAGTTATTGAGCCACATTCTATTTCTGCAGGTTTGGATTATCCGGGAATTGGACCAATGCACGCTAATCTTTTCAATCAAAAAAGAGCAGAGTTTTTCAGTATTAATGATGATGAAGCTTTGAAATCTGCCTTTGAACTAACGAAAATCGAAGGTATTATTCCAGCTTTGGAAAGTGCGCACGCTTTGGCGGTTTTGGATAAAAAGAAATTTGACAAAGATGATATCGTTGTGATTTGTCTTTCGGGTCGTGGCGATAAGGATATGGAAACGTATTTGAAGAATTTGGTTGATGGTTGATAGTTATTGGTTGATGGCTTTATAAGTCTTCAATTTCTAAAATTCTAACTATCAACTGACAACCAACAACAATCAACTAATTATGAAAAAACTAAACATATATTTCACCGCAGGAATTCCTACTTTGGAAGATACCGGAAAAATTGCCAAACTGATTCAGGAATCGGGAGCGGATATGATGGAGATTGGGATTCCGTATTCCGATCCTGTTGCGGATGGACCTGTGATTCAGGATGCGCATTCTTTGGCTTTGAAAAACGGAATGTCTATCAAGAAGCTGTTCGAGCAATTGGCAGAAATCAAAGATTCTGTGACGATTTCGAAAATATTAATGGGTTATCTTAATCCTGTTCTTCAATTTGGGTTTGAAAATTTTTGTCAGAAATGTTCGGAAGTTGGTGTTTCAGGATTGATTATTCCTGATTTACCACCAATTGAATTTGAAAATAAATATGGCGAAATCCTTAAAAAATACAACCTGAATTTCACGTTTCTCGTAACGCCTGAAACTTCGGAAGAGCGTATCAAATATTTGGATTCTTTGAGTTCAGGATTTTTGTATGCTGTCAGTTCTTCTTCCACAACTGGAAACGAAAATGCTGTTTTAAAGAATGAAAATTATCTCGACAAATTGGCTTCATTAGAATTGAAAAATCCAGTTTTCATCGGTTTTGGAATCAAAAATAAATCTGATTTTGAAAATGTTACAGAAAAAGCACAAGGCGGAATTATCGGAACCGCTTTTGTGAAAATTCTTCTGGAAAATCAGGATTGGGAAGAGAAAGCAGAAAGCTTTATCCAAAGTGTAAAAAATTAATAAAAAAGCAGTCTTATTTTTTTAGTAAGGCTGCTTTCCGTTTTTTTTAACAAAAAACGGAAAATCTAAAATAATAGATTTCCCGTTAATATGAATTATTTTAATTGAAATTTTATTTCAACGCGCTGATTGCGTTTTCGTAGTTTGGTTCTTGACCAATTTCCGGAACTTGTTCTGTGTAGATAACTGTACCTTTTTCGTCCAAAGCAACTACTGCTCTACTCAATAACCCTCTCAATGGGGAATCATCCAAAGTCACGCCGTAATCTTCTCCAAAATTCCCTCTGAAATCTGATAAAACTTCTACATTATCAAGACCTTCAGCAGCGCAAAATCTGCTCAATGCAAAAGGCAAATCTCTAGAAACGTTGATAACAACTGTATTTTCTAAAGAACTAGCTTCTTTATTGAATTCTCTTGCAGAAGCAGCGCAAACACCCGTATCAATGCTTGGGAAAATATTTAATAATACTTTTTTCCCTGTATAATCAGCCAAATGTTTTTCAGATAAATCAGCAGCAACTAATGTAAACTCTTGAGCGATAGTTCCAACTTCTGGCAAAGCTCCAACTGTATTGATAGGACTTCCTTTGAATGTAATTTGTGACATTATTTCGTATAATTTATTTCTTCAAAGTTAATGGTTGATTTCTGAATTTTCAAATTTTAAAATTGACTTTAATAAAATTTAACTTTTACTAATTATAAAGAATAATTAATTATCTATTTGAATAAAAATCATATTTCTACTACTAGAAAATTATTATAAAAACACTAAATTTGTATGTTTTGAAAAAACAGTAAACAAAATCAACTACTATAATGTCAGAAAAATCAAAAATTATCTACACGCTTACGGATGAAGCGCCAATGCTTGCAACGCATTCTTTTTTGCCTATCGTTAAGGCGTTTACTTCGGTTGCAGACGTTAACATCGTTCCAAAAGACATTTCACTTTCCGGAAGAATCCTGGCTAACTTTCCAGAGTTCTTGACGGATGACCAAAAAATCGGAGATGCTTTGACGGAACTTGGAGAATTGGCAACAACTCCGGAAGCAAACATTATTAAATTACCAAACATTTCTGCTTCTGCGCCTCAATTAGAAGAAGCTATTGCAGAATTACAAGCTAAAGGTTTTGCAGTCCCAAATTATCCTGCTGAACCAAAAACTGAAGAAGAAAAAGCAATCAAAGCAAAGTATGCTAAAGTTCTAGGTTCTGCCGTGAATCCTGTTCTAAGAGAAGGAAACTCAGACAGACGTGCGCCTAAAGCTGTTAAAAATTATGCAAAAGCTAATCCACATAAAATGGGAGCTTGGGCATCTGACAGCAAAACAGATGTTGCTCATATGGAAAGCGGTGATTTCTACGGAACCGAAACTTCTACAACTGTGGAATCTGATTCTAAATTCAAAATCGTTTTCTTTGGAAATGATGGTTCTGAGAAAGTTTTGAAAGATTTCGCAAATCTTAAAGCTGGTGAAGTAATCGATTCTTCTGTAATGAACATTAATTCATTGAAAGCATTTGTTCAAACTGCAATTGATGAAGCAAAACAGAGAGGCGTAATCCTTTCTGCGCACTTGAAAGCAACGATGATGAAAATCTCTGACCCTATTATTTTCGGGGCAATTGTTGAGACTTTCTTCAAAGATGTATTTACAAAATATGCTGAGACGTTCAAATCTCTAGATATCAATCCAAACAACGGATTACAAAACCTTTACGATAAAATCGCTGGAATTCCTCAAGAAGCAGAAATCAAAGCAGACATCGATAAAGCGCTTGAAAACGGACCTAGAGTTGCAATGGTAAACTCGGATAAAGGAATCACGAATTTCCACGTGCCTTCTGACATTATCGTTGATGCATCTATGGCTGCATTAATCAGAAATGGAGGAAAAATGTGGGACAAAGTTGGTGCTGAAGATGATACAGTAGCGATTATTCCAGACCGTTCTTATGCAGGTTTCTATCAGGCTGCAATTGACGATATGAAAGCTAACGGAAAATTGGACCCTACAACAATGGGTTCTGTTCCTAACGTTGGTTTGATGGCTCAAAAAGCAGAAGAATATGGTTCTCACGATAAAACTTTCCAAGCAGAAGCTGACGGAACTGTTAAAGTTCTTGATGAAAACGGAAACGTTCTATTGGAACAAAAAGTTGAGAAATCTGATATTTTCAGAATGTGTCAGACTAAAGATGCTCCAATTCAAGATTGGGTGAAATTAGCGGTAAACAGAGCAAGATTATCTGATACACCAGCTATTTTCTGGTTGGATAAAGCAAGAGCGCACGACAGAGAAATCATCAAAAAAGTTGAGAAATATCTTAAAGATTACGATACAACTGGACTTGACATCAGAATCCTAGATGTGAAAGATGCAATGACAGAAACGCTTAAAAGAGCAAGAGAAGGAAAAGACACCATCTCTGTTTCTGGAAACGTTTTGAGAGATTATTTGACTGACCTATTCCCTATTTTGGAATTAGGAACTTCTGCAAAAATGTTGTCTATCGTTCCATTGATGAACGGTGGCGGTTTGTTTGAAACTGGAGCTGGTGGTTCTGCGCCAAAACACATCGAGCAATTTATAGAAGAAGGTTATTTGCGTTGGGATTCTCTAGGAGAGTTCTTAGCATTGCAGGCTTCTTTGGAACATTTGGCACAAACTCAAGATAATGCAAAAGCTCAGATTTTAGCTGATGCTTTGGACGAAGCTAATGCTAAATTCTTAGCAGAAGACAAATCTCCAGGAAGAAAATTGGGAACTATCGATAACAGAGGTTCGCATTTCTACTTGGCAACTTATTGGGCAGAAGCTTTGGCAAATCAGACTAAAGATGCTGACATTGCTTCAAAATTTGCGCCTGTTGCAAAAGCTTTAGCAGAAAACGAAACCAAAATCAATGAAGAATTGATTGGTTCTCAAGGTAAAGCTCAGGAAATCGATGGTTATTACAGACCAGATTTCGCTAAAACAGATGTTGCGATGAGACCTTCTGCAACGCTTAATGAAATTGTAAACGGAATCTAAGCGGATTCTTGTTAAAATTAATATAAAACCCTCGACAAATGTTGAGGGTTTTCTTTTGTTTAATTAATTTGCAGAAAGAATTAACAATCAATTATAATTAAGCTTTTTGATATGAGAAAATCGTTTATATTTTTTCTTTATGTAGCAGGAATAATGCAGTTCAAAGCACAAGACAAGATAGATAAAGCCATCCAGAATCTGGAACAGAATTACACGCAGGAAAAAGTCTATCTTCTTTTGGATAAAGACAAATATGTTGTAGGAGATAATATTTATTTTAAATCTTTTGTCCTCAATGGGTACAACCGCTCTCCTATTTCTAATACCTTGTTTGTTGAGTTGTATGACCACAACAAAAATCTGGTAGATAAAAGAACTATTTTTCTTAAAAACGGAGAAGGCGACGGAAGTTTTGTTCTGACCAATTATTTGAATGAGGATGTTTATTTTATTCGGGCTTACACTACTTGGATGGCCAATTTTTCTGAGGAATTCAATTTTATTAAAGAATTACCAATCTATAATCCGAATTCTGAACAGAAATTGGTCCTTGATAAAAATACCAAATGGACTTCTAATGTTTTTCCAGAAAGCGGAACTTTCATAGATAATATTCCAACCAAAGTTGCTGTAAGATTATATTCACAAGGGATTCCGCCAACTTCTTGGAGTGGTTATGTTATCGATTCGGAAAAGCCAAATGAGAAATTAGCAACTTTCAAAAACTTGGACCAAAATGTAAGTGCTTTTACCATCACTCCAAAACTTGGAAAAACGTATAAAGCTATTATTGAAGATAATAAAGGAACAAAGCAGACAGTTGCGTTACCTACAGTTTCAAATTCCGGAATCAATCTTAATTTGACCAACGATGAAAAAGGAATCAATTACAAATTAAAAGGAACAAATCTTCCACAAGGTTTACAAGGTTACAGTATTATTGGAACAATCAACAATCAATTGGTTTACAGAGCTAATATAAAAACTACCGCAAGTGAAGCTTCAAGTTCAATTCCTACAAAAGTTAGTAACGATGAAACCGCAGTTCTGCAGATTACCATCTTTGATGAAAATCAAAATCCTGTAGCACAAAGATTATTTTTCGTCAATCCAAAAAAACTGAATCTCAGCGAGCCAACTCTAGCTTTCTCAATTAATAATGAACCTAGAGCTTTCAACAGTTTTGATATTGAGCCTGATGATGACCACACCAGTTACACGGTTTTGGTAAAAGAAATCTCGCCAGCAGAAACTAAAAATGAAAACACTCTTTTAAGCGCACAATGGTTGACAGGAGATTTTGTTTCGCCAATATTCAATCCATCTCAATATTTTGAAAAGAATGCCAATCCGGAAGCTTTTGATGCAATATTAATTTCCGAAAAATGGAAACGTTTTGACTGGGAATCTTTATTGGCTGGGAAAACTCCAAGTTTTTTTTATAAACCTCAGAAGAATTTATCATTCAAAGGGAAAGTGACTAATAATGGACGTTTCATCCCGAATAAAAATATCAATCTTTTATTAAAGACAGAAAATTCTGACAAAAATTTTGTTCCAGCAATTACAGATGATAACGGTTTTATTTATTTGGATAATATTTATTTTAATGAACCATTGACCATTTCTTATTATCTTAATAAAGACAAAAAAGAAACTTCTGATTCTGATAATTTGAATATTAGTTTTCAATCTTTAGTAAATAATATACCATACAAAGGCGATTTGCCTTCTACAAATTATCACTTGGTAAATGATAAAAATATTGCTCCAGACCCAAGTATTGCAAAAGCCTTACAGAATAGAAAAAACAAACAAGGAATAGATGATTTTAACAAAGAAACCTTGATTGAAGAAGTAAAAGTGACGGCTAAAAAAGTAGATAAAAAAGCAGAATTGGACAAGGAATTGTCAAGTGGAAAATTCACAAGTATGAATGCAACCATTTTTGATTTGGTGAATGAAAACAAAGATGCTGCAACCTCTTTCAACATATTGCAATGGCTACAAGGAAGAGTTGCTGGAGTTACTTTCACTATGGATAATTCAGGAAATTATATTCCATCTATACGTGGTTCACAAGCTTCTTTGTTTCTTGATGAAACTCCTGTGGATGCAAGTATGATAAGTTCTGTTCCTGTCAGTAATATTGCAATGGTGAAAGTTTTAAAGAATGATGGTTTGGTAGGCAATGCCATCGCGATTTATACGAAACGAGGAAATATGATTTCCGATGAAGATAAAACGACCGAAAAAGTGAACAAAACCGTATTGCGCGGTTATGATAAAGCTGTTGAATTTGAATTACCAGACATCACAAGTGACGCTTACCAAAAAATCAAAAACGATACTAGAGAAACTCTATATTGGAACCCCAACCTTTCGGAAGATGCAGGATTAGCGCCAAGAGCAAAATTCTTCAACAACGACAATGCAAAAAACCGAGAAATCACCATCATCAGTTTTGATAAAAATGATAGATTACTTTATTACAATGAAGTGAAATAATAAAAAAGACTTTCCAGATTTGGGAAGTCTTTTATTTTTTTCACCAACTCACTTTTTCTTTTTCCTCAAAAGGAATTTCAGGATTCAGGATTTCAAAAATTAAATTTCTGATGGAGTCTTCTACTTCCGAATCTTCGATGTCAATAAAGTTTAATTTTTGTGGACCATTGTTGACTTCTGCAAAAGACCAGATTGCGGTTTCTATATGATCTGGATTGATATTCAAAACGTTCTTGATACAATATTTATAAATAGAAAGCTGTAAAGCCTGTTTGTAATCATCATTAAAAAATAATTCAGGAAGTTTCTCTTCCTTATTTTTCCCTAGATTAACCGTTAATTTTTTAGGTTTTGCTGTTTTATAATCAATGACTCTTGTGATTCCGTCCAGCCTGTCGATTCTATCGATGAAGCCATAAAAACTGATTTTATTATTTTGATTTTCATCAAGGAAAAAATCACAGTTGATTTCTTTTTCCAAATCCAAAATCTCCAAAGCAGAACCATTTTTGACTAACTCCAAATCATACTCAACAATATTACGAACGACCCTTTTGGCAATTTCTTTGTGGATGTAATTCATTCCACGTTCATAGAATTCCTGCTGATGTTTCAGCTTTTCAATCGCAAAGTCAATCGCTGAATCTGTTTGTTGAAGTAAATCTTCTAAATCATTAACCGACAATATTTTACCTTTAATTGGTTCATGTAAAAATTGCAATGCATAATGAACCAAATTCCCATAATTTCTTTGCGAAAGTTCTTCTTCAATTTCGTTGGTTTCTCTGGTTTTGAGAAGATTATTAAGATAAAAATCAATCGGATTATAAAGATAAGTCACTAGATGCGAAGGAGAAACTCGGTTTTTCCATTCGTTCAAAAGTCGCATTACTTCATCATTCTTATCGATTTTCATTAGTTCCTGAGCAATTGGCTCCGAGGAATTTTCGATAATAATATGTTCAATCTTGTGTGAACTTTCCATTTCCAGTTGGGTGATGAAACGGCTTTTTTCGCCTGTATTTACGCCCGAACTCAACGCATTGTAAAGCAAATGAACGTTTTCCGAATTCTGGATCAATCGATAAAAGTGATAAGCATAAATACTGTCATTTTCAAGAAAAGTATTCAAACCAAAATTCTTGCGGACATCAAACGGAATGTAAGTGTTTTGAGTGTTTCCTAAAGGTAATTTCCCTTCGTTAACGGAAAGGAGAATCACATTTTTAAAGTTCAAAAGACGCGTTTCCAAAAGTCCCATAATCTGGAATCCAGCCAACGGTTCTCCCACAAAATCAATACTTTCTGAATTGACTAATTGATTGATGAGAACTTCCAAAGTTTCTATTTTGACATCAATCTGATAAGGTAATAATTGATTTTTGATGATTTTGAAAACATTCTCAAACAATGCAATATTTTCGTACTGAATATCATCTAATTCTTTGAATTTGAGTTCGTAACAGAATTTAATTAATAAATCTAAAAACTGTTGAGAGCTTTCCGGTTTTTGTAAAAGTTGGAAGTAACTTAGATTTCTCAGTAATTCCTGTAATAATGACTTAGAAATATAAACAATGTTTCTTTCCTCAATTGTTGCGACAAAATTCCGGATAACTTCAGAATCTTTTTCGTCATTTGGTAATTCTTCCAAGATTGGTAAAACATCGGCGTAATAATAGCTAGATGATTTTTTCTCTTGTTGTTTTTGTAGATAAAACAGTTTTTTAATCGCATTACTGAACGAGAGATTCTTTAACGGAAATCCCATTGTAATGTTCACGCTTTCTACAACGTTTAAACTGTCTAAAACCGCAGGCAAAAGATTTTCATCCAGCAAAACCAAAGCTGTTTCCGACAATTCCTTTTTCGGGATTTTTTTTAGGATTTCAGGAAGGAATTTCGCTTGAACGATATTTCCCGAAACTTCATAGGTTTTAATATTTTTTGGTTGATTAAATTGATTTTCAATCCATTTAAAATCCCGACTATCATTGAACTCTTTCCATTTCAAAGTTTCTCGCAGGAATTTTCCGGACTCTTGTCTTTCGTCATCGATATAATATTGGTCGGCTTGGAAATAAGTTTCCGCTTTATTCCATTGCAAAAGTTGTCTTACCAATTGTTCTTCCACTCTAGACAACGCATTGAAACCACAAAAAACAAATTGACGATTGGTTTGTTTGGCAAAGTTTTCAATCTTGGAAAATGCTTCCTGATATAACATTCCGGAAGTAGCGAGATTTTCTTTTCTGAGTTCTGATTTCAGAAGTGGTAGAAACTCGTTCATTTTTCTCCAAAAATTCAGGTTTCGTTTTCTTGGATTGTCATCGTCTCCGAGGTTTTCTCCCCAATTTTTGATTCGTTCTTCGTCCAACATCCAAAGCAGGATTTTCTGATCATCATCGGAAAACTTCATCATATCGTCCCAATCTTTCTGTAAAGTCGGAAACCATTTTAGAAAACCAGAAAAATCTTCGGAAGAATCAATTTTGTTATAAATCCTAAATGAGAACAACCAAAGGGCAATGCCTTTGATTTCTACATTTTCAGAAAGTTCGGCAATTAGCTCATCGATTGTAACGAAGTTGGGTAAAAGTCCTTGATATTGCTTTTCCTGCAAGATTCTTTTGATAAAAACCATTGGTCTTTTTCCGGGTAAAACAATATCCAACTCGGAGATGTCCTGATGATTTTCTAATAATTCTGAAATGATCTTTTGAAGAAATTGCATAAAAAAGCCTTTAAAAACTTAAAGGCTCAATTTAATTATTTTTTTGTTGATTTGAAATATTTATCAAATGTAAAATCTAGAATAATTTATTATAACAGAAAATACACTAAATTCTATAATATTAAATTAGAACGGATATCCAATCGCAATATTCAGAATCAAATTATCTTTTCTCCAAGAACTGTCTCCGAATTTGATTCTATCTAAAACCCAGCGGTCGCCTTTTTCATAATAAGGAACTCTCAACGGCATTGCAAGATCTAATCTTAGAATCAAAATTGAAAAATCCAGCCGCATTCCAATACCAGCCCCAACCGCTAATTCATTGAGGAAATCTTTTGAGAATTTTCCGCCTGGTCTTGTAGAATCCTCGTTCATCAGCCAAATATTTCCTGCGTCTACAAAAGCTGCAACATTTAGAAATTTATAGATATTGGCGCGGTATTCTGCATTCATTTCTAATTTTATATCACCTGATTGGTCAAAGTAGAAACTTGCATTCTGTGTTCTTGGATCGTAACTTCCCGGCCCCAATGTTCTTGCTCGGAAAGCTCGGATACTGTTACTTCCTCCCACAAAAAACTGCTTGGAATAAGGCATTAATTGAGAATTCCCGTAAGGATAAGCAACACCAGCAATAATTCTGGAAGCAAAATTGGTCTTCTCACTGAACTTGTGATAGAATCTGAAATCATTTTCCATCTTCACATACTGGCTGAAAGGAACATTGAAAATTTCTTTTTCTTTACCATTTTTAGCATTGGCACCTGTTACAAGACCTGTAATATTTCCGGCTAAATCCAACATTCCTTTGTAATAGATGGTATTGGTTTTTGGAGAAGTAGTATTGGTATAAGTATAACTATATGTTGGTCCAAAAATCAATTGTTTCGCTACGACTCTTCCTAAAGTTGGATTAGGTGGAATACCTTTTTCGATATTCCCATCAATCTGTTCTTTATATTTTGCAGTCACAGTTTGAGGCGAAACCATTGTAATATCAATCACCTTCAAATCGTGTTCTTTTCTGATATTTTCTTTCCAGGCATATCCAAATGATGCATTGAAATTATGAAGCGTGTACAACTGCGTTCGGCTTTGATATTCATAACCAAGACTGATATTGGTCCTTGGAACATACTCACTGGAAGAATTAAAACGAAAAGGCGCAACGATTCTCGGGATAGAAAGTTGCGTATTTGCACCAACTCTAATGATGTTATTAGCATCTTTTGCTCCTCCCATCTGCACATCAAATGCTCCATAAATTGAAGCTTTCAACTGTTCTGCTCCTCGGAAAATATTTCTGTGAGTCCAGTTCAGATTGACTTCTCCACCTCCGTAATTTGCGGAATTGGTTCTTGCCAAAGTTTCTAATCTTAAAGACTGAATCTGTCTTGGTGTCAACAGATAATAAGCATCAAATTTATGATTGAGAGAATCTGAAACCACGAACTCATTTTTAACAAATTTGAAAACTCCTAAACTAATTAATCGGCTCAAAGTCAAGTTATGGTCTGCCCGATTATACAAATCTCCTTTTTTAAAATACAGAGCGCGATCAAAAATCTTCGGTTTGAATTTATGATCCGGATCAATCACATAAATATCATCGTGAGTATATTTAGCAAGAGAATCAGCATTCATAGGAACGCTGTACTTTCCTTGTTTTACATCTCTGATATTATAATTGGGGAATACTACGACTTTATCAATAGAAAACTGCTGTGTTGCCAGATCTGGCGTTTCATCTTTTAATTTGACATTCAGTTCCACTTTATGATTTTTTGAAACTGTACTGTCAGCCTGAACGATGATATTGTCCTGATGAAAATAATAGAATCCTTTTTCCTTCAAACCGTTATCAATTCTTTCCCTTTCCGCTTTGATAACATCAAGATTAAAAGGATTTCCGACCTTAAGCAGAGATTTATCTTTCAAATTTTGGATCTCTTTATTAACCAAAGTTGAGTCTTCTTGAAATTTAACCTGACTGATCAAATATTGATTTCCTGGTTTTACGGTATAAATAACCTGCGCTTTTTTATTTTTAGAAATGGTGTCGTAAGTCGCCTGCGCATTAAAATAGCCTTGATTTTCGGAATAATTAATAAGAATATCTTTATTAAATTCTCTGTCAACATCGCCTAGCAAAACCGGTTTTTCTCCAAATTTATATTTCAGCCAATAGTTGAATCCTTTGTCTTTTTTCGGTTCTTTAGCAATGTTGTAAGCATACAATTTTGGACGTAATCCTAAGAAAGTCGAGTTGGGTTTCGGTGTAAGATTTTCCTCCAGTTCGGCTTTTAGAGCTTTCTTTTCTTTTTTAGAAATACTGTCATTTTCTATTTTCACTTCGGCGCCAGTGTAAAGCATTTGTCCTTCTTTCAGAAATTTCACATTACTACACGACGACACAATTGCTACAGTTGAAATCGCAATTATTATTTGGAAATGATTATTAATCCTAATCTTCATTATTTAAAATCTACAATTTCTTTGTTCTTATTTTCTCTTTTAGTTCTGGACTTTTCTCTTTTAGATTTTTGAAAAATCTCACGGAATTTATCATAATCCAAAGTGATAATAAAACCTAATCCCGTTTCGATAATCTGACCTTGAAGCGCAACCTGATACTCATCTTTACGATAAGCTCTCAGCATATATCTTCCATCTTTAGACAGACTGTAATCTATGGTAACATCGCCGGCAATGTTGGTTGTGTTTTCATTTTGTCTTGCATCACCTTCTACTCCGAAATTACTTCCTACAGACACTTTCAAACGGTCATTCAATAATTTTTTACTGATGTCAACATTAAGGTCTGTTCGGGTATTTTTTGTTCCAGTTGAGTAATCTTCAGACGATTCTAAACCTAGATTAAGGTCAACGCCTTTAATCAATCCAGAAGCGAGATTGTTTAATTGTTGAGACAGAATCTTGCTCACACTCTGTCTTGCCAGAGCTTCTGCGGAAAGCCCGGCATTACTTTCAAAAGGGTTTTCACCTATGAAACGATTCAGTAAAAGCAAAGCAAAAACCTGCTTGTTCATTTCATTTTCATCGGTTCTCAGCTGAGCTAATTTCTGATCCACAACATCTTTGACATTGGTAGAAACCGAATTGTCCTTTTCTGCTGTCGTGATATCAAAAGTGATAACTGGTTTTAACAATTCTCCATTCATTTTAAGCAAAGTATTGAACTCCATTCTTTGTTTATACTGATTAAGTGTTGAAGCACTTTCTCCACTGATCTGCTGTTCAACCAAATCCAGCGGTGCAGTCTCCGTTTTATAAACAGCAGTAATATCCAAAGTTGCAGAAGTTGGTTCTCCATTCCAAGTAATCGTACTTCCTTTTTGGATATCGAATTTCCGCTTCAAAAGACTCACAGTCATATCATAACTTCCCTGCTCGACTTGGTAAATACCTACCAGAGTTGTCTTTCCGGAAGGATCAATTCCACCTGTTAATTCTGCTTCACCTTGAAGTTTTACAAAATCACCATTGGCTTTATCAATAATAATAGACATTTTCGCTTCTTTGCTGACTTCAATATTCACACTCACATCCATTCCTTTGATCTTATTTTTAGCAGCCAAAGAATCTGCAACGATAGTTTTGTTAAGCGCAATCTGATCTTGGTCAATGAACTCCACAATGCCGTCTCTTTCCTGTAATGAAGGACTGGACTGAGGCAAAACGAAAGTAAAATCCGTATCATCCGAAACCGCTAATCTTCCGTCAACTTTTGGTAAGTCGAGATTACCGCGAACTTTCAAAGCTGCATCAATTGCAAGAATCCCATACATCATTGCATCGTTTGATTTTTCCGAATTCACGACTTTGAAATCTTTAGCATTGATATTCAGATTAAATCCAAAATCTCTGTAAGTCTGTGTCAAAACCTGACCATCAATCTTAAGGGAGTTTCCATCTTTATCATTGATCTTGAAATTATCAAATTCAATTCCTCGGTGCGTAAACGAAATTTTATCATTAATTTTTCTGAAATCACTTCCGGTTTGTGCTATCATCAATCCGACATTATTCATTTTCACATCGCCAAGAATTTTTGGTTCAGTTGCAGTTCCTGTAATTTTCAAATCGCCAGAAAGATAACCTTCTGTATTCGTAATCGCGTTCATAGAAAAACCTTGGAGTGTTTTCATCTGAAGCTGATTCATCGCAAGATCAAGGTCAAAACTACTGGCTGAAGTATTGTAATTTCCTGTGATTTTAACATCATTATCGTTCCCTGAAAGTGCAATGTCTGCATTGATTATATCTGCCGAAGTATTATTAGCTTTCACAGAAAGATTTCCAACTGGACTTCCGTAAACAAACAGATCTGAAACATTGATATCTGCGTTGAAATTCATTTTCTTATTCAAGTCTCGCAGTTGAGCAGTTCCGTTGATAGATCCTTTTGCTAAAAGTGAATCTTTTTTAATAATCTCTGTAATCGTTTCGATTTTGAAATCTTTCAAAGTGACATTCAAAGGACTGTTGGGAGAATTGTTTTCCGACTGTACCAAAATCTCACTTCCAGAATTTGACAATCTAAAATTATCTGCAAAAATACCTTGGCTTCCAATCTGAATTTTATTTCCTTCCGCAACTGCCCAATCCATATAATTCAATTTTAAACCGGTTGGATTGAGTGAAATTTCAGTAATGTCATTCATAGATTTGGCATTTCCGGCAATCAGGAATTGAGTCTGATCTTTCGCATCTTTTGTTGTGATATTATAATTGATGACATTATTCGAAACACCTCCATTGACATTGACTTTATTCAAAGCAAAACTTTCACTTTTTAATGAAGCAACATCAAGATTATATTGTAAAGCCTGATTTTCATTCGTGATTTTTAAATTGGTATTTTCAAGCGAATTCGTTCCGTATAAAACCTGTGGAATATTGGCATCGAGTTCTATTTTTTGAGAATCGGCATTGTAATTTCCTGTGATATTAATGGTTTCAAAGCTTTTCAAATCTGGAACAAATTTCCTGATCAAATCATCATTTTTGATTTTTGCATTCAAAGTAAAAAACTGTCCAGCATCAATTTTTGAGTTCTTTTCAGGTTTTTGAAATTGATAATATTGATTCACAGTCTGCGATAGAGCTCCGAAAATCTGAGTCAGTTTATATTTTCCATTCAATTCTACATCGGCAATCTGAGAATTGAATTTGATCTGAGTAGAATCTTTTGTAGAAAGCGCATTCAAATTAATTTCCTGAATTGGATAAACCTCTTTAGTATCAGAAATTGCAAAGTTTTTCAGATTCAGATAACCATTCAAATTATCCGGATCAAGACTTTTGAAATCACCATCAATCGCACCAGCTAAAATCATTGGAGAACTGTAAAATCCTAATTTATTAATATCCAATTTTTCGATACTTCCATTGACTTTCAGTGTCGGATTTTTATCATCATAGACACCGGAAGCTGTCAATTGCAGATTAGCATTAGGGTCTTTGGAATTCAGTTCAATATCATAAGCTCCGCGATTAATTTTCCCTTTCAGATTCATATTCTGATAAGTATATCCTTTGTAAGTCGCAGATTTTACATTACCAGCCAATTGAGCTGACATTATTTTCGGGTCAAAACTTTGTCCTTTTGCTGTAATCTGAGCAGTGATTCCTCCAATATCTTTATTCTGAATGATTTTTCCGATTTGAAGATTCTGTAGATTGGCTTTTACATCAAACAATTCACGGTTTTTTCTTCGCATATCAACTTTTGCAATGATTCCAGCATTTCCAAGCGTTGAATGTAAATTCAAATCCGTATTCACAATCTTTGTCGTTCCTTTAGCAAATCCTTTAATACTGAAATGCGACGGCAGAGAAATGTTGGACGGAATCGTGCCTTTCGGAACCAAATTGAAAATAGTTCTTCCCGAGGAAGCTAATTCGCCAATTCTTAAATCATAATAAAGTTGATCTGGATTCATCGCATTTTTGATTCTGCCGGAAGCTGAAACCCGCAATTGGTCCAAGCCGGAAACTTTCAAATCATTAATTACAAGATCATTTACCAAACCTTTTACATTGGCATTGACATTTAGAATTGCATTTGGATATTTGTTGAAAGGAGCTGTATTTCTTAAAGTCGGAACTAGATTTAAAATGTCAGAAAAACCAATTTTAGAATTTTCAATATTGGCTGAGATCTTAACAGCTCCTGGATTTGCTGATAATTGCTCAATCGAATTATAATTAAGGATCACTTCGTCTCTCAAAACCGTTTTCGGAGTTTGAAGATAAAGGTCTTTCAAATATGCTTCTTTCTCCGAATAAACAAAATCCGTATTGAACTTTTGGATATCCAAACCTCGTTTCTCCTGAATTTCTGCTGATTTCACAGTTCCTGCAAAACCATTATTCTCCATTTTGAAATCTCGGACATCAACATTTAATTTTCCAAAATTAAGATGATTGAAATCCATTCCTGTTTTGGTTGGAGCAATTGCTGTATTGTTATAAGCAACTTTTACATTTTCAAAAATCAGTTTTCCGAGAAGCACTTTCATTGCTTTTTCTTTCGCTGAAGCTGTTGAAGTTTCAGAAGCTTTTTCATCTTTCGGATTCGCATTGGAAGTTGGTAAAAACAAATTAGCAATGATATCTGCGCCTGTAAAATAAACGTTTCCAACATCATAAGACTTATTTTGCAAATCAAGGTTATTGACTTTCGTACTTAATTCTTTAAATAAAACTTTAGCAAAAGTCTTGGTATTATCATCGCCATAATCGATATTGAAATTGGTTAGTTTGATTCCGCTTAAACCTAATTTCATTGGTTTTTGCTGATTAAGCGAATCTACTTTTTTCTCGACATTTTTGGAAACTTCTTCTATCAGATCTTGTTTCAGTTTTAGTTTCAATCCGTCAAGATTGATATCATTAACAGCATAATTATTATTTTGAAGATCAAAAGTTTTTACTCTTGTATCGAATGAATTGAAGTAAACTTTGATGTCATTCTTAGACTGTTGATCGTTGAAAGTGACACCGATATCTTTTAATCTAATTTTATCTAAAGAAATAATAAACGGTTTTGACGGGCTTTCTTCCTTTTCCGAAGTAGCGAATGCATCAATAATATAATCAAAATTGAATTTGCCTTGCGGATCTCTTACAACATTTGCGCGAACACCTTCCAAATCTATCGATGTCAAATCAGCTTTGGAGTTGATCAATTGCCACATATCCAATCCAACATCGAATTTCTTTACAGCTAATAATGTATCTACTTTTTGACCTTTTAAATACAGATTTTCAATAATTACACTATTTGGAAAACCAATGTAAATCTTTTCCAAGCTTACCTTTGTTTTGATTTTATCTTCGAGATAAGTGATTGCTTTATCCTTAATAAAATTCTGAACAAACGGCAATCTCAAACTGAATATCAGCAAAACAAAAAAAACCAATATGGAAATAATGGTTAGTAAAGTACGTTTAAGAATCTTTCTTTTATTGAGTTTTTTCAAATCTTAATAGTTTACAAAATTAGCTATAACAAATACTGTACTATAAAATAATTTTGTTAGAAATTAATTTACAATAATCGACTTTCAATATACAAATAATTATTTTCATCAAATTATCTATTTAAATTTAAAGAATATAAAAGTTCATAATTTGAATAAATCCCCCTGATTTGTTTATTAATTTCGACATCATCACAAAAAAAACAATAAAACAATAACTAACGACACTTTAAAGCAAAACCTATTTTATTTAACATTTAAAATTAAGTATTTATTTGGTACTTATTTTTAAAATGTTATAATTTTGCTAACACTGTTAGAAATAATACAAATGGGCTTACACGAACGTCGTCAAAGAGAAAAAGAATCTATACGCGCCAATATTTTGGATGCGGCTTTTTCTTTGGCTAAAACGGACGGTTGGGCTTCCCTTTCTATCAGAAAGATTGCTGATGCTATAGAATATAGTGCTCCTGTGGTTTATGATTATTTCGAAAATAAAGAAGCTATTCTTTTTGAAATCTCTCTGAATGGTTTTCACAAATTACACATCGAACTTCTAAAAGCACAGAAAAAATACGATACTCCAGAAGAGCAAATTGTAGCAATTGTAGATGCTTATTGGAACTTTGCTTTCAACAATAAGGAATACTACCAATTGATGTTTGGGCTAGGAATGCAGTGCAGTGGAAAAGGATTGATGAAGGAAGAGTTTTCTTCTTTCCAAGAATTACTTTTTGATTGTACATCTGAAATTATCAAGAAAAAAGGTTCAAACCCGGATAATGCTTGCCACTCTTCTCACGCTTTGTTTTCAGCTCTACACGGCTTGATTTCTATTATGATGATGAGAAATGCAGATATTCCTTCTACGATGAATAAAACAACACTGGACGAAACAGTTTCAGCTTTTATAAAATCATTGTAATTTTTTTTGAACTTGAAATTAACATCGTTAGGAAAATTAACATTAAGTTAAACCAAGATTATTCTAATTTCTAAGTTAAATTTTTTAGTAAAACAAAAGACAAAACCTGTTGGGAAAGTGATATGGTGAGAACAACTCACTCACACGAGCAACACATTTATAACTTTTCAGGACAATATACTTTGGATAGTTTGTCAACAGTTCAGTTTGGTTTTGATGGTTATAATGCGCCAAATAATAATGGTCATTATAACGTTCCAACTAATATTTACAACACAGCAAACAATCAATTACAATCCAATTATTGACATCCAACCAGAAAATCAATATGATAACAGTTTTAATTCTTATCTGGTTTTTGATAAAAAAT
The DNA here is from genome assembly GCF_003385395.1 of Epilithonimonas hispanica. GTDB lineage: Bacteria > Bacteroidota > Bacteroidia > Flavobacteriales > Weeksellaceae > Epilithonimonas > Epilithonimonas hispanica. The sequence continues at coordinate 61,579 of NZ_QNUG01000009.1, read as the reverse complement.
TGGGAAATCATAATCTGACTTGGACCAATAACTCGAGTACAAAACGCTTCAAAGAAAATCAGGATGTCGCCACTTTATTGAATTTTGATGGACAACCTGCAACTAATAATAGATTCGCGAACAACAATATTCAGGATATTTCGCTTTATGCAACGCAATTGGATTATCGATATTCTAATGATCAGTTTGACTTACACTGTAAAAGATTGAAATTTTAAAACTTACTACAGTTATATCAAAGACCCGTCAATGGAAATTTCTGTTCAGAATCCACAGACTTTTGAAACAGTTTATAATTATACTAATATCGACCACGGACAAAATCTGGGCATCAATTTTTCCAAAAGCTTTTCAATAAAACCCTATTGGAAAATGAATCTTTTTAGAGCAGGAGGATATCAGGAGAATTATTTTATGGGAACGTATAAGATTTTGTACAAAAATGATGTGTTCTTGTATAATGCAAATGTTTCCACACAAATCACTTTGGACAAAGCAAAAACCTGGGATCTCAACTTGTCTTATGTTTATAATTCGAAGACGATTCAAGGCTCTTTTGACATCAGTTCTTCTCAGAGAACCAATGTTATCATCAACAAGAAAATGTTTGATGAAAAACTGGAAGTAGGTTTGGTTTTTAATGATATTTTCCGAACGGATAAGAACACAATCTCGACAAGATATGCAGACCAAAATCAATATTTTAAAGATTATCGAGATACACAGTATTTTATGATTAATCTAAAAAATCAGAAAGTGAAAGATGCTAAAGCTGGACAAAAGACAGATGAACAGAATCGTTTGTAGTTTTTATAATCTTAAAACAAAACAAAACACTATCAAATTCCGATAGTGTTTTTTTATAACTTAGACAGTAGATTTCTGTTCGTATTTCATTTTATTAGAGATTGGATTGGCATACATCTCTAAAAAATGTTTTCTCAATGTTTCATCAGAATCTTTAATCCGCATTTCTAGCCTGCGTTCAAAAAGTTGCTTCTCTTCCTCGGTATAACGGTCAGAAAACTGATTGGTTTTGTACAGAAGATCGTAAGCAATATACTTGGTTGGCCAAAGTTTATAATTTCCGATGATAGATTTATCAATAATCTGAGCGATAGCTTGGAGTTGCTTATTTTTATTTTCGAATTGATGAGCAATGCAATCTAATTCTTGATCCAGAACTTTGCCTGCGTGTAGATGGATTCTTCGCTTCTGCCCCAATACTCCACTGATAATGGTTTTGAAATCTTCATTTTTGTTCTTTACATAGACTTCATTTTTAGACTTTGCTATCAGTTGTGGCATTTTCAAAGCATCTGTAGGATCATATTCGTAAGAGATAGATAAGGGAACAATTTTTAGGTTTTTAAAAAAATCTATCAAAGAAGAATCTCCAGCTGCCATTGCCAGCATTTTTAGCATACCTTGTTGTGTCACATCATTTCCGTCTTTTGTACGCCCTTCACTCTGAGCCATCCATACAGATCGGTTTTCTTCTGTCAAAAGTTGATAGATATAATCTGATAATGTTTTTGAGCTACTAAGTTGTTCGCGAATAGACACACTTCTCTGAACCAAAAAATTACGATTAAGCTTAGCAATTATATGAAGGATTTTTTTACCCACCAGATTATCTCCAATAGCAGAAGAAGTCATAATAAGTTCTTTCTCAAATAAAACCAAATTAAGCAGAGATGTATCCAAAACGATATCTCTATGGTTTGAAATGAAGAGATAGGATGTATTTTTATCTAGCTTATCAAAGCCCGAAGTACTTAATCCTTCCGAACTTTTTTCTAAAATCTGAAGAACAGTCTGATAAATTACCTTACTTTGAAAATCATAGATAGAATGTACATTTTCTAGTTTTTCCAACCAGAAACTATCATCTCTATCCGGAAAAGTAAAACGCATCAACGCTTTCATCATCGGATGTTTGGACACACTTTGCAGTGCATCATTCACTTCTTCATCATAAAAAGGTCTGATATCATCAAACTTGGACATAACTCTATTTTAATAAGATTTTGCAAAACAACGAAAAATTATTGAACTTATCCCTTGATTATGATAATAATCAAAAGCAATAAAAACAGATCATCTAAATAATTTAATCAGTTATTCAAAGTTTTCTTTTTCAATTGATATTGGTCAAATTTCTTTTGTAATCCTGTTGCATTCACAATCACAAAAGCAGTAATACAGAGATTCATTGATATATAGATCATCAACATCTTGAGTACAGAAACACCCATAAACATTAGTAATATCTGAGAAACAAATCCTAGCAACCAAACACTGTAAAGATAAGAACAACGGAAAAACCAAAAATTCCTAAGTTTTGAATCGGCTTATAAATCCCAATCTTTTTCAAAATCCACAATGGAATAATCAATAACATCAAGGCAAAAGAATGGAAAGCTGCAAATGCTACCAAAATCCTTGGTTCTTCTTCGATATATCAGAGAATCTATATGATACTAAAAGGCAATTCCATCGTATTTTTTTTCTTGTTCCGATATTTTCAACAATTGTTTTTCCCCGTACGACATCATTTTTGCTAAGATAAAATTTGGGAACTCCTGAATGCCGATATTGTACGTTGTTACAGTCTCATTATAATATTCTCTTCTGTCTGCAATAGCGTCTTCTATCCTCGAAAAACGGTTTTGAAGCAATTGAAAATTCTGATTGGTTTTGATATTAGGATAATTCTCGGCGACAACGAAAATGGATTTCAGTTCATTTTGCATTTGACTAGAAAGTTCTACTTTTTCTTCTGCCGAGTTAGAATTGAGGAATTGCGTTCTCAGTTCTGTCAATTTTGTCAACATAGATTCTTCAAACCTCATAGATTCTTTGACTACCTTTATGAGATTGGGGATTTCATCTGCTCGTTGTTTCAAAAGCACATCAATATTCACAAACAATTTATCTACATTATTCCTTAGCATTACAAGTCTGTTATAAGTCGAAATGATAACATTTAAAAGACCAATAATGACCAATACTAAAATGACATAAGCAAAAATTTGTATCATAATTTTTATTTTTTATTAATTATTATTTCGGTGCTTGTGTTACTTCTGCACTATCGGCTTCTTTCTGGTAATCATTCTCAACATCATTTGATTTTTCGTAACTATCGTAGATATTATCATAAAAATCCGATACAGATTCTACAGGTTTTGAGTTTGGAAAAGGTAAATCAACATTGATTTTTCCAAACACTATCATATTATTTTTGAGTGAAATAGGTGTCAGAAAAATAAGCGTAATCAAGATTACCCAGAAGTAAGTAAAATAGCCTGCAGATTGTAAAATCGGACGCAATGTATTATAGTTTTCAACACTTGCAACAGGCGAAATCCCGAAGACATCTTTGATCTCTACTTTCTGAAAAACAGCTTCATTATTTCCTCCCAAACCTGCTTTTCCAATCAGAAGAACTTCCATATTATCTTTCAAAATATATTGCGTATATCTTTTCATAGAGGATTGGTATTGTTCATCAATCTCAAAATCTATGAATTCAATTCCGTCTGTAACAACTTTGATTTGTCCAGATTTATCCTGAACATAAAATGGTTTGCAGATTGTCTCAGAAGATTCATAGTGTAAGAATCTTTGCCGTCGTCATCTGTAATTACATTTTCAATTGTGTGGAGAAATCCTATACATTGCTTACTTCCAATTCGGGAAATCATTGGTTCAATTGTCATTACCTTTCCAAAAATCTCTGCCAATCCCATCGCAACAGAACGGATATTGGAAGTTGGAAGTGTCCGTTGGAATTTGTAAAATCGTTTTTTGTTATTCGGTTTTAATGACGTCAAAAACGGTAGAATGATGAATACAATAATGATGAAATAAGGAATTCCTAAAGCGAATACAAATCCAAAAAACAATAATCCTGGAAGTGTATAAAGAATCTTTTTCCAAACTGGAAGTGTTTCTTTTCCCTTTTTTCTTCGGCGTGCATCTTCATCTTTTGAACTTTGACAACCACTTCTGATGGCCGAAACAATCATCCCAATAATTCCCAGAACAAAAACATAAAGAAAGAGAATAATAGCAACCAAAGCTCCCAATCTTTTGTCAGACAGTGAACTTAGCCACATTAATAAAGGATTCAGGACAAAGAAAAGCCATTTTGGTTTTAGGTTGATTTCGTATAGTCCAATGGTAATAATGGTGTGAAAGATAGCAACAAAAACACTCATAATCATCAACATAACCAGAAGTCCATTATCAACTTCTAGATTATTGTAGAACTTATAAAATTCACTCATATATACAAACCTTGATTGTAAATTACAAGAATCAATTAAAGTACCAAAATCCCAATAATTTTAATCCTACAGATAAAAACAAAAAGAGCTATCTTAATCATAAGACAGCTCTTTTGACATTTTTTGTCAACAATTTTTTTCTTAATCTTTTTCAAAAATCGTTGTAAAAACCGATGTCACAAGTGATAGCAAAATACTGAAAAGCAATGCCCAAAGGAAACCATCGACTTGCATACTACTCATAAAATAATCTGTCAAAAGAATAATCAATGCATTGATAACGAACGCAAATAATCCTAATGTAAGAATGGTAATAGGTAAAGACAGGATTGATAGAATTGGCTTCACAAAGATGTTCAGTATTCCCAGAACAATAGCGAAAATAATGGTAGAACCAAATGATTCAAAATGTACTCCCGTGAGGAATTTACTAAGTAAAAAAGCTGAAATGGCTGTGATCAGCAAACGGATAATAAAGTTCATAGTTTAAAGATTTATTTGATTAAAACTTTCTATTCAAAAAGCAGACCTAATTCTTAGATTTCTGATAAAATTTCAATTCTTTGTACTGCCAGTCTTTTTCATTCTCCAATTTATCCGGAATCAAAATCCCCGACAGATGGTCTATCTCATGTTGGAAAATCACCGCAGTGAAGCCTTCTACCATTTCGTCGTGCTTCTTGTTTTCAAGGTCATAATATTCCAATCGGATAACGTGGCTTCTGTAGAAAGCATCGCGAAAATTCTCAATAGAAAGATCGCCTTCTGGTCCTTTATTTAATAGTTCCGAACGCCAAACGATTGTTGGATTGATAAAATATTCCACAGGAAGACCCGTTTTATCAAAGCGCTGAACAAGAACCACTCTTCTATTAATCCCAACCTGAGGCGCAGCAATTCCAACACCACCGCCTGTTTCAGCCAAAGCAAACCTCATTCTTTCAATCAAAATCGGTAAGGTTTTATCTTTTGGCGAAATCTCCTCGGACTGAGCCAGCAGAACCTTATGTTGGTCATCATTATCCGTTTGATAAATAGGTAAAGCAGTTTTTACATCGCCAGCTATGATTAATTCTTTTTCTTTTTTAGAAAACTTCTGAGAAAACCCGTTAAAGCTTATGAATAGTAATAATATTAAAGCAAAATTCCGCATAATTTTAATTTTAAATCAAAGATAAGAATTTGAATAATGTTTTTATGATTTCCGTAGTTCATCCTGAGCTTGTGGAAAGGCTAAAGGCTCCCAATTTGTCACTCTGAGGCTCTCGAAGAGTCCGCTCAAGTCGGGGTGCGCTTCGCTTAATAGAAATTGACCAATCCGAATCAACTTTCAACCAAATCTAAATTAATCAAAAGTTCAAAAAATAACCTTTGTAAAGTCCGATGAACAGGATGTTTGGAATAGTCATAAAAAAGACACGAGAGTTTTCATTAAAACACACGTATCTTTTGATCAAAACAAACATGTGTTTTTCAGGATTACATTAAAATAAACAAAACGTTCCTCCAGAAAAATCCTAGAGGAACGCAAATAATAAAGAGAAAAATGTAACAACTATAACTCAAATTAATATTGAGATTCTTAACTCTTAATTTATAACTTCATTCTTGCTTCTATTGAAAATCCAGAAAATAATAGGGAAAATCAAAAGCGTCAAAACGGTTGCAGTAATTAATCCACCAATGATGACTATTGCCAAAGGTTTCTGGGATTCCGAACCAATCCCTGTAGAAAGCGCCGCAGGAAGCAATCCAATCGAAGCCATCAAAGCAGTCATGACAACTGGTCTGGTTCTCACTTTCACACCTTCCATTATGGATGAATCTAAGGACAAACCATTCTTCACATTCTGATGAAACTCCGAAATCAAAATCACCCCATTCTGAATACAAATCCCAATCAAGGCAATCATTCCAACTCCGGCAGAAATCCCAAAATTCATATGAGTCAAATGAAGCGCGATGATAGCTCCAATCAATGCAAATGGAACGTTAGCCAAAACTAAAAGAGAATCTTTCATATTTCCAAACAAAATGAACAACAAGAAGAAAATCCCCAGAATACTGATTGGAACAACTTGAGCTAATCGTTTCGTAGCTCTTTGCTGATTTTCAAATTGTCCTGTCCATCCGATTCTGTAGCCATCTGGTAATTTGATTTTATCCACTTTTTTTTGCGCGTCAGCAATCGTTCCACCCAAATCTCTATCTCGAATAGAAAACTTAACTCCGATGTAACGTTTAATATCATCTCTATAAATAAACGCCGCGCCATTTTCTTTCTCAATCGTACTGATTTCCTTCAACGGAATCTTCGCACCGTCTTGAGTCGGAACCATAAGAGAAGCAATATCTTCTTCATTCTTTCTATAATCTTCAGCATAACGCAGTCTGATAGGGAATTTTCTTTCTCCATCAAACATTTCTGAGGCTGTTTTCCCACCAAATGCCATTTCCAAAACTGCCTGAGCATCGGCAGGCAAAACACCATAAGCTGCCATTTTATTTCTGTCCAAAACCACGCTGATTTCCGGCTGTCCGATATTTTTGATAATTCCCGGTTCTTTTACACCTCCCACATCTTTGATTGCTACCAAAACTTCTTCAGCTAATCTGTCCAATGTATGAAGGTTATCTCCGTAGATTTTGATTCCGTTTTCTGCTTTGAAACCAGCAACAGCTTCGGCAACGTTATCGGAAATCGGTTGAGAATAATTGAAAGTAATTCCCTGATAGTTCTTTAGCTTCTTATCAATTTCTTCCACCAATTCATCATAAGTGATTTTTCGTTTCCATTCTTCTCTTGGTTTCAGACTTACCGCAAACTGCACGAATCCAAATCCATTAGGGTCTGTTCCGTCATTACTTCTACCTGTCTGTGCTAGAACACCAGTCACTTCTGAGAAGCTCATAATATCTTTTTTAAGAACATCAGCCGTTTTCAGAGATTCTTTAAGTGATGAACTCATCGGCATTTCCGCGGTTATCCAAAGCGAGCCTTCATTCAATTGAGGTAAGAATTCTGTTCCAAGGAATTTGGCAGAGAATAGTGTAATAGCTAGAATTACCGTCGAAACTAAAAGACTTATTTTCTTATTTCTAAAAGTGAATTTGAAACCTTTCATTACACTTCTATCCCAGAAATTCACAAATGGGTTGTTCTTTTCACGCACATTTTTCTTTAATAATAAATGTGACATTACAGGAACTAAAGTCAATGTGAAAATCAATGCACCTAATAACGCAAATCCTAATGTGAATGCTAATGGAGAGAACATTTTACCTTCTACTTTTTGAAAAGAAAAGATTGGTAAAAGTGAGGTTATGATAATCAGTTTTGAGAAGAAAATTGCTTTCCCTAATCCTGTTCCGGTTTGTTTTATCCAACCTGCTTTCGCCATTTTGTTGAAGCGCTCCATTCCGTATTTGTGGGCTTTATGGTCGAGCATTACGAATAATCCTTCGACCATTACGACGGCTCCGTCTATAATAATCCCAAAATCGACGGCTCCCAATGATAATAAGTTCGCACTCATTCCCGCCATCCTAAGACAGAAAAATGCAAATAACAACGATAGTGGAATGATAATCGAAACAATCAAAGTGGTTCGCCAATCTGCCATAAAAATGAGAACGATAACCGTTACCAGAATGATTCCTTCCAAAAGGTTGTGCATTACCGTCTTCGTGGTGAAATCCATTAGATTTTGGCGGTCGTAGAAAGTTTTCATCTTCACATCTTTTGGAAGAATCTTGTTGTTCAGCTCATCGATTTTGGCTTTTACAGCTAGAAGAACTTCCTGCGCATTTTCGCCTTTTCGCATTACCACAATTCCTTCAACCGTATCTTTTTCATTATCTAACGAAGCTTGGCCAACTCTTGGTAAAGAACCTTCGTGAACGTCTGCTACATTCTTAACCAAAATCGGGTTTCCGCCATCACTGTGAACGGTAATATTCTCAATATCCGAAATCGATTTTACCAAACCTATTCCACGAACAACATAAGCCTGTCCACTTTTCTCGATAACATCGCCACCGACATTCAGGTTGCTGTTGGTTACGGCATCCAAAACCTCGGAAGGTGTAAGATTGTATTTGTCTAATTTTCTTGGGTCGATACTTAATTCAAATACTTTGTCCTGACCTCCGAAAACGTTAATATCCGCAACACCTGGAACACTTCGAAGTGCTCTATCAACAACCCAAGTTTGCAATGTTAAAAGGTCTCTTGAATTTCTATCTTTACTTTCGAGTGTATATCGAAAAATCTCTCCTGTTGGTCCATAAGGTGGCTGAACTTCTGGGTCGATTCCTTCGGGTAAACTAACAGTTCGTAATTGGTTATTAACCATATTTCGAGCGAAGATATCATCGACGCCATCCTCGAATAAAATCTTGACAATGGAAAGTCCAAACATTGTTGTACTTCGGACGCTGGTCTTTTTCTGAACAGGACTCATTGCCAGTTCTATAGGTGTAGTAACGAAACGTTCTACTTCTTCTGCACTTCGTCCGTTCCATTGGGTAATGATAACGATTTGAGTATTGGTTACATCTGGAAATGCTTCAATCGGCATATTTTTGAAACTGATAAATCCCGAGACCGCCAAAATCGCTACCCAAATGAAAGTGAAAGCTTTGTTCTTGAGTGAGAATGCTATGATATTTTTGATGAATTTGTTCATACGTTTTTGTTTTTGCCATAGATTGTATCTACGGTTATTGATATTGAACCCTTCGGGTTCTATTTGTATGTTGAATTTTGTTCCATAGGTTGCACCTACGGCTACTCAAATTGAATCCTTCGGATTCTTTCGATGAATTTTAATATTAATTATGAAGATATCTTTAGAGATAAAAACAAAAATATTGTAGGTCTTTTATCTTTTCTCTATTATCTTTCATCTCATTAGTTATTCAAAGAGCGGTAAATCAATAATTGATTGTTGGTTACAACCGTTTCACCTTCGGAAAGTCCCTCTGAAACGTAAGTTGTCTCCGAGTTTTGTTTCAAAATCTTAAGTTCTTTGACCTTGATATCGGTCTGCGATTTGTAAACCACAGCAAAATATCTGTTGTCATCAAAAATCACGGCTTTGGAAGGGATTGCCAAGGCTGTTGCGTTTTCGGATTTGGAAACTTTTATCGTCGCTTTGCTGTCGGGAATCAATAATCCTTGCGAATTGTCCAGCACTACTCTAGCCTGCATCGCATTGGTGTCAGGGGCTATGATTTTGAAAATCTTATCGATTTGACCATAAAAAACCTTGTCTGGATAAGACAAAGTAGAAACCTGAGCTTTCATTCCCAACGTGATTTTATCGATGTCTGCTTCGTTGACATTCATTATTGCCCAAACATTTTTGGTGTTGGCAACATCGAAAATATTCTCGCTCCTGTCGCTTCTCAGTTCCATATCTTTGTTGATGTCCTTGTGAACGATATAACCGTTAATCGGCGAAATAACACTGTAGATATTGCCTTTTTTTACATTATAAACCGTGCTGACATCATTGGAACGGCGCAATGCGTCTTTAGCTTTTTTGACTTCGCTTTCTGCTTCCAGAACGTCTTTTTCTGTATTAAGTTTTCCTGCGTACAATTCTTTTGCAACACGAAGATTGTTTTCTGCAACTATCAAATCGGTTTTGGAATCGCTGACATCTTTCTGAACTTCTGCCAACTCTGTACTTCTAATCGTTGCCAAAACCTGACCTTTGGTGACATAATCTCCTAATTCTACATTCACGCTGAGAACGTTACCGCCCACCAAAGGAAAAATGTCGATATATTTATTTTTATCTGCAGAGATTTTACCGTAAAAACTGTATTCGTCTTCGATAAATTTCTTCTCAACTTTCGCGAATGTTGTGGATTTCAACATCGTTTGGCTGAGTTCAAAACCTTTTGTTTCTTCCGGTTTTACTTCTTCTTGCTTGGAACAAGACAGCAAAACTGCTGAAATGATAATGGGTGTAATAATTTTTCGCATTAATAAAAGATTTTGATTTGTACTAATTGGTTCAGGTCTTCTGCAGAAATCATAATCTGCTTTTTCATCTCATAAATCTGTAAAACGGTCTGTCTGTAACTCTCCATAAAATCGGTGAATTCTATCAAACTTACATTCCCGTTTCGGAAGTTTTTGAGGATTCCGTTATAAACTGTTTCTAGATTTTCCAAATCGATTGCTTTCAATTCAAAATATTGGTCGTACTGATTTTTCCAAGTCTGATAAGCCGATTCTACTTGAGTTTGGAGATTCAGTTTTTGATATTCTGAATTTTTCTCGTTTAGTTGAATCGCATATTTTGCTTTTTCAACATTACCTTTATTCACTTTCCAAAGCGGAATGGGAATTCCTACTTTTAGATTAATTTCATTATTAAAAGTTCCAGAAGCTTGGTCATATTCGGCGCCGAGATTTAGGTCTGGGACATTGAGTGATTTCTGCCATTGTGCGTAAAGCTTACTGTTATCAATCAATTTTAAGTTATAGAGATAATCTGCATTGTTTTGCAACGCTTTTTCCTGAAGGATTTCCAAATCTCCGAAAGGTTGAGAAATCAGGATTTCGTTTTCTTCGGGTTTTGAGAAATTAGCAATGGTTTTTTCCTGATTTCCAGTCAACACTTTCATCGTTTGCTGGAATCCAAGAATATTATTATTGATTTCAATCCTGTCATTATTCAATTGAATGACAATACTTTGAAGTCTCACAAAATCCTTCAACGAAATATTCCCTTTGTCTGTCTGAACTTTGTACGCTGCCAAAAGTTCGTTCATATATTTCAACTGAGCATCAACACTGATTTGTTTTTTTTGCTCGTAAATCAAGTTGTAATAAATGCTTCTCAACTGTGAACGAAGGTCAACCAACAATTGATTGAACTGTAATTGTGAAAGCTCTTTGTTAGACTTTGCAAATTGGATTTCGTTTTTCTTTTTTCCACCTAAGTAAATCAATTGTGTGATTTCTACGCCTTTGGCTTTGGTCACATCAAAAACTTTTTTGTCCTGAGGATTCACGGCATTCACATAACCTTCTATCTGAGGTAGTTCCCAAATCTTTGCCTGAATAATATCGGCATCCGCCATATTGATATTGTATTGCGCGGCGAGAAGCTGGAGGTTGTTTTTTTGAAATGCCAGTTCGCAATCCTGAAGAGACATCTGCTTCTGCCCGGAAAGACAAACAAATGCCGAAACGGATAACACCAATGTTGTTATTTTGTTCATTCTTATCTCGTTTTGATTTTGCAAAAGTGGCTTATCGAGATTAAAACGGACTTAAATAGGACTTAAAAAAAGCTTAATTGTGGTTTGGAAGAAAAGAAAATAGACGGATAGATGATAGACTTTTATGCATAGTTTGTAATTCCGCAGGAATCTAAACGACGCTGAGATTCGTGTGGAATGACAAATATTATTTACTAAAAATCAAAAAATTACTTGTTGAAAACCACGGTAAAAAGATTCTCACTGTCCGAAAGTGAAGAATAAGTGATGTCTGCTTTATGATATTCTAAAATACGTTTTACGATGCGCAAACCAAGACCAGAACCTGCTTTGTTCTCAGAATTACTTCCTCTCATAAAGGCTTCGAAAAGTTTGTCTCTTTCTTCAATCGGAATAGTTGAACCGATGGAAAATACTTTGACGATAATCCTAAAATCGGTTTCCTTAATCGAAATATCAACTTCCTGATTATCTGAATATAAAGCTGCGTTTTTGAACAAATTAATAAATGTAATCTCTAATAAAGATTTTACACCTTTCACTGTTAAAATAGAGTCTTCTATACTTTCTTCATCAATCTGAAAATCCATTTTGAATTCAGGAAAATTACGATGAACAGTCTCAAATGCATCGAAAACTACTTCATCAATTCTGACTTCTTCATAAACACTGGCAATCCCTTCTTTATCGAATTTGGAAAGTAAAAGTAAGGATTTGGTAAGGTCTGACAATTGATAAACATCCTGCAACATCTGCTGCAAAGTAGTTTTAGTTTTATCCGAGTGATTTTCTAATTGAATCAAATTCTCTAACTGAAAAGCCATCCTTGTCAAAGGGGTTCGCATCTCGTGAGCCGCACTGGAATTGAAATCTTTTTGAGATTGGAAAACATCGTTTAGACGACCTGTCATCAGGTTGAAGGATTTTGCTAATACGCCGATTTCATCCTCAGAATTTTTAACAACAACCGGTGTTGTCAACTTATGGACACTGATATCTGAAATTTCCGATTTCAGTATTTCTAATGGTTCAAGAAACTTGGAAACCAAATAATAGCTGAAAAACCAAATCAACAAAACACTAATAATATATGAAAACATCAGTGTATAACCTAGGAATGCCAGTTTGGACTCTCCCGTTACATCCTGAGCGCTGGTAAGAATGTAGTAATTTTCACCTTTAATTGTTCTCAACGCCGCATAAATCTCAGGTTGAGATTTTTCATCATAAATTGTCTTTTCTTTGTCGAGTTTCTCCAATAAAACATTATCCCAGGTCACTTTTTTATCCTTCAGCGTGCTGTAAACCAATTCCTTTTCGGCATTGAGAATAATGATGTTTTCGTTCAATAAAACGTTATCGGAATTTTCATCAAAAAATAAAGGAGCTTCCCTTTCAAAATCATTGGCTTTTTCTATGAAATTAACGGTGAAAACCAGACGTTTCTGGAAACGTTCCTTGAACTCATCTCTCCGGAAATCATTGAATGACACATAAATCACAAACATCATGATCCCAAAAATCAGAGAAAATGCTATGCTTAGACTAAATGCGATTTTACGTTTCAGGGACATAAATTAATTATTAATGATGAGTGATAAATGATATTTGATTTCCGTTTGAGGATTGTAATTCTCAAACCCTAAACATTCCAATTCTTACAATGGGCTTAAATAATATCCGAAACCTGGTCTGGTATGGATCAGTTTTGTTTTGAAATTTTTATCGATTTTCTTTCTCAGAAAGTTGATGTAAACCTCGATAGCATTGTTGGTAGACTGGAACTGGTTTTTCCAGACTTCATCGGAAATATGCTGCTTAGAAAGTGTTCTGCCATTGGCTTTGGCTAGTAAAACCAATAATTGGAATTCTTTTACGGTCAAATTGATCTCTTCTCCGGAACGGAAAACCTTACTGTCTTCGGGATAAATGATTAGATCTTCGATAACAATTTTTTCTTTTTCTTCGGTTTTTGGTGTCAGTCTTCTCATTTGAGAATTGATTCTCAATAATAATTCTTCCAACAAAAATGGTTTCACCAAATAATCATCCGCCGCTCTCAAAAACGCTTCTTTCTTCTCCTCGATTCCGTCATAAGCCGAAATAATGATAATCGGCGTTTCGGAATTGGTTTCTCGAATGGTTTTACAAATATCCAATCCATTGATTTTCGGAACATTGATGTCCAAAAGAAAAACGTCGTAAGGCTTCTTAGAAAATATATCGAGAAATTTTTCGCCATCTTCCGCTTTGTCGGTTTTGATGGATTTGGATTCTAGGAAAAGTGCAATTTCTGAAGACAAGACCGCATCGTCTTCTAAAAGTAAAGCCAGCATTTTGTGATGATTTAATTTACAAATATGGGAAAAAGTAATTGGACTGAAATAAACTATTCTAATAAGTCTTCGTCATATCACTCGGAATCACCAAATTAAATTCTGTTGGAACAAAATTTTTCTCAGGTAAAGACAAATCCGGTTTTTCAGATTCAAAAACTGAAATAACTGCAATTTTTAAGTTTGGGTTTTTCTTTTTCAAATACCAGTAGATTCCGCCGTATTGCTTGCTGTGATAATCGCCATTATAATGGATAAAAGTCTTTCCGGACTGCAGATTTTGGAAAATCGATTCTGCCATTGTCGCATCTTTTATGGCTTGAGCTGAGACAAAATTCATTAATTTCATTTCGTCAACGTGGTCTCCCATCAGAGATTTCATTTCTTTGTATCCAGGCGTTTCCAAAGTCACTTCTATCGGCAATTTGGCAATATATTTTTTTTCAGCTTCCGGTAATTCATTCAAACTTTTAATGCCTTGTTTAGAAGTTTGAGAAGCGTACTTTCTAGGAACATTCGTTGCAATGAAATTGAGCTTTTTGTCTTTCGCAAAATCAACCAGAGGTCTGTAATCGGTTTCGTAATTTTTCCAAAGTCTTACAGAATCTTTCAGATTTTTAGCATCGATTTTTCCTGCGAGATAAGAATTCAAAGGCTGTTGATTATCTCTCTCAAACATTTCTGCTCCTAAAATAATCTGTCCGTTTTTCTTTTCAAAAATAGCTTCCGTCAATCTTTTTTCCAACCAATGATTGATAGAATTATCGTGATGTTTTCCAATAAATACAACATCATAATCCGCCAATTCTTTGATTAAATTTTTGGAAGAAACTTCTTTTGTTTTCTTGTTATAGAATTTAAAAGCATCAAAATTTTGTGCATTTATATTACTTAAACCTATTATAGCAATAAACAACAATAACTTTTTCATTAAGAATAAAATAAAGAAGTCGTTCTAAAGTAAATTAAAACTATAAAACGACTTCGGATTAATCATAATTATTTCTTATTTATAAACCGGCAATCAAATCTTTCCACTCCTGAAGTTCTGGATTTCCAGGCTTTCTTTTTCCAAAGAATTGAACGATAAATTCACCGTCTTTGTTGAACACTTCTACCGAAGTTACTTCTCCATCTTCTGTTGGCTTTTTTGTAATCCAAGTTTCCCCAATCTTAGTCGTATCAAGATGTAAATTGAAATCCAGATCCATCACATTGAACCATTGCTGGTGCCAAAACGTCTTTTTAACTTCACCTGTGTGAATCTGAATAATTCCTCTGTTTCCAACGAAAACCATAATCGGAATGTGTTTTTCAGAAGCATCTTCCAAAACATTTACCACTTTAGAATTATCAATTTTTTGAGCAAAACCTTCCGGAGCCAATCTCAAAGCCTGAGTTCTGCTAACCCCGAATTTCTTAGTCATCATAAAGAAGTCGTGCGTGTCTTTCAAATCTTTCCAAGCTTGTTGGAAACCCGCTACATCAATTTCAGAATCTGCTTTTTCTACTGGTTTTGGAGCAATTGGTTCTGTTGTGATTTCTGCAAACTGTTCGTCAGCTTTATATTTCTCTGTTAAAGCATCAAATTCTGCTTCATTACTTTTGTTGGTTAAATAGATTTTATGAAGAGCCAATCCGTCTTTTCCGAAGAACTGAAAACTTTTTCTGTCGCCTTCAACAACAGAAAAACCGAATTTCCAAGAGTTGATAAAGATTCTTAAATCGATGTCCTCTCCTACGAAAACCTGTCCGTGAGGATTGCTAAAATCAGGATTCAAATAAACGCCTTTTCTCTCGTGAACACATTCGTCGTTTCTTGTCAAGGCCATTACTTTTTCAAGCTTTACAACTTCCTGTAAAAGTGATGCAAATTCCGGTTTAAGTACCGTTACACCATTTCCGATGCTTGTAGCTAAAAGTTCTGCTTCGCTAACACCTAATTGTTCCGCCGCGTTTCTTATTCTAAGATGTGGATTTTCTGCTTTCAGAGCTTCCCATTTTGTTTTTAAATCATTGATTAACGTACTCATATTGATTTGTTTTTTTATTGTTTATTTTAAATGCTTGCTTTATTTAACACAAAGCTCACAAAGATTTTTTATTACTAACTGTTTTAAGGTTCACAAAAGCGCTATCGCTTAGAAAAGTTGAAAATATAAGCTACTATTTTTTACTTTTTGATTGTTAGAACTTTGTATTCTCGTTTTACGAATGTTCCAGTTTTGCTGGTTATCCATTCTTCTTTATCTGAACGAATCATCCTTTTGAAATTGGTCTCTGCTACTAATTCTTCCACATCTTCGTAATTGTAAAGTTTGAAATCCGCTGTGAAAGGCAGGTTTTTCATAAAATCTTTCTTCGCAAATGTGAGGACAAAACTTCCGTCTTTTTTTAGAACTCTGTAAATTTCATTAAAGAATTCCACAGGATTTTCCCAGAAATAAATCGTATTGACGGTCATTACCTTATCGAAACTTTCGTTATCAAAAGGAATTTTGTTTCCGTCGTATAATTGAAAATTGGCTTGAGAAAGATATTTTGATTTGATGCTTTCAGCTTCGGACGTCATGGTTTCAGAAATTTCCAGACCTGTGTATGTGATATTTTCTGCAAAATCTAAAAGGTAAGACAAATGTCCTGCATTGCCGGGTCCTATTTCTAAAACATTATTGCCATCTTCCAGCAACAAAGCTTTGATACTTTCTCTGGTCATGGTGATATTGGTTTCATTCATCATTTTAGCAATTTGTTTCCCCATTTCACCTTCAGGATTTGCGAGGTTTTTTGCTAATATTTTGAGTTCTTGTTCTGTCATTTTTTTAGTTTTTTTTGAGGCAAATTTTCTAATTAATAACATTTCGGTGCTTCGCACTTTGATTGTGGTTTTGTTGATTTCGATACCAACATATCACTACTTCGTAGCTTTCTTAAACAGCGAATTGCTCGCAGCCCGACTTGAGCGAAAATCCTTTTTTGCTTGTACTTTGAGTTCTATTTAAACTGAAATCGTCTGCAAAAAAGATTGGGAGCGGAAGGCGGATTAAGCTGCCCAAATAATTCTTTTAACCAAATAAAATCATTGTGCTGTCGTTGACCGGATGTTTGCAAATGGTACACGGAAAGTTGTAAGCACGGCTGATTTTCTCCTCCGTAAAAACCTCTTCCGGAGCACCGTAAGCTAAAACTTCTCCTTTTTCCATCAACAGAATTTTGTCTGCGAAACTGGCAGCTAAATTCAAATCGTGTAAAACAACGACTGCGGTGTTATTGTTTTGAGTAAATTTTTTAATTAATTCTAATGTATTGTGCTGGTGTTTGATGTCCAAATTATTGAGTGGTTCGTCCAAAAACAAAAGTCTGTGTGCAATATCGTTATCTAATTGAGCCAGAACTCTCGCCAAATGAACCCTTTGCTTTTCACCTCCGGAAAGTGAATTATAATCTCTATCCCCAAAATGAATAATCTCTGTTTCCACCATAGTAATTTCCGTCGATTTTATATCTTCCAAAGTCGGCTGAGAACCGAAGTAAGGATAACGTCCCATCATCACAACATCCTTTACCAAAAGCGGAATATCCTGAGAGTTATGCTGGGAAATTTTGGCTTTATGTTTTGATAATTCTTCGAGTTTCCAGTCGTAAATTATTTTGTCTTTGAAAAATATTTCCTGTTTTTTATCGGTTTTAATTTCGTTGGCAAGAACATTTAACAGACTTGACTTCCCTGCTCCATTTGGACCAACAATTGCCAGAAATTCGCCATAGCCAACATTGATATCAACACTTTTTAAGATGCTGACATTCTGACTCTGATAGTTTATCTCATGTCCTTTTATCATCTTAATGTGTTTTTATATTTGATTAGAATGACGATAAAAATTGGACCTCCAATCAATGATGTTAAAATCCCAATTGGTAATTCTGACGGTGCAACGATTGTTCGACTGATTGTATCTGCAAGCAATAGCAAAATACTTCCACAAATCGCTGATAACGGCAAAATGAAATGATAATCTGAACGGAATAATAATCTCAAAATGTAAGGAACAATCAATCCGACAAAACCGATTGTGCCCGAAAATGCGACGCAAGTTCCTATCATTAATGAAGTTATCAATACTATTTGTTTTTTCAAAGTCTCAACATTAATTCCTAAATGCTGTGCATCTTTTTCTCCCAGCAACATTGCGTTTAGGGCTTTTCCTTTCGGTAAAATAATAATGTAGGAAAATAATAAGACAATTGATAAAATAATGTTTCTTGTCCAAGTTGCACCTGCTAAACTTCCTAGATTCCAGAATGTTAAATCTCTAAGCTGTTCGTCTTTAGATATATAAATCAAAAATCCTACAAATGAGAAACCAATGGATGTGATTGCAACTCCGGAAAGCAGCATCATTACAACATTTGTTTTTCCTGCGCTTGTGGAAATCCTATAAACTATTACCATTGCTAAAAATGCTCCGACAAATGCAGAAACGCCAACTAAAGAATTTCTTATGATTTCAGGAAGATAAGATTCAAAAGTATGTCCGAGAACGATTGCAATCGCCGCTAACAAAGTAGCTCCTGATGTTAAACCAATCGATTCTCCCGTTGCTAAAGGGTTTTTGAACATTCCTTGTAAAGTTGTTCCAGAAACTGCTAACATACTTCCGATTAAAACAGCCATTACAATTCGTGAAGTTCGGACATCCCAAATGACATATTTTTCACTTAATGATAATGAAGAATCACTGGTTAAAAACTTCCACAATACTTTGTAAGAAGAGGAATTACCAAAATCGTAAACACCAATATTTAAAGCTAAAACCATCATCAGTATTAATAAAATAATACCGATAATGGCGTAAAATGTAAGACTTTTTGATTTCAAAACGCTTAATTATTTCTTTCCATAGGTTAGACCTACAACTATTAATGTTGAACTTTTAGGTTCAAAGTTTTATTTTGAAGACTCGATTAACAATCTGTTTAAACTTAAAGCAGCTTCTCCAACTCTTGGTCCGAAAGAAGACAATAATCCGCCGTCCAATGCGATTACTTTTTTGTTTTTACCAGCATTCGTTTGAGGAACGCCTGGCATTTTAAGTGCACTTTCTATTCCACCTGAACTTTGCAATCCACTTGAGAAGAACAACAGTACATCAGGATTTGATTGTACAACCGCTTCCGGTGTCAAAGGTTTGAAATCCTCGAAATCATTTGCTGCATTTTGTCCTCCTGCAATTTCTATAATACTTGCCATTGGTGTATTTTTTCCGCCAACCATCATCATATTTCCTCTAGCGTAGATAAAAAGGACTTTTGGTTTTTTAGCGATTGGCTGGATTTGTTTTACGTCTACATCAATTTTCTCTAATAATGCTTGCTGATTTGTATTTCCTAAAGCTTTTGCAACTTGGTCAATTAACTTTTTAGTTCCATCAATAGAAAACTCTTGATTGAATAGCTCCGTTTTGATTTTAGAAGCTTTGATTTTTTCTAATAAATCCGGATTGATGTCTTTATCAGAAGCTAAAATCAAAGTTGGATTAAGTTTCATAATCGGTTCAATAGTCATAGAACGAACGTGTCCTAATTCCTCTGCAGTAGTTTTCAAACTTTCTGGATACGTACTTGTAACATCAATCCCAACGATTTCTTTCTCGTGACCAAGCGCAGCTACAATCTCCGTAACACCTCCACTGATACTTACTATTTTTTGATTAGAAACCGGTACTTCAGTTTTTGTTTCTTCGGGTTTTGCAACTTTAGAATCCTCTTTCTTGCAAGAAAACCCGGCTAAAAGAAGCGCTGAAAGAACAGCTATTTTGATATTTTTCATAGATTTATTTTGGTTTGATTAAAGTGGTTTGTATTCGAATTGTGGATAGCCACGAACGCCATCGTCATTTGTCATTCTCAGAAACTTAATTTTGAAATAAAAACCTTCAGGATCCTTCAATACGTAAAATCGGTCTCCATAAGTTACTAATCCGTTTGTTCCAAGAGGATTTCTCCAGTTTGCACCGATTGTTCTTTGATCTGTATAATTAAATTTTGACATATCAATATCAGAAGCTTTGAAATTGTTATAATACTCCGTAGCATTAACATTTGAAGGAATTGTTATCTGATAAGAAGCTGCTCCTCCCATTACATTGTCCAATACAAAATCTCCATAAATGTAAGTTCCCGCTCCTTCTATCACATTTGTGAATACTGTAAAGCAAAGATCCCATTTTTCTTTCTGAGGCTGAATAAGAAGTTCTTTATTGTTCTTTAAACTAAAAAAAGTATAATTATAATCTGTATTTTTTGAAATGGTATATTCTTTATAAGTTGTATCGGCAACATTGGCATACTTAATTTTATAAGCTTCTGTCCCTGCTCTGGTTATTTGGATTTTCATCCAACCTCTTTCATCCCCTCCGGTAGTTATTGAACCTACAGGTACAGTTCCAGTGTAAATATCTTTTCCTAAATTAACAAGATATACTGCATTATCCGCATCATTAATTGCAATTTCTGAAATAGCAGTATAATCAGTAGGAAAATTACCTTTTACATCATCAACATAAGAAACATTGGTTGGATCAAAATTAGCAACCTGAACTTTAGTTTTAAGCTCTGCAACATCTGATTCTTTTACAAGATTAATATCTGTAACTTTAGGAATTTTTCCAGCCGCCATCATTATTGAAGAATTGAGAACGACCTTAAATTCATCACCCGAATAGAAAGCCAAATCCCAATCTGTACGCACATTAAGCGTCTGTTTGGGGTTACCTTGAGCATCAACATCACTTAGATCTACCCAAACCTGATTAGGCTGTGTTGGTCCCGCAACGCTTGGATTAGCAATAGCTCCCTCTATTGGAGAAACGGCAATTGGATCTTCGTTATCTTTAAGGCAAGATTGTAGTGTAACAATTAATATTAGTATGAATAATAATTTTTTCATTTTCTCAGCTTTTAAAAATTATAATTAACTCTTGCGAAATAGCTTCTTCCATAGAACAAATTCTGAGTACCAGCAGGACCATTGTGCGCAGTGCCAGACTGAACAGTATTTCTAATACTAGTAACATCAAAAATGTTTTTAATACCAAGAGCTAATTCAAAATGGTTGTTGAAGAATGGTTGACTAACTGTAAAATTTAACATACTAAAATCTCCAATATCTCCTAATACGTATGTTCCTGTATCTGCAGCATCTTTAAACTCTAATGAATATAATTTGCTTTTGCCGGTATATTTGTAGTATAATGCAAATAAAGTATTAGTTACCGGTAAGGTATAGTTTGCTGCAGCATTAATTTCCATATAATAATTAAAATTATCATCGGAAGTAGTATTTCCAGTATTTAAGTTTTGAGAAATTCCTAGTGTAGAAATCCCAGCATTGAATGAGAAATTATCTTTTCTTGCACTGAAACTTCCTCCAAATAGTATTGATTTGTAATTATCCACATTCAGATAGGTGTATCGTAGTGGAACGTTACTTACAATTACACTTTCTATACGATCTTTTACATCCATATACATCCCACTAAGTCCAACATTAAGTTTCCAATTGCCTGAAGTAGCCGTTGCATAATCCCAAAAAGCACCTGCAGAATATCCCGTTTCTGGCTTTAGATTTTCATTACCTCTTATATCGTGATTAATATCTACAATGTAAGTGTAGAGCTCATCATACTTCGGAAAACGATTGGCGGAACCAAAAATAGTTCTGATATTTGAATTTTCCGATGTTCTGAATCTGGTAGTTAATGAGTAATTGTACTGTTCATCAAATTTATCACTCAAAGCCAATCTAATACCTGGACGAAAGGATAACCAATTCAAAGGATTCCATTCTGCTGAAAGAAAATTAGCGTAATTGAAAATGGTTCTGTTTATATTTTTGTCGTTATCTCCAATTTGATTTTCAAAAGTAGAAGAATTTGCAAAACCTTTTGTACGATCTAGCTCATAACCAATCTGAAAATTAATTTTATCGCTATTTAAAAAGTTACTGAACATGCCTCTAGAATATAGAACTTCAGATTTATAAAAGGTCTGTTTTGGATCTGTAGATCTTACATACCTATTGGGTACATCATAAAGTTTATCTTGAGATTGTCTTTCTTGGATTTGATAAGAGAAATCTCCTGTATAATTAATGTTTGCGCCTAATTTAGTCGTGACATTTAGCTGATGAATCCACCTTTTTGTAAAATAATCCACATCATTTGAAGTAAATGTTCTTTCACCATCAGCAAAAGGTAAAACATTAGTATTAGGGTCATAGTAATTAATTTCTTCGGTCAAAAAATTAACTTTATAGAACAATGTCGTCTTATTTTTTGCGTATCGCAATGCTGCATTAGCAATTAATAGATCTTTTGGTTGCCATTCATAACCACGTTCTCCATTTACGCTCTCATCAAAATGTTTATAACCTTTTTGTATGCCTTGAAATCCTTGAAAATCATTATGATTAATATCTGCGGAAAAAGTCCAATTATCTGATATTCTATATCCTAAATTAAGACTCTGAATATGTCTCCCGTTTCCTTTTTTATACCAATCATAATTTTTCCCAACCGTTTCTTCTTGCAAAGAAGCGTTGATATTGATTTTCTTCTGATAATCCTTTTTGGTAATAATATTAATAACACCTGCCATTGCATTGTTACCATATTCTACACCCATAGAGCCTTTTACTATTTCTATACGCTCGATATTATTGACATTGATCTTGGTAAGATCAAAGATATTACCCATTCCTTGATCGCTCAC
Source organism: Epilithonimonas hispanica (assembly GCF_003385395.1). Classification (GTDB taxonomy): domain Bacteria; phylum Bacteroidota; class Bacteroidia; order Flavobacteriales; family Weeksellaceae; genus Epilithonimonas; species Epilithonimonas hispanica. Next base: position 38,934 of record NZ_QNUG01000009.1, on the reverse strand, counting down.
TACAGGAATATTATCAATCAAAACCTTTGTATATTCTCCACTCAATCCCATAATATTGGCTTGAGAATCTCCAGAACTAGAATTTGGAGTAATTAAAATATTAAGATTTTGGTTTAGAACTTCAGCAACGTTAGTTACCGCCATATTTTTGATTTGCTCAGCATTGACTACTTCAACTTTATAGATAGATTTGTTGATAGATTGAGCATTATATTGTCCTGTAATGACTACTTCTTCAATATTTTTTTGATTAAGAGTATCTTTCTGAGCATAAGCAAAATTCAAAACTGCTATGGACAGAAGGCTCATCGTTCGCTTCTTCATTGAAAAAATTTTTGCGAAGATAAGGCTTTATTTAGAATCATTAAAAATAAATACATACTTTTGTGGAATAATTCTAAATAACAATTTAAGTTTAACAATATCTAATATGAAAGCAAAATTATTTTTGGCAACATCTTTATTAGCTGTAGTTGCTAATGCGCAATTAATAACAATTAATGAAGATTTCAATAACTTCACATCTGGTAACACAACTTTCCCTCAAAATGGATGGTCTGTAAGTTTGCCTGGATTCACCTCAGCACCACCAGCTATGATGATTGTTACTGCCGGTTCTGATAAATATATCCAAGCATATCCAGGAAGTAATGTTGCAAAGGACATGTTCCTTATCACTCCACAGATTGTAGCACCAGCTGGAGACAAAACTCTATCTTTCGACACAGCAATGGAAGCCGGTGGTCTTGGTACAACAGGAGTCGTACAAGTTGGAGTTGCAAGTAACCCTGCGGATATGACAACCTTTGTAGCTGTAGGTAATCCAATTGAACTTACAAGTACGTCTATTCAAAATGTAAAAGTGGTAATCCCAGCTTCTACAGGCACTTATCTAGTTATAAGAACTACTTCTGCTACTATGCATACACCTATCCGTATCGATAATGTAAAATATGGCGCAAACTTAGCAGTTAACGAAAGTGCTTTCAACTCAAGTAACCTGAAATTTGCTGTTTCTGCAGATAACAATTCTTTAAAATTCTCTACTACAGAGCAACTTTCTAGCGCAAAAGTTTATTCGGCTACCGGAGCAATTGCAACTGAAGGAAAAATAATTGATAACTCACTTGATATTACAAGATTGAAAACTGGTGTTTATTTCATCGTTATTGAAAACAAAAATGGACAATCTGTAAAATCTAAATTCATCAAAAAATAATTAACAATTATTTTAAAACTACTAGCCTTTTAAGAAAACTTAAAAGGCTTTTTTTGTGTTACACAAAATCTAATCAGCTGATGACATTTATCATTTCATAAAATATTTTAATTTTTAATATGGAGGACAGACAGAAACCAAAAAGCTTATTGTGAAATAAGCCATATTTTCAGATTTTATTCTTTATAAGACCACCTTCGGGTGGTTTTTTTGCGTCTTGCCACTTGATAAAATAATAAGTAATTTTGTATAATTAATTCAATTGAAGTGAATTCTATCATCAATAAAAAAGTCAAGTTTCAGGATTTAGGAATCAAAGATTATCAACCAAGCTGGGATTATCAAGAAGAATTACTGAAACAAAATCTCGATACTAAGAAGTACAACAGAGACATTCCTGAAGATCAGAAAGAAACTAATAATTACCTGTTATTTGTAGAACATCCGCACGTCTATACTTTAGGAAAAAGCGGACACGAAGAAAATCTTCTGGCTAATGCAAACAAACTGAAAGAAATCAATGCGACTTATGTTAAAGTTAATCGCGGTGGTGATATTACTTATCACGGATTCGGACAGATTGTTGGTTACCCTATTTTGGATTTGGAAAATTTCTATACTGACATTCACAGATACATGCGAGATTTGGAAGAAGTCATCATCCGAACTATTGCAGAATACGGATTGAAAGGAGAACGTTCCAATGGCGAAACAGGCGTTTGGCTGGATGTTGGAAAACCTTATGCCAGAAAAATATGCGCAATGGGTGTCAAAGCTTCTCGTTGGGTTACGATCCACGGATTTGCTTTGAATGTAAATACAGATATGCGTTATTTCGAATATATCATTCCTTGTGGAATCACCGATAAACAAGTGACTTCTTTGAAACGGGAATTAGAAAAAGAAGTTGATATGGAAGAAGTAAAAGTCAAAATCAAGAAACATTTTGCAGATGTTTTTGGCTGCGAACTTTCTTAAACAATTATAGATTTTAGATTGTAAATTTTAAATTGAATTAATCTAAAATCTATAATTCATAATTTAAATCCTTACTACATCGTCATTCCGATATCAATTCCTTTAATTTTTCTATAAAGATCGGTTGCAAAATTATCCGTCATTCCGGAAACGAAATCAATCACACCGAGAACTTTTTGATAATCTGTTCCTTCTTCATAAAAGAATTGTTTTGGAAGAAGCTTTAAAGCTTTTTTATCGTAAGATTTTCTTTCATCAGCGGATTTCAAAATCGAAGGAATAAAATGATCCAGCAATTCATACATTACATTATAACCAGCATTTTCGATTTCAACAACCGCTTTATGATTGTAAATTTTTTCAATGGAAAAACTTTCAATATCCTGTAAAGTTTTGTTCTCAGATTTATAAATATCCAAAAGTCCTTTGTCCAGATTACCTTCCAGAATTGTATTGAAATTACTTTTATAAAGTTCTACAGATTTATTAATTAATGCATTAATGACTTTGGCTCTCAGATAAGAGATTTGTTCATTTTCGTTACTGATAGAATTCAGTTTTTGCTCTACTCTATTGATATCATTGGTTTCAGACTTCACCAATTCGAAGAAGAGATTTTTACAATCCGCAGTAGAAACAATTCCCAATCTGTGCGCATCTTCCATATCAATGATGTTGTAACAGATATCGTCAGCAGCTTCTACCAACCAAACAAACGGATGTCTTTTAAAAATATAAGGATTTTCATTTTCCTGAATCATTGATGTTCCCTTTGCAATCTCAAGAAAAATATCTTTCTCATCCTGAAAAAAACCAAACTTCTTACGATGAATAATACCTTTCGTCTTAGCAATCGCCTCGCAAGGATATTTTGCAATACTTGCCAATGTTGCAAAAGTCAATTGAATTCCGCCTGCATCTTTGCCTTGCTGTTGTTGCGCAAGAACTCTGATGGCGTTGGCATTTCCTTCAAAATTAATAAGATCTGCCCATTCTTTTTCATTGAATTTCGATTTTAAATCGCTTTCATTTCTATCGAAATAACTCGCAATTGCATCTTCTCCCGAATGTCCAAAAGCAGGATTCCCAATATCATGACAAAGACAAGCTGCTGCAATCACATTTCCTAGATTATGAAGATAAAAATTCTTGGAATCTTCATTAAGATCATTGATGAAATTATCGTGGATAAACTCACCAATCACACTTCCTAAACTACGACCAACAGAAGAAACTTCTAAAGAATGTGTCAAACGATTGTGTACAAAAACACTTCCCGGAAGTGGAAAAACTTGAGTCTTGTTCTGTAATCTTCGGAAAGCTGATGAGAAAATGATTCTGTCAAAATCTCTTTGAAAATCGGTTCTGGAAACTTTGGTATGCGGATTATTTCCTGTACGTTGATTGGTAAAAATTGAATTCAAATCCATTCCACAAAAATAAATAATTTACTTTTCAAATTAAGCCTATTCCTGCATTTGATTCGGACAAATTCAAAATATAACCAGATAATGATATTAATTGTTTAATTTTGAAATGAAAAATCTACTTTATAAATGAAAAAGCCCTTAATCAAAATACTTCCGCTCCTTCTGGGCGGAATTTTATTTGCACAAAACAAGCAGGATTCTATTCAGTTCAAAAGAATATCGGACGAAATCCTAATCAACGAACAAGCCTATTCTAATTTATATGACCTTACCAAAAATATCGGTCATCGACTCAGCGGATCCGAATCTTATGAGAAAGCTACAAAATGGGCATTCGACAAACTAAAAGAAGCAGGTGCAGACAAAGTTTGGTATCAGGAAGTAATGGTTCCGGTTTGGGTACGAGGCAAAGAATCTTTACAAATCAAAACAGCAAAAGGACAATGGAAAAAACTAAATATGTTGTCATTAGGAAATTCAGAAGGGACAAAAGGTCAAGATCTGACTGCAGAAATTATCCTTGTAAAATCCTTTGATGAGTTCAATAAACTGTCTGAAGCTGATGTAAAAGGTAAAATCGTTTTCTTTAATTATCCATTCAATCAGACATTTATTTCTACCGGACAAGCTTATGGCGATGCAGGAAAGTATCGATCTACAACCGCTTCTTTAGTTGCTAAAAAAGGCGGAAAAGCTGTAATCATACGTTCGCTTTCTTCGTCTTTTGATGATGTGCCTCACACCGGAATGATGAGATATCAGGAAGGAATAGAAAAAATCCCGGCCGTAGCAATAGGACCAAAAAGTGCTGATGAACTTGAAAAAACACTCAAATCTGAAAAAATATTGGCGAAACTTAATTCCAACTGTACTATGAAACCGGACAAGCTTTCACATTCTGTGATTGGAGAAATCACGGGCAAGAAAGACCAAAGCGTGATTGTGGTTGGTGGTCATCTTGATTCTTGGGATGTGGGAGAAGGTGCTTCTGATGACGGAACAGGTATTGTACAAAGTATCGAAATCCTAAGAACTTTCAAGAAACTTAATCTTCAAAATAATCACACAATCCGCGTGGTTTGTTTTGCGAATGAAGAAAACGGCGTAAAAGGTGGAAAAAAATATAAGGAAGAAGCTCAGAAAAATAATGAGAAGCATCTTTTTGCTATAGAAAGTGATGGCGGAGGTTTTACGCCAAGAGGTTTTGGACTGGATATGAAAGAGGGTAAACGCAGACAAATTCAATCTTGGGCAAGTTTGTTTTTTCCTTATGGCATTTATGATTTCACGAAAACATATTCGGGAACAGATGTAGAACCTCTGAATGAATTAGATGTTCCAACGGCAGAACTTGTTCCTGATTCTCAACGCTATTTTGACATTCATCATACTGCAGAAGATACTTTTGAAAAAGTAAATCGTAGAGAAATGCTTTTGGGGGCAGTTGCAATGGGACAATTAATTTATATGATTGATAAAAATTGGTAATCTAAAGTCCTTTCAAGAATCAAAAAGCTGAATCATTTCTGAGTGATTCAGCTTTTATTTTTCATCGATATAATATTTGAATTTTTCTAGAAAAGGTAATAAAGCCAAAAGGTTTAGCAATTCCACCAACATTTATTTTAACGAAAACTTGTTTTAACGAAAAATCACAATTAAAAACATTTCATTATCAAAAATGATTTGATTTAAGTTTTATTTTACTTATCATTGACAAATTTTTAATTTATGAAGAACAAATACTTATTCATTCTATCCTTTATCTCGTCATTTTCATTGGCACAACAAACCATTTCTTTCGAAGCTTCGGAAGGTTACTCTGCTGGAAGTATTAACGCACAAAATGGTTGGGAAGTTACACTTAATAATGATGAAAATCCTATCAACAATCAAACGATTTCTACAGAAAAAGCTTTTGATGGTACTCAGTCTTTGAAAATAAGTGTAGATGAAGCAGAAAATTTTGGCTGGTTCCCAATCTATGGAGCTGCTAAAATGTTTGATAGAGCTTATAATTTTCAACATACAATCGTAGATTTTGATGTTTTTATTACAGAATTAGAAGGCTCTACATTTGAGTTTGGAACTTTTGGAGTTGTAGATACAGACGAGTTTATGCCGGTTTCTATCTACTCTTTCAACTATACAGGTAATCTGGAAGTTGTAAATGATGAAGATTATGGCTATGAAAGTACCGATTTTACTTGGGAACCCAACAGATGGTACCATCTAAGATCTGAAACCAATAGCAACGAAATCAAATTTTACATCGATGGAGTGCTAATTAAAACAATTCCGAATTTTGCTCAAACTAATATTACAGGCGTTAACTTTGTCCACGATAACTTTGGTGGAAGTGCTTATATTGATAATATAAAAATCAATGATCAAATACTAGCCGTAAATGATGTAACGAAAGCCAACATCAAATTATACCCGAATCCTGTCAAAGATATTCTGAAAGTTAATCTATCTGATAACGAAAACATTAATGAAATCAACATCTACAATGTAGCAGGACAAAAACTGAAAACGATTTCGAAACAGACCGAAATCAACGTAGAAAGCTTGCCAAAAGGTGTTTATATGATAGACATCAAAACTGATAAAAACAAAACTTACAATTCCAAATTCATCAAACAATAAAATTGAAAATCCTGCTACTGAGCGGGATTTTTTATTTAATTTTAATCGAAATATTAGTCCGATGAAAAACGTCATAAATCCAGAAACATTAAACTTCCTTTCAACATTAGAATTTAATAATAACAGAGAATGGTTTAATGAAAATAAAAACTTGTATCTAAAAGCAAAAGAGAATGTTGAAAATGTTGTGAATGAAATTATTTCCGAAGTTGAAGAATTTGATAAAAGTGTAGAACGATTGGAAGCTAAGAATTGCATTTTCAGAATCTACAAAGACACAAGATTTTCCAAAGATAAGACGCCTTATAAGACCAATATCGGAGCTTCGTTGGTAGAAAAAGGACCCAAAACTTTGAATCAAGCAGGTTATTATGTTCATATAGAACCCGGCAAATCTTTCCTTGCTGGTGGTGTTTATATGACCGAATCAAAAAACTTGAAAGCTATTCGAGAAAAAATCAGTTCTGAAGGCGAAGATTTCCTAAAAATCCTTAATAAAAAAACTTTCAAAGATGTTCTGGAATTACAAGGTAATCGATTAGTAAAAATCCCACAAGGTTTCGATAAAGAAAATCCGATGGGCTTTTATCTCAAGTTCAAGCAGTTCACGGTCTTTCATCCCCTTTCTAATGAAGATGTTTTGAATGCAAACTTTGTAAAGAATACCGTTAAAGTTTTTAAAGAAATATATCCTTTTAATCAGTTTCTCAACGAAGCTATTGGAAGTTAAAAACATTTGATTCTTTTGCTTCAGAGGTCTTATTTGCTCTCTTGAAGTCTGTTTTATTTTATAATTTTTAAATATTTCAAAAAAATAATCAATCATTATGAACTGGAACAATAGCATAACAAAACTATTAAACATCTCCTATCCTATCATCCAAGCGCCCATGTTTGGCGTTACAACTCCAGAAATGGTCGCTGCAACTTCAAAAGCTGATTGTTTGGGTTCTTTAGCTTTGGCTGATTTAGATTCAAAACAATGTTCAGAATTAATCAGATTGACAAAACAACTCACAGATAAAGCTTTTGCTGTTAATATTTTTGTTCACGAGATTCCAGAAATTACAGAGGAACTGAAAAAGAAGTACTCTGAAACTAAGAGTTTCTTTGAAGAATTGGTTAAGGAAAATCATATCGAAGTTGACCTTCCTGAAATTGATAAAATCAAAATTAATTCCTATCAAGAACAAGTAGATACAATTATTTCTGAAAATTGTAAAATTGTAAGTTTCACGTTTGGAAATCTCGACCAACAAAGTATTGAAAAATTGAAGAACAATGGAACAATCCTTATTGGAACTTGCACTTCGGTAAGCGAAGCTTTGATTTTGGAACAATCTAGGATAGATATTATTTGTGCTCAAGGCATAGAAGCTGGCGGACACAGAGGAAGCTTTACGAATGAAAATATCCCTCAAATTGGTGGTTTATCGCTTCTATCCCAAATCCGTGACACGGTAAAAGTTCCGATTATCTATGCAGGCGGAATTTACAATGCAAAAACACTTTTAGCAACAAAAATTTTAGGAGCAGACGGATTTCAAATTGGAAGTCTATTACTAGGTTCACAAGAAAGTGCTTTGAAAGATTTTGAAAAACAAAGATTAAGAAATGTAAACAAAGGTGAAATTATCCTGACCAAAAGTTTTTCAGGAAGATATGCCAGCGGAATCAAGAATACTTTTATCGAAACTATAGAAAATTCGGATTTTATACTTCCATATCCTTATCAGAATAAGTTGACAGGGGAATTGCGTAAGGTTGCGAGAGAACAAAACAATTCAGAATTTGTCAATCTATGGACTGGACAATCTATTAATAAATTGAGTGAAAAATCTACAACTTATATTCTGAAAAAATTAATTGAAGAAACAGAGAATAACTTTTACCAAAGCTAACTTTCAAAGATTAAAAAACTTAAAAAAAGTAGATTTTTCAGAATAATATAAATATTGATGAGAAATAACATATCAAAAATTATAAAGTAAAAAATCAACGTATCGTTTTTTTTATTAATTTTAATTTAATATTAATTCATTATTAATGAAAACACTTTTACTCGTGAGACATGCCAAGAGCGATTGGCCAGTAGATGTCGAAGATTTTGACCGCCCTCTTAATGATTTGGGAATTACAAATGCACCTAAAATGGCTCATTTACTAAAAGAAAAATCGGTAGAGATAGACAGCTTTATTTCAAGTCCTGCGAAACGTGCTCTTCATACTTGTGAATTATTTTCGGAAGTTTTTGAGAAATCTTTTTCTACAGACAAAACATTATATAATCCTAGAGAAAGTAATTTTGAAAATTTGATTTATGGATTAGATGATTCTATCAAGTCTGTTGCTCTATTCTCACATAATAATGGGATTTCTAATTTTGCTAATTCTTTAACTGATGAGATTGTCAATCTGCCGACTTCTGGTGTTGTTGGCTATGAAATAGATTGTGATAATTGGAGCGATTTCGAAATAGCAAAAAAACGGTTTTTATTTTTTTATTCTCCAAAGAATTTCAATCCATAATTTCTAAATAAAAAAACTCCCAAAATTTGGGAGTTTTACATTTTTGCCAATTTAATTTACAATAATAAAGCCTTCTGATAAGCATTTTCCAGCCCATCAAGGTTTTTACCACCAGCTGTTGCGAAGCCCGGATTTCCGCCGCCGCCGCCCTGGATTTCTTTTGCTAAATCTTTAATTAATGCTCCGGCCTGATAAATTCCTGCCAAATCATCGGAAACTCCCACGGTAATCATTGGTTTTCCATCTGCGTCAGAAAGGATGATTGTTATTGAAGTTGGAATTTCTTTTTTCAGCTGGAAAACGATGTCTTTGATTGAACCGGCATCCAATGAAGTTCTTTTTACCAAAAGTAATTTATCTCCTTTTTGTTCGTAAGCGCCTTTCCAGTCACCGATTTCACCTTTTGCTTTTTCTTTTTTGAAAGCTTCAACTTCAGATTTTAAAGCTGTATTTTCTTCGATTAATTTTTCAATAGAACGTACAACATCTTTGGATTTCAGCAATTGAGAAAGCTCGGCGATTTGTTTTTCTAAACCTTTGAAATATTCATCAGATTTATCTCCTGAAATGGCTTCAATTCTTCTGATTCCAGCTGCTGCAGAGCTTTCGGAAACGATTTTGAAATGACCGATTTCGCTAGTATTTTTTACGTGAGTTCCTCCGCAAAGTTCTTTAGAACTTCCAAACTGGATCATTCTCACGCTGTCGCCATATTTTTCGCCAAAAAGAGCCATTGCACCTCTGTCTAAAGCTTCCTGAATCGGGATGTTTCTAAACTCTTGCAATGCAATGTTTTCTTTTATTTTTGCATTCACTTTATCTTCCACCAAAGTAAGTTCTTCCTCCGTCATTTTATTGAAATGTGAGAAGTCGAAACGCAGATAATCAGGACCAACAAATGAACCTTTCTGCTCTACGTGAGTTCCCAAAACTTCTCTCAAAGCTTCGTGCAACAAATGTGTTACCGAGTGATTTGCCTCAGAATTTTTTCTGTCAGTTGCATTGACTTTAGCATAGAAAACTGCTCCTGCATCTTTCGGAAGTCCGTTGATTAAAGAAATAATCAGTCCATTTTCTTTTTTAGTTTCTAAAACTTTAAAGCTTTCGGTAGCATTTTCAAGAATTCCTTTATCACCGATTTGCCCACCACCTTCAGGATAGAAAGGCGATTCGCTTAAAACGACCTGATAAAATTCTCCGTCTTTATTTTCTACTTTTCTATATCTTGTGATGTAGGTTTCAGACTCAGTTTTGTCGTAACCCACAAAGTTTTCAGGTTTTTCTTCCAAAGTTACCCAGTCGTAAACCTTTTGGGCAGAATCTGCTTTTGAACGTTGTTTCTGTTGATTTAAAGCTTCTTCAAATCCAGCTTCGTCAATGGTTAAACCTTTTTCTTCCGCAATAATTCTTGTTAAATCATCCGGGAAACCGTACGTGTCGTACAATTCGAAAACTTCTTCTGTTGGCAATACTTTTTTACCTTCAGAAATCGTCTGCTGAATTAATTTATCAACTCTGATTAATCCTGTTTCAATGGTTCTTAAGAAGGATTCTTCTTCACTTTTAATTACTTCCGTAACCAAAGTTCCTTGCTTTTGCAATTCCGGGAAGAATTTAGCCATTTGCTCCTGTAAAACAGCAACTAACTGATACAAGAAAGGTTCTTTTTGGTCTAAGAATCGGTAAGCGTAAGAAATTCCTCTTCTTAAAATTCTTCTGATCACATAACCTGCTCCTCCGTTGGAAGGCAACTGTCCGTCTGCAATCGCAAAAGAAACCGCTCTGATGTGGTCAACAATTACACGGATGGCGATGTCTTTTTCATCCGTTAAAATTCCGGTATATTGTTTTCCAGAAAGTTCTTCAACCTTAGCAATTAAAGGGGTGAAAACATCTGTATCATAATTTGATTCTTTTTGTTGTAAAGCCATACAAAGACGCTCGAATCCCATTCCGGTGTCGATGTGTTTTGCGGGAAGATTTTCCAGAGAACCGTCAGCTTTTCTGTTGAACTGCATGAATACGAGATTCCAGATTTCTACAACTTGTGGATGGTCATTGTTTACCAATTCCAATCCTGAAATTTTCGCTTTCTCTTCAGCACTTCTTAAGTCAACATGAATTTCCGAACAAGGCCCGCAAGGTCCGCTGGCACCCATTTCCCAGAAATTATCTTTCTTGTTTCCGTTGATGATTCTGTCTTCAGCAATAAATTCTTTCCAGTAATTGTAAGCTTCGTTGTCTCTTTCAAGATTTTCTTTTTCGTCCCCTTCAAAAATGGTGACGTAAAGATTTTCTTTAGGAATTCCGTAAACTTCTGTCAATAATTCCCAAGCCCAAGAAATAGCTTCTTTCTTGAAATAATCTCCAAAAGACCAGTTCCCCAACATCTCAAACATCGTGTGGTGATAGGTATCACGACCCACATCATCCAAATCATTATGCTTTCCGGAAACTCTTAAACATTTCTGCGTATCGGCAATTCTTGAAGCTTTCGGTTCTTTGTAACCTAAAAAATAGTCCTTAAACTGAGTCATTCCAGAGTTGGAAAACATCAGTGTCGGGTCATCTTTTAGAACAATGGGCGCAGAAGGAACAATAAGGTGTTCTTTGCTTTTGAAAAAATCTAAAAATTGCTGTCTTATCTCTTGTGAAGTCATTTTAGTTGTTGGTTGTTGGTTGATAGTTGATTGCTATTTATGTATATCAACTTTTGGTTGGCAAATTTAATAAAATTTGGTTTAAAATATTAGTTATTGTATTATTCAATATAGTTTTGGAAGAGTAAATTTAAACGCAAAGATTTTATTACGATAATTTGTGATTTAGGAAGCAAAGATTAATCAATGAATTGATTTTATGAAGCTTGATTTATAGCTTGTTTACAATTCGATGTATTCCGTCTTTTAAAAGTGGTGAATTAAAATTTATTAGAAGAGCGAGCTTTAGTCCTGTTAATTTTAAATATGTGTTTGTTTGAAAATAATCTATGGAATGTAGCTCTCGCACAGCCTTATTTTCTATAATAAGTTTATTTTCAACAATCATATCAACTTTGTAGGCTTTGTCGATCTTGATACCTTTATAAATTGTTGACAGAAAAACTTGAGTTTTCACATCGAGACCTAACTGTTGTAATTCATATAGAAGTGCAGATTCATACGCACTTTCAAGTAATCCAACCCCTAGCGTTCTGTGAACTTCAATCGCAGCTCCTATAACTTTATACGATAATTCATTTTCTGTCATACATTTGTGTGCTTGTTGTTTATTTTCCACCTTAATAATTGCAGATTCATCTGCCTTTGCTTCCTTAAATATAAGAACCCCGTTAAAAAACTTTGCATTTAATAATTTTTCATAAATCAGCGGAACAATGTCAATCAAATTCAATTATAAATCCACATCAAAATTGGCTTCTTAGAATTTTTCAACATTGGGTCTATTTCCTTGAATGCATTATTAGAAACCGTTGGACAACCCCAGCCTTCTGGCGAACCTTTTGGATAAACCTCATCGTCGCTCATTTTTCCCAAGAATGGAAGACAATAATTCTTTTCAAAGCATTGCTATTAGTTTCGTCTAGACCGTGCATCAGATATTTTACATTCACGCCCCAATTACTATAGCCTCTTTCTCCCAATCTATATTTTCCCAACGAAGAAAGATGACTGTTATCTTCATTACTAAAACTTGGATTATCTTTTGAAAAATCGAAACTCCAAAATCTTTTTCCACAACCGTGACCTACAAGATACTTTTGAGAAATTTCATTTTTATTAAAATCATAAATAAAAAAACGCTTGAGCCCCGAATGCAAACTCATATCAATCAAAATACAAAAATCTGTATTGAAGTCTTTGGTCTTACAAAACTCTAATGCTTCTTTGCCTTTTTGCTCATTTTTCGAAATATTAATGACAGGTTTAGATTCAGTAATGGAATCTGTTGTTACCAGAAAATTGGGTTTCAAGTTTTCTTTTTGACATCCAGAAATGATTATCAGAAATAATAGATAAAAAGAATGTCTCATTTCTATTTATAATGTTGAAAAATCCCAAAATCCGTAGGAGTCCAAAGTGCGGCATTTTGTCCTGCTGCTTTTAAACCATTATTTGCCCAAGTATTACAAGTATAAGTGAAGTTATAACTGCCTTTTGCATCATAAAAAGCATCGTTATTTCCGTAAACTGCATCAGTTTTTATCAAGATATATTTTCCGGAAGCATCTTTATCAAATCTATCATCTATGAATTTGATAAGATTTTGATATTGTTGTTCTGTCAGCAGCATTTTTTTACAATCACTTCCTACTTTCATTTGTTTGTAATAAGTACAATGCATCGCAGAATCGCTTAGCCAAAAAGCAGCTTTAAAGGCTGTTGAAAATTTGAGGTCAGACCAATTGGGTGTATCAAGATAGAAACCTTTGTCACCCCATCCGAAAGAGATATAATTGAAATCTGTCTGCTTTCCTTTTGTATTTTCGAATGGTAATTTCTCGCTCCAATCGACATATTTTGTTTTGACAGGAACCACCAAATCTGTATGTACACCATTGGTCAAGATGTACAATTCTATCGTTTTTGGTTCGTCGGTTTTTTTAGCTTTTACGGGAATATATGGAATCAATAATCCCAAAATTATATACAAAAAAACGACTCCAATTATGAAGCCGATTATTTTTATGATAATTAGCAGCATTTTTTTCATCCGGTTGTTTTTACAAATCGTAGAGAACACTAAAGATAATAAAATTTTTAAAGCAAAATAGATATGTTAATTTTTTTTAATTTTTCTTGGAATTATGGAAATTTATTTTGAAATTTAATAACGAAAAATCACTAATATATGCCGAAAAAACGTCAATCCAACAAAAGATTAAAAATTAGAGTAAAAGTTGCACCGAAAAGAGTTCAAAAAAGAAAATAACTCGATAAAAAGGGATTTTATTCTGATAAGAAATCGAGATTCCGTTTTAGACCTGCAAACTTTGTCCGCTTAACCGCAGATTTTCTGAAAACCGAGGAAAAAACTTCTTGGGTAATGTCTTTCCACTCTTGTTTTGTAAAGTTTTTGAGCTGAGAATTCGGTTGAAATTTCTCTTCCAAAGTAGGAGCCGAAAAACGATTCCAAGGACAAACATCTTGACAGACATCGCATCCAAACATCCAATCATCCATTTTGTCTTTAAAAAAGTCAGGAATCTGGTCTTTCAGTTCGATGGTTGCATATGAAATACACTTGCTTCCGTCGATAATTCTATCGGAAATAATCGCTTGAGTCGGACACGCATCGATACACTTGGTACAGCTTCCGCAATGGTCTGTAACGGGAGAATCTTCGACTAAATCCAAATCACAGATAATCTCTGCTAAAAAGTAAAAAGAGCCATATTTTTTGGTAATCAGATTCGAGTTTTTCCCCACCCAGCCAATTCCGGATTTCTTAGCCCAAGCTTTTTCTAAAACCGGCGCTGAATCTACAAAAACACGAAAAGAGAACTCGCCTATTTCTTCCTGAAGTTCAGCAACCAGCGTTCTCAGTTTTTCTTTGATAACCTCGTGATAATCTTCTCCATAAGCATATTTCGCGATTTTGAAATTCTCGTTCTGAAGTTTTTCTTCCGGAAAATAATTATAACTCAGAGAAATCACAGACTTGGAACCTTCAACAAGTAATCTCGGGTCAAGACGTTTATCAAAATAGTTTTCCATATATTTCATCTCGCCGTGATGGTTGTTCTTCAACCATTTTTCCAGATGAGAAGCTTCTTCTTCCAAAAAATCCGCTTTTGAAATTCCACACGACTGAAACCCAAAAGCAGAAGCTTTGGTTTTGATCAATTGTGTGTGTCTTTCTTTAGGATTCATAAATATTTTGCGAAATTAAGACATTTAATTAATTTCGTTCCAATTCATTTTTAAGACGAGGGATTTTGTGTGGAAATTTGAAATTTATATTGTAGTTTTGTTACAATTAAAACAGTAAAAATTTAAAATTATGGCAATAGAAGAAATATTGAAAGCGGGAAACTATCATTTGATTGATGTTCGTGAACCTTTGGAATTGGAAATGGATGGAAACATTGCAGAAGCCAACAATATTCCTTTGGGAGATATTGAAGCTCACATCGATGAAATCAGAGCTTTGGACGGAAATGTTATTTTCTTCTGCAGGTCAGGAAACCGTTCCGGAAAAGCAACAGAGTTTTACAAATCTCAAGGTTTTGAAAATGTTTATAACGGCGGCGGTTACAATGATCTTAGCCAAACTTTGGAAAATCTTTAAGATATTTTACCCCAACCCTAAAGGGAGTAAATAAGATTCTATAAAAAAGGAAAAGCGGGAAATATTTCCCGCTTTTTTAGTTTTTACCCCTTGACAGAAGCCACATTACTAAGCCAATAACACCGACTACGAGGATAATTCCCCACCACATTCCGGCTTTAAAAATAGTTTCCACTGCTTCACAGCTTGTTAACAATCCTAACATTAGGAATAATGGAATAATATTGATATATTTTTTCATAATTTATTTATTTGTGCTGAAAATTCAAAACTTAAGCCAAAATGATATTTTCTTATTAAAATTTGGAGTTTTAATTTTCATTTTGAATAAATTACCAAAATAAAACCACTGAAAATCAGTGGTTATTGTTTAGGCTTTTATCGTTTTTTTGATTTTATTTTTATTCGTCCTCTCTTCTATTTTGTTGACGATATATCCAATTATAAAAGGAGCCGCCCAAGTCAGAGCCATTCTTAACAATCTTGATTTCATAACATTAAATTTTTAAGATTATTACAAGAAATGCGCCATTATTGATTTTCATCAGAACTGTAATTACGAACTGCTTCTTTCAGACTTTTATGAATTCTTTGTTTTAATTTTCTAGGTCCTAAAACTTTGATAAACTCTCCCATTCCGAGAATCATTCTTTCTAATTCGAAGTTCAACTGAACACAGATTTTGAAAGTTATTCCAGTCTCGTCTTCTTTTATAATTTCCTGCGAATGATGAAAAGGTTTTGTCGTAACGTAAGGTGCGTGTTTCCTTGTAACGAAAAAAATGACATTCTGAGGTCGTTGCGTTTCTGAAACGGTTGCTCCAACAACTTCTCCAAAATATCTGTCCGCATTGAAATCTTTATCAATATATTCGATTTTTTCTTCAACTGAGATTTCTTCCATTCTGTCCAGAGCCAAATTCATAATGTTATTTTTATGAAAACAGATGAGAAACCAACGATTATTATATTCTTTCAGTAATTGTGGATGAACGATATAATGATTGGATTCTCTTGCCTTGAAACTCTTGTAAAGAATCTTCAAAACCTTTTTGTTCAGAATACTTTCGTAAAGAATATCAATGTGTTCCAGACCTTTCAATTGTTCATTTTTGTCAAGATGAATAATCGATTTTTGATTAGTCGATTGAATCGAATCTTCCAATTTCTGAATCACACCATTCATCTCCTTAAACATAGAAAAATCCTTAAATTGTTTCAGAATCTGAACCGCATTATTCATAGCTTTCAAATCATTTTCGTTGACCGAAATATTATGAATACTGTAATCTGGGTCACTGTAACGATAAAATCTTCTTTGATAAACTTCAATCGGCGCTTCATAACCGAATTTCTCACTTCGCATATTCTGCAAATCCAACTGAATCGTCCGTTTGCTCACAAAAGATTCTTTGCCATCAAACTCAAATAACGCTTCGGAACATTCGTCTATCAAATCCTCCAAAGTATATTGTTTATATTTATTCTTCAGACATTTGTCTAAGGTTTTGTAACGGATTAATGCGTTTTTGTTGGATGACATAGAATAATTATAAATGAATTTGAATTGTCATAAAATCTGATATACGTTTAATGTCTAACTTCTCTATTCTAATCTCTATTCCTTAAAGCTTCTCCTTCAAAAGAAACCCCATCCCAACCAAATTCGATAAAATTTCTGATATTCTGATGGTCAGTTCCTTCAAGATTTTGTAAAACATCTGTTCTGTAAAAATCTCCGAATAATGCTAAAGTATCGTCTTTCGAAAGTTGATTCAATTTCGCAAAACTGAAAACTTTGCAAGAACCATTATTTTGATTGGCATCGTTAATAGTATTTCCATTAGTAAATTTCGTTGGAGTGAAATCATAATTCTCATCAATAAAAGCAATCACGTCTTTAAAATCGATTGTTTCCGGAGAATTTTTAAGTTGTTCTAAAATCATTTTAATAAAATTTCATCAAAAATATTTAAAATAATTTTTCTACGCAAAAACATTGCGCACTTATACAATTACTTTGAATCATCAAAATAACAAAACAATGAAAACAATTACAGGAAACGACTTAATCGCTTTAGGATTCGCACCGAAAAAATGGTTTGCTGAAGCTTTGGAATATATCAATGAAAATAACCTTAATGAAACTCAAATGAAAGAATATCTAGAGCAGTTCAAATCTCCGGAACCGATTTCATTATTAGAAAATCCTGCAGAATTCATCATCAACATCAGAGCAGAAGATGAAAGCGAAAATGACAATGTGGAAAAAGTCATCAACACAATGAATGTTTTGATGAAAACCCCAACTTTGACGAAGGGAGCAATTATGCCTGATGCTTGTCCAACCGGACCAGAAGGTCATATTCCTGTTGGCGGAGTTGTGGTGGCAAAAAATGCCATTCATCCGGGATTTCATAGTGCAGACATCTGCTGTTCTGTGATGTTGACAGATTTTGGAAAAGTGAATCCGAAAGATGTTTTGAATGCGGCACATTCTATCACTCATTTCGGTTATGGCGGAAGACCTCGAGGTGAGCAAATATCGATGTCACAGGAATTGATGGATGCTTTCAGAGAAAATCTTTTCCTGAATGATGAAAATTTAATCAGCATCGCCCGTTCACATATGGGAACTCAAGGTGATGGAAACCATTTCTTGTTTGTAGGGATTTCTAAAAATACAGGAAATACAATGTTGGTTACACATCACGGTTCCAGAGCGCCAGGTGCAAAGTTATATGACAAAGGAATGAAAGTCGCCAACCGTATCCGAATGGAACTTTCGCCAGAAACTTTGAAAGAAAATGCTTGGATTCCGTATGAGACTGTGGAAGGACAACAATATTGGGAAGCCTTGCAATTAATAAGAAGATGGACGAAAGAAAACCACGAATCCATTCACAAGGCGACTTTGGAAAAATTAAATATCGAAAAACAAAACAGATATTGGAACGAACATAATTTTGTATTCAGAGATGGAGATTTATTCTACCACGCGAAAGGAGCAACGCCACTGGACGACAAATTTTTGCCCGATATTACAGGTCCAAGACTGATTCCTCTGAATATGGCGGAACCTGTACTGATTGTTCAAGGGACAACCAACGACAGAAATTTAGGTTTTGCTCCTCACGGCGCAGGGAGAAACTTCAGCAGGATGCAACATAAAAAATCTTTGGCTCATAAAACCATTGATGAAATTTTTGCTGAAGAAACCCAAGGTCTGGATATCAGATTTTTCACCAATGAAATTGATATTTCCGAATTACCAAGTGCCTATAAAAGCGCCAAAAACGTGAGAGCGCAAATCGAAGAATATGGACTTTGTGAAGTTCTGGATGAAGTGATGCCTTATGGTTGCATTATGGCGGGTGATGTTGGGAAAAATGCGCCTTGGAAAAAGAAGAAAAAATTTAGAAAATAAAACAATGAAAACAAAAATAATAGATAAATTAAAAACTCTTGAAAAAGACAAAAATATAGAAATACTCTTCGCGATAGAATCAGGAAGCCGTTCTTGGGGATTTGCTTCTCCGGACAGCGATTACGACATACGTTTCATATACAAACATCCTGTTGATTGGTATCTTTCGCCTTGGGAAAAACGTGATACGATAGAATTTATGACAGAAGATGATCTGGATGGTTCCGGTTGGGATTTGAAAAAAACTTTTCATTTGTTGAACAAATCGAACGTTCCACTTTTGGAGCATTTGTTTTCACATATATTTTATATAAAAAACAACGCTTTTTTAGAAAAGATGATACCTTTATGTATTTTTTATTTGCCAAAAGATTTGTTCTATGGTTTAGAATATATTCCGTAAGTTTCAAATGAAACTAATGATATCGTTTATTATGAGATTGGAAGATTCACAGAACTTTTATTAAAAAACAATCCCAATATTTTAGAAATACTAGCAACTCCAGAAGATTGTATTCTTTATAAAAATCCGATAATGAATAAGTTTCGGCAGGAAGATTTTTTGTCAAAATTTTGTAAAGATACTTTTGGAGGATATGCTTCAACTCAGATTCAGAAAGCAAGAGGATTGAATAAAAAGATTGTGAATCCTGTTGAAAAAGAACGAAAAGGAATTCTGGATTTTTGTGTGATATTGAAAGATTCTAATTCAATTCCCGCAAAAGATTGGTTGAAAGAAAAAAACTTTTTACAGGAAAATTGTGGTTTGGTAAAGATGCCCAATTCAAAAGGTATTTTTGCTTTGTTCTATGATGAATTTGGAAATAAGAATTACAACGGAATTTATAAAAATGAAGATTCTAATGAAGTCAGTTTATCTTCTGTTCCGAAAAATGAAAAGCCGAAAGCTTATCTGTTTTTCAATCAAGATGCTTATTCTACGTATTGCAAAAGTTATAAGGAATATTGGGATTGGGTCGAGAAAAGAAACGAAGACCGATACAATATCAATCAAAAGCACGGGAAAAATTACGATTCTAAAAATATGATGCACACGATTCGTCTTTTGCAATCGGCAGTCAATATTTTCAAGAATAATAAGATTGAAATCCGAGTTAAAAATCCTGATGAACTTTTGAATATCAAAGCTGGAAATTGGGATTATGATGATTTACTTTTATTGGCCGAGCAATTAATTGAAAAATTAAATTTGTTAGCTGAAAGTTCTTTATTGCCAAATTTGCCTGATAAAAGAAAAGTAGAGAATACACTAATAGAAATCAGAAATCAACTTTACAAATAACACTATCAAAATCGACAGTGTTATTTTTTTATCGCTAACTCGTATTTTAAATTTCACTATAAAATTGCATATTCATTAAGTATTTAAGTTATAGTTTTAATCAAATATTTTATCCTTAAGATTAATAGAAATTCGAAAAAAATCCACAGAATTACCAAATGAATAACAGAATTCAGATTATCGGCAAGCGAACCTCCAGATTGTACAATTGAGATGTATGTTTTCAAAAATGGAGAAGTCGGTAATGTATTAGACAACATCTGCACAAACTTCGGTAAAGCCTGATATGGCATAGAATATCCTGTGATTAAAAAAATCGGATAAGACGAAAATACCAAAACCTGAAAAGCAAAAAGTTTGGTCTTGAAAAAACTTCCAATCAACATTCCGAAGACAATAATTGTTGCGATAAATAAAGCTGAAATAACAGCTAAATCAAGATAACTTCCTCTAATCTCAACTCCGAAAACGGAAAAATTAACAATCGAGAAAAACAATCCGAATATCATAAATGCAAAAAAATAAAGCAGACTTTTCGCGAAAATCATTTTAGAAATACTTTGCTTTGAAACCTGATAAAGATTCAATAATTTATTCTCTTCTCTTTCCGAAGTAAACGCCGCAGCAACGCCTATTAAAAGTGTTTGCTGTAAAATAATCGCCAATAATCCGGGCAAAAGAAACGCACCATAAGTCATCCCCGAATTGTAAAGCGGACGATAATCCATATTAATCGGATTGGTCATTTTCATCGATTCGTCCTCTCCCATTCCTTGTTTGTTGAAATACGTTTTTCTCACACCCGCTCCCACCGTCAGACAAACTTTGGTAACCGTACTGAGCAAATCGCTGGAAGGCAAAAACCTTGAAGCATTCAAGATCAGATTTACATTCGTTTGTTTTTGCGATAAAATAGCCTTCTCAAAGCCCGACTGAATATAAAAATAGCCTTGAACTTCTCCCTGATACATCTTTTCCTGAGCTTCATTAATATTAGAACTCGGAATAATTTCTATCATTGGCGTCGAATCAAATTGTTCCGTCAAGGTTCTGGAAATTGAAGTTCCATCGTTATCAATCAAAGCTAATTTCACTTTCTCTTCGCCTTTGTTCAGGTAAATACTTCCGTACATAAATGCGTAAAGAATCGGTGCCAAAAGCAAAATCAGAAACAAACTCGAATCTTTCGAAACGTTTTTAAGCTCTCTTTTCAATATGTCGAAAATCTCTTTCATATGCGATTTTCTTTAAGATATTGATTGACTTTTCTTTGAAAAAACACAATGCTTAAAGGAAATGTGATTCCAATAAAAACCAGCAATTTGAAAATTTCCGGAGTTGCATAAGACAACGGAAGTTCCATAAAATAGAGCTTTATAAATCCGTCCAAAAAATGCGTATAAGGCATTATGTCTGCATAAAACTGGTCGTACCAAGGCATCGCCCATCTCGGAAACGTAAACCCACTGAAAACAAAAGCTGGCGAAGTGAAAAACAACGCTACATCCGTCACAAAAAGAAGATTATTGGAAATTGCGGAAAGCATCACCCCAATTCCGATGCAAGCCAACGACATCAAGGTGTAAATCAGGAAAAAATTGAAATCGGTTTTGGGTTTTCCTAACTCATAAACAGGAAAAACCACGTAAGCGACTAGTACAAAAAGTATCCACGAAATGCAAAGATGAGCCAGCATTTTCCCGATGACAATCTGCGAAGATGAAGTCGAAATTTTCAAAAGTTCATCAATTGTATTTCGCCTGAACTCAAGATTTAAAATTAAAACAGAAGCCACAACCAAAGCCATCTGAAGTCCGACCGTAATCAATCCGGGCGTGAGATACATCTGATAATTAAAATCCGGATTATACAATGTTGTCGTATTCAATTTTATAGGTTGAACTAATGTATTTGCCTTTTCAGCAGACATTCCTTGCTTTTCTGCTTTTTGAAGAACAACCGCCAAACCTCCTTTGATAATAACTTCGGCAGCGCCTTTGTAAATCATTTTTGCAGGAACCAAATAAGCACCGTTGGTATAAAGTGTAATATTGGACTGATGATTTTTCTTGACATCAGATTCCATATTTTTTGGAAAATGAACTGCACCGAAAATTTTGCCTTCCTTCATCAGTTTTTCAATTTCCACATTGCTGTGAACCGTTTGAGTAAATTGAATCAACTCGTTATGTTCCATCATATCGGTCAACATTCGGGAAACCGAAGATTGGTCTTCGTCCCAAACCGCCATCGGAAGTTCTTTCGCAAATTGTTTCTGATAAATAAATCCGTAAAAAAGAAAAATAATCGGTGGAATGACCAGCAAAATCACATAGAAATTCGGAATCGAAAAAATCCGCTTCCATTCTCTAATCATAATTCGGCTGATGGTTTTCAATGGTTTTATTGATTTTATTTAAATAATTTCTTTAATCAAAAATAAGCTGCGCTGTCATTCCCGAACGAAGACCTTTTATCAAATTGGCATTCTCAGGTTTCACTTTTATCTGGAAAGTTCTCAGCTCAAATTCGCCATTTTGTTTTTCAGGAACCCAATCCGCATAACCTAAAGCCGGAGCCAATTCGGAAACCACACCTTTCACTTCTTCTGGTGTACAACCAGGAATTTTCATTTTAACAATGCTTCCTTTGTCAATTTTGGTCATTTGATTTTGACGAATATTGAATTTCACAAAAAACGAATTATCTTTCTGAATCGTCATCATCGGATAACCAGCATTCACCATTTCGCCTTTGTTGGAAATCATTGTAGAAATTTTGCCAGAAGCCGGAGCTTTTATAGAAGCATTATCTTTAATCTCTTTTGCTAATTCATCTGCACCTTTTGCTTGATTCAGAATCGCTTGAGCAGAATTTTTAAGTTCCTGATTATTTCCACGTTGCAAAAGCTGAACATTCAGCGTTGCAGTTTCTAATTCTTTTTGAGCCGCTTTATATTTAAAATAAATAATATCTCTCTCCTGTCCGGAAATCACACCTTCCGAATAAAGATTTTGAAAACGAGTGTAAGTTTTATTCATCAAATCCATTTGCTGTTTAGCAATTTGTTGGAGGTTTTCCGCTGACTTCAAAACCTCAGGTTCTACGCCACGATTGATTTTATCTAATTGATTCTGAGCGACAATTACAGCTTCCGACATTTGCGACTGAATGGTTTCAATTTCTGAGGTTTTCATTTGGGCAACAACCTGACCTTCCTTCACTTCATCGCCTTCTTTCACCAACAATTCAACAACTCTTCCAGGCAAAGAAGCGGAAACATCCACAAATTCTGCATCTACCATTCCGATGACAGTTTCTTTATTATTCTCTGAGGATTTATTTCGAAAAAGATAAATTAGAGCAATGACCAACACAATAATCGGAATAAAAACTGCCCAGTAATTTTTTATAAAGTTTTTCATCTTGTTATCAGTTTAAGGAATGTAATTGGTAATATTTTCGACGTTTCCTGTGATATAAAAATAAGTTGCAATCACAGTTTGATAAGCTACTAACGATGTGTAATACAATTTTTCGGCTTCGTATTGAAGTTGTAAAGCATCGTTCACATCTTTGACTGAAGAAAGGCTGTTTTCCATTCTTTTCCTTACCATTTCTGTGGTCGTATAAGTTTGTTGTCTTGCCGCATCAAATGTCTCGCTCTGTTCTTTGAAACTGATTAATTTATTCTCAGAAATTTTGGTAGCCAAATCCACAGATTTTTGTTTCTGGTCAATCAAAAGGTCGGCTTCTTTTATCAAAGACTGTGTAGCAAGATTTTTGGATTTCCTTTCTGGGTCAAAAAGTGTCCATTGCATTTCTATCCCAACCAGCCAAGGTGGAGTAATCAGCGGAAGGTCATTTCTGAAAAACTGATAATTTCCAATGGCAAAAATGTTCGGTCTAGAGAGAGATTTGGTAATATTATGAGTCGTTTCCGCTTCTTTCTTTTTGCTTAATAATAATTTTAAATCTGCATTTTTTTCTGATGACGAGAAGTTGGGAACTTCAATATTTTCATTCAGTTCTTCATTGATTTCCATTGTTTCGTCAAGCGAAATTCCCATTAAATCTTTTAGAGTTAAAAGCGCATTTTCTTTTTCGAGTTTAAGATTTTTGAGATTGGTTTCGCCTTGAAGCTTCGTAATATTTGACCAGTTTTTCAAGTAAGGCGGAATGATTTCAGCTTTCAGAAGACTTTGTGCATATTTCTCATTATTTTCAAGAGATTCAACAATTTTTTCCTGTTTTTTAATCATCGAATTGAGATACATCACCTGAATATAATTCAATGAAATATTATAAGCGGTAAGATTTTGAGCTGATTCTAGATTCGCTTTTCCACTTTCTACCTGTTGTTTTGAAAGTTCTTTTGCTGCATTCAGTTTCCCTCCAAGATAAATTGGTTGACGAACGAGAATTCCTGCCAAGAAGTAACTTTGTTTTGCAATCGCCGGATTGTAATTGGGATAAACTGCGCTGATAATATCTTTGGAAGTCTGATAAATCACATTCTGAACCTGTTGCGGAAGCGGATTTCCAGTAATCTGCTGATAAACAGTATTGGCAGAAGCGGCACTTTGAGTGGCCGAACCTTCTACAATTCCGTCTTTTACCTGCTGAAGATTGATTTTGATAGGTTCTCCGATGTAATTATAACCACCAAGAAAATCGACTTTAGGAAGATTATTATTTTTGTTGGATTGTAGAAGTTTTTCACGGGTTTCCAGAGATTGTTCAGCCAGCTTTATATTGACATTATTTTGTTTTCCTTTTTCTATACATTCTTTCAATGTATATTGCTGACAATGTATTTTGGAAGAAAAAATCAGAAGTGAGGCAAGTACAATTTTCCTGAATCTCATAATTTTAAAATTTTCTAGAAAACAGTTTTAATTATGGCAAGTTACAAAAAACACTAATGATAAAGCGCCACAATTAATGTTAGCTTTATCATTTTTCATTCTTCTAAAGGTAGTTAAAAATTACCAAAACAAGATTAATAAAATTAAATTTCTGAATGTAAAACAAAAAGCATTTACAAAAACGTAAATGCTTAATTTCAATATAAATTTCACTTTTAACCTAAAGCTTTCTCATCCGTAAAAAACTGAAAACTGTCTTTTCTTTCAATCAGTTGAAGTGGATATAGTTCGGGGTTATATTCTCCGTTCAAGACCTCATTCAAAGCATGCTTTTTAGATTCTCCGAAAGCTACAACCAAGATATTTTCAGCTTTATTAATGATTGGCTCTGTCAAAGTGATTCTGTACATTTCCTGAGGTTTCAGATAATAAGCATCTACCCATTTTTCTTTCTCGTGAAGAATTTTTTCACCTGGAAAAAGCGAAGCTGTATGTCCATCATCTCCCATTCCTAAAAGGATAAAATCGAAAACTCCTTCATTACCAAGAACTTTTCGGATTTGCCCTTCATATTCTTTAGCATAATCTTCAGGTTCAACTCCATCTTTATACATTGGAAAAACGTGATTTTCATCTACTGGAACTTTATCCAAAAGTGCTTCTAAAGTCATTTTAAAATTACTTTTCTCGTCAGCCAAAGAAACCCATCTTTCATCGACCCAGAAAAAATAAACTTTGCTCCAGTCTATTTTATCAGAATATTCCTGAGTCGCCAGCAAACTAAAAATGGCTTTCGGAGAAGAACCTCCGCTTAATGCAACAACAAATTTATCGTGCTTTTGAATAGATTTTTCAGAAAGTTCAACAAATGTATCTGCTGCTTTTTTATATAATGTATCTAAATTATCAAATACTGTAATATTCATTTCAATAGTTTTAAATTAAACCCATTTGTGACCTTGTCTTTCAACCAAAGCATTACTTTCTTCTGGCCCCCAACTTCCTGCTTTATAATTTGGGAATGAAGCATCTTTGCGACTTTGCCAAGTTTCTTGAATGGTTTTCATCACATCCCAAGCTTCTTCTACCTGATCCGAACGCATAAATAATGTCAAATCTCCTAAAAGTGCTTCCAATAGTAATGTTTCATAAGCTTCGG
Source organism: Epilithonimonas hispanica (assembly GCF_003385395.1). GTDB lineage: Bacteria > Bacteroidota > Bacteroidia > Flavobacteriales > Weeksellaceae > Epilithonimonas > Epilithonimonas hispanica. The sequence continues at coordinate 13,082 of NZ_QNUG01000009.1, read as the reverse complement.
GACTATTTTCCTGACAAGCAAAATCATTAAAAACCATTTCTACAGGTTTCAATTCCAAAGAAAGTCCAGGTTTCTTCGACATAAATTGAAGTCTAATATCCATCGACGGCTGAATATTGATAATCAACCTATTGGCAGATAATTGAGACGGACCGTCAGAAAATGTAGAATGCGGAAGTTCTTTAAACTGAATCGTAATGTAAGAATGTTTTTCCTTCATTTTTTTACCCGTTCTAACATAGAAAGGCGTATTCTGCCATCTTTCATTGTCTAGATAGAATTTTATTGCTGCGAAAGTTTCTGTATTAGAATCACTCGCTACGCCTTCTTCTTCTCGATAAGCTTTAGCATCAACTCCATTGATTTTCCCTTTTCCGTATTGTCCTCTCACAGCATAATGGTCAACTTTTTCTGGTGTAATTCTTCGAATGGATTTTAGAACATCCACTTTTTTGTCTCTTATCTCGCTAGATTCCAAAGAGGCAGGTGCTTCCATAGAAACCATACAAAGGATTTGCAACAAATGATTCTGAATCATATCCCGAAGCGCTCCAGTCTGCTCATAGAAAGCCGCTCTAGTCTCTACTCCAACTTCTTCTGCAACAGTGATTTGAATAGATTCTATATGTCTATGATTCCACAAAGGTTCAAAAATCGAGTTTCCGAATCTGAATGCCAAAATATTCTGAACCGTTTCTTTCCCCAAATAATGGTCGATGCGATAGATTTGTTCTTCTTCAAAAGTTTGAGAAAGCAGATTATTAAGTTCAATTGCAGATGCTTTGTCGTGACCAAAAGGTTTCTCGATGATGATTCTGTCTTTTTTTGGATCAGAAGCAATAGAAGCATTCTTCATATGACCAGAAATAGCCGAGACAAAATTAGGTGCAATCGACAAATAGAAAAGTCTGTTTGCTCTTGTTTCATAAACTTTATCAAAATCTTCTAATTTCTGATTCAAAGCTTTATAAGAATTTACTTCATCTAACTGATGTCGGAAATAAACAATATGCGATTGGAAAGCTTCCCAATCTTCAGAAGTTACCTTTTTCCGAGAGAAGTTTTCAAGATTTTCTTTAATATAATTTCTGAAATTTTCATCATCATTCTCCGCTCTACCCAAAGCTATAATATTAAAATCTTTAGGCATTCTGTCATCTATAAACAAATTATAAAAAGCCGGAAATAATTTTCTTTTTGCTAAATCTCCTGTTGCCCCAAAAATAACAATTGTTGTTGGGGTCAAAGTTTCTTTTTCGCTCATTTTTTCCGAATTTTAATTATTTTTACTATTCCAAGAAGTGTGGAAAACGCCTTCTCTATCAACTCTTTGATACGTGTGCGCTCCGAAATAATCACGTTGTGCCTGAAGGAGATTCACAGGTAAAGATTCTGTAGTGTAAGCATCAAAATAGCCTAAAGCAGTTTGAATACCTAAACTCGGAATTCCATTCAAAACAGCATAAGAAGACGTTTTTCTTAATGAAGAAATTTTGTCTTTAACGATTTCAGAAACACCTTCATTTAATAAAATATTAGACAAATTCTCTTCCTTAGAATATGCCTGATAGAACTTCTCCAATAAAACTGAACGGATGATACATCCACCTCTCCAGATTTTCACAACGTCTTTTAATGGAATTTCAAACTGATATTCTTCGGAAGCTTTTACCAACAACGCTAAACCTTGAGCATAACTGATTAAAGTTGATAAATAAAGTGCATCACCAACTTCTTTGATGAATAATTCTGTATTTTCCGGCTTTGATATTTCTTCTTTAGAATATAATTGAGAAGCTTTAATTCTCTCTTCTTTATAAGATGATAAAATTCTTGAAGTCACCGCAATATCAATCGTTGGAATAGAAACTCCGATTTCCATAGCTTGTTCGGAAGTCCATTTTCCGGTTCCTTTAGCTCCGGCTTTATCTAGGATTTTATCAACAAGATAACCGTCTGTCAAATCATCTTTTTGTTTGAAAATATCTCTAGTGATTTCAATTAAGAATGAGTTCATTTCGCCTTCATTCCACGTTTTGAAAACTTCGTATAACTGATCATTATTAAGATTTGCTCCTTTTCTCAACAAGTCGTAAGCTTCAGTTATGAGTTGCATAATCGCATATTCGATTCCGTTGTGAACCATTTTTACGTAGTTTCCGGCAGAACCTTTTCCCATATAAGCGGTACAAGCTTCGCCATCAACTTTTGCAGAAATCGCTTCCAACATTGGTTGAAGCAGATTGAAAGCTTCCAAATCTCCTCCAGGCATAATACTTGGACCTCTTCTAGCACCTTGCTCACCACCGGAAACGCCCATTCCCATAAAATGTAGATTTTTCGATGCTAAATCGGCAACACGTCTATTGGTATCAGCGAAATAAGAATTACCTGCATCAATTACAATATCTCCTTTATCTAAAAGTGGCGTAATATTTCCTAAAACCGCATCAACAGGTTTTCCTGCGGGAACCATTAGAATTATTTTTCTCGGACTTTCCAATACAGATACAAATTCTTCCAAAGAAGCTGTTCCCAGAACAGTTGTTCCTTCGGTAGCACCATTGTGAAGTTCTTTTACTTTTTCTTCATCAAGGTCAAATCCCGCAACAGAAAAATTGTTGTCTGCTATATTATAAAGAAGATTTCTTCCCATTACTCCGAGGCCAATTACCCCGTAATTATATTTTTTCATTTTTAAATTAGATTAAATTCAAGGAATAAATTTACAGAAATGCAAGGCAGAAAAAAAATTATCTATATAATTGTTTTAATTCTTTCCATAGTTTTAATCCATAAATAAACTTTAAATCTTTAATTAATACGACTTTTAATTAATAATCTAAAACTGATAATTACATATACAAAATCGCAAACTATAATTTTCTTAAAGAATTAGAAAAGTAAAAACTAATTGACAACTTAAAATATAATTGCTAAAAAAACTATAGCCAAATTCGTACACAATAAAAAAGAGGCTATCTCAAAAGGACAGCCTCTTTCTTTTATATAATCAATGAATTATAATTCATAACTCATCATTAATAACTTATTACATATACGCTTCAATCGGCTCGCAGGTACAAACCAAATTTCTGTCGCCATAAGCTTCATCTACTCTTGCAACAGTTGCGAAGAACTTGTGCGTTCTCACCCATTCCAATGGATAAGCTGCTTTCTCTCTTCCGTAAGGTTTATCCCAATTGTCAGAGATTACCAATTGCTCTGTGTGAGGTGCATTTTTAAGAACGTTGTTTGTTGCATCTGCTTCTCCATTAGCGATTTCATCAATTTCTTTTTTGATATTGATTAAGGCTTCTGCAAAACGCTCGATTTCTTCTTTACTTTCAGATTCAGTTGGTTCAATCATCAATGTTCCGGCTACAGGGAAACTCACTGTTGGAGCATGGAAACCATAATCCATTAATCTTTTCGCCACATCAGCTACTTCAATTCCCAAAGATTTGAACTGACGGAAATCTACGATACATTCGTGTGCTACTCTACCATTCGCGTTGGCGTAAAGAATTGGGAAATGTTCTGCCAATAATTCTTTCAAATAATTAGCATTAAGGATTGCATATTCAGTAGCTTTTTTCAAACCGGAAGTTCCTAATAATTTGATATAAGCATAAGAGATATTAAGAATCAATCCGGAACCATAAGGTGCAGCAGAAATCCCTTCAATTGCATCTTTTGTTCCTACAGGGATATTAGCATTGGTTGGTAAGAATGGAACCAAATGTTCAGCCACACAGATTGGACCAACACCGGGACCACCGCCTCCGTGAGGAATGGCGAAAGTCTTGTGAAGATTAAGGTGACAAACATCTGCTCCGATATTTCCTGGACTTGTAAATCCAACCTGAGCATTCATATTCGCACCGTCCATATAGACTTGTCCGCCGTGTTCGTGGATTAGTTTGGTGATTTCTTTGATATTCGCATCGAAGAATCCGTAAGTAGATGGATAAGTAATCATCACACAAGACAAATTTTCAGAATGTTGTTCTGTCTTCGCTTTCAAATCCTCAAAATCGATTTCTCCATTTTCAAGATTCTTCACCACTACAATCTTCATTCCTGCCATTGCAGCAGAAGCCGGATTAGTTCCGTGTGCAGACTGCGGAATCAATACGATATTTCTATGACCCTCTCCTCTATTTTTGTGATATTCGCGGATAACCATTAGACCGGCATATTCTCCTTGCGCACCAGAATTTGGCTGCAATGATGTTCCTGCAAATCCTGTGATTTCAGCTAAATCTTTTTCAAGCTGTTTTATCATTTCTTGATAACCTCCTGCCTGTTCTGTTGGGATAAATGGATGGATACTACCCCATTCTGCCCAAGATAACGGAATCATCTGCGTTGCAGCATTCAGTTTCATTGTACAAGAACCCAAAGAAATCATCGAATGTGTCAAAGACAAATCTTTTCTTTCCAAACGCTTGATGTAACGCATCAATTCAGTTTCTGTATGGTATTTGTTGAAAACTTCTTCTTTAAGAATTTCATCCGTTCTCAACAATTCAGCCGGAATCGAATATTCTTCTTTAAGTGTCAGTTTATAACCTTGTTTAGCTTTGAATTGAGCAAAAGCTTCAACCAATCTATTTAGTTTTTCAACAGTCGTCGTTTCATTGATAGAAATACTTACAATCCCTTGAGAGAAATAATTAAGATTAATTTTCTGATCTCTCATCTTCATCCTCAAAGAAGTTTTCTCTTCCTCGTGAAGTCTGAACTTCACCGTATCGAAAACCGGCTCATCTACTATATCATAACCTAAAATTCTCAAAGCATCAGCTAAAGCATTAGTTTTATAATGAATTTGGTCAGCAATAAAATTAAGACCTTTTGGGCCGTGATAAACCGCGTACATCCCAGCCATTACAGCCAAAAGAACCTGTGCTGTACAGATATTCGACGTTGCTCTTTCTCTTTTGATATGCTGTTCTCTGGTTTGAAGAGCCATTCTCAATGCACGTTTCCCGTACATATCCTGAGAAACACCGATAATTCTTCCCGGAATATCTCTTTTATAATCGTCTTTACAAGCAAAAAATGCAGCGTGAGGACCTCCATATCCAATCGGAATACCGAATCTCTGAGTCGTTCCAACAGCACAATCTGCACCCATTGAAGCAGGAGATTTCAGTTTAACCAAAGACATCGGGTCACAAGCTACAACAACCTGCAAATCGAATCCTTTTACTGAAGTAATGAATTCTGTATAATCCAGAACGATTCCGTTTTTACCAGGATATTGCAACAATACACCATAATAAGAATCATTGAACTGATGTGTTGCGTGGTTACCTACAATAATATCAATTCCAAGACCTTCTGCTTTTGTTTTAAGAACAGAAATCGTTTGTGGTAAAACTAAGTCGGAAACAAAGAACTTAATTGCATTGTTTTTCTTTTGGTCTTTTGTTCTGTTATTGAAGAACATATGCATTGCTTCTGCAGCGGCAGTAGATTCATCCAAAAGTGAAGCATTTGCCATTGCAAAACCAGTCAGGTCACAAACCACAGTCTGGAAGTTAAGAAGTGCTTCCAATCTACCTTGAGCAATCTCTGCCTGATAAGGTGTGTAAGCCGTGTACCAGCTTGGATTTTCAAGAATATTTCTTTGAATTGGAGAAGGCAGAATCGTGTTGTTATACCCGAATCCGATGTAAGTATCAAAATCGACATTTTTAGATGCCAAATCTTTGGAATGAAGCAACATTTCGTACTCAGAAAGTGGTTCAGAAAGCTCCAAGTCTTTCTCTAATCTGATACTGTCCGGAATGGTTTGAGAAATGAGTTCATCGATACTATTAACCCCGATTTTGTTTAGCATTTCCGCTTTATCAGTTTCGTTGAGACTGATGTGACGGTTTACAAATTGCTGTGTGTTCATTATATACTTTAGAAAATTAGATTTTAATAAAATTGGTTTGTAAATTTAGTGAATTTTGTAAAAATAAAAAATCCCCATTTTCACAGAGATTTTATATTTGAACTTATTCGTGATGATACATTGAGTCGATAAGACTTTTGTATTTTTGGATCACAATGTTTCTTTTGATTTTAAGGGTCGGCGTGATTTCTCCGCTTTGAATTTCGAAATCAGCGGGCATCAAAACGAACTTTTTGATTTTCTCAAACCCAGGCAAATCCTTCTGAATGTCATCTATTAATTGATGATAAAAAGAAAGCACTTTTTCATTTTTCACGACTTCTACCCAATTGGTAAATGTAACACCCAAGCTTTTTATTTTCTCCAGCATCGATTCGAAATTAGGGACAATGATAGCCGTTACATAAGGTTTGTCTTCTGCCACCAACATTATCTGATTGATATAATTGTTATTCGAAAACATATTCTCAATCGGTTGTGGTGCGATATATTTTCCGTTGGAAGTTTTCATCAGGTCTTTGATTCTGTCAGTGATGACAAGGTTGCCTTCATCATCCATAAAGCCTGCATCACCCGTTTTCATCCAGCCATTTTCATCAAAAACTTTCGCTGTTTCTTCCGGTTTGTTATAATAACCTTTCATTAGACCGCTTCCTTTCACTAGGATTTCATCATTCTCACCAATTTTGATTTGAGAATCTCCTAATAATCTCCCTGCAGTTCCGTATTTATATTTTGTAAAAGGAAAAGCGGTGATTGTAGCTGTAGTTTCCGTCATCCCATAACCAACGGTGATGTGGATTCCCATTGCATCAAAAAACTGTGTCACTTCTGCTGAAATGGAAGCGCCTCCACAAGGCATAAACCAAAGTTTTCCACCTAGTTTTTTCTTTACTTTATTAAAAACTAAAGTATTCGCCAATTTATTTTTAATACTCAATTCGAAAGGAATACTTTGATTCAATCGTTTTTTCTCAGAAAATAAACTTCCGTTCTCAATCGCCCAACTGAATATCTTCTTTTTCAAATCAGAACCGGAATTGACCATTTCGTGTAGTCCAGCGTAGATTTTTTGATAGAATCTTGGAACAGAGCACATCACTGTTGGTTTCACTTCGGTCAATGCAGATGCAATCAGTTTTGGATTTTCCAAGAAACTGACTTTTGCTCCAAAATGTAAACAAAGCAATGTCCAGCTTCTCTCGAAAACGTGTGTCAAAGGTAAAAATGCCAATGAATGTTCATCTTCAAATCGCTTAAATTTGAAAAACTCCATATGCGCATCAAATGCGTTTAGAAAATTAGAATGTGTAATCATCACACCTTTTGGAACGCCAGTTGTTCCTGATGTGTAAATCAATGTAGCCAAATCATCTTCTGCTCTTTCAACAATTTCCAAATCTTCAGATGCAGACTCGATGAAAGTTTCTAAATAGGATGAATTCTCTTTTAACTTGATATATTTTTTAGTAATGATAATTTGCTTAATTGGTAAACCTTTATTCAAAAGATTTAAACAGACATTATATTGTTCCTGATTTCCTGCTAAAATAATTTCCGCTCCAGAATCTTTAATAATATATTCAACTTGGTCTTCACCGTTCGTCGAATAAACCGGAACCGTAACCGCGCCAATCGCCATAATTGCCAAATCAAAAATAATCCACTCAGCAGAATTATCGGCATAGATAGAGACTTTATCATTCTCTTTTACGCCATTTGCTCTAAGTGCATTCGCGGTTTTAAAGACTAATCTTTTGAGTTGATACCAGCCAAGCTCTTTCCATTCGTGGTCTTTTTTGAAACCTAAAGCTGGTTTTGTTGGATATAGGTTAACGTTTTTTTGAAGAAAACTAGTAACGTTGCTCATTAATGATAATTAAAGATGAAAGATAAAAGATATGAGATAATAGACTTACAATCATTCTGTTTTATTGATGAATATTATATTTTAATTTCATATCATTTATTTTTTTTTTGAGATTCCATATAATTTTTGAGATGGAAATCTATGCTTTCAGAAACCGGAATAAACTGGTAATTCAGGAATTCTGTAATTTTTTGATTAGAAACTTTGGAGTCGGTTCTTACCGTTTCGATGTTATTTTTACTCATCAATTTCAGAATCGGAAACAGCCATCCGAAAAGAAAAGAAATAATCGGTAAAACTTTGTAAATAAACTCAGGAACCAATTTCGCTTTTGGTTTTCCAAGCGCAGTTCTTACTTTATCAGAAACCAAACGGAATTTTTCGTTTTCGGAAATGATGATAAAGCGTTCTCCAAAAGCATTTTTATCTATCAATTCGACCGAGATTTTCGCAACATCTCTTACATCAACATAAGCCGTTCCACCAGGAAAAGTTCTGGAATGTGAGGATTTTTTGAATAAATCACCACTGCTATTTCCCCAATTTCCAGTTCCAATAATGACACCTGGATTGATGATAATGCTTGGTAAACCTTCGTAATGTGCGCGCCAAACTTCCATTTCGGAAAGGTGCTTGGAAATGGCATAAGAAGAATGTTCTAGTTTTTCATTAAAATCAGAGTTTTCATCCATCATCCCAGCTTCATTATAACCATCCAATACCGCAATAGAACTTACAAAAAGGAACTTTTTAACCTTGGTACTGTCTATAGCGTACAGCAGATTTTTGGTACCTTCTATATTGGTTTTAAAAAGTTCTTTATCGTCTCTGGGGTTGAAACTGACTTTTGCAGCACAATGGTACACCTCATCTACACCTTTCAGAGACTCCTGAAGAGACTCGATAGATTCGAAATCGGTGTCAATCCATTGGATTTTATCAAAATAAAAATCGGGCTGGTCTGTATAAAATTGGTAAGAATCTCTTACTTCTTTTAAGTTGCTGGACTTTCTTTTAGTCGCACGAACATCTTTGCCTTGTTTCAACAATTCGAGAGCGATAACTCTGCCTAAAATCCCTGTTGCACCTGTGACTAAAATCATATGTGCAAATATAGCGAAATTGTAGATTTATGAAATGATTTTTAATCACATAAAATAAGAAAAGCTGCATTATTTACCAATGCAGCTTTTGTATAAGAATTTCGGATAATTCTCTTGTTTTTATTTTTTATTTTGTTGTGCCAAAATAAGAGCTTCTATATCTCTCCAATCATAGATATGAAAAACTTTTCCGTTGCTCATTGCTACAAACATACCTTTAGGAAAATCTGGTCCAAAATTAACATTACTAACATCCGATCCATCACTTTCTTTAGTAGAAACTGGTATGATAGCAATCCTTTGGTATGTATTTTCATTAGTATCTCCTTCTCGTCTATAGACATTAAAAGTATTGGCTTGCTGATCTGAGACCAAAATATAACCTGTTTTCTCACCTGTTGGATAAATAGAAATCCCTTCGATATCTGATTTGAAATCATTGGTACCAAATAAAGCTAATTGTTCATTAGAAGCTGATGGATCTGCATTATATTTATGAATCCCGTATTGTTCATCAGAATAATATATTACTCCCAAAGCATCATCTACTGCAATAGATTCTATTTCTTTTTTACCTGAGTATTCGCCAAACTTACGAACGAGCTCTCCAATTACTTGTCCATTACCATTATCTTTCAGTAGATATTGATACAAATACGAGCCAGAAGGTCCTGTTTTTCTCCCAACAACTGCATAAATTTGTTGTGTTGCAGGGTTTTTATATAATGCAATACCCATTGGACTTTTTTGATCGCTATCTTCGAAAACAGAAATCCCTCCGTTATCTATTGGTTTTAGATCTGGCACCGAAAAAACACGTATTTTGTTAGTTTCGCGCTCTGTAAATACAGCGATATCCATTTTTTTACCACCTACTTCTAATCCATATTCTACATCAATGTTGTTGGGACGTTGTATTCCCAAGACTTTATTTACAATCTTACCTTTTAAATCGTAAACATAAATCCCTCCATTGGTTTCTTTGTCTGTACCTAAAATTAAACTTTTGGAGGCATCTTGTGGATTAATCCAAAATGCTGGATCATCTGTATCAAATTGAACTTTTTGTGTTTTATAAACTGGTTTAACCTTCATAGATGTACATTGTACCATCAAAAAAGAAACCGAAGCTATCAATAATATCTTTTTCATTAAAAATCGAATTTTAGTCCTACGTTGTATCTTGGTTTATAATATTCCATTTGCATTGTTCTGTTCTTTTCGCCTTGGTAATATCTTAATGGTTGGTTGGTAAGATTATTAGCTTCAACAAAGAATCTTATTTTTTCTGTGATGGCATAAGATACGTTAGCGTCTAAGAAGGTTTGTTTATCATAGTAACGGTCATCAAAAGCAACACCTCCAATCTCATCTAAATAAGAAGCTGTATAGTTAAGCGATACACGCGCGGAGAATCTTTTGTTTTCCCAAGATAAGGACGAGTTAAACATATGTGGTGCTGTTCCTGGCAACATAAGACCTTCTCTTTGTACATCATCTCCTGCAATACCTTTGGCTTTGGAATGTGTATAAGTATAATTGGCATAAATCCCAAAATGACTAAGAAAACCAGGTAGAAAATCTAGTTGTCTCTGCAAAGCAACTTCAAAACCATAAACGTCTACACTTTGTCCGTTTCTGGCTTGTGAAAATACGTAGGTGTTATCTGCTCCCAAATCATTAGCGAGATCAGGAAACTGTTGTGTAAACTTGTCTCTTGTAAAATTTTGATCGATGTAATTAAAGATAAATTTATTAATCTTTTTGTAAAAACCACCAACTGATACTAATCCCACTGATTTGAAATAGTACTCTCCCATTACATCGAAGTTATGAGCATAAGAAGCTTTCAAATCTGGATTACCTGCATTTATTTGTGCATCCTCTCCTGGTGTAATATTCACAAATGGAGACAAATTGTAATACCCTGGTCTTGCCAAAGAAGTTGTATAAGCAGCCCTAAGAACCATATCATCTGTTGGCGTATACTTGAAGGTAATGCTTGGTAAATAATTGGTGTAGCCGTTTTTGATTTTTCTCTCACCTTCTAACATTACATCATCATCTTCGGTTTTGGTGATATTACCAGTATACTCTGTGTGGGTATTTTCTAAACGAAGACCTGCTATGAAAGAAAAATTATCCGTAATATTTTGGTCCCAACGGATATATCCAGCATAGATTTGTTCTTTGGCTTTGTAATTTACCCCGAGATATTTTGCAGGATTACTTTCTGAAGAAAACATTCCTGTATTGTATAAATCCAAATTGCCTAATAATTGTTTTGATGCAAAATATCCTGGGATATACTTGCTATTTGGAGACCAATTTTTACCATCCCAATAGACTGGATTAATTTTATCCATAGTGGCTAAGCTAGTGTTGGCATCGGTTGGAGTATAGTCATTAAAACTGTTCTCTCTTTCTTTTTGTTTGATTCTTGTTTTTGCTCCAAATCTCAATCTGCCTTTTTGCTCTGATATGATATTAAGCGGAATTCTAAGATCTACTTTCCCCGTAATCTCATCTTCAAAAGTATGACCAAACTGCTCCGTAAGTGTTCGGAATTTAAAGGATTTGAGTGTAGGTTCTGTTGTTGGCGTTAGTAATGGTTCTTTCTCACTATCATAACCAGAAAGTGCTACTCCCTTTGACTGATAATCTATATAACGTTCATTAGGGCGGTCTTCGGACGCTCGTGAATAACCTCCAGACCAATTTAATTGTAGCTGAGAACCCAACAAATGCTCACCATTGATAAAATAGTTTTGCATAATCTGGCGTTCTAGCCTTGCCGCTTTACTTTTATCAGTATCTATACCACCTTTGGTTTGTGCTCTAAGATCAGCTTTGTAACCAGTAATAAGACTTTCATCTGTTTTGTCGTAGATAGGTGTAACTTTATTAAATCTCAGTCTATATCTATTTTCCCAATCGTCTCGCCAGTTATAAACAGCACCAGCTTTGATGATATTTTTATCATTAATTTTAAAATCAAAATTAGCCCCTAAACTTTTACGCTCTCTTCTTACATCATATTTGCGAATATCCATCTCTCTGATGTAAGCATTACCAAATTTATCTTGCGCCCAAACACCTTCTACATTATCAGACCCATAATCTTGATTATTATAAGAACCGTTGAAAACAAACCCAAATTTTTTACCAAAATAACGGTTACCATACATAAAAGCTGTATTACTAGATACTTTATCTCTAATAGGATTATAACCACCAGCAGCAGTAAGAGATATTCTTTCTTTGTTAGGTGCAGTTCTTGTGATGAGATTTACGGAGCCTCCAATGGCGTCTGCATCCATATCTGGCGTTAAGGTTTTGTTAACTTCGATAAGTTGAATCATATCGGAAGGAATTAGATCCATCTGAACTCGTCTATTATCACCTTCTGCTGACGGAATTCTGTTTCCATTGAGAGTAACTGAGTTAAGTTCTGGAGCCAAACCTCTAATAATAATATCTCTAGCTTCACCTTGGTCATTTTGCATCGTAATCCCAGGTACTCGTTTTAAAGCATCTCCGATATTAGAATCCGGAAATTTCCCTACCTGATCAGACGAAACAATATTGGTGATATTAGAATTATTTTTCTGCGTATTTAGGGCTCTAGCTTGGTTTTGTCTGCTAATACCAAGAAGCCGAACCTCTTTTATTGTAGTTGACTTATTTTTATCAAACAAAACATCTACGCTAGTATTATTCTCGGATTTCACAACTACTGTTGATTGCTGACTGCCATAACCAATATAATCTACGGTTAGCGTATAGGTTCCTTCTGGAACATTAAGGAAGACATAATCGCCTGTAGCATCAGATATTGTGTAATAATTACCAGGTGTTAAAGTTAGTTTTGCACCAGGCAAAGGAATTTGGTTATTATCATTAATAATCCCAGAGATACTACCTTTTTGCGCAAACACAAAAACTGTTGCACAAAAAAGTACAGTTGTAATAAGCTTTTTCATTTAGATTTATTTGCGGACAAAAATAAGATTGCGCTCTTCTAAACTTATTAATACAACTTAAATCATATAATAATTCTATTAAAACTAAATATCAATAGGATTTAATAAATAATTTTTATGTATATCCGTTTTTAATCATACTGCTGTAATATTAGCAATAATGAGCCTTTCGAATAGTTTGTCTCCGAAATATCTTCGATTTAGTTTGTAAATAA
>NZ_QNUG01000008.1 GCF_003385395.1 Epilithonimonas hispanica | reverse complement strand
ATAACAGCATTAACTTTCATTCAGTTTGTAAATGTTTTTGTTTTCAGTAGAAAAATGAATAGACTTAAAATTGAATTAATTTAATAATGCACTACGAGTTAAGCTTGTATTGTTGATATTTTTCATTTTATGAGAAGTATTAAGTTTCCTATATTTGCATTTCTTAAATGAGACCAAATCTTATACCATTTAAATTCCATTAAATACGTGTAAAATTAGGCTTTTTATTTAGATTGAGAAAAGTTAAAAAAGTTAAAATCATATCAAAAAAATTTATGGCAAAATTAACATCGAGAGCAGAAGATTATAGCAAATGGTATAATGAGTTGGTTGTTAAAGCAGATTTAGCAGAGAACTCTGGCGTGAGAGGATGTATGGTTATCAAACCTTATGGTTATGCAATTTGGGAAAAAATGCGTGACGAGATGGATAAAAAGTTCAAAGAAACTGGACATCAAAACGCTTATTTCCCTCTTTTTGTTCCCAAAAGTCTGTTTGAAGCAGAGGAAAAAAATGCCGAAGGTTTTGCCAAAGAATGTGCTGTTGTAACACATTATAGATTAAAAAATGATCCAGATAATCCAGGAAAACTAATTGTTGACCCAGAGGCTAAATTGGAAGAAGAACTAATCGTGCGTCCAACTTCTGAAGCAATTATTTGGAATACTTATAAAAACTGGATCCAGTCATACAGAGATTTACCGATTTTGATTAATCAATGGGCGAATGTTGTAAGATGGGAAATGAGAACAAGATTATTCCTGAGAACTGCCGAATTCCTTTGGCAAGAAGGACATACTGCTCATGCAACAAAAGATGAAGCTGTAGAAGAAACTGAAAAAATGATTGAAGTGTATGCAAAATTTGCAGAAGACTTTATGGCAATTCCGGTTATCAGAGGAATCAAATCGCCTTCAGAAAGATTTGCTGGAGCGGATGAAACTTATTGTATCGAAGCTATGATGCAGGACGGAAAAGCTTTGCAGGCTGGAACTTCGCATTTTCTAGGGCAAAATTTCGGAAAAGCTTTCGATGTTAAATTTACAACAAGAGAAGGGAAAATAGAGCACGCTTGGGGAACTTCTTGGGGAACTTCTACAAGATTAATGGGAGCCTTGATTATGACTCACTCAGATGATTTAGGTTTGGTTTTACCTCCAACTTTAGCACCAATTCAGGTGGTAATTGTTCCGATTTTCAAAGGTGAAGAGCAATTGGCTCAAATCAGTGAGGTTGCTTTGGATATTCAAGCCAAATTAAGAGCAAAAGGAATTTCTGTTAAGTTTGATGATGACACTCAGAACAAACCAGGTTGGAAATTCGCTGAATACGAATTGAAAGGTGTTCCTTTGAGAATTGCAATGGGACCAAGAGATTTGGAAAACAAAACTGTTGAATTAGCTAGAAGAGATAATTTGACGAAAGAATCAGTTTCTATTGATGGTTTAGAAAACTATATCGAAGAATTGCTTCAAACTATCCAAAAAGATATTTATAACAAAGCTTTGACTTTCCGTGAAGAGAATATCACAAAAGTTGACTCTTATGATGAGTTCAAACAAGTTTTAGAAGAGAAAGGCGGATTCATCCTTGCGCATTGGGATGGAACTGAAGAAGAAGAAGAACAAATCAAACAGGAAACAAAAGCAACAATCAGATGTATTCCTTTGAATAATGAGTTGGAGGATGGGATTTCATTAATATCAGGAAAACCATCGAAACAAAGAGTGGTTTTTGCTAAGTCATACTAAATTTGAATTTTTACTAAATACATTAAATCCGGAGAGTTTCTTCGGATTTTTTTTATTTGTATTGATGATATTTATCCAAAATAAATATTGAAAGTTAAATACAGTTTTGTTAAAGTTTTATTAAAATTATTGATAATTAAATAAGGTGGATTAATATTTGGTAATATTAAAAATATCAATCACAAAAAATAAACTATTATGTCAATTAATTTAATCGATCTTATTAAAGATCAGCTGGGACCAAGTGTTGTGTCTCAAGCAGCTACTCAACTTGGAGAAAGTGAGTCAGGAATTTCGAAAGCTATTTCTGCATTATTACCAGCCGTTGTTGGTAGTTTAGCTAATTCTAATGCGCAATCAGATCTTTTTACAACTTTGAAAGAAGTTGGTTCTTCTGGAGCACTATCAAGTCTTGTTGGGAATATTGGAGGTAGTGATTCGTTAATCTCAAAAATTCTCACTTTGATTTTTGGTGGCGGAGATAAACAAGCTGCACTAACGAGTTCTGTGTCCAATTTTGCAGGAATTAGTAATGATTCTACAAATTCAGTTTTGAATCTTGTTACTGGAGCTACTGCTGGAAGTTTGGGGAAATATATCAATGATAATAATGTTGATATCTCTTCTTTTGGAAATCTCTTGAATGACCAGAAAGGTTTTCTTTATTCCTTGTTACCTGCTGGATTTAGTTTAGGAGCTTTGGGGTTAGGGAATTGGTTTGGAACAGACGAGGGAAAAATCAATATTCCACCGAATACACCAGCTAATGAAGTTCAAGATGTTCCAGTTGTAGAAACTCCGAAAATTGATGTGACAAGAAGCGGAACTACCCATGAGATTGTTTCTAGTAATGATTCTGGAGGAAGTATCTGGAAATGGTTGTTACCACTATTATTGTTATTACTTTTAGGATGGTTTTTCTGGAAACAATGTAATAAAAAAGTAGAACCAGCGCCTGTTGCAACAACAGATTCTACAACAGTAATTGTAGATTCTACCTATACTGCAGATGATACAGTTGTTGTCACCAAGGAAACTACAGTTGTTATCTTGCCAAGTGGAAAAACATTACAAGCTTACAAAGGTGGAATCGAAGATCAAATCGTAACTTTCCTTAAATCTGATAATTATAAAAATGCTACAGAAGCGCAATTGAAAGATAAATGGTTCAATTTTGATAATCTTAATTTTGAATTTGGGAAAGCTGTTTTAACACCAGACTCTCAAGTTCAATTGGATAATTTGAAGGCTATTCTTACAGAGTTTCCAGATGCTAAAATCAAAATCGGAGCATATACTGATAAAAAAGGTGATGAAGCTATAAATCTAAAATTATCTGCTGATAGAGCAAATGTCGTGAAGTCTTCTATTAATTCTACTCAAGTTACAGAAGCAGAAGGCTATGGCTCCAAGTTTGCCAAAGTTCCTGCCGAAGCTACAGATAAAGAAAGAGAATCTGACAGAAAAACTGCTATAAGATTTGTAAAGTAAAAATAATAATTTCGAATAAAAATAAACTGCCAAATTTTGGCAGTTTTTTTATTGGCTTATTGCGAGTTAAGAAAAGTATTATTAGATTTGTTAGTCTAATCTAACAATAATAATTATTTGAATAACTCTGATATCAACAAAGGCTGGAGAAAAGATAAAAGTTCAAACTCTCTTCATGAGGTTTTCTCTAGTATCAATGTTCCGGCAAATGCAAGTTCTTGGAAAAAGTTTATGGCTTATGTTGGGCCTGGATTGCTTGTGGCAGTCGGTTATATGGATCCGGGAAACTGGGCGACTGATATTGCTGGTGGAGCGCAGTTTGGCTATACACTACTTTCTGTTATTTTAATTTCGAATCTATTTGCGATAGTTTTACAACATTTGTCTGTGAAGCTAGGTGTTGTTGCGGAACGTGATTTAGCACAGGCTTGTAAAGATCATTTTCACCCAAGTGTCAATTTTGTTCTTTGGATTTTTTGTGAGATTGCAATTGCAGCTTGTGATTTGGCAGAAGTTATCGGTTCTGCGATTGCTCTTAATCTCTTATTTGGAATCCCGTTGAGTGTGGGAGTCGTAATAACTGTAATAGATGTTTTTCTAATTTTATTCTTACAATCGAGAGGTTTCCGATATATAGAAAGCATTGTTGGAGGATTGATATTTGTAATTTTTGCCTCTTTCTTTTATGAAATAATTCTAAGTAAACCGGATATTTTTCCACTTTTGGAAGGATTAATTCCTAAGAAAGAAATCGTTACCAATCCATCAATGCTTTACATTGCAATCGGGATTTTAGGTGCTACAGTAATGCCTCATAATCTATATTTGCATAGTAGCATTGTTCAAACCAGAAATTATCCTAGAACGACTGAAGGTAAAAAAGAAGCTTTGAAGTTTGCAAGTTGGGACAGTAGTTTATCTTTGATGTTAGCATTTTTCATTAATGCAGCTATTTTGATTATTTCTGCTGCAACTTTCCATACTTCAGGAAACAAAGATGTTGCAGATATCAATGATGCTTATATGTTGTTGACCCCACTTTTGGGAACAACTTTGGCGAGTATTTTCTTCGGAATTGCATTGTTAGCTTCTGGACAGAATTCTACATTGACAGGAACTTTAGCGGGTCAGATTGTAATGGAAGGTTTTTTGAATATCAGACTAAAACCTTGGGTCAGAAGGTTAATAACAAGATTAATTGCCATTATCCCGGCTTTGATTATTTCGATTCTTTATGGGGAAAAGGGAACGGCCGAATTGTTGGTTTTCAGTCAAGTAATATTATCAATGCAATTGAGTTTTGCAGTTGTACCACTCGTTATGTTCACTGGAAGTAAAGCTAAAATGGGAGAGTTTGCTAATAAAATGTGGCTCAAAATATTAGCCTGGATTATTAGTGGAATTATCATTATTCTAAATCTTTATCTTCTTAAAGAAACACTTTTTCCTTAATAACTCATCTGGTAAATCTAGATTTTCGTAAAATTGCAAATTGCATATTTGTTAGAAATTAGAGTTTAAAAAAACAAAATACTAGATTATCACTTTGAAAAAAATCGCTTATATAGAACTAGATACACATGCGGAATTAGCGAATAATTTCTATGAATTGACTAAAGGTTTTGATAGAGCTTCTGTAGATTTTTACTTTTCCAAAAAGATTTTTAAATTCTTGAACATTCATGAGAAAAATGTTTTTCTGACAGACTATTCTCAACTTTTGGAAATTCTAGATAAGAAAAAATACGATTTGATCATTATTGGAACTGTTCATCGTCATTTTATTTTCTACAAAGCGATTGTGCAAAAATTCAATACAGCAATTCTTGTTCATAATCATAATTTTATCAAAGCTTCGAAGTGGGAATTATTCAAAAGTATTTTCAAAAAAGATTTTAAATATCGTCTGAAATTATTCCTTAAAGAAGGACTTCTAGAAGCTTCGAAAGTTTATCAGAAATCCAATTATCTTTTAGGAATTGATGAATTGATGTCAAAGAAAACGGGTATGAAGTTTTTACCAATTTATTTTAATCAATTTGACTCTCAAAATTTTGAAAAAGAAACCATAAAAATTGTGATTCCAGGTGCGGTTTCGCAACATAGAAGAGACTACGATTCTTTTTTTGAAAAGTTGCTGAAATTTGAAAATATTGGAATCAATTATGAAATTATTTTCCTTGGAAAAGCTTCTGGAAAAGAATTAGAAAGTCTAAAGCTAATTTTAATTAAACTTCCTCAATTTATTAAAATTCAGTATTTTGATAAAAAAATAAAACAGTCTATTTTTGATGATTGGATGAAAAAAGCCGATGTTTTATATTGTCCAATTCAGAAAGAAACAGAGTTTTTCTCTATCAAAGAAATCTACGGAAAAACTAAAATAAGTGGCAATATTGGTGATGCGATAAAATATGCAAAACCAGCTATTTTTCCAGGAACTTATGAATCTGATTTAGAATTTATTATTAAAGAACAACCAGACTTGCAAGCTCAATTTTCAGAAGTTAGAAATCTGAAATTCGATTTTAATAACTATTCGAAAGACAACATTTCAAAAAAAATATCGATATTAGTTGAAACATTAATTAATAAAAGTATTTAGATGAAAAATCATACTTTAGTTGCTGTTATTTCTTTATCAATCATTACTTTAACTCAACTGATATACATTTTTCCACGCTTTGGTTTTTCTGAAAATGTTTATAAAATAGCATCTATGTTACAAGTTTTAGGATTTGCTGGATTGACTGCTTTTTTCATCAAATTATATCAAAAACAGAAGTAATATGAACGAAGAACTGAACGAATTATTTGATATTAAAAGTGATAAAAACGAAAACAATAATATCTCGAAACCAAAACAAAATGTTTTAGTTCATAGCATTGTAAGAATTGTTATTCTGGTTGTTACAACAGTTGCAACTTGTGGTATTTTGTTAGTCGCGGCACTAGATGGTCAAATAGGACTTGCTATTTTGGCTGTTGTAATTATTCTAGCTTGGTTTGGAGCAATGATTTTTGAAACTGTAAAACTGAATAGAAAAAAATGTCGAGAATTAGCAAATTCTAATATTATTTTAATTGTCATTGCAATATTGATAATACTGGGAATAACAGCGGAGATTGTTTAGTCGATTTACTTGTCTCTTTGAAAACTTTTGCTCAGAGCAATTTTTGATTTTTTCAAATTCTTTATAGAACTGAACCTGATTCTTTCATTATACAAAAACCAACCGCCAATACAGCCAATAGTACTGCCGATTAAAATTTCTAATAGTCTCATTTTTAAAAGATAATCGGGATTGAGTGAAGTAGAACTTCCTGTTTCTGCGAGTAGGATTCCCATTGGAGTTAAAAACATTACTGCTAATGCATAATGTCTTGTAATCAGCATTTCTACTATGATTTGAAGAGAGATGATGCAAAAACAAATCAAAAGCGGAGAAGTGATGTATGAGAAAATCAACCAAGCAATTCCAAGCCCAATAGTTGTTCCAATAATCCTGTGCAGGCCGCGTTTCCAGATGTGGTATTGATTCACGCCCTGTAAAACTGCCAAACTAGAAATTGGAATCCAATAAGGATAATCAAGGTTGAAAAACTTGCCAATGAAAACCGAAACCAGCATACAAATCCCAATAATAAAGGATTCTACAAGATTCACGTAAGGATTGATGTGGAAAGTTGTAAGGTTTTTGTTTGTTTCTTTTTTTGAGTTTAAAAAACTGTATATTAGGCAGATAAGACAAGCGTTAACTGTTCCGATTGTGAAAATACCGATGCGTCTAGGGATGAGTTCTAAATTATGTGGGAGTCCGATTGCCATGGATGCCATCATGATAAAGAAAAAACTTCCCGGTGGTTTCAGATTAAAATATCTTGCTATATAATAAGCGATTGCCGAAAATATCCCGAAAACCAATGATGCAATCCAAAGATTAAAACTAAACGTCAACCCCAAACCGTACGAAATAATCATCCCAAAAGAACAGACAAACATTTTCATCATCGTTTCGATAAAATCATTGCTTGTTGGGATGTAAATAATAACCAAACCTGCCAAACTTGCTGTAAGAGCAGATTTTATATCACCTAAAAAATAACCAAATATCAATGGGATTCCCACTGCAAGACCTGCCAAGAAAGGGATGTGCCAGCTTCTGGGTGATGGTTTTAATTTGAAAAAAGAGAGAAATTCTTCTTTAATGTGATTAGTTTTCAATGCGTTGGTTTTTACTTTAGATTTAGATTTTAGCAGGCATAATAGCTTATTTTTGCCAAAGCAAAAATACCTATTAATACCCGAATTTCAAACTCGGATGCAATGATAAATTGCTTAAAAATCTCTATTTTTGTTATCTTAAAATTTTGAGAATAGAATGGATTATCTGAAAGGATTGAATGAGCCTCAGTTAGAAGCAGTTACGACTTTGCAAGGGCCGTTGATGGTTTTAGCGGGAGCAGGTTCTGGCAAAACGCGAGTGCTTACGATGAGAATTGCGCATCTGATTACGAATGGAGTAGACCCTTTCAATATTTTGTCTTTGACTTTTACCAACAAAGCGGCGAAGGAGATGAAAGAACGTATCGCAAAACTCGTAGGAGACAGCAATGCGCGTTCGCTTTGGATGGGAACTTTTCACTCGGTTTTTGCTAGGATTTTGAGAAGCGAAGGTCATCATCTTGGTTATCCTTCCAATTTTACAATTTATGATATGCAAGATGCTCTTAATGTGATGAAAAAAGTCATCAAGGATATGAGTATAGATGCAGAAGTTTATAAAGCTAAGAAAGTTTTATCAAGAATTTCTCAGTATAAAAATAATCTTATCACTGTCAACGCTTATTTCAACAATCCAGAATTAATGGAGGCTGACGAGAAAGCGAACATGAAACATATGGGAAATATCTACAAAAAATATGTAGAAGCTTGTTTCAAAAATGGTGCAATGGATTTTGATGACTTGTTGTTGAAAACCAACGAATTATTAACTCGTTTTCCTGAAGTTTTAGCAAGATATCAAGACAGATTTCGATATATTTTGGTAGATGAGTATCAAGATACAAACCATTCTCAGTATTTGATTGTCAAAGCTTTAGCGTCTAAGTTTGAAAATATCTGTGTGGTTGGAGATGATGCACAATCCATTTATTCTTTCCGTGGCGCTAATATTCATAACATTCTGAATTTCAAAAAGGATTATCCTGATGCTGTTACAGTTTCTTTGGAACAGAATTACCGCTCAACGCAGAATATTGTAGATGCGGCGAATGTTGTGATTTCTAAAAACTTACAGCAGTTCAAGAAAAATGTTTTTAGCGAGAATGAAGTAGGCGATAAAATCAAAGTTTATAGAAGTCTTTCTGATGCAGATGAAGCCAATTTCGTTTCAGCTAATATCTTCGAATTGCATAACACGCAACAGCGTCATTTTTCGGATTTTGCGATTCTTTATAGGACTAATTCTCAAACGAGAGCTTTTGAAGACGCGCTTAGAAAGAAGAATATCCCATACAAAGTTTATGGAGGTTTGTCTTTTTACCAAAGGAAAGAAGTGAAAGATTTGGTAGCTTATCTTAGGATTTTGGTCAATGAAAATGACTCCGAAGCTTTGTCTAGAATTATCAATTATCCGGCAAGAGGAATTGGAGAAACCACTCAAAACAAGTTGGTTGTCTTTGCAGATTCTCATAATCTTTCGATTTCTCAAGTTCTAGATAATCTTGGATTTTATGCATCTCAGTTAGGTCTTAATAATGGAATCATTACCAAATTAGGAGATTTCTGGGCCATGATAAAAGCGTTCCAGGTAATGCTGAAAACAGATAATGTGTACGATGTTGCGATGGAAGTGGCAAAACGAAGCGGACTTATCAAATTATTAAAAGAAGATGCAACGCCAGAAGGAATTTCCAGAGTTGAGAATATTCAGGAATTGCTGAACTCGATGCAAGGTTTTATTGATGAACAGACTCAAATTGAAGATGGTGACCCTAGTTTGTCCAACTTTATGGAGAATATTGCGCTTTCTTCTGATACTCAAAATGATAAAGAAGATGATGATAATAAAGTTTCATTGATGACAATCCACTTGTCAAAAGGTTTGGAGTTTCCAGTAGTTCATTTAGTTGGTTTGGAAGAGAATCTTTTTCCAAGTTTCATGAGTTCGTCTACAAGAGAAGAATTGGAAGAGGAAAGACGTTTGTTTTATGTAGCTTTGACTAGAGCCGAGAAACAAGTGTTTTTCACTTATGCAGTTTCCAGATTTCAATGGGGGAAAATCACCGATGCAGAACCATCAAGATTTTTAAGCGAAATAGATGCGAAATATGTCGAAATGATAAATCCTGTCGCCGAACTGAAGTTTATCAATCGTTCCGGATTGGATTCTAATATATTTGATGATACGCCATCAGAACCTAGATTTTATAAAAAGAAAGAGGAGAAAAAAACCTTGGAAAGAAATGCCAATGTTCCACCTCCGAAAAAAACATTGAAACCTGTTGCAACTGCAAGAATTATCAATCCTGCAGGACAATCTTCGCAAGATATAGAAGTGGGAGATATGGTAAGACACGACCGTTTTGGTGTAGGAAAAGTGGAATTCTTGGATGGAACTGATTCTCAGAATATCAAGGCTAAAGTAATTTTTGCCAACGAAGGCGAGAAGAACCTTATCTTGAAATTCGCTAAATTGACGAAAATTTAAGAGACAAGAAAAAAGGCAAAAGATTCAAGTTTATGAAACTACAAAAGACACAAAAGAAATTAAATTATTTTAATCTTTTTTAGACTTTTGAAAAGCTAGAAAACAAAGAAATTTTTGTGACTTTTGTGATTTTAATATATTGATTATAAAAAGCTAAAAGCAATTTGCCATAAGCAAAAACAAACTATGATTCGAGCAAAAAACATACACAAATCTTACGGAACTCTGGAAGTTCTAAAAGGTGTTGATATTCATATAAAATCAAGTGAAGTTGTTTCTATTGTTGGAGAATCCGGAGCTGGAAAATCTACCTTACTTCAGATTTTGGGAACGCTGGATAATCCTTCTGATATTGAAAAATATGGAACTGAAATAACTTTGGATGGCAATTCTTATTTGAAAATGAAAGATAAAGAATTGTCCAAATTCCGAAATAGAAATATCGGTTTTGTTTTTCAGAATCATCAGCTTTTACCAGAATTTACAGCTTTGGAAAATGTTTTGTTGCCTTCAAGAATCGGTGGAATTGCTGAAAAAGAAGTGATTGATAAAGCACATTATTTATTTGAAGACCTTAATATCGCAAGCAGATTGCATCATAAACCTTCGGAATTGTCTGGAGGAGAAGCGCAAAGAGTTGCGGTTGCAAGAGCGTTAATCAATTCTCCGAAGATTATTTTTGCGGATGAACCAACCGGAAACCTCGATTCCAAAAATGCAGATGCGCTTCATCAATTGTTTTTCGATTTGAGAGACAAGTACCATCAGACTTTTGTGATTGTAACGCATAATCCTGTATTAGCGGAAAGTACGGATAGAAAACTGGTAATGAAAGACGGACAGATTATGAATTTATAATTGATAGTTTATAGATGATGATTGATTTTTGCTAAAATTAATAACAAGTAAAACTTTGAGTATCAAATCCCTTGCGGAAGATGACCGCCCAAGAGAAAAATTCCTGTTGAAAGGAAAAGCTTCAGTTTCGGATTCGGAACTGTTGGCTATCATTATGGGAAGTGGAAATAGGGATGAATCCGCTGTGGAATTAGCAAGAAGAATTCTGAATTCGGTGGAAAATAATTGGCACAGATTGAGTCAATTATCAATAAAAGACTTAATGAAATTCAAAGGAGTAGGCGAGGCAAAAGCCATTTCTATTGCAACAGCTTTGGAAATCGGGAATAGAAAATCTCAGCAGGAAGTTCTTGAAAGACACCAAATATCAAGCAGTAAAGATGTTTTCGAAGTTTTACAACCGCATCTTTCTGATCTTTCAACAGAAGAATTCTGGGCGGTTTTCCTTAATCATCAGAATAAAATCCTCTATAAAACCTGCCTTTTCCGAGGTGGAATTGCAAGTTCTGTTGCAGATGTAAGAGTGATTTTTAAAACAGCCTTGGAACATTTTTCTACAAGAATTATCGTTGCTCATAATCATCCTGCAGGAAGTTTGAAGCCAAGTTCGGAAGATATTAATATCACAAAAAAAATAGACGAAGCTGGTAAATTATTAGAAATCGAATTGCTAGATCACATCATCATTGCTCAAAACAAATTTTACAGTTTCAAAGAAGAAGGGATTTTATAATGATAAAACGACTAAAATATCACGAAATTGATTTTGATAAATATAATGCTTGTATAGAAAATTCTTTACAAAATTCGGATTATGCACAAAGAGAATTTCTGGATATCGTAACAAAAAAAAGTTGGGAATTAATCATTTATGATGATTATGAAGCTGTAATGCCTGTTCCTTTGATAGTCAAATTTGGTTTTAAAATTGTTCTAATGCCAAAACTTTGTCAACAATTGGGAATATTCTCCAATCAGGATTCTGTATATATTAATAATCTATTCTATAATTATCTTACAAAAAATTACATTGTTTTATTTTATGCTTTTAATGGAAATAATGAAGTTTCAAATATTGGATTGAAAAAATCTTACATTATTCCAAAAGATCAATATTCTGAAGTCAAAAAAAGATATAGTATCCACAGAAGGAGAAATGTAAGGATAATTGGTGATTTGGAAAACAATATCATATTTCGCAATAGTTTAAAATCTGAAGACAGGGCATTTTTTGTGGAAAATATGAAAGGAATCAAAAAAAAGGAAGATGCCAGCATTTATTTTGATTTGATGCAAACTTTGTATGAGCAAAAACTTATGAATATTGAGATCCTAGAATATAAAAATCAAATAGAATCTATGGCTGGTTTGTATTGTGGTAAAACCAATCATTATCTCAGTCTTTTCGTTAATAAAAACCCTTTATCAAACACCAATATTCCATCTATAGTTATTGATAATTACTTAAAAAAAACTATTGCAGATCAAGATTTTGATTTTATGGGAAGTGATGTAGAAAACGTTGCAAAATTCAATGAACGATTTGGTGCTATAGCTTACAAATATCCTATAGTTTCTAACAGTAAAAAAGAAGTATTGATTCAAATTCTGAAGAAAATCTTCTTTCTTAGATAAATAATTTATTTTCTAATCAAAAAGCATTAATTTTGCAATCCGAATTTGAGATATGTTTGATTCAGATTATTTACCATACGCTGTTGCAGTTATCATCGCATTACCATTTTTGGTTTTTGCGAAACAATTCGTGAACAGCTTTGTCAGACTCAAAAAACAGGAAATTAATTTCTTAGCAACAAAATCAAATAGCGAAATAAAACTTCATTCTTTAGAAAGAATGACACTTTTTCTGGAAAGATTGAAACCAGCAAATCTCATTGCCAAATTTGATAAAAACCTTCAGCCACACGAGTTTGTTTTCTTGACTGAAAAAAATATCGTGGAAGAATTCGAATATAATGCTTCTCAGCAATTATACATTTCAAAATCGTCTTGGGAAGATATTATCACAAGCAAAAATAATATCATCCAAAGTCTTCACAAAACCTATGAAGAATTGAATGAAAACTCAAAATTAGAAGACTTCAAAACTGTTTTCCTGATGAGTTATCTTAATTCTGAAGACTATATTTCGGACACAATAGAGAATCTTAGAAAAGAACTTAACAAAATAATATAAATACTAGATAATAAATGATTCCAAATTTTAAAGCCCATCCGTGGCACGGGATTTCAGCTGGAGAAAAGTCTCCGGAAGTTGTAAACGTTTTTGTGGAAATTGTTCCTACAGATACAATCAAATACGAAGTTGACAAAGAAAGTGGATACTTAAAAGTTGATCGTCCACAGAAGTTTTCCAATATCATTCCTGCAATGTATGGTTTTGTTCCAAGAACCTATTGTGAAGAAGAAGTTAAAAACCTTGCAGCGGCAACCGGAGCAACAGAAGTTACAGAAGGTGATCACGATCCGTTGGATATCTGTGTTCTTAGCTCGCACAACTTCACATCTGGTAATATCCTTTTGGAAGCTATTCCAATCGGTGGATTCCAAATGATTGACAAAGGAGAAGCAGATGACAAGATTATTGCTGTTTTGGTAGAAGATCAAGTTTATGGTCACATCAGAGATATTTCTGAATTACCAAAAGCAGAAGTTAACCGTCTTTTACATTACTTCTTGAGTTACAAAAACTTGCCAACTGAACCTGCAAAAGTTAAAATCGATTTGATCTATGGCGCAGAGCAAGCTAAAAAAGTAATCGTAGCATCTCAAAAAGATTACAACGATAACTTTTCAAAATAGAAATTCTACTTTTCAAATATATAAAACCTTCTTGTCCAGAAGGTTTTTTTATTTCTAAATAATTTGGGCGCCTTTATCCGCCTTCCGTTCCCGCTTTTTTCTGTCATTGCGAACGAAGTGAAGCAATCTGTAGAACTCTTGTACAATCGCAATAACATAAAAAGAGCTCCACTCAAGTCGGGGCGCGCTTCCCCAAGATTGAAGATTTGTCAATCCTATTTTCGCTTTTTAACTTTGATGAGTTTGAAGTTTATACTGAGCTTGTCGAAGTACTTTTGCGAGTCTTAAAAATATTTTCAATAACTTAGATAAAACCTTTGCTGATTTTGCGTTAAATGTTTTTATAGAAGTTTCCCCGTAAGAAACAAACCTGCAACAGAAAAATAGATAATAAGTCCCGTAACATCTACAAGCGTTGCAACAAAAGGGGCGGAAGAAGTAGCAGGATCTAGTTTTAGTTTTTTAAGAACAAACGGAACCATAGAACCAGAAATAGTTCCCCAAAGTACGATGAGCATTAAAGAAACGCCAATACTTAATCCTACAAAAGTCCAATGTTCTCCATAGTTGAAAAGTCCAACTTTTTGCCAAAAAGCAATTCGCATAAAGCCAATAATTCCCAAAATACTCCCTAAGAAAATACCTGTGAAAATCTCTTTCTTCATTACATACCACCAATCTTTCAAACCAATCTCCTGAAGTGCCATTGCGCGGATAATCAAGGTTGCAGCTTGCGAACCAGTATTTCCACCACTAGAAATAATTAGAGGAACAAATAACGCCAACACAACAGCCTTCTGTATTTCATCTTCAAAATGTCCCATAGCAGAAGCGGTTAACATTTCAGAAAAGAAAAGAACAACTAACCAGAATCCGCGTTTTTTTACCATTTCAAAAACTGAAGTCTGAGTATAGGGAAGGTCTAACGCATCCAAACCTCCAAATTTTTGAATGTCCTCCGTATTTTGAGATTCGATCTGATCCAAGATGTCATCTATGGTTACAATCCCAACTAAAACACCATTTTCTGTAATGATTGGTAATGCACTTCTATCATATTTTTCAAAATAAGGAACTGCATCTTCTTTGGAAGTAGTGGTTGTAATAGCTACAAAATGATCGTCAGAAAGTTCTGAAATCAATTGGTCTTCATCTGCCAATAGGAGAGAACCGATGGTAATGTCGTCTATCAAACGATTCCTTTCATCTACAACATAAAGAAAATTGAGCGTTTCTACTTTCTTTCCAACTTTTTTGATTTGCTGAAAACATCTTTTAACGGTCCATTCTTTTCGGATTTGAACATAGTAAGGTGTCATCAATCTTGCGATTGAATCGGCTTCGTAACCTAAAAGTTTCAATGCGACACGACGTTCTTGCGGATTCAAAAGATTGATAGAAGACTTAATTAATTCATCTGGAAAATCTTCGAATAATTGTGTTCTGTCATCGGGTGACATTTCGTTCAAGATATCAGAAACTTCGTGACTTGCAATGCTTCTAATGGTTTCTTCTTGAAAATCAGGGTCTAAGTGAGAGAAAACATCCGCTTTTTCAGATTTCGGTAACTTCAGAAACTGTAACAGACGTTCTTTCACTGGCAATTTGCTCAATGATTCTGCTACGTCAGCTGGATTTAGTATGATTTCTGTATTCTCGATCTTTTAGAATTTTGCATTGCAAAAGTATTAAAATCTTAAAGAATTTCTTTAGAAATAGATTAATAAAGTGTGAATAAAAATTATACTAGAACTAATTTTTTAGCTCTTTGTCCAATTTTCGGATAGCACCTTTTGTTCCAATGATTACAGAATTAGAAGCGGTACCAAGTAATCTTCCGTTTCCTTTGTAAGTATCATAAGAAGTTTCCATGATGTATTCTCCTTTGGAGTTATACAATTTCATACTCACAATCACTTGATTAGAAAATACATACTTTCCAAACCCAACCTTGAAATATTTCACTTTTGGAATTACTGCGACATCTGCATTATTATTTTGACAAATCTCTTTTACAGTTTTAGTATCAACATCATCAAAAGAAATTGGTGTATCAACTTGTAGATATTTGATGTTTCCCAAAGATTTCATTTTATCAGAAGTTGCACTGTGAAAAGCCGTGTACGTTGGTTCTTTTATTTCATTAATATCGGGAAAAACTTCAGGATTAAAATAAAGGATAGTCTTTACCTTTGATACTTTTATATTTTTATTTTTATATAGCAACGCATCTCCATAATTTGCGCAGGAAATAAGAAGGGTTGATATATAGATTGTTATAAAAAAAGAAAGTAGATGTGTTTTCATTTGCTTGGTACAAAATTACAATCAATTTTCTATATATCAATACAATGGTTTAGGATTTTTTTAACAGAATTCAATAGTTCTATTTTAAATTCTTTCAGCCATTAATCATCACATTTTTATTACTTTTGTTTTTATGACTTCTACAGACAAAAGATTATATCTTATTGATGCCTACGCTATGATTTTCCGTGGGTATTTTGCATTCATCAAAAATCCAAGAATTTCTACAAAAGGATTGAATACTTCTGCGATTTTCGGATTCACTAATTCTTTGATAGAATTGATTAAAAGAGACCGTCCAACACATTTGGCAGTTGTTTTTGATGTGGGAAGAACCAATGTTCGACACGATGATTATGCAGATTACAAAGCCAATCGTCTGGAAACTCCCGAACCGATTCTTTTGGCAAAACCTTATATTAATGATATTTTGGAAGCGATGCACATTCCGATTCTTGGATTGGAAGGTTATGAAGCGGATGATGTCATCGGAACGATTGCCTGCAAAGCGGAAAAACAAGGTTACAATGTTTTTATGGTAACGCCGGACAAAGATTTTGCACAGCTGGTTACAGATAAAATTAAAATGTATAAACCAAGTTCCAAAGGCGGTGATATAGAAATTCTTGGCGTTGAAGAAGTCAAAGCTAAATATGAAATCGAAGATCCAAAACAAATCATCGATTATCTTGGAATGATGGGCGACGCTGTCGATAATATTCCCGGATTAGAAGGTGTTGGAGAAAAAACGGCAAAGAAGTTTATTCAAGAATTCGGGTCAATGGAAAATCTTTTAGCGAATACTCATCAGCTGAAAGGAAAACTTAAAGAAAAAGTTGAAGCAAGTGCAGAAAGAGGTTTGTTATCAAAGAAATTAGCAACAATTCTTTGTGATGCGCCAATTGAATTTATTGAAGAACAATACGACTTAGAAGTTCCGGATTTCGAAAAAGTAAAAGAAATTTTTGATGAGCTCGAATTCCGAAGATTGTACGAAAATCTTTACCGTGCATTTTCAAATAAAGAATATGTAGAAGAACTACAAGATTCTGACAACCACCAACCAACAACCAACAACCAAAATCCAGTTCATAAAAACGGAACAATGGATTTGTTCGCCAGCTTCGAACAACTAGAACAAGCGACTACTACCAAATCTACAATCGCAGAAAACGACCACATTTATCAATTCATTGATAACCCGAAAGCGCAAAAAATATTAGTTTCAAATCTCTTAAAGCAGAAAGCAGTTTGTTTTGATACAGAAACAACTTCGCTTAATGAGTTGGAAGCAGAACTGATTGGAATGAGTTTTTCCTACAAAAAAGGCTTAGCGTATTACATTCCGATTTCTGAAAATAGGGAAGAAGCACAAGAAACGGTTGAGATATTCCGTCCGTTTTTTGAAGACCAAAATGTCCTTAAAATAGCTCACAATCTGAAATACGATTACAAAGTTCTTCAGAATTACAACATTGATGTCGAAGGGAAAATCTTTGATACAATGATTGCGCATTATCTTCTGAATCCTGACGGACGACACGGGATGGATTATCTTTCCGAAATGTACTTGGATTACAAACCTGTTTCAATCGAGACTTTGATTGGAAAAAAAGGAAAAAATCAATTGACGCTTCGTGAAGTTGATATCCCAACTCAGACTAATTATGCTGCGGAAGATGCTGATGTTACGTTTCAATTATACGAATTATTTGCACCACAATTAGCCAAAGAAAATGCGGAAAAATTGTTTTATGATGTAGAAATGCCTTTGATGAAAGTTCTTGCGAAAATAGAATTGACGGGTGTTAAACTCGATAGCAATTGGCTTGCGAAGGAAAGTATTGATTTGGAAAATGATTTGAAATTATTAGAATCAAAAATTTTTGAATTGTCCGGAGAAGAGTTCAATATGAATTCGCCAAAGCAATTGGGAGAAATTCTTTTCGATAAAATGCAGCTTGATCCGAAAGCGAAGAAAACCAAAACCGGGCAATTTGCAACGTCGGAAGATGTTCTTCAAAAATTATCTTCAAAACACGAGATTATCTCTTCGATTCTGGAATACAGAATGTTACAAAAACTAAAGTCAACTTACGTTGATGCTTTGCCAGGTCAAATTGATAAAAAAGACAATCGTGTTCATACAACTTTTGCTCAAACTGTTGCAGCAACAGGACGTTTGGCGAGTGTAAATCCGAATCTTCAAAATATTCCAATACGAACATTAAGAGGACAACAAATTCGTGGTGCTTTTGTTGCTGACGAAGGCAAGAAAATCATTTCTGCCGATTATTCTCAAATTGAATTAAGATTAATTGCAGAAATTTCCGGCGAGCAGAATATGATTAAAGCGTTCCAAAACGGAGAAGATATTCACGCTTCAACTGCTGCGAAATTGTTTGGTATTGATTTGAGTGAAGTCTCAAAAACACAGAGAAGTCAGGCAAAAACAGTGAATTTTGGAATTATTTATGGACAAGGTGCTTTTGCTTTGGCGGAACAAACCGGACTCTCCAGAACCGAAGCCAAAAAGATGATTGATTCTTATTACGAGACATATCCGCGTTTGAAAGAATATATGGCTGAGCAAGTGAAAAAGGCGCAAGATCTAGGTTTTGTAGAAACTATTCTCGGAAGAAGGCGTCACTTGAAAGATATTAATTCCAGCAATTTTGTTGTAAAAGCTCACGCTGAAAGAAACGCTGTGAATGCGCCAATCCAAGGAAGTGCAGCCGATATCATCAAACTCGCAATGATAAAAATCGAAAACGAATTGGAAACTCAAAAACTGGAAACCAAAATGCTTTTGCAGGTTCACGATGAATTGCTTTTCGAAGCTCCGATTGATGAAGTGGAAACTGCAACAACACTCATCAAAAAAGAAATGGAATCTGCTTTTGAAACCAAAGTTCCTTTACTGGTGGAAGTTGGAGTTGGGGATAATTGGTTGGAAGCGCATTAATAAAATTATGAATTATAAGTTATAAATGATTAATTATTAAAAACAAACAAATATGAAAGCCGTAATTTTTTACGAACACGCAACTGACAAAACAATGGATGAGTTTATGGCAGTTTTTCCACGCCACGAAGAATTCGAAGCTGAATTTATAAAATCTGAGAAAGTTTTAGGAACCGGTGCTTTTGGTAATCCTGGAGAAGGAGCGATGGCGATTTTTGTGGACAAACAAGCTGCTGAAGCTTTTGTGAATGGCGATCCTTTTGTTCAGGAAGGTTTGATCGCAAAAGTGACTATCAGAGAATGGAATGACGAATTGGCGTAATAAAAATTAATAAAAACCACATAGACACATAGAATATCTGAAAATACAATCTAGAAATAGAAAAAATAGAATCAAAAATTGACTATTTCATCTTAATTTTCACTGAAAATCTATGTGACTATGTGGTTAAAAAATATTTTGTGTAAATTTAAATAGGCTCTTAAAATTCAATATTATGATATCACAGATAATTCCAAAAATTCCTTTTATAGATAAAGGAAAAACAATTGATTATTATAAGAATCTTGGATTCGAGTTTGTTGCGGATTATGATAATTATCTAATTGCGACTTATAATAATTCTGAACTTCATTTTTTTGAGTTCAAGGAATTGATTCCTTCGAAATCAGATTTTATGCTTTATCTCAAGATTTCGAATAATATTGATAAATTCTTTCAACAAGTTAAGTCCAAAAATATCGAAATCCATCCTAACGGAAACCTCGAAACAAAACCTTGGGGAATGAAAGAGTTTTCCTTGCTTGACCCAAATGGAACATTGTTATGTTTCGGAGAAAAAATATAAATTTTCTGTAACAATTAATCTTTGATTTCGACTTAATTATTAAATCTAATTATGAAAAATATAAAACTATACGGTTTTTTGATGGGCGCTGCGCTTGTTACTAGCTGTGCTTCAACAAAGAACTTTTCTTATGAAGGAAAAGGTTTCAAAGATGCTTATAACAGTATTACTTTGGAAGAACTGAAAACCAATCTTTATATAATCGCTGATGATAAGATGGAAGGTAGAGATACCGGAAGTGCAGGTCAGAAGAAAGCAGGCGAATATATGATTGAGCAATACAAAAAGAACGGAATTGGATTTCCTGCAAGCTTAGGTTCTTATTATCAGAAAGTTCCGTCTGAAGCAATGAAAAAATATGGAGAAACTCTTCCTGATTCTGAGAATATTTTGGCTTTCATAGAAGGTTCTGAAAAACCAGACGAAATCATCGTAGTTTCTGCACATTACGATCACGTTGGAATGAAAAAAGGCGAAATCTACAACGGAGCGGATGATGATGGAAGTGGAACTGTTGCGGTTATGGAAATTGCTCAAGCTTTCCAAGAAGCTAAGAAAAAAGGTTATGGTCCAAAACGTTCTATTCTTTTCTTGCACGTAACTGGTGAGGAGCACGGGCTTTTCGGCTCAGAATATTATTCGGATCATCCGGTTTTTCCTTTGGTGAATACAGTTGCTGACCTTAATATTGATATGATTGGACGTGATGATCCAGAGAACAGAGGCAAGCAATATGTTTATGTAATCGGTTCGGAAATGTTGAGTTCTGAATTGAAAAAAATCAATGTTGCAGCCAATGATAAAACTGTAAAATTGGAACTTAACTATAAATATGACGATCCAAAAGACCCTCAAAGATTATATTACAGATCAGATCATTACAACTTTGCGAAGCATAACATTCCGGTAGCATTTTTCTTTGACGGCATCCACGAGGATTACCACAAACCAACTGATACTCCTGATAGAATTGATTACCCATTACTTCAAAAAAGAGCACAATTGGTTTTCACGACAGCTTGGGAACTGGCAAACAGACCGGACAGGATTGTGGTTGATGGAAAGAATGACAGATAAGAGTAAAACTTTAATATAAAACAAAACCAGCTTGTTACTAAGCTGGTTTTTTATTTGAGATTAATTAAATTATTTATCAAAATCCGATTTTTTAATTTCGGAGCCCTCCAAGAATCGATACAGATAAGGCGCTTTGTTCGCCGAACCTGTAAAATGTTTTTCCAATCTTTCTAAGATGTTCATACTCAGTATCTTTCTTTGGAAATTGTTTCTTCTTAGAGGTTCTCCCAAAATAGATTCATAAAGATTTTGTAATTCTTTCATTGTGAATTTATCAGGAAGAAGATTACTTCCCATGACTTGATAATCAATGTTTTTTCTGAGATAGAGTAATCCTTTTTCAATCATTTCTTTATGGTCAAACGCCATATTCGGTAATTTGTCTACATCAAACCATTGACAAATCTCGTTGAAAGAATCAGGAAATGTGTAAGTTAAAGTGTAATCTACCAACGCACAATATCCAACAGATATAAAACGCTGATAAATCCAGTGATTGGAATCAACTTCTATATTTTTGTTTTCTAAAAGTTTCTGGTGCGTATTATTTTCAGTTCTTTTAATATCTCCAAAAGTGTAGAATTGCTCCATAAAAACATCCGAAAGATGTGTTCTCTCGTATAATGTTCTTGCGGCAGCATCATTCAGATTTTCATCATTAAAAACAAATCCACCAGGAACAGCCCAAAGATCCAAATCGTGGTATTTCAGCAACAAAACTTTGAGCGTATCTTTATGAAATCCAAAGATAACGCAGTCCACAGAAACGTGTTCTACAAAATCATTGGTATCAATTAATTCTCTTAGATTCTGTTTATTCTTATTGATTTCGGTCATAGGTTATAGGCGTTTTATTTAGAAAAAATGTGAGTCCAAATATAATTAATAATGGGAATAAAATAAATAAAGGATAAAAATTACTAACATTTTTATGAAAAATGCCAGCCATATACAGAGATCCAACTGAACTTCCCAAAGAAGAACAGACGACAACAATTGATACAAGAAGATGGGTTTTCTCTTTTGGAACTTTGTTTAATATTTCTGAATTGTAAAGTGGAAAAAGTGGTGATAAAAATAATCCAATCAATGGCATTATAAATATCAATAAAAATTTCAAATCCGTATAAAAATAATAGATCAAAACTTGGCAGGCAATCAATATTGAAAAGACAAAAAGTAAGCAAATCAAAACAAACTTGAACCAATGAAATCTAAGTATTAGCCGGCTTGTAACCAATCTTCCGATGAAAGAAAATAAAGCTAGAAAAGCAGATGCTTGTAAGGCAAAATAAGAGTTGACTTTCAAATTATTTTTAAAAAAACTTGGAAGCCAAGAATTGAAACTCTGCTCTACAAATACCATAAAAAAAACAATAATGAAGAAGTAAATCAATTTTGGTTTTAGAAAAAATTTCCATCCTCCAGATTCTTTTTTATTCTCTGAAATTTGCTCTTTCTCAATCTTTGAATTTCGTAACATCAGAACATTAATGATGCTTAGTAGGGCAATAATCCAAAATCCATATTTCCAATATTGCGCGTAATTACTCGTTAACAAGCTGCCAAAACCTATATTAACGAAAAAGATTCCAATCATAAAAGAAGCATCTACGCTGGAAACAGCACTTGCCAATTGCTTGTCCTTGAAATTATTTTTGATAATACTGAAAACTGTAATTTTTGCAATAGCAAAACCAACCCCAACAATACTTAACCAAATCTTAAAGAACCAAAAAACTTCAACCAACGGGAGAGCAATAGAGCTAATCATTATAAAAATTAAAGCAAAAATGAGAGCTTTCTTATTACCAGTTTTTGCAATCCAATTAACACATAATAAGGAAACTATCGCCATCGGAATGTCTTTAAAAGACTCCAAAACGCCAAGACCTTTGTAAGAAATTGTTGTCGACAATTGCAAGATAATCACACCCATACTATTTAGTAGCATTGAGAAGATCAAGAAATTAAGCATTAGAGGTAGCTTAATTTGATTTTTATTAACATTCATGTAATGAAGCCTTAACTTTTTTTAACAACTAAGAGCTATTTTAGTGATTTCAAAAGTACAAAAATTAATAGAAATCAATAAAAAAAATATGCACAACTGTTTATAAATAAAGGATAAATTAAAAAAATATAAAAATTATTTTGTGATGTAAAAAAAAAAACTACTTTTATTGTCTCAGTTTGAGATTAACAAAAATTAATTAAAATATGAACTTAAAGTATTCAAAATGTCTTGGTTTAGCTGCTGTGCTTTATTTCACTGCAAACTACTCAGCTCAACAACGGGTAATTGACACAGCTTCTAAAGAAAAAACAATAGAAGAAGTTGTCGTTATCGGTTATGGGACTCAAAAGAAAAGCAATGTTACGGGTGCAATTTCAAGTATCAAAGCTTCGGATTTAGAAAATGCTCCAGCAGCAGGTAGACCTGAGCAAGTCTTGCAAGGTAGGGCAGCTGGTGTTTCTGTAATATCTAATTCTGGGCAACCTGGTTCAACACCAACAGTGAGAGTACGTGGTATAACCAGCTTTGGAGCTGGAAGTAACACTCCTCTTTGGGTAGTTGATGGTATTGTTGTAGACAATATTGGATGGTTAAGCCAATCTGATATTGAAGGTATGGAAATTCTGAAAGATGGAGCATCATCAGCAATTTATGGTGTTTCTGCTGCAAAAGGAGTTGTTTTAATTACAACTAAAAAAGGAGCAAAAGGTAGAATGAACCTTTCTTATAATGGCTTTTATGGTGTAGGAAGCGCTGCGAAAAAGTTAAATCTTTTAAATGCTACAGAATATGCAACAATTATGAATGAGGCATATACTAATGACGGATTAACTCCCGTATTAGGAAATCCTTCTTCTTATGGCATAGGCACAGATTGGCAAAAACAAATTTTTAACTCAGCTGCACGTCAGTCTCAAGAATTTAGTATCAGTGGAGGAAGTGATAAATCTACATTCTTCTCATCTTTTGGCTATTATGATCAAGACGGCATTGTTTTAAAAGATATCTCAAATTATAAAAGAATTAATGCGAGATTAAACTCAACACATAAAGTTTTGGACTGGTTGACTATTGGACAAACTTTTGCCTACACACACGTAAAAGCACGTGGAATTACGGAAAACGGAGAATTTGGAGGACCTTTAAGCTCTGCTATCAACCTAGATCCAATTACACCAGTTGTATTAACTAATGGTACAAGTGGCCAGCCTAATGCAAATGATTACAACAACTCATTTATTGTTCGTGATCAAAATGGAAATCCGTACGGTATATCACCTTATGTGAGTAAAGAAATGACTAACCCACTAGCTTTCAAGCAAACTCAGTTAGGCATGTACAGATGGTCAGACGATATTATTGCTAATGTTTTTGCAGAGATTAAGCCTGTCAAGAATATTACCTTCAAATCAAGTATGAATGGTAAACTTTCTTATTGGGGAAATCAATCATTCACACCAACAAATTATTTGAGTTCTGCTGTTCAAAATAGTTTTAACAGTTTATTTAGACAAACAGAGCAAAAATTTGAATGGAGTACTGAAAATACAGTGACATATCAAAATAAATTTGGACAACATAGTTTTAATTTTCTATTAGGTCAAGGTTATTATGAATACAACATCTCTTATGGGCAAAATATAACCTATCAAAATCTGCCTGTTAACAATTGGCAAGATGCTTCTTTCAACTTTGATATTTCTGCTGATAATAAAACAGGTAATGCCTGGGATGGTGTAAACACTCATAAAGCTTCTTATTTCGCAAGATTGGTTTATGATTATGATAACAAATACCTTTTGACTGGTACTATACGTAGAGATGGTTCTTCTAAATTTGGAGCAAATAATCACTGGGGAAATTTTCCAGCAGTATCTTTAGGATGGAACGCATCCAATGAAAGTTTCTGGCCAGAAAATAATGTTGTTACAAGCCTTAAGCTTAGAGGAGGTTATGGAGTTTTAGGAAACGACGCAATTGATGATTTTCAATTCGCTAACTTTTTAGTAGGAAATGTCAATTATACATTTGGTGATAATATTATCCGTGTAGGGTATGCACCTAGTACATTGGAAAATCCTGATTTAAAATGGGAGCAGACATCTCAAATGAATATCGCTGCAGACCTAAAATTATTCAAAAATTTTGACTTAAGTGTAGATGTTTACAGAAAGAAAACAAGTGATATCTTAAGACAAGTAGAAGTTCCTGGATATTTAGGTCTACTTAATAATCCTTGGAGAAACATTGGAGATATGAATAATGATGGGATTGAAGTAACTCTAGGTTATAAAAAGAACTGGGGAGATTTTGGTTTTTCAGCCAATGGTAATTTTGGTTATTTGAAAAATGAAATCACAAGACTGGAAAATGATAGAGAATATCTGAACTTTGCTTCTTATCAAACCTTAGGTGCTGTTTCTAGATTACAGGTAGGTCAATCTTACGGATCTTTTTACGGTTACCAAAATTTAGGTATTTTTCAAAATCAAGCTGAAATAGATGCTTATAAAAATGCTTCTGGTGGGTTGATTCAGGATAAAGCAAAACCAGGAGATTTCAAGAGATTGGACGCCAATGGTGATGGAAAAATTGATGAGAATGATTATGTAAATCTCGGTAATTCTGTACCAAAATATACTTTTGGTCTAACAATTAATGCTAATTATAAAAACTTTGATGTAATGGTATTTGCACAAGGTCAAGCAGGAAACAAAGTATTCCAAGGTCTTAGAAGACTTGATATTCTTGAAGCTAATTATCAAACTGATATTCTTGGTCGCTGGACTGGTGAAGGAACATCTAATGATATTGCTAGAATTACAAGAAATGATGAAAATACCAATTACACAAGAATGTCCGATTATTATTTGCAAAAAGGTGACTACTTACGTTTGAAATTGGTACAAATAGGTTATACACTTCCTAAAGATATATCTCAAACTATTGGAGCCAACAAAGTAAGATTTTACGTAACAGGAGAGAACTTGGTTACTTTTACCAAATATACAGGTTATGATCCAGAAATTGCTGGTGGAGATACATTCGGAATTGATAGAGCTTATTACCCTCAAGCAAGAACTTTCCTTTTTGGAGCTAATATTCAATTTTAAATCTTAAGAACATGAAAAATAAAACATTTATATATAAAAGTATTTCTGCTCTAATGTTAGTAGGAATTAGTCTTGGAGCCGTTTCTTGTGATAATGGAAACCTCGAAGATGTGGAAAATAAAGGTGCTTTTGATGCCTCTAATTACTTTAATAATGAAGAACAAGCTTTTACAGGTTTAGTAGCTACTTATGATATGCTTAGAAAATATTCTGGTGGATTTGAAAATATGGTAACATTCTTCAATGGAGCTTCGGATGATTTCTATTCTGGTGGTGGGAACTCTTCTGATGGAGCAGGAATCCAAGGTTTTTCTAATTATACAATCAATCCGATTATTATGCCTGCAAGCTATTGGAAAGATTATTATAAAGGAATTGCAAGTGCAAATCTTTTGTTAGAAAGAATTCCTAATGCATCTATGAATGATCAGACAAGAAATAGATACATTGCAGAAGCTAAAGTTTTAAGATCATTATACTATTTCGAATTACTTAGGATGTTTAAAAATATTCCTCTTATTCTAAAACCTGTTTTAGTTTCAGATGATTATTATAATATTCCACAAGCAACTCCAGAGGCAGTTTATGCACAAATAGAAGGTGATATAATTTCTGCACTGCCAGATCTTATGATGAAAGCTTCAGGAGCAAACGAAAAAGGAAGAATCACGCAAGGAACTGCTCGCGCAATTTTGGGTAAAATTTATCTTTATGATAAAAAGAATGTAGAAGCTGCAGCTCAATTTGAAATGGTAAACGGTACACCTGGTGGAACAAGCCAATACGGATATAAATTAGTTGATAATTTTGCTGATTTGTGGAAAGTTGGCCCAGTGGATGACCCAGGAAGATATAAATTTTTATCAGAATCTATTTTGGAAGTAATGCACACCAACGGAAGTAGAGCAGATTGGGGCTTCTGGGGATCTGGTCAAGATGAAGGAAACTCTATTAATGTAATGTTAGGAATTATTTCTTACAAACGTACTGACGTAGCAAATAATGATGCACCTGATATCTATGCAAGCTGGGGATTCAACCCAATTACAGATGATTTGTTCAATTTTATGCAAGGAGATCCTAGAGCAGCAGCTACAATTCTTGATGCCAAAAAGTATAAAGAAGAAGGTAAAATCACTTATTCTCCAGGATTTAGAGACACAGGACGTTTCTTAAATAAATTTGCACCAAGAAATGCTGATAAAAGTAATCTTACAGGAGCTACAGAACTTAATTTTCGTCAAAACTATATAGCAATCAGATTAGCCGATACTTATCTTATGGAGGCAGAAGCGCTTGGAGCTAGTGGAGCAAGAGCACAGGCATTATTGGATGCAGTAAGAGCTAGAGTAGGATTAGCCTCAGTTCCTGTAACTCTTCAAGCTATTAAAGATGAGAGAAGAAGAGAATTGGCTGGAGAAGGGCACCGTTGGTTTGACCTTGTAAGATGGGGAGATGCGCCAGTAAAATTAGGTGGAAGAGGATTTGTAACTGGTAAAAATGAGATTCTTCCAATTCCTTTCAACGAGATGATTGGTACTGCATTAAAACAAAATCCTAATTATTAATCTTCATTTATTAAATAAAATTGAAGATACATTAAAGAAAGGATTTTAATTAAAAATTAATTTTTCTTATTATATTCTTAGGGTGAAAGAGGCTTTTTATGGCCTCTTTCATTTTTATTAAATTCTCTAGTAAAGAGCATTGCTCAAGCTTAAAAATTTGTTCCTCAGAATTCTCAAAGAATTGCTTCTACACAGCCGGGAAGCTTAAGTTCTGTAGCTTTTGTAACACCTAGTGGAAAAATCACACTTATAGTTCTGAATGAAGGTAACAATACCGAAAACTTCAATATCAGATATAATAATAAAAGTGCAGCAACTCCTTTAACACCTAAGTCTGTAGCGACTTTCGTATTTTAATCTGATAAATTAATTAATCGCCCGAAGATGAATCTTTTTCAAAATTTTTATATTTCAATTTTCCAGAAACCTTACTATGTATCAGGTTTTCGATTTTCAACGTGCGTTTGTTTGCCATCATTTTTTTCGCATGAATTTAAGAGAACAATTCCAGATAGAATTAACATTAAATTTTTCATAATCGTTTATTTTTAGATAGAATGAATTTATAAAATATTATAATAAAATATCAGATCAAAATAGAGCTAAATCTCTCCTTTTTCATAAATTATAAAATGTCCTATAATTTATATTATGTTAAATTAGATTATTTAATCATTTAATAATTAATGATTTTTACAAATTATCAATTCAATAAAAACAGCCAAAATTTGCAAGAATTTTGGCTGTTTTTATTTTCTGTGTGAGATTATCTTCACTAAAAAAAAATTACATTAGAATCTCAACGATTAGCATTTTAAATTATTCAATTCTAAAATCAACTAAAGCATCAAGCTTTGGAAATTTCTTAACGGAAACAAATTTCTTATCTGTACAGTCAATTTCTGTCCAGCCTTTTTTATGATTCAAATCACCAACTTCAATAACATACGGTTGATAAGTCAGATTTTTGTTATCATCCAAGATTTCTTTGTATTGTACAGCAATATCCAAAATACATTCGAACTCTGTGTTAAGTCTGACATTTCTGTAAATCAAATCAAAATGAGTTTCTCTGTTCTGTGGAATTTCAAAATAAGTTTCATAGCTGTAAGTATCACCTTTAAGCACTGAGATTGCCTTCAAAGCAAAATATAAAGCGTGCGTGTAATATTCTCGAGTTTTTTCTCTTTTGAGGTCATTCTCATAAAAACCACCTTCAAATAAAATTGGAGTAACTCCTGCTTTCATAAAATTGTCACCGCTTGATGTTGGGTAAAATTCGTCTGTATATTTAGCAATTCTGTTAGGTAGGATTTGCTTCATCTGAAGATAAATTGCCGCGATCACAGTCATACTTTTTTTTCTGTTTTCTGTAATGGTTCTTTCAACATTTTCTGAAGGAGCCAGAAATGATAATGTCGCAGGATGCTTACCATCAGTTGTGAAAATCGTGCGTTGGTCGTGGAGATTCAAAGCGTAATCGTAATTTCCTTCTAGAACGATAGATTTCAGGATTTTTATTTCGATACTAGACATTCTCAGATAATCTCTGTTGATATCGATATCAAAAGCGTTTCTTCTGGTCCAAACTTCAGAACCATCAGGATTCAACATAAAAATGAAATCTAACTGAATCAATTCAAAAAGCTTTTCTTTCAGTTCCGGATGTTTTTCCCAGATTGATAACAAGTCCAACATTGCTAGAGTTGCTGTAGATTCATTACCATGCATTTGTGACCAAGCTACAACTTTAGTTTTACCATTTCCCAAAGTCATCATATAAATAGGTTTCCCTAAACTAGATTTTCCGACCTCTTTTATGTAATCGCTGTAATTGCTCTGTAGGTAAGAAAATAATTTTTCAGGGGAAATATAGCGATTAGGAAAATCAGCATTTTGTGAGTAAGGAAAACTATTGGTCATTTTATCTTGGTTTGATTTGTCACAAAAATAACATTTAATCTCAAATTAGACTATTTACATTTGTAAAATATTTAAACAAAACCAAATGTCACTTTGTCTGTTGGTTTTTTTGTGGATTACATTATAATTATTTTAAAAAAATAAATTATTAATTATCAGTGATTTATATAATTTAAATAAAGTATAAATTTATATTTACTTTAATATGGTTTTTAGCTGTAGTCGTTGATTTGTTTATCAAAACACTAAACGTATTTTTAATCACAATTTATATAATATTACAAATGTATAACGTCTTATATTTCAATTATTTTTCTATTTTCACTCATCGTTATCCACAATGGATATATTTTGAATATGTTCTCTTTTATTTTTTCCAAGTACAACAATTATGTTAAATCAGAATAAGCAGAAAATCTCAATGTCATAACCACTTCCCTGCTCTACTCACAAATAACTAAGCTTAAAAATCAATGAAAATAAAGTCTATAATTTTATTCGTTACAATTCTAATTTCAACCAATATTTTTGCCTGTAAATGCGAAAATCCGGATATCAAAACATCTTTTGAGCGAGCAGATTTTGTTTTTATTGGAGATATTTATGATGTTCTCAGAACGCCATCCGGGTTCAAAAATGTTGATGATTATCTAAGCAAAGTGAAAATTGGAAAGATATATAAATCAAATAATTACGATGGCTTTTACAAAAGTAATGCGACAATTTACGCTTCACAACTTCGTTCTTGCGACATTATATTTGATGAGAAAGGAAAATATCTGATATTCGCTTACAATGAACCAGATACAGGCTTTTTGTTTTCGCAGCAATGTATGAATACAAAGAAACTTAATTTAGCTTCTAAAGAAGATTTAAAAACCTTAGATATTTTAAGCCATTCTTACTTCGAAAAATTGAAGATTGAAAGCTCAAAGCCGATTGATGTCGATAATATCGAAATTGTTATTGATGACTACTTTAATCAGCCGAATCGACAAATGATTAGACTTAATAATGAAAATGAACAATTAAAAATTGAAAACAAGAAT
The DNA here is from genome assembly GCF_003385395.1 of Epilithonimonas hispanica. Taxonomy (GTDB): domain Bacteria; phylum Bacteroidota; class Bacteroidia; order Flavobacteriales; family Weeksellaceae; genus Epilithonimonas; species Epilithonimonas hispanica. The sequence goes on along the minus strand of NZ_QNUG01000008.1, from coordinate 87,026 downwards.
TATAAAACCTGGATTCTTGTAATTTCTACAATTTCATTGTTTATAACTGTTATTTTGCTGTTTGTAAAATTTAAATCAAAAATAACAATTTCGTAATTAATTGATTTTATGACTAATGTTTGTTATTATCTAAATTTAATTTGAAGTAAGAAGAATTTGAAGTTTTAATTCAAGTATGAATATGAACAATAATTACTGATAGTTTTCAAAATAAGGTTTTCCACAAATCTTTATAGATGTGAATTTATATTACTTTTATAAACAATAGAATCTGCAACAAGTTGTATTTTAACTAATTATTGTTTAAATATGTGTAATTACAAAAGTAAATTAATGAAATTACAAATGTAATCTGAATTAAAATTAATTTCTTTACATTTGTAATATGGATTTTAATGATAGAATTACAAAAGTAATCGAATATTCTAAGTTGTCTCCTGCGGAGTTTGCAGAGGAGATTAATGTTCAACGTTCTAGTATTTCTCATATAATTTCTGGTAGAAACAAACCTTCATTAGATTTCATTACAAAAATAAAAACAGTCTTTCCTGATATCGAATGGGATTGGCTAATCAACGGACAAGGAGAAATGCTGATTTCCGAAAAAGTAATAGAACCTATTGTCGAAGAAAAACCAGAAATTGTAGAAAAGAAAAAATCATCTTTACCAGATTTGTTCTCTTTAATCAATGATGAGAATTTTGGACTTACAGAAAGTGAAGATAAAATTGAAAAAACTAAGCCACGAGAATCTAATATATCTAAGCCAATGACAGATAAAAATATTTTAAAGGATTCTCAGCCATTAGAAAATATTGATAAAAAACAAGAAAATTCGTCAAAAAAAATTAAACGAATTGTATTTTTTTATCAAGATGGGACTTTTGAAACTTATGAAAATTAATTAAATTTATTTCTATCTTTTTTGGCTTCATAGTTCAACGGATAGAATAGAAGTTTCCTAAACTTTTGATCCAAGTTCGATTCTTGGTGAAGCCACTATTTTCCAAGTTTATAAACCTTATCTTTGCAAAAAATTCCTTTTGAAAGATATTCTTCTTATCACGCCACCTTTCACGCAACTTAACACGCCGTATCCGGCAACAGCATATATAAAAGGATTTCTGAATACAAAAAATATTTCTAGTTATCAGGTAGATCTTGGTATTGAAGTGATTTTGTCGTTATTTTCTAAAAATGGAATTCAAAAGATATTCTCTAAAGAAGTCGTTATTAAAAGTATTTCTGAAAATTCCCGACGAATTTTTGCATTGAGGGATAAATACATCAAAACAATAGATCAGGTCATTCTTTTCCTGCAGAATCAAAATCCAACTTTAGCGAGGCAGATTTGTTCTATGAATTTTCTTCCGGAAGCTTCCCGTTTCAATCAACTCGATGATATGGAATTTGCTTTTGGAAATATGGGTTTGCAGGACAAAGCTAAACATTTAGCGACTTTATATCTTGAAGATCTTTCTGATTATATTGTTGAAAATATCGACTCTGATTTTGGTTTTAGTAGATACGCTGAACGATTGGGAAAAAGCGCAAATTCTTTTGACGAATTATATTCTAAAATTAATGATAATCAGACTTTTATTGATAGTATTACTTTGGATATTCTCAAAGAAAAATTAGATGTTGTTCAACCAAAATTAGTATGTTTTTCAGTTCCTTTTCCAGGGAATTTATATTCTGCTTTTAGATGTGCAAAATTCATAAAAGAGAATTATCCCAATATAAAAACCGCAATGGGCGGTGGTTTTCCAAATACTGAATTAAGAGAAGTTAAAGACAGGAGAGTTTTTGAATTCATTGATTTCATAACATTAGATGATGGTGAATTACCACTTGAATTGGTGTATGAGAATGTAAGTAAAGATTTTCAAGCTGAGACTCTCGAAGCAACTTACAAAAGAACATTCTTAATTGAAAACGAAGAAGTTACTTACAAAAATAATTCTACAAAACACGATTACAAACAAGCGCAAGTTGGAACACCGGACTATTCTGATTTGAAATTAGATCAATATATTTCTGTTATAGAAGTCGCTAATCCAATGCACAGTTTATGGAGCGACGGACGTTGGAACAAGCTTACAATGGCGCACGGCTGTTATTGGGGAAAGTGTACTTTTTGTGATATTTCACTTGATTACATAAGAATTTATGAGCCTGTTTCAGCTAAAATTCTAGTTGACAGAATGGAAGAATTGATTGCTTCAACTGGCGAAACGGGGTTTCATTTTGTGGATGAAGCTGCACCTCCTGCTCTAATGCGCGAAGTTGCGCTAGAGATTCTGAGAAGAAATCTGGTTGTAACTTGGTGGACTAATATTAGATTTGAGAAAAGTTTCACTCAGGATTTGTGTTTTTTACTTAAAATTTCTGGTTGTGTTGCAGTTTCTGGTGGATTGGAAGTAGCAAGCGATCGATTATTGAAATTAATAGATAAAGGTGTTTCTGTAGATCAAGTCGCACGAGTCACAAGAAATTTTACTGAAGCTGGAATTATGGTTCACGCTTATCTAATGTATGGCTACCCAACTCAAACCGTTCAGGAAACCGTGGATTCTTTGGAAATGGTTCGTCAGCTTTTCGAAATGGGAATTTTACAGAGCGGTTTTTGGCATCAGTTTGCAATGACAGCGCACTCACCTGTCGGGATTAATCCTGAAGAATTTGGTGTAACTCCAATAAAACAAGAGATTCTTTTTGCCAATAATGAAATCGATTTTACAGATAAAACAGGAATCGATCATTCTAAATTTAGTTTTGGACTGAAGAAATCTTTGTTCAATTATATGCACGGGATTAATTTTGAAATGCCTTTGCAAAGCTGTTTTGATTTTAAAATTCCAAGAACTACAATTCATCCGGATTATATTCACGACTCGCTTTTGGAAGAAGAAGATTTTAAATTTAAGCCCAATTCAAAAGTTGTTTTCTTAGAGAAAAATGCAATTAAAGAAGATTTTATTAAAACTAAAAAAGGTAATTCTTGGGAATTGACACGTCTTACTTTTCATTTGAAAACCAATATTCTAAAAATTGAATTAGATAAAGAAAAAGCAAGTTGGTTGATTAAAATCCTTAACGAAAATTCTATAGAAAGTTCTAAAAAATCAAGTCTTCTGCAGCTTAAAAATCAATTTGAAGAATATTTCGAAGATTTTGAATTGTTCTGGTTTTCAAAACCAATTCAGCAATTGAAAGAAAATGGAATTATATTGAGTTTGTAAAATAAAAAAATCCCGAAAAATTACTTTTCGGGATTTTTTATTTATATGAATTAGAAATCTATTCGCAAAGAATAATTCCTTTATCATTATTGAATTCTAGCACTCCGCTTTTGATCTCATAAGAATAAGATGATTTAGCTTCAGTTTCTTTGGTAAGGTATTTTTGGTAAGCAGAACCTACTTTTTCAGTATAGATTTTTACTTTTCCACCAACCAAAGCCGATACAATCGCAGCGTGATTTTCAAATATCTGGAACTGGCCGCTTTTTCCAGGCAATAGAACAGATTCTACCTCGCCATCAAAAACTACATATTCCGGAGTTAAAATTTTTATATTCATTATTATGAAATTATAGATTGTAGATTTTAAATTATAAATTATTGCAATTCAATCTAAAATCTAAAATTTGACATTTAAAATTTCTTAAGCGTTTTCAGCAAGCATTTTTTGTCCTGCAGCAATCGCTTCTTCAATGGTTCCTTTTAGGTTGAATGCTGCTTCCGGATACTGATCCAGCTCACCATCTATGATCATATTAAACCCTTTGATGGTATCTTTGATATCTACCAAAGATCCCGGGATCCCTGTAAACTGCTCAGCAACGTGGAAAGGCTGAGATAAGAATCTCTGTACTTTTCTAGCTCTGTAAACCACCAATTTATCTTCTTCAGACAATTCTTCCATACCAAGGATTGCAATAATATCCTGCAATGCTTTGTATCTCTGTAGAATTTCTTTTACTCTCTGAGCACAGTTATAATGTTCTTCACCAATGATTTCCGGAGCCAAGATTCTTGACGTAGAAGCCAATGGATCTACCGCCGGATAAATACCTAATGAAGCAATTTTTCTATCTAATACCGTAGTTGCATCTAAGTGAGCAAACGTAGTTGCCGGAGCCGGGTCAGTTAAGTCATCCGCAGGTACGTAAACCGCTTGTACAGATGTAATAGATCCGTTTTTAGTGGAAGTAATTCTTTCCTGCATCGCACCCATTTCAGATGCCAATGTTGGCTGGTAACCTACCGCTGATGGCATACGACCCAAAAGTGCAGATACCTCAGAACCAGCTTGTGTAAAACGGAAGATATTATCTACGAAGAACAATACATCTCTACCTTGACCAGTTTCTCCTCCATCTCTATAATATTCAGCCAAAGTAAGACCAGACAATGCTACTCTCGCTCTTGCTCCTGGTGCCTCATTCATCTGTCCGAAAACGAAAGCAGCTTTAGAATCTTTCATAGCTTCAAGATCTACTTTAGAAAGATCCCAACCTCCATTTTCCATAGAATGCATGAAGTCATCACCATATTTAATAATTCCTGATTCTAACATCTCTCTCAAAAGGTCATTTCCTTCTCTTGTTCTTTCTCCTACTCCTGCGAATACAGAAAGACCACCATGTCCTTTTGCAATGTTGTTAATCAATTCCTGGATCAATACTGTTTTACCAACACCAGCTCCACCGAACAATCCAATTTTACCTCCTTTTGCATAAGGCTCAACAAGATCGATAACTTTGATACCTGTGAAAAGAACTTCAGCAGAAGTTGATAACTGGTCAAATTTCGGTGCTTCTCTGTGGATTGGCAAACCTCCTTCTTTAGATAAAGACTGAATTCCATCAATAGCATCTCCAACTACGTTGAAAAGACGTCCGTTAACACCTTCTCCGATTGGCATTGTAATTTGAAGACCTGTCCCAGTAACTTCTTGTCCTCTCTGAAGTCCATCGGTAGCATCCATTGCGATACATCTTACCATATCTTCTCCAATGTGTTGCTCTACCTCCAATACCACTTTTTCACCATTAGATTTAATGATTTCTAAAGCGTCATATATTTTTGGTAATTGTTCAACTTCATTAAAGACTACGTCAATAACTGGTCCAATAATTTGTGAAATTTTTCCTTTAATTTGGTTTGCCATTACTAAATTTTTACTTGTGCGCAAAGATAATAAAAGTTTGCAATTCTGCATTGTCAGAAAAAAAGATTTTTATCATATTGTAATTAAAAAATGTCAAGAACTCAAATCTTGACATTTTATTGATTTTACAAATTAAACAACTTCCTATTTTTTTATAAATTTTTTGGTACTAATACTTCCTGTTTTAGAATTAAATGACAGTAGATAATTTCCTTTTGGAAGTTTTGAAACATCAACAGATTCACCTTTAGCACTAGTTTGCTTTACCACTTTCCCTGAAAGATCTGTTATTCTCACATTAGAAACTTCTTCTGAGAAATGGAGAATATCTTTTACGGGGTTGGGATAGAGTATTAAATTTTTATCATCATTTTTAATATCATTTGTACTCAAAGATATTGTTCCTGTGAATGGCGTTGTAAAATCTAATGTTGCTGAGTCTTGCATTAAAGAAGCCTGATAAAGACAACCTTGAGAAGTGCTACGATAGATTTCTACTTTAAGTGTGTAATTTGAGATGGGGGAAGGTAAGTTAATCTGAAAATCATTTTCTAGATTACTAATAGCAGGAATAAAGTACATATCATAGCAAACTTTTAGTGTAATAGTATTACCACTATAGTCGATGATAAATTCATTATAATCAGCTAAATCAGGAGAATAGACTTTTAGGTTTACATTTAGTTGGTTTTCGCTGATTTGCGTAATATCAAAATCTTTAATAAATAAATTTTTATCTTGCGATTGTAATTTGTTATTTGTTAAAAATATTAAAATCAGTAAAAGGTAAATTTTTTTCATGATAACATTTTTTATTGTTTGATTAATGCTTTAGAATCCACAACTTCACCATTTACTACTAAAGCAATGATGTATTGACCAGATAAGTAATTGCTAATACTTATACTTGTTTGCGTGGTATTTAAATCTAAATCATAAGTATTTGTAGAATTGTTACTCGATTGGCTAACAATCATCAAAGAAGCTGACCTTGCCTCTCGCAGAATATAATTAACTTCTATGTTGTGGCTTGCAGGATTGGGAGCAATACTTTCTAAAGTACTAAGTTGCAAAGGTTCTTGAAAACCTTGATTGCAAGGATTTGTGGAAAGTGTATTTCTTGCCATTAAAACAGCAGCATAAGCATCAATTAGACCATAACCCATTTGGTTATTCCAAGTTCCATTAGACCTATTTGGATTATTATCATATGAATAAAGATCTGTTCTTGTTTTTTGAGAAGTCTGTTCTATTATATCCCTTACTTGTTGACCCGTCAAGCAAGGATTTACCGATAATATCAAAGCTGCAAGTCCTGAAACATATGGAGCAGCAAAAGAAGTTCCTTGATCCTCGGAAATGTTTTGATTGGGACTTGTTGACCATATATTCTTACCAGGCGCAACAACATCTAACTTACTTCCAAATGATGAAAAATCTGCTTTTATACCATTATTACCAATTGCTCCGACAGTTACTATTCTGTCATCAAAACTACCTGGATAAAGAACATTTGAATTATTATTACCTGCGCTAAAGACAATAACACAACCCTTTCCATCTCTACCATAATCAATAGCATTAGTGATTGATTCTTCTAATAACTGACTATCCAACCATCCACTATTTGAATACCAAGAATTATTTATTATATCTGCATTCTCACTATTCCAAGCCCAAGAGATGCCAGATGCGAGTTGAGCGGAAAAAGTACTATTGACAATTGCTTCATTTTCATCTTTTTTAAAGTCGTGACTAATGGGAATGATGGTGGATTTTGGAGCAACTCCAACGATTTGTCTATTATTATTTCTAACAGCACTTATTACTCCTGCAACTTTTGTCCCATGGGTATTCCCTGCAATATAAACACTTCCATCATTGCCTGACTTGGCGTCATATCCAGCGCTGCCAATATTTGGACTCAAATCCAAGTGAGGTAAATAAATACCTTGATCCACAACCGCAACACTAATGTTCTTACCTTGAGAAATCCACCAAGCTTCACAAGCATTGATATCAATTTCAGGATTAGTAGTATTTTTCAATCCCCACAAAAGATTAAAATTTGAGTCATTAGAGCATATAATTCCATTGACGATGGGTGCCTTATTGCTAACCTCTTCAATATCCACCTCGTCATCATTAGAGAAACGAAGCATAAATGCCGGATCAACAGCTTCAAATAATCCGGTTTCATAAAATTGGTTACACATTTCTAATGATGCATTGCTATTTCCTGCTGATACTGCAAGAATATACCATTGTGGCATATTGGGAACTTGTTTTACAATTTCTACATTTTTTTGTAAAGCTGTCTGTTGCAAAACATTATAATCATTTATATTTTTAAGTTTTACATAAAAATGCTTAGAAATGCCTACAGGATCCCCTTCACCATTTTCAAAAAACAAACCTACATATTCTACATTAGGTAATTGCTTTACCTCATTTAGCTTTTTATTATAAACTGTAAAATTATTAGGTTCATTGATTAATTCTATTTGTGCATATTTTGCATTTTCAGAAGTAGCGTCATCCAATAGTGTATAATCTTGAACACCAATATTTGTAGTTGATAATTTTTGAAAATAAGCATTCGTAAAAATGTTAAATGATTTTTTGTCTACAGTAAGATACTTTTTCTGCCCTTTATAATAGTAATAAAAATTGTTTTGAGCATGTAAAAAGCTAAATGTCGTTAACAAAAATAAAAAAAGATAATTTTTTTTCATAATATCATGTTTAATAGTTTAGTTGTAAATTTAATGAATTATAAATAAAATGGATTAATGGTTTTTAATTTTTAAAAAAAATATTAAATTATTTATTGTTTAAACAATTTAATATTTGTCTGAAAAAAGATACTTTTGCAAAAGCAAAATTTCAGAGTTTGAAAATCATCAGAGATCTTACAGATTATCAAAGTAAAGCACCATTAGCATTATCATTAGGAATGTTCGATGGTGTTCATCTTGGGCATTTATCTATCATCAATAAATTAAATGAAATCGCAGAAAAAGAAAACCTTGAATCTGCTATCTTAAGTTTTTGGCCACATCCCAGAAAGTTTCTCAATCCTGATGATGATGTCAAAATGCTTAACACATTAGAAGAAAAATTAGAACTTCTTGAAAAAAGCGGAATCAAGAATATTTTTCTTAAGACTTTTGATGATGAATTTAGAAATCTTACAGGAACTGAATTTTGTGAACAAGTTTTGGTTAACAAACTGAATGTTAAACATATTATAATAGGTCATGATCATACATTCGGTAAGAATAAAAGCGGAAATTTTGAACTATTAAAATCTCTTTCTGATGAATTAGGTTTTGAAGTCAATCAGTTAGAAGCGGTTCAAACCAACGATCTCGAAATCAGTTCTACAAAAATTAGAATTGCTTTGACAGAAGGTAGAATCAAAGATGCGAATGAAATGTTGGGTTACAGTTATCCTTTGACTGGAAAAGTGATTCACGGAAAAAAATTGGGCAGGACAATTGGTTATCCAACAGCGAATATCGAAGTTCCGATTAATAAACTTCTTCCAAAAAAAGGGGCTTATATTGTTGAAGTTTGGATTGATGGACATTTCTACAAAGGTATGTTAAGCATTGGAACCAATCCAACAATTGACGACAAAAATGAATCTTTACATACAGAAGTGTATATTTTGGATTTTGATCAGGACATTTATGATAAAGAAATCACTATTAAATTCAGAGATTTTCTTCACGATGAAATTAAATTCGAAGGTTTGGAAAAATTGATTGAAAAATTGGATTTAGATAAAAAATTGACTGAGGAATTTCAGTTTTAAGAATTGTTAATTTCCGCTTGCAATTTTTTTGTCAAAGAGTTGAAAACCAAATCGTAAGAATGATCAATCAATTTCACAATCAATTCTTTTTTAAGACCTTCACAAAGAACTGAATTCCAATGGTTTTTATTTAAGTGAAATGCGCCAGCAATCTGGAAGTATTTTTCTCTGAGTTCCTCGCTCCAAGCTGGGTCGGTTTTTACAGAAAATGTTGGTTGAGAACTTTCCAAAGGCAGAAACAAAAATATCTTTCCTCCAACCTTGAAAACCAAAGTTTCATTATCAAAAGGAAAACCTTCCGTTACAGCTTTTTTGGATAGACAATATTCGCGGATTTCCTCGAATTCCATTGATGAGAAATTTAGAATTTAAAAGTATTCTTTGGTAATTCTTTATTGATTTCGATTTTATTAATCATCATTACATAATCGCTGTCTTTTTTAGGCGAAGACGACTCGATTCTGTAAGGCATTAATAAGTTTCCTACTTTTCTGTAATCAGAATAAGTCAACGTTTCATCTTTCTTGATTTCACGATACAGCGAATAATTTTTGACATCAAAATAATAGATAGTTTTATTAACGTTTTTTGTCAATTCTACTTTGAAATAAACTTGTTCTCCGATTTTTTCTTTTCCTAGAAGTTCAGCTTCAAAACCTTTACTTTCGTAATCGATAAAATCATTATCAAAGTTTTCAGGAACATAGTCATTATATTGCGTAAGCTTGTTCTGAGCGTAATTCATCGCATAACCATTCTTCCCATCAAAACCTTCAACAGGCGTTTCTTTTCCAGCTAAAAGGATGGCTGTTTTAGTAAGATTGGGGCGTTGCTGATAGATTTTCATTAGATAAGAATCATTCACGCCAAGCGTTACTCGTCCTTGTATTTGTACTGTATTCAGAAGTTTCCATTGGGTAAGACCTCCCGAACTTTCGATATTTCTATCGATGATTTCCTTTGCGGTTTGTGCAAAAATAATTTGTGAAAATATAATAGCAAAAAGGACAATTATTCTGTTCATTCAAAAATTTTAGGATTTCAAAGATAGGATTTTTATTAAGTTTTGAAATTTTTAGAGATATTAAATCTAACTAAAAACGACATTAATCATTATATCAGTAGTTTGGCTTTCTCCAAATCTTCCGGAGTATCAATCCCAATTCCAACAAAATCCGTTTCTACCATTTTAATTTTCATTCCGTTTTCCAAATAGCGCAATTGCTCTAATTTTTCAGAAATTTCCATTGGTGTCATTTCCAAAGAAGAAAATTTAATCAAAGCTTCTTTTCGGAAAGCATAAACGCCAATATGTTTATAATAGTTGACATTATAAGATAATTCTCGGTGAAAAGGAATTACAGAACGACTGAAATACAATGCAAATCCATTATTATCTGTAACGACTTTTACGTTATTTGGATTCTGGATTTCCTCCGATTCTTTTAATTGAATTTTCAATGAAGCTAAAGAAACTTCTTTTTTATCGTCTTTAGTAAAAACGTTAATTAATTGTTTCAAAGGTTCTTTTTTGAGAAAAGGTTCATCGCCTTGAACATTGATGACGATATCACAATCGATGTTTTGAACAGCTTCTGCAATTCTATCGCTTCCCGTTTCGTGTTCGCCCGTCATTACAGCTTTTCCTCCGTTTTTTGAAATTTCATCAAAAATCAATTCGGAATCTGTAGCAACAAACACTTCATCAAACAAACCTGTTTCCACAACATTCTGATAAGTAGTTGTGATAATAGTTCTGTTCCCCAAAATCTCCATCATTTTACCCGGAAATCTTGTAGAATTATAACGAGCAGGAATAACTGCGATGATTTTGTTCATAGATTTTTGTTATTTTTTTTAAGGAATTCACGAACCTTTAGGTTTCATTATTTGTATTGTTTTACGATTTGTTCCAATCTGTCATCAGGTTCAAAATTGAGAACGTCAATTAATTTTACTTTTTTAAAATCTTTATGAAATGTATTGATTACGATATTCCAATTCTCCGGAACTACCGCAGAAGGAACTTTCAGACAAAGCTTTTCATCAGCATCAAACCAAGCATTTCCAATCTTTTGACAATCGGAATAATTCCGAAAGTCTCTCCAATTTTTAGATAATTCTGAAGTCTCAACAATTTGAAATTCTGCATTATTAGGAATCTTGATGACCATTATTCTAAAGTCTTTATTAAATCCCAATCCCTTTCTATGTGCTAGAGTTTCCAGATAAGCCAAAGAAATGCTATCAGCTGTGTAAAGAACTTTTTTTCCTTCGGAGTTCCATCTTCCTTCCAGCCCACTTGCAAAAAGAGAATCGGTGTATTTTTTATGAACAATTCTGTAAACCAACATTGTTATACCGGATAACCTTGTGCTAATTTCTCAATTTCCTCATAAATCAAATCTACACCACCAGAAGTAGAAATAAAATCGATTGGCTTATCCTCAGAATTCCAAAAAGGACGGTTCATCCAAAGTGTAAACTCGTCCAGATTTCCAAAAATCTCTTTTCCAAAACTGTAAAGATTGATTAGTTTTAAGAGGTGCTCACTGTAAATTGGATCCAAATCTTTTTCCTGATCTCTATAATTGCTAATAGTTCTTGGCGAAAGATTGATGACAGATGCCAAAGTTTTCTCTGGCATCTTTATAGCATCTGCAAGGGAATAGAAAACATCTGTTTTCAAACCTTCTCTTGCTTTTTTCAAAAGTTTATAATCGTCTTGGATAGAAAACCGATTAAAGATAGAAGGTCTTGCTCCATAAGTTGCAATTGGTTCTTCTACTTTTGATTTTTTCGGATTTTCTTTTGGTTTATAATTTTCCATCTCTATAATCTTTACACAAAGATAGAATTTTTTCCAAACACAAAACGAATTTTTTCTATTTATTTCAAATTTTCTAAAGCTTGTTCTAACTTTGGAAGACAATCTTTAATATCATCCAAAGAACAACCTCCAACAGAAGCTCTGAACCAAGGCACTGACTTATCGTTTCCAAATGCTGAGAACGGAACCAAAGCCATTCCTGCATTATTAATCAGATAGAAAACCAAATCGCTAGAGTTTTCTATTGTTTTCCCATCTGGTGTAGTTTTTCCAAGATAATCCAATTTGATTGTCAAATAAAGCGCTCCCATTGGCGAAATACTTTCCACAGCAAAACCTTTCGACTTCAAATCTTGGATTCCTGCGTGAAGTTCTTTCAGGCTTGTATTCAGTTTTTGTTTGTAATCGTCTAAGAATGTATCCACTGCAGAATCATCAGCTAAAAACTCAGCAACAGCTTCCTGTTCCGGTTTTGGCGCCCAAGCTCCTACGTGTGTCAAAAGAGCTTTCATCTTATCAATCACCAAACTTGGTCCAAATCCCCAACCAACTCTAACTCCGGTCGCTGCGAAACATTTAGATGTTCCGTCAACGTAAATCGTGTAATCTTTCATTTCTGGGAAAAGATTTACCGGATTGTAATGGTCTGAACCGAAAGTCAACATTGCGTAGATTTGGTCATACATCAAATAAAGCGGTTTTTCGTCTGCTCCTCTTCTTTTATTTTCTTCTAAAACCAATTCGCAAATATCGGACAATTGCTCTTTTGTGAACATTGTTCCGGTTGGATTGAGTGGAGAACAAAGGCAAAGTAATACTGCGCCTTCTAAATGTGGTCTTAAATCTTCCGCTGTTGGTAAGAAATTATTAGATTCCTGAGTCTGAACTTCAACCGCATTTGCATTGGTTAAATAAGCGTAATGATTGTTATTCCAAGAAGGAATCGGATAAATCACTTTATCGCCTTCGTCCACAATTGTTTTGAAAACTGCGTAAATTAAAGGTCTTGAACCTGCTGTAATCAGGATATCATTAGCTGAGTAATCCAGATTCCAACGTTTTTTCAAGTCATTGCTTACCGAAGTTCTTAAAGATTGAACACCATTTGCAGGCGGATAGTTTGTAAGATTATTCTTATAGGCTTTCTCAATTCCTTGTTTCAACTCCGATGGAATTGGATAGATATTAGAATTAAGGTCGCCGATTGTAAGATTTGAGATTTGTGCACCTTTGGCTTTCAAATCGTTAACTTCATTTCCGATTTTTATGATTTCTGAACCAATCAGGTTTGATGCGAGTTTTGATACTTTCACTTATTTATTTTTTGATGTTTTTCCGAAACTTAATTCGGATTTTTATTTTTTATGATTTACAAAAGTCTTAAATGCAACTGAGTAAATCAAATTACATAACAAAAAAGTTCTCAAAACTAAATTAAATCAGTAATTGAGAACTTTATATTAAAAATATTTTAGATTATATTTCTATTCTAATAAAAATTTTCAATTACAGATTTAAATCCTGTTTTACCTTAGCGATTTTCTCTTCAAGCTTAGGAAGTTTGGCAACAAAATCTTCTTTGGAAGAGATGCTGTCTTTTACAGAAACATAGAATTTGATTTTTGGTTCGGTTCCTGAAGGACGAACACAAACCTTGGTTCCGTCTTGAGTATAGAAAATCAATACGTTAGACTTTGGAATATCGTCCATTACTTTTTTCTCGTTCTTAGAAACAACGAAACAAGTCTGCTCTTCGAAATCCTTTATTTCTTCTACAGGAGAACCAGCAATTTCTTTCGGCGGATTACTTCTGAAATCGCTCATCATCTGCGTGATTTCTTCCGCTCCTGTTCTACCTTTTCTTACAACATTAATCAAACCTTCATAATACAATCCAACTTCTTTATAGATATCAATCATGTATTCATACATGGTTGTTCCATTGGCTTTACACCATGCAGCGATTTCACAAGCAGTCAAGATTGAACCACAAGAATCTTTGTCACGAACGAAATCTCCGGTCATAAAACCGAAACTTTCTTCACCGCCACAAATGAATTTTTCCTGACCTTCAAAATCACGAATCATTTTTCCAATCCATTTGAATCCAGTCAGTCCAACTTTGCAATCTACTCCGAATTTCTCAGCAACATCAAAGAAAACATCAGAAGTCACAATCGTAGAGCCAATGAATTCTTTTCCTGTGATTTTTCCAGCTTTTTTCCATTGGTCGAGGATATAATAAGTCAGGATTGTATTACATTGATTTCCATTCAACAATTGGATTTCGCCTTCAAGATTTCTAACTGCAATTCCTAATCTATCGCCGTCTGGGTCTGTTCCGATAACGATATCAGCATTGGTAATTCTAGCCAAATCCATTGCCATAGAAAGCGCTGCAGGTTCTTCCGGATTCGGAGAAGCTACCGTTGGGAAATTTCCACTTGGAATCATTTGCTCCTGAACCAAATCTAATTTTGTAAATCCTGCTTTTTTCAATGCTTTTGGAACAGTTGTATAAGTTGTTCCGTGGATAGATGTGAAAACGATGTTTAGATTATCTCTTCCAACATTTTGGTAAAGAGAATTTTCCATACAAGCATCGATGTAAACATCATCTTGGTCTTCGCCAACCCATTCGATTAGATCATCATTTCCATTAAATTTGATATCTTCAAACTTAGTCGCATAAACTTCTCTGATGATATTTTCATCATTAGGAGGTACAATTTGTGCACCGTCATTCCAATATACTTTGTAACCGTTATATTCTGGTGGATTGTGAGAAGCCGTCAAAACGATTCCTGCGTTACATTTTTTATCACGAACGGTGAAAGATAATTCCGGAGTTGGACGGTGTTCTTTGAACAACAGAACTTTGATTCCGTTCGCTGTCAAAACATCAGCAACGATTTTCCCGAACTCTTTCGAATTGTTACGAACGTCATAAGCAATTGCTACTTTGATTTCTTCATTTGGAAAAGATTGATGAAGATAATTTGCCAAACCTTGAGTAGCTTGTCCTAATGTGTATTTGTTAAGACGATTGGTTCCAACGCCCATTACGCCACGCATTCCGCCTGTTCCGAATTCTAATTCTCTGTAAAAAGAATCTTCCAAATCTGGCGAATTTGAATCAATGAGGGCTTGAACAGCTGTCTTGGTTTCAAGGTCGAAAGCATCAAGAAGCCAAAGTTTTGCTTTATCTAATGTTGATAATTCTGTCATTATTTTATAGTTTTTTGTTTCTTAAATAATTTTTATTTTCCGTGAGTTACTTGTATAACTTCTCCATTATTTGAATCGATTATAATATTGAATGTACCTCCAAATTTTAGAGTTCCTAATTCAGAGTTTTCCATTGTTCCGTTAATTATCCAATAATTGTTAACTTTATTTATTTCATAAGGACGTTCCTCTTTAATCTTTTCTTGACCATAAATCTTAAAAAGAATAGGCTCCGCTACTTTTACAGCTGTTTCTTCATCAGTTATAAGAGGTTTCAAACTATTAAACTGTTGCTTATTTTTAATAGCATCTGACAACTGATTACTTGCAAATCTAGAATTTTCACCAATGTAATAATCCACTTTCTGTTCACAAGAAATGAAAAAAATTAAACTAAAAAAAAGTATATTGAGTTTCATGTTTAACTTAATCCAGTTTCTTATTTTCCAAAGTCGCTTTTTCAGTGACTTTCAGTTTTTTCGAAGGATTTCCATAATAAACCAACTTCGAAGTATTACCGATTTTTCCTTTGATTTCTTCATCCACATTCAGTTCTGCATAATTTCCGTTCTGAGACTCGATTTCCAAATCTTTGATATACCAATATGGCGAAATAATACTCGCTGTATCTTTGATATTAAGCTTAGCTAAAGTTGTTTTTCCCAACAGATTAGCCCGGCTTTTGTTCATCATTTCTATCTCCGACTTCTCTGAAATCACTGAACCGATAAATTTAGCATTATCTTTTAAATGAAGTGCGAAATTTTCAACTTTCATTTGGCTTGAAATGTTAAGTTCTACAGAATCAGCGATTTTAATCACATCAAAAGGATTTTTTCCATAAATCGTAATATTATAGAAATCCACTTTATCCGTTTCCCTTTTCTCTGTGATTGACAGATTTTTATCTTTAACTTCAATATTAAGATTATCAAAGAAATTAGGGTAAGTTTCTACATTCACAAAGTTATGTGGACTTTGAACATAAAACACACGGAATTTTCCTTTCAAATCGAGTTTTGAAAACTCAGAAAGCTCAATGTCTTTGGATTGGATTTCGCCTTTTGGAGAGACTTTTCCGCAGGAAATAGCAATTATCGAAAAGATAAAGAGATATGTAAAGGAATTAAGAATTTGTTTCAATTGAGTAATTTTTAGTCGAAGCAATTTACAATTATTTTCAGAAAATCAGAAGATGACTTTAATCAAAAAGAAAGTCCGCCGTATCTTACGAAACTTCCTAATAGTAACATCAAAACACCGATTGTTGTCACAGATAAAATGTGAAAAGCCATTAATGGTAAAGTTTTAGCAGTCAGTTTTGGAATCACAAAAAAATTAGCGCTGATTGCAAAAAGTACAGTTATCAGAAGTAAAATCAATTTCAGAGAAATTACAGTTTCTATAGGATTCGAAAAATGAAACCAATTTGAAAATCCAATTCCGAATTTGTAAGACATCCAAACGCCAGAAATGACCATCAAAAGCAAAGCTGGAATTCCTATTTTCTCATACTTTCGTTCGAAATCGAGGAGAATTTCCACATCCTTTTTTTTCAAAACTTCTGGCAAAATTGTTACCGCTAAAATCAAATGTCCGCCAACCCAAACCGTAGCGCCTAAAAGATGGATAATCAATAGCAAATGATGACTCATAATTAAATAATTTCCTCAATATGATAATTCTTGTGGTCGCGATTGCTTCTGATAATCAATTCGCCTAAGAATCCTGCCACAAACAATAAACTTCCCAGAATCATCATCGTCAATGCAATGAAAAACCAAGGATTATCAGCAATCAGATTTCCATAAATTTTGAAAATATAAACGTCAATCAGTTTTGAAACACCCAGCCAAATTGCAGATAAAAATCCAATAATGAACATTAGCGTTCCTCCTGCACCAAAGAAATGCATTGGTCTTCCACCAAATCTGCTCACAAACCAAAGTGTCACCAAATCCAAAAAACCACGAACAAAACGTTCCGTTCCAAATTTTGAAGTTCCGTAAGGTCTTGCCTGATGCTGAACCGGTTTTTCCGTAATATTTCTGAAACCTGCATTAGCAGCCAAAACCGGAATATAACGGTGCATATCACCGTAAACATCAATAGATTTTACAACTTGTTTCTTGTAAGCTTTCAAACCACAATTGAAATCGTGAAGTGAAACCCCCGAAACCTTTCTAGCTGCTGCATTGAAGAGTTTTGAAGGAATATTTTTGGTCATCACATTATCGAAACGCTTCTTTTTCCAACCGGAAACAATATCGTAATTGCCTGTGGTTACCATTTCGTAAAGCTCAGGAATCTCTTCTGGGAAATCCTGTAAATCAGCATCCATTGTAATAATTACGTCGCCATTTACTTTTTCGAAAGCCGCGTGAAGCGCCTGAGATTTTCCATAGTTTTTGGAGAATTTAATCCCGTGAATCTGCGGATGCTGGATTTTCATATTTTCTATGATAGACCAAGACAAATCTGTACTTCCGTCATCTATGAACCAAACTTCGTAAGATAATTTGTTGTCTCGACAAACTTGGTCGATTCTGGTAAAGAGTTCTTCCAGAGATTCTTCTTCGTTGAGAAGTGGAACTATAATAGATAAATTCAAATGGTTCAACTTTTAAGTTTTTTATTAATGTAAATAATTGCTTCGTCAGGTGCAAAAACCGAAATTTCTGAGGTAGAGAAATCTTTCATATCACGGGTGATAATGCCTGTTAAATTTTCTGTTTTATGAGCACAAAAAATCTGTACAGCATCTTCATAATCTTTATGAATTGATTTTAAACCTTTTTGCAAAATTATTTTATCTACAGAAATAATCTCTATTATTTCAAGAATTTCTGACAGAGATTTTCTCACTTTTTCTTCTGCAAAAGCTTTTTTTAAAATATAATGTGAGGTTAATACCGATTGTGATGATGTATAAAGAAAAATATGTTTGTTATAAGCCAAATTGAATATCTGATTGGCATTTTCTGCAAATGGTTTGCGTTCTGATAAGAAGTCTAAAATCAGATTGCTATCTATAAAGAAATTCATTATAAATCATATTTTTCTTTATAATAATCATCTAATGCTTTATCATAATCAAAATTTTCAGGAAGTTTCAAACTACCGGCTAGCTTTTTGATTTTGGGCGAAAGTTCACTTTTATCGGATTCTTCAACCAAAGATTCCAAATATTTCTGAACCATCTCAGAAAGGCTTCTCTGTGTTCCTTTAGCGTATTTTTTTGCTTTTTCTATAACTGATTTTTCCACAGTCAAAGTCAATTTTGTTGTCATCACGTATTATTTTAGTAAAGATACGTATAAAATTGATACCAAACTATTCGTAGCGTTTTTTGTTTTTCAAAAATCCTGCAATTACGATGGACAAAAGTAAATAAAATAGTAAAACGCCTCCAAAAATAGCAGACAAAAAACTGAATGAAAAATAATTAATATTTTGCTTTTTGGCGCCATTGATACCGATGCTCATTTTTTTGTACTCATCATTCAAGCTTTTAATTTTTTCCGTGTCTTTTGGATTTATCTCTTTGATTTGCTTATTGTAAGACTCATCCAACTTTGTCAATTCTGATTCAATATGTTGATGATTCAGCATATCTCTGGCATCTGTATCAACATAATTAAGAAACAAAAAAATCGACATAAAAGATAGAAAACCGCCAACAAATAATGTCACGAAAATCTGTTTAAATGCCTGAGGATAAGTGATTTCTCCAATATTCTTTCTCAGATAATAAACAGAAAGAAACCCCATTAAACTGTAAATGAAAGTCAATCCAAACGCATTAACATTAATCGATATATTGAAATAATCTGGTCCTGCGAAAAAATAATACACTACGAAGAATAAAAACATAGTGATTGCGTACAAACCAAAGCCAAAAGCTATCGGGTTTTTTGTCATAAATCTAAATTTTGATACTTAATTAATTAAAAAAATGAAAAATTTTGTCCTTAACAATCAATTTATTAACCTCAATTATATCGATAGTTAAAGGATTTTTCATTAATTCTGTTTTTGAAATTGCAATATTTTCCTATCTTTGCACCGGCAAGTCCTAAACAACCAGCTCCTGAGAATCCTCCAGGGTGGGAACGCAGCAAAGGTAATCGGTTGTAGCGGTGTGATTTAGGTAGCTTGCCATTTTTTATTTCTATAGGTTAAGAGATTAAGTCATCTTCAAGATTTTGAATTGACTTAATCTCTTAATTTTTTGTTAGAATTCGAACTCCTCTCCTAATTTTGGTAAAGAAAACTCGATGTTTTTATCAGAGAAATGCTTTTTAGCCTCTTCGTGATTAATTTCAATCGGTGGAAAAGTATCGAAATGACATCCGATTACTTTTGGTGTTTTCAATAATTCTGATGCTGCGAAAGCTGCCTTTCTAGGACACATTGTGTAATGTTTTCCAACCGGAAGAATTGACAAATCCAACTTTCCAAAGACCTGTGGAAACAAGCTCATTTCTGCTGTTACACCCGTATCTCCGGCCAAATAAAGATTTCTTCCATCTGCAAATCTAAAGATGTATCCAGAAGCCAATCCGCCGTAAGAACCGTCTGGAAAAGAACTTGTATGTAATGCAGGAACCATAGAAATCTTCAAACCTTCCAATTTTGCAGAACCTCCAAAATTGAGATCGATATTATTAGAATGTCCAAAGTATCCGCAAATCTCAGGCTGACCAATTAAAGTCGCTTCAGGATGATTTTCAAGAACTTCTTTCACATCTGCAGTGTGGTCGCCGTGCGCGTGCGTAATCAAAACATAATCGATTTTCTGAGCCGTGATATCAAAACCGGATTGCGCTTTCTGATAGTTGTAAAAAGGGTCAGAAAGGATTGTTATACCGTTGTATGTGAACAAAAAACAGTTTTGTCCTAAGAATTTTATTTTCATTTTTTATTTGATTTATTAATTAACAAAATTAAGTCCGACAGCGGTCAAAACAGCCATCATAAAAGTTAAGATTCCAACTTGCTTTAAGAATGGGTCAAGCAATTTTGGCTCTTGAATTTTCATAATTGTTCTTCGTAATTTCATAAAAGGAAATATCAGAATCATCACGATAAATGGATAATAAAGACCTTTTTCCTGAAATCCGTTGTACATTAAAAAAGCTAGCATCAGCAAGATTGGAAGTTGCAACAAAATAATCTCATAAACCATCGCCTTCTTAAATCCTAATCTCAGTGCTAAAGTTTTTTTGCCAGACAATTCATCATTTACGATGTCTCTCATATTGTTCAGATTAAGAACTGCCATACTCAACATTCCAATTGCTGAAGCTGGAATTAAAATATCATAATCAAATGATTTGGTAAACAGAAAATAACTTCCACAAACCGAAACCAATCCGAAAAAAATAAAGACAAAAATATCGCCCAATCCCATATATCCGTATGGTTTTTTCCCAACTGTATATCCAATTGCCGCCAAAATACAAGCAATTCCTAATCCGATAAAAATCCAGAATTCTCTAATATTTGTAGGATAAAAAGCAACATATAGTAAAGCAACTGTTGCTACAAATGATAAAATAGAAAGCAAAATAACAGCATTTCTCATTTGAGTTGCAGTAATTTTCCCTGAAGCTACTGCTCTACTTTCTGCTTCTCCAATTCTATTTTTGTCTGTTCCTTTTACACCATCGCCATAATCGTTGGCAAAGTTGGAAAGGACTTGATAAAATAATGTTACGAGAAGCGCCAAAACGAAAATTCTCCAATCCCAAATTCCACCTTCTTGAGAAAGTCTCCATTTTGCAATGAAAGCTCCCATAATAATCCCACTGAGTGAAAGTGGTAACGTTCTAAGCCTTGCAGCTTGTATCCAATGTTTCATTTATTTTTTTGTGAAAAGTAAAATGTACAACGTACAATGTACTTTTTTGTTTGAAGTTTATAAATACCTTTTGCTTTGTACTTTTGACAATGTAAAATATCAAGAAATCCACTGGTCATCACCAAAGTTAGGCTTACGTTTTTCTAAGAAAGCATTTCTACCTTCTTTTGCTTCTTCTGTCATATAAGCCAAACGTGTTGCTTCGCCTGCAAAAATCTGTTGACCAACCATTCCGTCGTCTGTTAAATTCATTGCAAATTTTAGCATTCTGATTGATGTTGGAGATTTAGCAAGAATTTCCTGAGCCCATTCGTAAGCTGTATCTTCTAATTCAGCATGAGGAATTACGGCGTTTACCATTCCCATTGCTTCAGCTTCCTTTGCTGAATAGTTTCTTCCTAAAAAGAAAATTTCTCTGGCTTTTTTCTGACCAACCATTTTCGCCAAATAAGCAGAACCATAACCTCCGTCAAAGCTTGTTACATCTGCATCGGTTTGTTTAAAAATAGCGTGTTCTTCACTCGCCAAAGTCAAATCGCAAACCACGTGAAGTGAATGCCCACCGCCAACTGCCCAACCATTAACTACAGCAATTACAGCTTTTGGCATAAAACGAATCAAACGTTGAACTTCTAAAATATTCAAACGATGTCTTCCGTCTTCGCCAACGTAACCTTGATGTCCGCGAGCTTTTTGGTCGCCTCCGCTGCAAAAAGCGTGACCACCGTCTTTTGGACTTGGCCCTTCGCCTGTTAATAAAACAACTCCGATTGATGAATCCTCGTAAGCGTCATAAAAAGCATCGTATAATTCTGAGGTTGTTTTTGGTCGGAAAGCGTTTCTGACTTCTGGTCTGTTGATAGCGATTCTTGCTACACCATTTGATTTTTTATAGGTAATATCTTCGTATTCTTTGACGGTTTTCCAGTCTGCCATTTTTTGAAAATTTAGAGTGTAAATATAAGCAGAATTGATGGGGTTTCAAAAGAATTATGCAAATGAGAATAGGATAATTATTTTCAAAATCTATATCTCTATTTCTTTTATAAACACAAAGTTTGCAAAGATTTTTTGAAATTATTGAGAATATTACAAGGTTCGCAAAGGCGTAAAACTCAGCAAAGAAATTAATTGATTCAAATTGAGAAAAGTTACCTCTAGAAAAGTGTGAATCTTCTGCCATTGCGTAAGGGATAGTAGCGGTTATCCTTTTTTTGATTTGGGAAAAGCTTGGGCAAAAAAGATATGAGCGGATAGCCCGACCCGCTTGTTTTTCTATGGCTAATTTTGATTTTTCTTACCAATGTTTTGGAAAAACAAAGGGTTACGCCCAAATAAAAAAGCTCCGGAAAAATCCAGAGCTTATAAATTATATTGTAATCAAATTATTCTACAACTTTGATAGCGCTTGCCAAAAATCTTGTTTCAGTTTTCGGTTCTGTAATAGCATCTATTTCTGCTTGTGGTTTTTTAGCATCTTCTGCGTAATGTTGTAATTCTTTTACAGAAGTGGTTTTGCTTTCTGCACTGCCTTCCAACACAACAGTTTTACCTTCCAAAGCCGTTGGAACGAAGAATGCGTAATCTTTCATCTTAACGAAAAAAGATTCGCCAGAATCGGTTGCAATACTTACCCAACATCCTTTTTTAGGACAAACGCCGGTCACTTTTCCTTTCACGGAAGTTTTAGCGATTTTTGGAGTTGCTTTCAATTCTTTATTAAGTTTATCCGTAGAAATGGCTTTTTTAACGGCTTTTAAAGAAACATCCTGACCGTAGAACTCTCCTACTTTTGCATCACCAGCCGGTGGGCCAGATTGCGCAAATGCGGAAACAGACAAACCAATCAAAACGAATGCGAATAATATATTTTTCATAAAGAATTGTTTTATTTTTAATGATGTAAATTTAGAAAATTAATTAAAATGAAAAATTTTATTTTTTGATGTAATGAAAACAACTTTTCAATTGTCATATTAATTAACAAATCAAAACTATAAAAAATTATTCTTATGAAAATAAAACTTTTATCCCTAGTTCTTTTGGCATCGGTTACCAATTTTTCTTGCATACAAACCAAAAACGGTTCCAATGATGTGATGTTTTCTCACCTATTATCAGATTCCGGAAAAGGTGAAGTGATTGAGAAATCTTATTCGGTTGACTTTGACGAATTGCAGATTTCGACTTCTCTGAGCGCAGAAGTTTATAAATCCAGTGAAGAAAAAATTGTTGTTTACGCACCTTCTGACCTAATGCAATATGTAGTTGTAAAGCAAGAAGGAAGAAAAGTTCAGGTAAAAATCCAATCTGAAGGTAAACTGAATATATCAACCGACAGAATCAAAATTAAAGTTTATGCAAAAGATTTTGAAGGATTAGTTGCCAACTCAAGTGGAAGCATTGTTTTGAAAGATGATTTCAAATTCTCGGACCTTGATGTAAAAGTTTCAAGTTCTGGAAATATCAAAGGAAACATTAATGGTGATAAAGTGAATATCCAAGCTTCCAGCAGTGGAGATTTCAACGGAGAAATTATGGCTAGAAGTCTTAATCTTCAAACTTCTTCATCAGGTGGAATCAATATCAAAGGAAAAGTTGACAATGTGAGCGCACAAGCTTCTTCATCAGGAGATATCAAGGCTGAAAATCTAACAGCAATCAGCGCGGTTCTTACAAGTTCTTCTTCAGCTGACATTACAATTGGTGTTCGTAATAGTTTGACAGCAAGTGCATCTTCCAGCGGAGATATCAATGTTGTGAAAAGAGGCGACTTGAACAAAATAACCAAAAACGAAAGCAGCTCCGGTTCTATTAATATCCGGTAATTATATTATTTTCTCAAACTGAAAAGAGACCTGATTTTCAGGTCTCTTTTGTTATTTATCAAAATCAAATTCTGATTAGAACTTGATAATATCTTCCATTTTAGCAGTTTCTTCGTTTACCAACTCGTCATCTACCAAGATTTTTCCAGAATGCTCATCGATAATGATTTTCTTTCTCTGAGCAATTTCCATTTGCTTTTGTGGTGGAATCGTGAAGAAAGAACCTTTTGGTGCACCTCTTTCCAATCCTACAACTGCAAGACCTGTTGATGAACCTTGACGGATTCTTTGGTAAGAAGCTAACAATCTATCGTCGATTTTTTCTGCAAATTCCTTAGATTTTTCCAATAGATAATCTTCTTCTTTCTGAGTTTCAGAAATCAAATTATCCAATTCGTTTTTCTTGTGGTTCAAGTGGTTTTTCAACTCCTCGATTTTAGCATTCAAATCAGACAAAGTTTCTTTTTTGTGGTCGATTTTTCCACCGAATTCTCTGATTCTTTTTTCAGCTAACTGAATTTCCAATTCCTGATATTCTACCTCTTTTGATAAAGCTTCGAATTCTTTGTTATTTCTAACGTTATCTTGCTGTGTTTTATATTTATCAATAAGAGATTGAGCTTGTTTAATCAAGTCTTTTTTGCTGTTGATTTCAGCATTTTGCTCAGCAATTTCAGTTTCGAATTTTTGGGCTCTTTTTTCAAGACCTTCAATTTCTATCTCAAGATCTTCTACTTCAATCGGCAACTCGCCTCTTGTATTGCGAATCTCATCCAAACGGGAATCGATGATTTGCAAATCGTAAAGAGCTCTTAATTTTTCTTCAACAGAAATTTCGTTTACTTTAGCCATATCTATATAAAATAATTAACAGGATTTGTTTTTATTGTCGTTTTAGCGATTGCAAATGTAGTGAATTTTTCGGACAAAATTTCAAATAATTGTTGAGTTACAAATTGTTCTGATTCAAAATGTCCAATATCGCAAATCAGCATTTTATCTTCCGCTGAAAAGAAATCGTGATATTTTACATCGCCGGTCAAATAAGCATCACATTTTGCTGATATTGCGGACTTAATTCCACTTGCTCCACTTCCGCCTAATACACCTACTCTTTTGATTTTTTTTTGAGTTAAAGAATTGTGTCTGATAATATTAAGATTAAATTTTTCTTTAACGAATTTTAGAAAATCAGTTTCATCCATTTCCGTTTCCAAATCTCCAAATCTTCCCAAACCTGTATATTGATTTTCGTTTTCGAGAGAAATTAATTGATAAGCCACTTCTTCGTAAGGATGATTTTGTTTCATCGCAAAGAGAATCTGATGTTTTTTATAATCTTCGAAAATCACAGAAAGTAAGACTTCATTGGCGTTTTCTCTTTCATTTTGAGTTCCGGTTACGGGATTTGAGCCTTCTAAAGGTCGAAAAGTTCCGTTTCCGTTGATTGAAAAACTACATTCGTCATAAAAACCAATATTTCCAGCTCCAGCTTCGAACAAAGCATTTTTCAAATTTTCAGCGGAATCAACAGGAACATAAACTTCCAGTTTTTTTAATTGATTTTGTTTTGGTATTAATATTTGCTGATTCTTCAATCCAAGAACTTCACAGATTTTATAATTAACCCCAAAATAATCATTATCAAATGCTGTATGAATCGCATAGATTGCAATTTTATTTTCCAAAGCTTTCAGAACTGCTCTTTCAACATAATTTTTTCCAGTAATTGATTTTAATCCAGAAAAAATAATTGGGTGAAAGCAAAATATAAAATTGAGATTCTTTTCAATAGCTTCATCAACTACGGCTTCTAAAGCATCGTGAGAAATTAAAACTCCTGAAATTTCTCTATCAGGATTTCCGCAAAGCAAACCAACATTATCAAAATCTTCCGCTTGTCTTGCCGGAATTATTTTTTCAAATTCATTTATAAATTCTTTGATTTTCATTTAATTTGATTTTTATCTGATGAACAATCTGTCATCAAAAGTAAACTTTTCTATTTTCTTGATTCTGACTTCAGAAAAATTAATATGTCGCGGATTAATAATATAATTGAATTCCCCTTGCACCGCCGCAGAAGGAATTTTCATCAATAGAAACTTATTCTCTTTAAGAAATTTATCTCCAATTTTCTGAGTACTGTTTGGATGTGGAAAAATATTCCAATCTTTCGGTAATCTTTTCGGTTCAACGAATTCAACATCTGGAATTTCTATATGAACCAAACGATAATCTTTTGGTAAAATCCCCAACGGAATATGAACCGCAATTTCCGCCACGCACAACGCAATCGACTGCCCTGTGTAAAGAGCAGGTCTTCCTTTGCTATTCCATCTTGCACCAGCAATTTCTGCACCTTTTCCAGAAAGGTCGTTGGCGTAGATTTCTTTTGAAAGTCTGTAAACAATCATCCGAATTATGCTAAAACGCCGTGTTCTATACGAGTGAGTTCATCCATAAGAAGAGATATTCCGAAAACACTTCCTAATAAATCCTGTGGTTTTGTTTTTCCTAGAGCAACGTTTTCTGATTGTAACCATATCAAGAAATTCTCAGAAGAACCAAAAACCTCCTGGCCTCTTTTGTAAAGGATTTCTATTTGTAAGATTTTTTCTGATTGTAATACATCAAATGATTTATCTTCTTTCTGATAACGAGATAAGGTTTTGCCAGAAATATGAAGATAATCTGCCCAATCTTGCATCGTAAAAGGAAACTTTTTTGAAATACCGTCGAAGAGTTTGAATGAAATACCTTTTTGAGTAATATCAATCAAGTTAAAAACACCAACATCATCAAAGTTTTGGTAACTATAAGTCATAGCAGTCTCTTGAACAACATTTTTAGAAGGCTCTGAAGTTTTATATTTTTTCATTTTTGTAATTTTTCTTTTACAAATATATGACTTTTGTCTATGTTAAAAAGACTTTTGTCTGTTTTTTTAATAATTAATTAGATAATATTTTTTTACTACATTCATCGTTTATTTAGCTGTTATGAAAATTAAGCCAGAATTTGACCTTATCTCTGAAGAAGGTTGGAGAAAGAAAATTTATGAAGTTATTTATTTATCGCACACTAGAGCTGGTAAAATATTTGATATTAGTTTACTTGTCTTGATTTTGTTTAGTACGATTTTATTAATGGTGGAAACCATTCCTATTATAAGACTTCAGTATTACAAAGAGTTTTATTACGCTGAATTTTTCATCACTTTAATATTTACAATAGAGTACATTCTTCGGATTATTTGTATAAAAGACAAGGAGGAGTATGTTTTTAGCCCATTGGGAATTATAGATTTTTTGTCAATTGTTCCTTTTTACATCAGTTTATTTTTCCCTATTTGGCATTTTGTAGCAATCATAAGAATGTTGAGAATCTTAAGGATTTTCAGAATCTTCAATCTTGCAGACTATATGCACGACGGAAGATTTATTGTTTCTGCTTTGAAGCATAGCTCAAGAAAAATTTACATCTTTCTTTTGTTTATAATTATTTTCATTGTTATAATTGGCTCGTTGATGTATATTGTTGAAGGTGGTAAAAATGGTTTTAGTAGTATTCCGCAAAGTGTCTATTGGGCTGTTGTGACTATAACTACAGTTGGCTATGGAGACATATCACCCGGGACACCTTTTGGTAAAGTATTATCAATGATCGTTATGCTTTGCGGTTATAGCATTATTGCGGTTCCAACAGGTATTGTGACTTCTGAATTCAGAAAGCAGAAAAAGACTAATTTCCAATGTCGAAGATGTGGAAATCAAGACAACGACGAGGATGCAAGGTATTGTAAAACTTGTGGAGAGAAGATAAGAGACTCTCACGTATGATTATTTAGTCTTATCGTGTGAGAGCGTATTAAAATTAGTATTATTATTTTATAATCAAAATATCGAGACCCTTTAAGAAGAAAAAAACAGTAAGTAATTATTGCTTTCTTAAAAACATTAAAGTGAATTCTTCCTCATTTTCTATAAAAGAACGTTTAGCTTCATTGTAGCCGATTTCAAAAATCTCATCTAAACGTTGAGGGTTTCTTTCGAAAATACCATATTTCGATAGCTTTTTTGATGTAATGAACCAATCACAAAAAGCGAATTTATAAATCTCTGTTCTATGAGATAACAATTCGTAAGCTCGAGTTGTCACAGAACGGATACTTTTCAGGTCATTTATTTCTACATCTTGTGGAGGTGTTACATAAACGCCAATTATGTTTTCACATTCGTTATGGATGATATCAGCTGGAAAGTTGTTCAGAACTCCTCCATCGCTGTACATTTCATCATTAATAAAATAAGGTGTGGAGATTCCGGGGATACAGGACGAAGCTATAATCGCATCCACAACTTTATAGTTTTTTTCAAATACTTTTTGATTCCCAGTAATGAGCTCAGTTGCGACAATTCTGACATCTTTTTGTAAGTCTCCCAAAGTCATTTCTTGAAAAATAGGATTAAGATAAGTTGTGAAAATAGCAGATGAAACCAAGCCCGGTTGATTAAATGTAAAATGTTTCCAATTGAAAAAATAGATAGATTTAAAAAAATCCAAAATCTCTTCCGGTGATTTTCCGAAAGCATAAAGAGAACCAACAATAGAACCTGCACTACAACAAGAAAGGATATCTGGTTCGATATTTTTTTCTTTAAGAAACTTTAGAACTCCTGCGTGAGCTAATCCACGTGTTCCTCCTCCAGATAAAACCAATCCTATTTTCGAATTCTCCATTAAGTAAAATTAAAAAAACCACAGATATTTCTGTGGTTTTATATTATGAATATTATGTTAATCTCATTAAATATGAATCACCTCTCCATAAGCAGCAGCAACAGCTTCCATTACCGCTTCTGAAATTGTTGGGTGTGGGTGAATAGATTTAAGAACTTCGTGTCCTGTAGTTTCTAATTTTCTAGCAACAACAGCTTCAGCAATCATATCGGTAACACCATCACCAACCATATGACAACCTAACCACTCTCCGTATTTCGCATCGAAGATTACTTTGATAAATCCGTCAACATCACCGTTTGCCGTAGCTTTTCCGGATGCTGAGAATGGGAATTTACCAACTTTGATATCGTATCCTTTTTCTTTGGCCTGCTTTTCAGTCAAACCAACAGAAGCGATTTCCGGGTGACAATAAGTACAACCTGGAATATTTCCGTAATCGATAGCTTCTACATGAAGGCCTTTGATTTTCTCAACACAAGTGATTCCTTCTGCTGAAGCAACGTGAGCTAAAGCCTGAGTTGGGATGATGTCTCCAATTGCATAGTAGCCAGGAACAGAAGTCTGATACCATTCGTTAACCAAAACTTTTCCTTTTTCAGTTTTGATTCCAACAGCTTCTAGACCGATTCCTTCAACATTAGCCGCAATTCCGACAGCAGAAAGAAGGATATCAGCTTCAAGCGTAATTTCTCCTTTTGCAGTTTTCACTTTCGCTTTCACACCTTCTCCAGATGTGTCAACAGATTCTACAGAAGAATTGGTCATTATTTCGATACCTGCTTTTTTCAAAGATTTCTCAACGTGTTTTGAAACCTCCTCATCCTCCAAAGGAACGATGTTTGGCAAGAATTCTACAACAGTTACCTTAGTTCCCATTGAGTTATAAAAATCAGCAAACTCAATTCCGATAGCTCCAGAACCTACAACAATCATAGATTTTGGCTGCTCAGGAAGCGATAATGCCTGTCTGTATCCAATTACTTTTTTACCATCTTGAGGCAAGTTTGGCAATTCTCTAGAACGCGCACCAGTTGCGATGATGATATTAGTTCCAGAATATTCTGTTGATTTTCCGTCAGCATCTACAACAGTCACTTTTTTACCAGCTTTCACTGTTGCAGTTCCCATAATGACATCGATTTTATTTTTCTTCATCAAGAAAGAGATTCCGCCACTCATTTTAGAAGCTACACCTCTACTTCTCTGGATTACTTTTGTAAAATCAAATCCTGGATTTTCCACTTTATTAAGACCATAATCTTCAGCGTGCTTCAAATAATTGAAAACGTGAGCAGATTTCAATAATGCTTTCGTTGGGATACAACCCCAGTTAAGACAGATTCCACCAAGATTTTCTTTTTCAATAATGGCTGTTTTGAAACCTAATTGAGCAGCTCTGATTGCAGTTACATAACCGCCAGGTCCACTTCCAATAACAATAATATCGTAGTTCATTGTGATTAAAAAATTTTAGCGAATTTACGGAAAATTATTGAAAGCATAATATGACAAAAAGCAACTTTATCAGTTGCTTTATATTTAGTTTTTAATGATTTTAAATGTTTCTGATTCTGTCCCATACTTCAATTTAACGAGATAAACACTTTGAGGATAATGTGTAATATCAAAATTGTGAAGTCCTTTTACCAAGTTATTTTTCTGGATTAAAATTTTCCCCGTATAATCATACAAAATAAACTCTTCCGCATCACGTTTTAGATCAATTTTGAAAATTCCTTTTGTTGGATTAGGATAAACCTTGGTAGCGAAATCTTTTTTATCTAGGCTTTCCACTTCCAATTTTTTATTGATATATTCTTTTGTTATACCATTTTTACAATCTGGAACCGTTGATCTTTGGAGGATTAACCTTAATAATAAATCATTTAGTTTTTCTACTTCATATTCGCTTGCAGTTGGTTTGATATGATCATTTCCTATTCCACTATCATTCGTCAGAAAAGTATAAGTTCCGTTGGTTAATAAAGCAAATGTTCTCATCAGATATTCGGTTTGTTTATCCGTATCACTCGCAGCAATTGGAATGATTGTGATTCCTTTTTTGGAAGCTAATTTAATTTTCTGATTTAAAATTTCAATATTTCCTTCAGATAAATGTGGTGGCGCGTCCAAAAGTAAGAACATTATTTTTGTAGAATTCTCTTTGTTCCAAGCTAATTCATCAATCGAAGTTTCCAAAGCTTCAACAACCGCTTCCGGTCTGTCTCCGCCTCCTCTAGCATTTTGTTTTTTAATAAAACTGATAAGATTTTCTGCATCATTTGAAAAATCGAATTTTCTTGTAATATATTCATCTCCATTATCTCTGTAAAAAACAGAACCATATCTTATGTTGGTTTGGGTTAAATTAGTTTCTACCTTTTTCAGAACATCCAATAATTCTGATTTAAGATAATTGATTTCATCTCCCATAGAACCTGTTGCATCTACAACGAAAACCAAATCTAATGCTCTTTTTTTGATGCAATCATCATTAACTTTTATTAAATTCTGCCCTTTTCGGAACTCTTTAACATTATTTGACAAAACATTTCCTTCATCATCAATAATCGAATATTGTTGCGAATTTGTTTTCTGGTCTATTAACGAAGAAATCCATAATTCTGCATTTCCACGATTATCTGTTACACTTTCCCAGATGATTTCTTTTTTATAGTCAATTAATTTTAATTTTTTACCAATGACTGGATTACTATGAAAATTGGTCAATTGTACAGAAACTCTTTTGTCTGGGAAAAATTTCCAAGTTTTCTTATATTGATCAAGAATTGGAACCGCAAAGTCTTGCCAATAATCCCATTTGGAGAAATCGTTCACTTCGCCTGCGGTTAGTTTTCCAGCTTCTGGTAAACTTTTCTTTTCTTCTTTTAGCTCTTTTTGTCTAATTTCCCATTCTTTGTTTAATTTCCTTTTTTTCTTTTCGGATAATTTTTTGGTTTTGATTATTAATACACCATTTATTGCCTGATTTCCGTATAAACTTATTGCCTTATCTTTTTTTAGGACTTCCAACGACTCAATTACATGAGGATTAAGGGTCTTCAAAATACTTGATGATTCTACTTTCCCATCCACGATATACAATGGTTCTTTTGTTTTATCATAAGAAGCTATTCCTCTAATCATAATTGTTGAAGAACTTCCAGGATTTCCCATATTTGGAGAAATTTTGAGTCCTTCAACTCTTCCCATTAAAGCAGAGTTTACAGTTGGGGTTGCATATCCTAAACTTTTCGCATCTCTTTTAATCCCCATTGCGGTTACAGTAACAGATTCTAAATCTTTTGTTTTTTCAGTTTCATAAACATAATTTTCAACGATTCCTGTAGAGGTTTCTAAACTTTTGGATATTGCTGGTGGTGGCGTTTCTGAAATATTTTTTTCAATATAATTGTCGTTTGTTGACTGATTGTTAACTCTTGTTTTATAGAAAATTTCATCAAACTCATCGTTCTTATATTCAACATCTTGATAAGCAATAATATCTTTTCTTTCAGTAAGTTGAATTGGATTTTTGCTCAGATTCTCTTTAAAGGTTTTATTAATTTCTTCAACTTTTTTCGGAGTTTCAATTTGATTTGGATTAATTGGTTTTCCAAAATCTTTCGAAGCAACCTGAGGTTGAATCTGTACTTTATCATCTTTCACAAAATACAAAACGCCAAAGGTCAAAGCCAATCCAGCAACCATTCCGTAAGGAAACCAAATCGGGATAATTCTTTTCTTTTGTTCTTTTTTGTCTAATTTCTCTTCAACTTTTCCCCAAACTTTTTCAAAGGCAGGAAATGTAGAATTTTCTTCTGCTGATTTCCCAGCATCATTGAACATTTTATCGATATCTTGATTTTCCATTTTTTTTAACTTTAAGAATTAATTGTTTGAAGTTTCACAAACTCCTGCAATTTTTTGCGGGCAAAATTCACCTGAGATTTAGACGTACCTTCGGAGATAGAAAGCATTTGTGCAATTTCTTTGTGTGGATAACCTTCCATCGCAAACAGATTGAAAATCGTGCGACAACCCTCCGGAAGAAAATTAAGAAGAGACAAAATTCCTCTTTCTTCAGAAACATTTT
This sequence comes from Epilithonimonas hispanica, assembly GCF_003385395.1. GTDB lineage: Bacteria > Bacteroidota > Bacteroidia > Flavobacteriales > Weeksellaceae > Epilithonimonas > Epilithonimonas hispanica. Next base: position 54,437 of record NZ_QNUG01000008.1, on the reverse strand, counting down.
CCGATTCAGAATCCGGTAAATCCACAAAATTCTCTTCAATTGAAATTGAGAACGGTTGTTTCTTGCGAAGTTTCTGTAAACATTGATTCACTACAATTTTCTTTGCCCAAGCATCGAAAACCTGAAAATCTTTAAGTTGTTCAAGCTTTGTGAAAATTAGGTAGAAAGAATCGGCTAAAACTTCTTCCGCATCTTCATCATTTTTCAGGTAACGTTTGCAGGTTGCGAAGAATCGTCCTGCATATTCTTCATAAAGTTTTCGCTGTGCGTTGCGGTCTTTATTTCTGCATCTTATGTATATGTCGTGTTCCATACATTGGCTTTTATAAGGAAAGATGCAATAGTTTAAAAAAGGTTGGAATTATTTTGAAAATTTATGAAAATTATTTGGATTTAAATTCTCTTATTAAAAGATGATTCTGCAATTTCTTTTATCAGTCTATTTCTTTCAATTAGAAATTTTTTAAGATAATTTTTCAGGAATATTTTATTAAATAATTTTCCAAAAATTCCAAAAGGTGATTCAAATTCGAAAATATCAACCATACAAGTTTTTCCATCTTTTTCTTTGAAAATGTGTTGATGCTTCATCGATTTGAAAGCGCCTTCAGTCATTTTATCTGTAAACATTTTTGGACTTTCCATTTCAGTAATTTTCGTTGTAAGCGTTTGATAAAATCCCAAATGTTTGGCGCACCAAGTTACCGTTTCGCCAAGTTCTATTAATCCATAGGTTTTTCCAGCAATTGCTTTTTCGTTGGTTTTAGCTGATTTTTGGTGGAGATCAATATCTCGTGATAAATCAAAAACTTTCCGAATATCAGCATTAATAAATGTTTCTAAATAAATTTTAGCCATCATTTTTCTTCTGTTTTTAAAGGTTGAGGAAATCGCCTTTTGTTCTTCGGTTTTTTCTGAAAAGGAAGAACATTATGATTTTAAATATTAGGTTTTTCATCAGTTAAATTATTAATAAGTTCTTTTTCGTTAGATTTCTTTCTTACTTTCATAAAAAGTAACAGATTGAAAAGAAGCATCAATCCTAAATAAATTGAAAATCCTCCTATTTTTTTACTCAAACCAACAACCAAAGATTCTCCGGTTATGAGTTGACTGAATTCTATAATTAAGAATGCAAAACCAATATTCAGAAGATAAAATCCAATTTTAAATAAAGAATTGGTCGCTAAAGCAATGTCAGATTTCTGGTGAAAAATATCCATCATGAATACTTTTGCATTGCGGAAAAGTAGTTCTGAAACAATAACTGTTAATGTTAAAACTATTGGCAAATAGATTGCGTAAGCGGTGAGGTTGTAAGTTGCGGTCATAATTTTATGATTTAAAAGTTGATAATATTTGTTTACGGAAATAAGTCAGAGAAAAAATATTGATATAATGCATCACTGCAATCAGTAAAAGTGTTGTTGCGATTTTTGTAAAAATTGATACAATAAATAACTCGATTGTACCTGTTTTTAGATCTTCTGAAAGAGAAAAAGTCACATATCCGATATTCATTAGATAATATCCAATCAACAAAATTCTGTTGACAGAATCGCATATCCGGATATTGCTGAACAAATCCATCAGATAAATTCTGCCGATTGTAAAACATTTCCAACCTACCAAAACAATCACAGGAACTGTTATGAGAAAATAGATTATAAAGGAAATAATATTAATCATTTTGTAAATTTTATATTTTCAGTAATTATTGAAAATTAATTCTAAATAAAAAAGGAAAATGTTTTCCTTTCTATTTCAGTAAGTTGGTGATTTTACCAACCAGCCAATGGTCATCACTTTTTATGGCTAAGTCCATTATATTAAAAACTTTCCCAGTTACACTTTCCATTTCTTTCATCAAATCTGTAAATCTTTTTGCTTCTTCTGTATCTTCATCTACAATTTTGAGTTCAGCAATAGAATTCAGAATAGGTTCAATCTCTCTTTTTTTACGTTCTTTTACCAACTGTTTGAAAAGAAACCACATGTCGCGTTCCGCTACAAAGTATTCTTTTCTATCGCCTTTAATTAATTCTTTTTTTATAATTCCCCACTCTAGCAGATTCCGAAGATTCATATTGGCATTTCCTCTTGAAATTTGCAAAACTTCCATCACTTCATCCGTTGATAAAGGTTTGCCTTCTGCAAGAAGCAAAGCGTGAACCTGAGCCATTGTCCTATTGATTCCCCAATTAGTGGCCAATGTTCCCCAAGTCTGGATATATTTTTCTTTAGCTTCTTCAAGTTTCATTTTGTAATGTTTAAATCCTTATACAAATACAAATATAATTAAATTTTCTAGACTTTCAAAAATTATTGAAAATACAATATGTAAATATTAATTTTTAATTAATAAACTAAAATTAATTAGCTATTAATAACTATAATAGATTATTATTAATAAATTTGTTTAAAATTGACAGCATGAAATATACTTTGGTAAAACGGAATAAGAGTCTGCGTGCAGAATCTCATTCCCATTTTATAAGTTGGATGAGAAAGATGGATCTACAGCAGTGGGATAGTAATGAGGAATTTATGGAGGCCTATTCTTACAGAAAGAAAACTTTCGAAAAGATAGAAATTCGGTATGAAAAAGAAGATTTTTTTGTGGAAGATCTGCAAAAAAATAACCTTTTGAAAATAGAATCTTCAAAAGGTTTTTTAGGATTATTTTAGAAATTATTATTAATAAATCGCTGGATATTTTTGAGGATTTATTTCATTGAAAATTGTATAGATCTTTTCTACCATATCATCAGCAGAAGGTTTACTAAAATAATCTCCATCACTTGCAAAAGCAGGTCTATGGTTTTCAGCAGAAATAGTTAAAGGCTCAGAATCTAAAAATTTGAAAGCCTTTTGCTTCTCTAAAATCTGTTGAAGAATGAATGCCGAAGTTCCGCCTTCTACATCTTCATCAATCACAACCAATCTATTGGTTTTCTTAACACTTTCTGCAATTTCGTGAGACAAATCAAAAGGAATCAAAGACTGAACATCAATTACTTCTGCTGAGATTCCTACTTTTTCTAGTTCTTTTGCTGCTTCTGAAACTATTCTCCATGTTGAGCCATAAGTTACTAGAGTTACATCTTTTCCTTCTTTGGTTACTTCAATTTTTCCTACAGGAATAGTAAATTCTCCAAGATTGTCAGGTTGCTTTTCTTTTAATCTGTAGCCATTTAAACATTCTACAATCACAGCAGGCTCGTCACTTTGGAGCATTGTATTGTAAAATCCGGCAGCTTTTGTTAAACTTCTTGGAACTAATATATTAATGCCTTTTGATAGATTAAGGATTCCCGCCATTGGAGAGCCAGAATGCCAAACGCCTTCCAATCTATGTCCTCTTGTTCTGATGATTACAGGTGCTTTTTGACCTCCTCTTGTTCTATATTGAACGGTTGCCAAATCATCACTCATCCCTTGAAGACAATATAAAATATAATCCAGATATTGGATTTCGGCAATTGGCTTCAAACCACGCATTGCCATTCCAATTCCTTGCCCGAGGATTGTTGCTTCACGGATTCCTGTGTCAGCAATTCTCACATCGCCATATTTTTCTTGTAGACCTTCCAATCCTTGGTTGACATCTCCAATATTCCCAGCATCTTCTCCAAAAACTAAAGCTTGAGGATATTTTTCAAAAATCTTATCGAAGTTATTTCTTACAACTACTCTTCCATCAACTTCTTCAGAAGATTCTGAGTAGATAGGCTTGATTTCTTTAACATTGGTTGCTTTCCATTGGGATTGAGAGTAAAGGTGTGAAGAATAATTATCTTTTTCAACTTTCAGAAGCTCTTCATATTTAGCTTTTAAAGCATTTCTTTCGGGAGAAACTTGTGCTCGGGTAGATAATAAAGTTTGTCTTATTAAATGAAATACATCTTTCTTACTTACGGATATCACTTTGTTAAAGTTTTCAATGAAATTAAAAACTTCAGTATTTTGATTCTTAAGAGGTTCTATTAATAATAAAGCTTCTCGTTTTATATCTGTGATGGTTTTTTGATAAACTTCCCAAGCTTTTTTCTGTCCATCTTTTACTAATTTTTTAGCTTCTGCATCTATCAAATCTAATTCTTCTATAGAGGCAAGATATTCTTCATTTCCTTCGATTTCTATACTGTAATCCAAAATCCACTCTTTGAATTTTATCAAACCATCAAATTCTGATTCCCAATGCAATCGATCTTCAGATTTGTAACGCTCGTGCGATCCAGAAGTAGAATGTCCTTGCGGTTGTGTCACTTCAGTTACGTGAATTACAACAGGCACGCTTTCATATCTTGCAAAATGTTCTGCTTTTGCATAAGCTTCCATCAGCGCTGGATAATCCCAAGCTTTCACTTGGATGATTTCGCAACCTTGTTTTTCGTCAGTTTTTCTTTGGAAACCAGAAAGCATTTCAGAAATATCGGCTTTTGCTCTTTGGTTTTGAGTCGGTACGGAAATCCCATAACCGTCATCCCAAATCGAAACAATCATTGGAACTTGTAGAGCACAAGCAGCGTTCAAAGTTTCCCAGAAATGACCTTCAGCCGTAGAAGCATCACCAATTGTTCCAAAAGCTACTTCATTTCCTTCTTTTGAAAACTTCTCAGAACCATCGAATTTTACAGATTTATAAACTTTGGAAGCCTGAGCTAAACCTAATAATCTTGGCATTTGTCCTGCTGTAGGAGAAATATCCGATGAGATATTTTTTTGAGCAGTCAAATCTTTCCAGCTTCCATCTGCATTCAAACTTCTTGTAGCATAATGGCCATTCATTTGGCGACCTGCAGAAGCTGGCTCTCTTTCTACACTAGTATCCGCGTATAATTGTGCAAAAAAACTTTCTATAGAAACTGCATCGATTGCCAAAGCAAATGTCTGATCACGATAATATCCGGAACGAAAATCTCCATTTCTGAAAACTTTTGCCATTGCCAATTGAGGTAATTCTTTTCCGTCTCCGAAAATTCCGAACTTTGCTTTCCCCGTAAGAACTTCTCTTCTTCCTAGATATGACATTTCGCGGGAAATTCTTCCTAATCGATAGTCGTCTAAAATACTGCTTTTAAAGTCCTGAAAAGAGATCTGCTGAGTTTCTATATATGTTGATTGCATAACTTAGGGTTTTGACAAATATAAAATTTTTTACTTAATTTTTTATTAATTTGATATTTAGTAAAAGTAAGAAATTTTATATAAAGTATTAAAATTTCATTAAATGTCTATTTTACAGATAATTATTGAATATTTTCGAATGATCAAATTTAATAAATGAAAAAAAACGGCACCTCATATCCTGAATGCATCTACAAATCTTCTGGGATTTTGTTTAGTAATCATTACTTCTTTGAAGATTTCTAAGTTCAATCATTCATCTTATCTTGATGAGTTTACCGTTGGTGCGATTCTCTGTTTGATGATAAGTTGTGCCTTTTCTTTTCTTGCAATTAGAACTAACAAGGAAAAGCTATCAGATAAATTAGAAAACATTGCCGATATCCTTTTCTTTGTTGCTTTACTCTGTATCTCTCTAGCGGTTTGTATTGTGAGTATTGATGTGGTGTGATGGTATTAATTTAACTAAATTTTTAATTATATTATTATATGAATATTAGAATTTTACTTTTGATGTTATTCTTAACTAATTGTAATCCTAAAAATTCAAAATTTGAAGATGATTATTCTCCTAATATTTTTCTTACAAACTATTGGAAAGTTGATGACAAGAATTTAAAATTAAAGTTCGGAGATTTGATCGAACTTAATATTGGCGAAGAAAACATCAAGGCAATCGTATTGGGTATTAACCCAGAAAATGATGGAAATTGGTTTGGATTATGCTTTTTAAATGGAAATCAAATTTTCGGCAGGAAAATACCACAGGGTTTTAACGGTCATTGTGTCGACCTATTTGACTTTAGTTATATAAATGAAAAAGCTTTGAGTAATTATAAAATTTTAAAAAATATAAAAGTTAATTTTAAAAAGATTGGGCGTGGAATGGATAGTCCAACAAAAAACATTCAAGAGATTTTAAGGGATTATAAAAATGGTATTGAAGAGCGGAAGAAAAAGCAAACTCCTTGTGATGATAAGTTGGGAGAATTAGATCCTGTCAACGAATGTTATTTTCCACTCAGTAAAATTCAATAAAACTATCCTACCTTTATCGTCTCCAAAGCCTTTGGTAAAAAACTGTTCGGGAAAATCTGTCTGGCTTCATCTGTCATTACACTCAGGTCACTGTAACGATTGGAGAAATGCCCTAAAATCAATTTTCCAACTTGTGCTTTCTTTGCAATAGTTGCAGCTTCCAAAGCGGTTGAATGTCCGGTGTAATCTGCCATTTCCTTCAAAACGTGGAGAAAAGTGGACTCGTGGTAGAGAACATCTACGTTTTCTATAATTGGAATGATGTCTTCCTTATATTTAGTATCACTACAAAAAGCATAAGATACAGATGGTTTCGGATCAGTTGTCAATAAAGAATTTTTGATAATATTTCCACCTTCCGAAACAAAGTCTTTTCCTAAACGCAGATTCTGGAAATCACAAATCTCAATTTCCTTATATTTTGAGATTTCTTTCATATTCAGGTGGCGTTCTTTTGGTTTTTCTTTGAAGAGATAACCGTTGCAATATATTCTGTGATTCAATGGAATTGTATAGACTTCTACCCTTTTATCTTCATATATTTTCACAGATTCTTTGCCTTCCAATTCGTGATAGATGACTTCGAAGCCTTTGTAGGTTTCGGTGATTTCGAAAATAGTGTCCATCATTTTTTTGATTCCTTTTGGACCGTAAATGTTCAAAGGGGTTTTTCTTCCTAATAATCGGAAAGATGCGACTAATCCAGGCAAACCAAAACAATGGTCGCCGTGAAGATGGGAAATGAAAATATGATTAATCTTAGAAAATCTAACTTTTGCTTTTCGCATCTGAACCTGAGTTCCTTCGCCACAATCAATTAAAAAATGACGTTCTTCCATTTCTAGAAACTGTGAAGTTGGCGAGGAATTAATGGTTGGAATTGCTGAATTGAATCCTAAGATTGTAAGATATGTACTCAATTTTCTAAAATGTGTTGAAAATTAAAAGGCTAAAGATATAAAAACATCACAAAAACTACAAAATACCCCCTCTGGAATTCAAAAATTCTAGAAATAATTTCAAAGCTTCACTTCGGTGGCTGATTTTGTTTTTTTCTTCGGGCAACATCTGAGCAAATGTCATATTGTAATCATCCGGAATGAAAATTGGGTCGTAACCAAATCCATCTGCGCCAAAAACCTCAGTGGTCAAATTACCATAAACACGACCTTCGAAGTAATGTTCGCCATCTTTATCTTTGAAACATAAAACAGTGATGAAATAAGCTCTTCTATTGGGCTCGCCTTTCATCTCTTCCAAAACTTTTTCGATGTTTTTTTGGAAATTGTGATTACCTGCATAACGTGCAGAATAAATCCCTGGTCTTCCATCCAAAGCTTCTACAACTAATCCGCTGTCATCGCCTACACTTCCTTTTCCGGTTTTTTCGAAACAGTATTTTGCTTTGATGAGTGCGTTTTCTTGGAAGCTATTTCCGTCCTCGATGATTTCTTCATTCAAATTGTAATCTGACAAACTTGTCACAATATATTCTGTTCCGAGAATCTGCTGAATCTCTTCTTTTTTATGTAAGTTATGTGTGGCTATAAGGATTTCCATATGTTATTATAAATGATAATTGATAAATGATTGTGATTTAAATTTTGAAAGTTCGTTTTTTGACAAGTTTGAATGCATTAAAAAATGTTGAACTTTGCGAAGCTGCAGCCCGGCTTGAGCGCAAATCCTTTTTTGCGTGGACTTGGGATTCTATTGAACTGGAAGTCGTCTGCAAAAAAGATTAGGAGTACTTCGACAAGCTCAGGATAAACTACAGAGTATATAGCTGCCATAATTTTAATCTTTATAAATAATATTTTTGTTGATTGCGAAAAAGTAAAATGGTATTGCAAAAATTACGATTCCTAAAACAAGTACTATTTCTTTGTTTAATTTGAATAATTCAGAAAATGTTTCTGAATCAGAATACATCATCATCAATGCTGATAAGAGATTATTGAAGGCGTGCAACAATATCGACATCAGCAGAGATTTCGTTTTGTAGTACACCAAACCTAATACCAAACCGAGTAAAAATGCGCCCGCAAATTGCCAAGGATTGAAATGAACTGCTCCAAAAATGAACGCTGAAACGATAATTGCCGTCACAGGTTTCACATTGTTATTTATCATTCCTTTCATTATGATTCCACGGAAAAGTATCTCTTCCAAAATTGGCGCAAGTATCACTGTCATTAGGATTAACAAAATTGGACTGGACAAAAGTTTGGCAAATTCGTCATTGTACATTTTGTAAATCTCTCCTAAAAAAGGCCCTGTTGTAGGGATAAGTTGTGTGGTGTAATCTGCAATCAACATCATCCCAAACATCATTGGAAATATCAAAAGATAAACTCGGAGTGGTTTTGTAGAAAAATCGAAACAGAGTTTTTTTCCTTCGTTTCTCGCAATCAAAAAATAGAAAAATAAAATGGGAATCAGCATTGTCATTACATATGCGAACAACGAAAAACCGCCTGTCTGCTGGATATCTTGACTGAATAATGCCGATATTCCCAACCCAACTGCCTGAGCTAATCCTGCGCCTATATAAAGTCCTACAACAAGAATGATTCCTGTGAAAAAATCTAATTTGTAATTTTGATTTTCCATTATTTAAGCTCTTTCATATAGATTAATGGTTCTGACTGGAAAGTTACGTCTTCTGGATGGAAAATCTTGAAATAATCTCTCAAAACTAAATCGCATCTTACAACGCCACTTTCAAAATAATCGTTGGCTTGGTTATTCTCCTTATTATTAATCATATATAATTTGCCTGAGTTGAAAGCGCCCATTTTGCTGTAGTTTGGATTCATTGTCAACAATTCTTTTTTGTTTTTGTGAGGGCTGATATTAATCCAATAATTGGCTTTTTTTGCTTTTACAAAGACTTCTTCAAAACTCAACGGAACTGAGCTTGATTCTTTGTTATCTTTCAAAATATAATTTCCGCCTGCATCGTTAATCAGTTTGGCAACAAAGGAATCTCCGCCGGGTAAAAACCATTGACTTCCGTACATCTCATTACATAGTACTAAAGATTCTGATTTTGAATTTTTGCTTAATGTCTGGATTTTTTTGTAATTATTTTCGATGTTTTGATAAGCTTTTTCAGCTTTCTCCTCCATTCCAAATAACTTTCCGAAGAGCAAAAGATATTTTGATTTTTCTAATGGGTTCTGTTCTAAAAATTCGTCTAAGAAAATGACTTCGATTCCGTTTTTCTTTAGAATATCATAAGTGTTTGCAAAGTTGGGAACATAATTGGTAAAAATAACATCGGGTTTGTTTGCCAGAATTTTTTCGATGTTATACTTCTGCTCGTTTCCGATGTTTTGGATTTTATTTTCTTTGATTAATTGATGAATTTTTTCTGAGAAAACATACTCTGGACTGGAAACACCAGTGATTTTATTTTCAAGATTGAGCTCAGAAAAAAAGCCAATTAAGCTTGAATTAAGCAATATTACAGTTTTGAAAGGTAATTTTTGACTCGGAATTGTATTTTTAAATTTTCCGGATGTTAAAATCAAATTGTCGAAATTTTCAATATAATTAACTCGTGATGAGATAGTTATGTTTTTATTTAATTCCTGAGGGATTTCCTTTTTACATGAAACTGAAAAAAGAAATAAAATTAAAAGTAAAAAAATGCGTTTCATGTTTCAAAGAACGGAAAAAAGTACTATATTTGCAAACCTTTAAACGATAAGGAAACAAAGGACTCGTGGCGCAACTGAATAGCGCATCTGATTACGGCTCAGAAGGTTACAGGTTTGAATCCTGTCGAGTTCACAAGACCGACATTTGAAGTTTTGAACTTCTTATGTCGGTTTTTTTTATTTCCTAATGCATTGTTATAGTGATTTATACACTGAGCTACAATATTCATTTTAGGTGTTTGAAAACTTTTTCCGTCAAATTCAACTTTTTGAGGAAAGTTTACAAGATTTTCCATTAAATCTAAAGCATTTCTATTTTTGTCCTGATGTCAAGTTCTATAATAGTCCCCAAAATTAAAAAAGACTATCTTAAGTTTTGTGAAATCCTGTCCTAAGGATGGGGTGTATTATACATATTATTACAGTTGAAAATTGCCATAATAAGGCTGGTCACAATTTTATTAAAAGGCGGCAACTGAATCAGTTGCCGCCGTTTTTCATTTTTTTTAGCTATGTTTACTGAATATTAACCCCTATAAATTTTTTCCTTTAAAAAATCTTCAATTTCTTCATTTCTCAGTTTAGGATTTGCTCCACTATAACTTGCTACCAAAGCTCCCACAGCGCTTGCAAAATCCAATGCCGTTTCAGGATTTTTATCGGATAACAATTTAGCAATCAGACTTGCAAGAAAAGAATCTCCTGCTCCAACGGTATCTGCCACTTTTACAGGATAACCACCGTGTTGGTAAATATTGCCATTCCATAATAATAATGAACCGTGTTTTCCCAAAGTCACGCAGATGGAATTGGTATTGGTTTTTTCTGAGATAAACTGAATATTTTCTTCCAGATTTTCAGATTGAAAACCTAATTCCGAAGCTATTTCTAAGATTTCCTCATCATTGAATTTAATGAAATCTGCTTTGTTCATCAATTGTTGTAAAACTTCAATATGATAATGCGGCTTTCTCAGATTCACATCAAAAACTTTGAACATTTTAGGATTAGAATTCAGCAGACTGAAAAGTGTATTTCTAGAAATATCATTTCTACAACTCAGGCTTCCGAAGAAAAAAACATCAGCATTTTGAACAATATTTTGAACATTTTCATTCAATTCTATAAAATCCCAAGCCGATGGAAATTTGATTTCGTAGGTTGCAGAACCACGCTCATTTAATGTTACCTGAACAACTCCAGTTTCATAATCCTGAGTGGTAATAATCCCTCTGGTATCAAGTTGATTTTCTTTGATGTAATCAGAAATTATCTTTCCGTCTTCATCATCGCCAACGGCACTTATCATCGCCACCGGAAATCCGAAAGAGGCTGTTCGGAGTGCAAGATTAAGTGGAGCTCCACCAATTATTTTTTCTTCTCCAAACACATCGAAGAGCACTTCTCCGTAACTTACTGCATTTATTTTTTTGTTGAGGAACATCAATTTAAGGATTTTTGATATTAATATTACTGAATGAACTATCTGAACCAAAAATACTCCATTTTTTGTTAACAACATCATACACACGGTTGCTAAACACAATTTTATCATTCACATAAACCACGCAAACACCATTACTCATCTGATCGTTTACTTCATAAACTCCACTAATCCCATTTAAAGGATAAGTATTGGATAAAACCTCACTTCCATTGCTCATCACATTACTTGCAATTCGGTTGGGTTTTGTTTTCGCATGATGTAGGAAGAAAAGATGAAAGAATCTATTTTCATAATAAGGCATTGTTTGAAATTTATTTAAAATTGTTTTCATAAATCTTAAATTTTAGTAACCATTATTTTGTTTGTACAATCCTTGGCTAAAGTTGATTTGAGCTAATGGTATCGGGCAATATTCTTCAATGCCGTGGTCAAATCCTGCTTGAGAATAGTAAGTTCTTTTCGTTTTTTCACCGGAGTAGTAGGTATTCATCGTTCCGGCAGCAACTCCCCATCTCACAAGATCAAAGAAACGGCTGCCTTCCATTGCAAACTCCATTCTTCGCTCCCATCTTAGGGCTTTTCTTGCAAAATCTTGGTTCCAAGTACAGTTCACGCCTGGTTCATATTTGCTAATAAAATTGTTTGAGGTATAACTTCCCGTCAAAACAGTACTGTTTGCTGCTCTTTGTCTTACTTGGTTGATTAATGGCAATGCTTGACTTGCCTGTCCCAATTCGATCAGCGCTTCTGCTTTCATCAGCAAAACGTCGGAATAACGGATGATAATTCTGTTTTTAGAATTGCCATAAAATGGATCTATATTGACCGTACAGCCACATCCTACAGGAACATTTTCTTTTAGTGAAGCATAATAGCCATAGGTTCCCGGACTTCTGACCCAGCTTTCCTGATAGATTTTGTCTTCTTCATATTTCCATGGCAGTCCCGGCATCGCAACTGTATGGTAAAGCCTTGGATCCACTTTATAATTGTTGAGTTGCTTATAATCTAAATCCGCATCATTGTAAGTATCAAACATTGGCAAACCTTGGGCGTTCGTTTTGAAAGCATTGACCAGATTTTGACTTGGTTTATGGAAATCACAACATCCCAAACCTTGTGGCAAAGAAAGTACATCACCGTAGTTCAGCCTTCCGAAAAGCGTTCCGTCATTGTCGGAATATTGAATGGAGAAAACAGCTTCCGGACCATTTTCGTGCGTACCCGGAAGGAAATTGTACCCGAAATCGGATTCCAAAGTATAATTCCCAATTACCTGATTAGCAGCATCAATCGATTTCTGAAGTGTTACTGGATTAATTTGTGTAACGGTATAATTATCATCTTGTTCATACGCTTGGTACAATCTTACTTTTGCCAAATAAGCAAATGCAGCACTTTTCTTTGGTCTTCCAACTTCTGGCTGTATTGCCGGCAAATTGGCTGCGGCAAATTCAAAATCAGAAGCGATGGCATCCCACAATTGTTGGTCGGTTTTAGCTCTGTTTGAGATATTTGGGTACTCTTCTATTGGTGTATTTTCGTCAACATAAGGTACATACTTGAAAAGTGTTTTCAACATAAAATAAAAATGACCTCTCACGAATTTCATCTCGGCAATTCGTTTCTGCTTATTCGGATACGCAGTTTCGGAAAGTTGGTTAAGTGCAGCAATCGCTTTATTACATCTACCAATTCCTACATAATTCAAATACCAAAGTCCGTCTAATTCACCAAAATCCGGGCGAATATTATTAGAAATTTCAAAGAAGTGGAAAGTTTGGATATCATTTGTCCCACTGCCTCCTTTGTATGCATCGTCTGAACGAACATTTCCATAAGGCCAAAGGCTGAAAGGAGTATCATAATGATCATTTCCAAGTGCTGCATAAGCCGCTATCACAAATCCATCCACATTCTGGGGTGTTACCACATCGGCTTCGGATAGAACGCCTCTCGGTTCATTATCTAGAAAATCATTGCAAGAAGTGGTTCCCAGCAAAAAAGCAAAGGCGATTGTAAATAATATATTCTTTTTCATTGTTTTAATATTTAAAAGTTTAAAGGGATAAATTAACTCCAAAATTGAAAGTCAAAGGAAGCGGATAGCCATAAGCAGGGGTTTCCGGATCGACGCCTGTAAAGCTTTTGGATTTGATGGTCAAAAGATTCTGCCCACTCACATAGATTCTGAAATTGGAAATCTTGTATTGTTCAAGAATATCTTTAGGAAGGGTGTAACCAAGTTGTAAAACCCTCAATTTCAAATAACTTCCGTTTTCTATATAGTAAGTAGAAAACCTCGATTCTGCATTGCTATCCACTGTAGTTAGTGACGGAATATCAGAGTTCGGGTTCTGTGGAGACCACGCATTTAAAAGTCTTGTTCCTTTATTGGAACCTACATCATCCACGCTCCAGAAATCGGTTTGATATTTTTTTGAATTAATTACATCCACATCGCCGATACCTTGCCAGAAAGTTGACAAATCAAAGTTTTTATAAGAAAAATTGAGATTGACACCATACATAAAACCAGGGTTCGGATTTCCGATCCATGTTCTGTCTTTGTCATTGATAATTCCGTCCGAGTTTAAATCAGCATAACGGATTCTTCCCAAACCTTTACCTGGCTGTGCGGCAGAATTATCTACTTCCGCCTGAGTTCTGAAAAGTCCGTCGGCAACATAGCCATACATCGAATTGATCGGTCTTCCCAGAATATTATCGGTAGTTCCGTTTCCACCATAATTATTGACAACTGATTTAGGTAATTCCGTTATTTTATTTCGGTTCATTGAAAAATTTCCTGAAATTTCATATCCAAAACCACCTGTTGTTTTATTTTGATAGCCTAATGCTACCTCTATTCCTTTGTTCTCCATTGAAGCACCATTGATCCAACGGTTTCCGCCTTCGCCGATGACGCCTAGATAAGGTGGCAATACAAGGATATCCTTTGTATCTTTTTGATAAACATCCACACTACCTGTCAATTTTTGATTAAAAAACCCAAAATCCAAACCTAGGTTAGTTTGTGTAGTGGTTTCCCATTTTAGATCATCATTTTTTGATTGAGTAGCGATAAATCCGGATGGCAACAAACCACTTCCAACACCGGAAATATCATAAGCTGTTCCGTATGAAGTAGCCCAAGTCGGATTACCACCTGCATAATTGGCGATGTAAAGCGAGTAAACAGCAGAATTGCTGATTTCTTGGTTTCCGGTTTGTCCCCAGCCTGCTCTTAACCTTAAATCTGAGAAAAATGGAATCACTTGTTCTGCAAAATCTTCTTTGTTAATTCTCCAACCTAGTGAAAAAGCTGGGAATGTTCCGAAACGGTTGTTTTTACCGAATCTTGAAGAGCCATCATAACGAAGCGTTGCAGAAAACAGATAACGATTGTCATAATCATACGAGAGTTTTCCGAAGTACGATAACAAACTATAATAGGTTGAACTACCGCCGTTGAAGGCATCGCCGGTTCCGGCATCTGGATACATATAATCTGGATCTTCAATCAGGAAACCTTCTTTTCTCAGCCAAGTATTGTTGTACGTATCTTGATACATTTCCATTCCTCCCAGCAAATCGAAATGGTGATTTCCTGCTTTGGCGGTATAATGAGCAGTATTGGTCCATGTCCATTTTTCAGTATCGGACTGATCAATATTTACAGCATTCTTATTATTCTGCAAATACCCTGAAACATAACTTCTTTGAAGAATTCTTTTGTAATAATTGGAAAAATCAATACCAAAACTTGATTTTAAAGTAAGGTTTTTTACAAGCTGTAATTCAGCAAAAATATTTCCGAAAAACCGTTCGTATTCGTATCCATTATCTTTATTATATTCCAAAAGCCGAACAGGATTCTGCCGGTCATTCATTCCTCCAACCGGACCACCCCACCCGATTCCGTCCACTGTATGAACCGGTATAATCGGCAGTGCCCTCAATGCCGGATCAAGAACACCAGGATCCATCAATTCGTTAGTTTTATTGTACGTAAAATTTTCCCCTATTTTTAATTTACCATCGAAAAAATTGTAAGAGGTATTCACACGGGCAGATAATCTTTTGAAATTGGTCAGTTTCACAATTCCCTCATTGTCATAATAGCCCATTGAAAAGAAATAAGATCCTTTATCTGAAGCACTTGATGCAGAAACATCTAGTGAATTAGCCACGCCAGTTTGAGACACTTCGTCATACCAATTGGTATCGGCAGACTTAATGGTTTTCGCTGCATCTAAATATTCCGGCACGTAGCTGTTGTACAAAGTCGGAACACCATTCTGAACGCCCCAATCGAAGTTATAACTAAGATTATTAGCATTCGGATTCAAACCATCGTTAATATTGGCTTGCCAAAGTACTTGCCCAAATTGTTTTGCGTTGAGAACATCAGTTTTCTTAGCATATTGCGAATAGGCTGTATAATAATTCAGGTCGATTCTCATTCTGCCTTTTTTCCCTTTCTTAGTGGTAATGATAATTACACCGTTTGCCGCTCTGGACCCATATATACTTGCCGAGGATGCATCTTTCAGCACTTGCATAGATTCAATATCGCTTGGGTTTAATTCATGCATGCCAGCTTTTGTAGGCACACCGTCTATGACATAAAGTGGGTCGGTATTATTAAGCGTTCCCACCCCACGAATCAAAACTTTGGTATTCCCTCCAGAAGGCGAACCATCAGTTGAAATATTCACCCCCGCAACTCTTCCTTGTAAAGATTTTACGGGATTGGGTTCTCCTTGTTTGTTAAGGTCTTTCATATCAACAATAGATACCGCTCCTGTAATGTCAGCTTTTTTCTGCTTGGTATATCCGGTCACCACAACTTCGTCGATATTCTTTACCTTATCGGCTGCCAGAATGATGTTGAGGACAGTTTTTTCATCCACCACAATTTCCTGTGTAGAATAATCCGGGTAAGTAAAAACAAGTGTATTTCCTTTTTGCAAATCATTGATTTGAAATGCACCATTACTGTCGGTAGTTGTCATAGTTCCTGTTTCGGAAACAGTAACCGTAACGCCGCTCAAAGGTTTTTGAGTTGGTGAAAGCACTTTACCCTTCACAATTTCCTGGGCAAAAATGTAGGAAAACGGAAGAAGACAAAGAGCGATTGCCATTTTAGATTTCTTCATATAATATAGTTTTTATTTGGTGTTAATCTGATAAGCATTGAATTCTAGAGAAGCTCCATTCGTATTTGTATTTAAAGTCAGTTCTGAGAAATTTTCGTTCGGAAAGAAGATTTCTGTCAGAACTTTTTCGCCGTCGTTGAAGAAGATTTCTATGGAAGTTTTGTCGATGACCAGTTTCATTTTGGCGTTCACATAAATTTCGTTCAAAGGAGCTTTGGTAATTGGCGTTGCATAATTTTTCCCGAAATCTGTTTTACCAGATTTTGAACGGTCTATAAAAAGTTCTTTTGTTTTGTTATCAATCCCGAAAAGAACTTCTTCTCCCAAAGTATTTTTCAAAGAGAAAGTGTATTTTCCTGCATTCATCTTTTTTAAATCTAAATCAATAACTGCTTTGGATAAATTGATTTCAGATTTGGAAATCAACTGATTCTCGGATTTTAAACTAATTTTTTTAGTTATAGGTTTTCCCTGATATTTTTTCAGCTGCGTAACCGGAACATTTTTGAGAATATAGCCGTCTTTTGTTTTCTTGAGCGAAACTTCTCTTGCAACAGTAGTACTGCTTCGCCAAAGCTCGGTCGGCACTTCCTGCGCATATTCCCAATTGCTCATCCAACCGATGATGATTCTTTTATCCTGAGGAACATTATCAAATGAAACGCTGGCATAATTGTCTTTGCCCCAATCCAGCCACACAGCTTTTTCTCGCTGAAGTTGTTTCGTAAAATGCTCATCTATTTTAAATGTTTTGCCATCAAAATCACCAACAAAATACTGTCCTGCAGAACCTTTATTCGGACCACCCGGATTGATATTCACAATCAGCACCCATTTTTCTTCTTTCGAACCTTCCACTTTTAGCGGAAATAAATCAGGACACTCCCAAACACCACCGTGACCACCCAGCTCTTTCCCGAATTCGGATTGAAAAGTCCAGTCCTTGAGATTTTTGGAGGTGTAGAAATGCGCTCTGTCCTGCGCTGCTAAAGCCATTACCCATTGTTTTCTCTTGGTATCCCAGATGACTTTCGGATCACGGAAATCACGGATTCCAGGGTTTTTCAATACCGGGTTTGAGCTGTATTTTGTCCAGGTTTTGCTGTTGTCGAGAGAATAAGCTATTCCCTGAGATTCTACATCAATTTTGCCGTCTTTTTCACGGTTTGGATTGTGGTATGTGTAAATGGCAACCACAGGATTATTTTTAGAATTTCCAAAACCGGAAGTGTTGTTTTTGTCCACCACCGCACTTCCTGAGAAGATATATCCCAAATCATCCGGATAAAGTGCAATCGGCTGTTCTTCCCATCTCACCAAGTCTTTACTGGTTGCGTGTCCCCAATGCATCGGTCCCCATTTGTTGCCATCAGGATAATACTGGAAAAATAGATGGTAAACGCCGTCTTTATAATAGAGCCCATTTGGGTCATTCATCCAGCCTTTTTTTGGTGTGAAATGAAAATTGGGGCGGTACAGCTGTTCTTCCGACGGTGTGGCATCCGCCTGTGCGTGAAGTCCTGATTGGAAAGTGGCAGCGATAATTAAGGTTGATATTATTTTTCTCATTACGATTATTTTATTGATTCCTGAGTATTTAGCAGATTTTATTTTTTTTTTATAGCTTGACTTTTTTCGTTTTTTTTTAACCGAGCTAGTTTTCAATCAGATATATAAGGAAGCCAAATTGTATTTTTATGACAAAACTTCGTTTTATACAGACTCCCGCAGCCCGACCTGAGTGGAGCTCTTTTTGTGAGGAGGCACGACGAGCAAAAAAGCGGGAACGGAGGGCGGATATAGCTGCCCAAATAATTCTCCTTTAAATTATTTCTCGCAGATTTGTCTGATTTTGCAGATTTTTTTTATTCTTTCGTTAAGGTTTTGCTCAATTTTTCTAAGGATACGCCTTTGGTTTCCGGCATCATAAAAATCACGAACAACAACTGGAAAACCATTGCAATGGTAAAAATCAAAAAGACTGTTCCTGCACCAATGGTAGAGAATAACGTCGGAATCAACGACGGAATTACTGCTGCTAAAACCCAGTGGGTGGAACTTCCGAATGCCTGTCCGGATGCGCGGAGATGGTTCGGGAAAATCTCGGAGATAAAAACCCAGATCACCGTTCCCTGTCCGATGGCGTGAGAAGCGATAAACAAGAATAAAAAAATGGGAATCGCCAAGCCCGACCAATGGAAATAAAATGCCATAGAAACCAATCCCAACGAAATGATATAGCCTATGGAGCCAATGTACATCAAAGTTCTTCTGCCGACTTTGTCGATGAGATTAACCCCAACCAAAGTGAAAACCATATTCACAATCCCGATTCCGATACTGCTGAGCAATGCGGTTTTCTCGCCTAAACCAGCCTCTTCAAAAATTCTTGGAGCGTAATATAAGAATGCATTAATTCCCGACATTTGATTGAAAAATGCAACCAGGAAAGCCAGCATCAATGGGAAACGGTACTTTTTCATAAAAATATTTTCCTTTGGTGCATCGGCGTGGTCGTCTTCCATCTGAGCGATAACAGCTTCGGAATCCTGATCTGGACTCACAATTTTCATCACTTTTTTGGCTTCTTCTATTCTGCCTTGCGAAACGAGCCATCTCGGACTTTCCGGAATGATGAAAACGCATAGTGTGTAAATTGTTGCCGGAATAGCCTGCACACCCAACATCCAACGCCAATCGTTATCGCCAATTCCGCTGAGTAGATAATTGGATAAAAACGCCACTAAAATTCCTAAAACGATGTTGAACTGATATAAGGAAACCAATCTACCACGGTCTTTTGCCGGCGCAATCTCGGAAATGTATGCGGGCGCAGCGATGGTTGAAGCTCCAACGCCCAAACCGCCCATAAATCTGAAGAATGCAAATATATAGGGGTCATTCGATAATGCTGAACCTATAGCGGAAAGGGCATACAAGACGCCTATCGCCAAGAGTGTTTTTTTGCGTCCGAATTTGTTGGTCGGGATTCCGCCGAAGATGGCGCCGATAACGGTTCCCCATAACGCCATCCCCATCACGACTGCTCCGTGGAAAGCATCTGAACTTTGCCAAAGCGCCTGCAGTTTTTTGTCGGCCCCGGAAATTACCACAACATCGAATCCGAAAAGAAATCCTGCCAAAGCAGCGGTAACGGACCACAATACAATTTTGTTCATCTGTATATATTTAATATTTTTTATGAGTAAGATGGAATCGCTCTTTATCAATTATATTTACGGATGAGCGATTTCATCAATAGAATTATTAATTTGTTTGTGGCTAATATATCCTGAGATGGTAATGGGAAGGTCTAATTATGTAACAAAATATTACGTTAAGGTTAATTATTTGTTAACTTAATATAAGATACTGAAAAACAAAATATTATAATTAAATTATTTTGTTAAATTATAATAACGTATCAAAAATGTAACATCGATCTACAGAATTGTAACGTGGTTTTTGGGAATTTTTAGGAGTTTAAACTGATGTTGGTGTGGTTTTGTTGACCGAAATTGGAACCTGACAAAATAAAAAAGCAACAACCTATCTTGGGTTGTTGCTTTTAAACTAAGTTCGATAATATTACAATGTTAGAAATTAATTTTGGCTACGCCGACCAATTCGTTAATTTCAAAAATTATTGGATATGCATAGCGTTGGGCTTCAGCCCGATTTGAAGTTTGTAATGTAGAATTGGCTTTAGCCGAAATTTATTATAAGCTTTAGCTAAAGTCAATTAATTTTTCTTAATTAAAAACGGGCTGATCTCAGTTCCTATTGATATTTCAGAATATTTTTGTTAATCGGAATGTGTTTACATTTATCATATACATAACATTCCAAACTTATTCCAAAAAAGTATCACTCCTCTCCCGCACTTTTCCTGTAAATATTCGGGGAAATGCCAAACTTGTTTTTAAAAACGGTGGAGAAATAATTCGGGGAAGAGAAGCCTGTTTTGTAAGCGATTTCGGAAATGGTGAGTTCGGGGTTTTGAAGCATCGATTTTGCCTGTTCCAGTCGGATATTGCTGATATAATCGCTCACATTCACATCAAACATTGCTTTAATCTTTCTGTAAAGCTGGATTCGTGAGATATTCAGAAGGTCAGCGAGATTTTCAACGGAAAATTCGGCATTGTCGATATTGGCCTGGATAATTTGATTCAATTTATTAACAAAAGTCTGCTCCATACTTCCGAACGATTTGCTGTCCACAATTCTTCCGATGTTGTTGGTGTAATAATAACGTAGCTTTTCGCGGTTGTAAAGCAATGAACGCAGCGACTGTGTCAGAATCGGAAAGCTGAAAGGCTTCGTAAGATAAAGGTCAACCCCGGATTTCAGTCCCTGAAGATAAGATTCCTTATTGTCCAAAGCTGTGAGAAGAATGATCGGAATATGAGATGTTCTGAGGTCATTTTTCAGAATTTCGCAAATTTCAAATCCGTTTTTATCCGGAAGATTGACATCGCAGACAATGATGTCGGGAATTTCGCTCAATGCTTTTTCAATCGCATCTTTTCCATCAGAAACCTCAACATCAAATTCATAATTTAGCTTATTGCTGAGGAAAAATGATAAATCTGAATTATCCTCAACTAAAAGTAAGGAATACTTTTCAGATTTATCTTCCGGATTGGCTGGGAAAATTTCACTTTCTGTTTCAGTAAAAACTGCTGCTTTTGCCAACGTTTCCGCATCCATCACACTTGACTCTTTGACCATCTGGTCTTCGTTAAAATGTTTGTTGCCCTTGTAAAGATTGATAATAAATTCTGTTCCCTGAAAAGAATTGACTTCAATTTTTCCAAGGTGAAGTTCCACAAACTGACGGCTCAAATGCAATCCAATTCCCGAACTATTTTTCCGGTTGTTAGAACCTTTGAAATAAGCTTCGAAAACGTTACCGATTTCTTTTTCAGGAATTCCGATGCCATTATCTTTAAAAGTGATTACCGCTTGATTACCTTTTTCCAGAATCGTGATTTCAATTTTTCCGTTGTCTGGTGTAAATTTAAAAGCATTTGACAAAAGGTTGAAATATACTTTGTCCATCAGGTTTCTGTCGATATAAAGCTCCAGATTTTTGTTTGTAGAACGGATTTCAAACTTTATATTCCGTTTCTTAGCTTCATTCTCAAAGTCTCTGAAAATCCCATAAGTGAAATCATAAATATTGGTTTTGGAAACCCTAAGATTGAAGGTTTTATTTTCTATTTTTCTGAAATCCAAAAGATTATCTACCAAACGCAGCAATCGGTTAGAATTTTTATTGATGAGCTCAATTTCATAAGACGGTTTTGTTCCCTTGCTTTTAAATATTTCTTTCAGCGATTCCAAAGAACTTAGAATCAGCGTTATCGGCGTTTTGAATTCGTGCGACAGACCTGTGAAGAAATTGACTCTCGCTTCGTTACTTTGCTTGAGTTCATCGGCAATCATCTCAATCTGATTCCTCTGAATGGTGATTCTTTCGTTGGTCAAAGTGAGTTGTTTGTTTTTTATTTTAATGGCATAAATCAGGTAAATCGCATAAGCAACGAGGCAAAACATGAGCATCAATAAAACCACCGACCAGCGGAATAATTCTTTTTGGGAAGCATACAGTTCGGTCTGCTTTTTCACAGCATTCACTTGATTTTCTATCACACCCTGTTGCTCAATAATTTTGTCAAACTGATTTCGCATAATTTCAGCATTCAACCTGTCAATAATGGTTGTACTGAGCTTGATTCGTTTCGGTGGAATTTGCCCGTTGTAGATTTTAATCGCCGATTCTATAGCTTCTGCGCCACCCGTTGGATAAAGCAAGGTAGCGTTCAGTTTTCCATCTAAAACCATCTGAATCCCACCATCTTTTGTGTTCAGGCCATCCACACCGATAAATTTAATTTGATTTTCCACACCGGCGTTTCTCGCTATTTGCCAGGCTTGTGTAGCGAGTTGGTCATTGAAAGCAAAAACATACAGACTTTGATTACCCAAAGAATCCAGCGTTTTCCTGAAAGCCTCTGCCGGAAGACCTTTGAAGGTTTTTATTAGTTCTGTGTTGGAATTATTTTTTATAGTTTGCTGGAAACCCAGACTTCTTTCAATTGTTGGTGAAGAGTTATCATCGCCTTTTATTTCAATAACTTTTTTCAGATTCTTGGAATCAGAAATAATATATTGCCCTGCTTCTTTGCCAATTTCTATATTATCTGCACCGATGTAAGTGGTATATTTTGAGGAGTTTATTTTCCTATCAACTAAAATTACCGGAATTTTTTGCTCATAAGCTTTCTCCACAATAGGAATGAGCGAGTTAGGTTCAATGGGAGAAATAATGATGATATCTACTCTACTGTCAATCATTTTTTGAATATCCTCAATCTGCTTTTTGACAGAACCTTCCGCTTTGCTAATGCTCAATTGCACCTCCGAATGCAAAGATGCCTGAATCTCCATAGAATGATTCATAGCCTGTCTCCAGGGATGATTTCCTAACCCTTGCGAGAAGCCGATATTTATTTTATCCGATTTTGTTGAAGCATCCTTGCAACCATGCAAAATCATCAGCAACAAAAATAAAACGGTACCAACCTTGGGGGAACCAAACGTTCTAAAAGCTTTTTTTGTGGACATATGAACACAATATTAATAAAGATGTTTTACACCTGCAATTTTAGTGATAGTATTTTTATATTAATTTATTATTTTTTTTTCTTTACTTCATTCAGATATAAAGATTTTCAAATTAGACTACAATTAAAAAAAGGCAACTATATATTTAAATATACCAATATATAATATGTTTACAATCGATCTAGTTTATTGGTATCTAATAGTAAAACTACTTCTTTTAGATAAAGATACAATCTGGTACACTAAATGTCTTGTCAACTAGATTAATACAATTATATACCAGGATGTACTATTATTGTATTTAAAAAAGAAACAGGGCAAACCCCATCATATTTTATTAATAATCTTAAAAAGAATAATTAATATCAGTAAATTAAAAATGCAGTGACTTTCTTCCAAAAAACCTTATCATTTAAAAGTAGAGATTTTAGATAAAATTATTACTAAAAAAAGAAAATCTTATGAAAAAGAGCAAATTTATAGAGGGCCAGCTTGTTTTTGCTTTAAAGCACTGGTATATTATTGCCATTTATGCCCACTTCGATTGTTAAAATGTTTAAAATTAAATTGTAAAAAATTTTATAACTACAAAAAATTAGTAATATTTAATTCTTGTTTAACTTGGCTCAACCTAATCAAATCATCTATAAAAGTGTTTGAAGATACGCTCGTTAAGGTCACAAGACCGACATTAGAAGATTTTTTGCTTTTTTGTCGGTTTTTTTTATTTCCTAATTCTTTCTTAATCAATAATATAGAATTAGCTAAACTGTTAATTTTTGTGGTTTGAAAATTCTCTCCATCGAGGATTAACTTTTCAGAATATATCAGACCAACAATCGCTCTCTTATCTAGAGTATATGCATTTTTATACCTTTCAGAAATATTTGTAATGGCGTTTAATGCCTGATCAATCTTTTGTTCAACATTTTCATTTTCTGAAGAAATTTTTAAAGAATTTAATTTAAATGTAAGATTTTCTATTTCTCCTTTGTATTTCATTTTAATACTTCTAAAATCTTCTTCATCTAATTTATCTTCAATAAACATATCTCTAGCTTTTTCAATTCGTTGTTCAATAGTATTTAATTTATTTTGTATAAGTTTCCGGTCATCTTGTAAACCATTAGAAGCAACTGCGAAATTTTGCTTAAGAATTGTTTTAAAAATCTTTTCAGTTCCATTATTAAAACTAAATTTTGATAATTCTTCAACAAATAAATTATTTACAATTTCTGAATTATATCTAAACCCACATGAAACATTACAATGATAGTAATAGTTGGATGTACTAATTTAGTGTCAAGTTAAAGTTAAGCATAAAGCCTTAATTTTAACTTATGAAACGAGGTAGAAAAATCTACGCCCCTGCTTTTAAACCCAAAGCTGTTCAGCTAAGCAAAGAACGAACTAATGTGTCAGAACTCGCAAGGGAGCTGGGAATCGCAGTCACGCTGCTTTACAAATGGCGTAAAGAGTACGAAGAAACCTAACGAAGTGGTTCGGCGTAGCCAATTTGGAGAAGCAAGTTTTCCAGGGAATGGAAATTTAAAACTGACAGCCGAACAGGAAAAGATTCATGAGTTGGAAAAAAAGCTGAAAGATGCAGAACTGGAACGCGATATATTAAAAAAGCAATCGGCATCTTCTCCAAGAGCGGTCGATGAAATATAAATTCATAAAAAATAATAAGACAGTTGGCGTCATTTCTTATTTCTGTTAATAGAAATTTACCTAATTTTATTTTCTAATTCGAAAAAATGAACAACCCCGTTTTATCAAAAGAATTTCCTAATTCAAAAGATTTGCTGGATAAGCTCTACCAAAACGGCATCACAAAAACTTATCACGAAGGCGATATTATTCTTGATGAGAATGCATCTATACGCTCCATTCCTATTGTAATGAAAGGAATGATAAAAGTAATTCGTACTGAGGAAGACGGTCGTGAGATTTTGCTGTATTACATCAAAGCCGGCGAAAGCTGCATTATGTCTTTTCTTGGCGGAATGCACCAAGAGAAAAGCATCGTAAAAGCGGAAGTGGAAGAAGATGCCGAAATTCTTTTTTTACCAGTGGATAAAGTTTCGCTTTTCATCAAAGAATATCCCGAATGGCTCGACTATATTTTCAGGCTTTATCATAAACGTTTTGAGGAATTACTCGATATTATCAATGCCATCGCATTTAAAAAAGTAGATGAGAGACTTCTTAATCTGCTGTATAAAAAATCTTCCAACTTGGGTTCAAAAACCATTACTGTTACCCACGAACAGCTTGCCAATGAACTCGGTACAGCAAGAGTGGTCGTTTCCAGACTTCTAAAGCAGCTTGAAGATGCAGGAAAACTGAATCTTGGGCGAAACAAAATCACGCTTTCGGAAAACTAAATAATGCTTATGTAACAAAAGTAGCGGTACACGTTCTTCAGGATTTCCAATTTTGCATTATAAATAAAAAAGCAAATGGAAATTTTTGGCTATATCGCTTCTGTTTTAATCGGAATTTCTTTAGGATTAATCGGTGGCGGCGGAAGCATTCTTACCGTTCCTGTATTAGTCTATCTTTTTGGTCTGGACGCATTTTTGGCAACCGAATATTCACTGTTCATTGTCGGAATCAGCAGTGTTGTGGGCTCTTTTTCTTACTTTAAAAAAGGTTTGGTCAATCTGAAAACGACTTTGGTGTTTGGAATTCCTTCTATTATCTCCATTTTTCTTACCCGAAATTATCTCGTTCCACTGATTCCCAATGAAGTTTTCAGCATTAATAATTTTGTGTTGACCAAGGATATTTTCCTGCTTCTCATTTTTGCCGGTTTAATGATTTTAGCTTCGTATAAAATGATTCAGAAAAGCCCTGAATTACAATTGCAAGCTGAAACTATTGATAAAAACAAAAATCTTTTGGCAGCAGGCGAAGGTTCTGTTGTGGGAATTCTTACCGGACTTGTCGGCGCCGGTGGCGGATTTATGATTATTCCGGCTCTTGTCAATTTGCTTAAAACACCGATGAAAGTAGCTATTGGAACTTCTCTGGTGATTATTGCTCTCAATTCTCTTATCGGTTTTTTCTCATCAGTAAAAAATGTCGAAATCGATTGGAAACTTTTAAGCACAATTTCTTCCATAGCCATTATCGGAATCATCATTGGAACTCAACTTTCCAAAAAGATTGACGGCAAAAAGCTGAAACCTGTTTTTGGATGGTTTATTCTGGTGATGGGAATTTATATTATCATAAAAGAATTATTCATCTAAAAATCCTTATGTAACAAAAGTAGCGGTACAGAAATTTCTAAACGCTCAACTTTGTATCAATAAAAAAACTTAAAAAATTTATCACAATGAATATAGAACAAATTTATACAGGATGTCTTGCTCAAGGCGCTTATTACATTATTTCAAACGGAGAAGCAGCGATTATCGACCCGTTAAGAGAAACCCAACCTTATATTGACAGATTGCAAAAAGACAACGTTATTTTAAAATATATTTTTGAAACTCATTTTCACGCAGATTTTGTGAGCGGCCATTTAGATTTAAGCAAAAAAACAAAAGCACCAATCGTTTATGGGCCAACCGCTAAACCCGAATTTGAAGCGATTATCGCAGAAGACAATCAGGTTTTTGAAGTAGGAAATATCAAAATAAAAGTCCTTCACACGCCCGGTCACACGATGGAAAGTTCATCTTTTTTATTAATCGATGAAAACGGAAAAGAAACAGCATTATTCAGTGGTGACACTTTGTTTTTAGGCGATGTCGGTCGTCCTGATTTGGCACAAAAAGCAGCAAATCTTACACAGGAAGAATTAGCAGGTCTGCTTTACGACAGTTTGTACGAGAAAATATTACCACTGAATGATGATATTATCATTTATCCAGCACACGGAGCGGGTTCGGCCTGCGGAAAAAATATGCAGAAAGAAACAATCGACAGTTTAGGAAATCAGAAGAAAACAAACTATGCGCTTAACCAAAAAGATAAGGAAAGTTTCATCAAATCGGTTACGGACGGGCTTCTTCCACCACCTGCTTATTTTGGGATGAATGTTGCGATGAACAAAAAAGGCTACGAAAGTTTTGATGAAGTTTTATCGAAAGGACTTCACGCACTGTCACCAGATGAATTCGAAGAAACAGCGGAACACAGTGGAGCGTTATTATTAGATGTCAGAAACAACAGTAATTTTGCCAAAGGTTTCATCCCACAATCTGTAAATATTGGTTTAGACGGTGATTTTGCGCCTTGGGTTGGAGCGCTCATTGTAGATGTACAGCAATCGATTTTATTAATCACTGACGAAAATCAGGAAGAAGAAACCGTTACCAGATTGAGCCGTGTAGGTTTTGATAACATCATCGGTTTTTTAAAAGGAGGTTTCAATGCATGGAAAAACAGTGGTAAAGAAATCGATACTGTGAATAGAATTTCTGCTCAGGAATTTGAGAAAGAAATCATAGGAAAAGAGGTGAAAATTATCGATGTAAGAAAAGAATCCGAATATAATGCAGAGCACGTAGATGAAGCTTTCAACAAGCCTTTAGCTTATATCAATCAATGGATTAACACATTAGATTCCAAGGAACATTTCTACCTCCATTGTGCGGGTGGCTACAGAAGTATGATGGCTGCGAGTATTTTACAGGCAAGAGGATACAGAAATTTTAGCGAAATTGCAGGTGGTTTTAGCGAAATTGCAAAAACGGGAGTTCCGAAAAGCGATTTTGTTTGTCAGAGTAAAGTTTTAAATTAAAAATAGAATTAATGTTAGAATTGATAAAAGAACCTTGGCCCTGGTATATTGCAGGACCTCTCATTGGTCTCACAGTTCCTGTTTTACTGATTTTAGGGAACAAATCTTTCGGAATCAGCTCTTCTTTGAGACATATCTGTGCGGCTTGTATTCCTGCGAATATCAGTTTTTTCAAATATGACTGGAAGAAAGAATTATGGAATCTATTTTTCGTTTTCGGAATTTTTTTGGGCGGAATAATTGCTTCTCATTATCTCATCAACAGCACCGAAATTTCGGTAAACCCTAAACTGAAAGCAGAATTAGCGACTTATGGAATTACGGATTTCAGCAATCTCGTTCCCACTCAGTTAATGAATTTTGCAAGTCTTTTAACTTTGAGAGGTTTCATTACAATGGTAGTCGGAGGTTTTCTGGTAGGTTTCGGAACCCGATATGCAGGCGGTTGTACCAGCGGTCACGCCATTATGGGATTGTCTAATATGCAATGGCCCTCGCTTGTTGCCACAATCTGCTTTATGGCAGGCGGTTTTTTAATGGCAAATGTTATTCTGCCGATTATACTTTCACTTTAAAAATTTAAAAATGATAAAAGGAACAGAAGATATACGTCACCAAGACACGATTTGTATCAACGAAAGCGAACTGAAACATAAATGGTATCACAACATCAAATACCTCATCGTCGGCGTTCTTTTCGGGATTGTATTTGTAAAAGCCGAAATTATCAGTTGGTTCAGAATTCAGGAGATGTTCCGCTTGCAGTCTTTTCATATGTACGGTGTGATTGGGAGCGCTGTTCTTACGGGAATGATTTCCGTTTGGGTCATCAAAAAGTTTAACATTAAGACCGTTTATGGCGAACCCATCAAAATTGCGCCCAAGACATTCAATAAAGGTCAAATCTATGGCGGATTGATTTTCGGATTTGGCTGGGCGATTACAGGCGCTTGTCCAGGGCCTCTTTTTGCACAGATTGGAACGGGAGCTTTGGCGGTTATCGTTACTTTGACAAGTGCCATTTTAGGAACTTGGGTGTATGGCTATTTCAGGGAAAAATTACCTCATTAAAATGGAAGAAAAAAGACTGTACTTCAAAACTACAGTCTTTATTTTTTTATTTAATAATAATTTTTACGCCACAGAAACTCCAAAAAGATGTCCAATCAAAGCAGTAACGCCCATTGCGACAGTTCCCCAGAAACAAATTCTTATGACAGCAATTCCTATTTTTGAACCACCTGTTCTCGCTGAAATTGCTCCAAGAATCATTAAGAAAATAATGGAAAATCCATACTGGAAATAAACCATTTCTTTTATCGGCGCTAAAAATGATACTGCAAAAGGTAATATTGCACCCAAAGCAAAAGAACCAAAAGATGCAACTGCTGCCTGCAAAGGTTTTGCCTGAGTAATCTCGTTGATTCCCAATTCATCGTGAGCGTGTGCTCCCAAAGCATCATGATTGGTTAATTCAGTAGCAACCTGTAAAGCAGTTTCCTTACTTACACCACGCTTTTCATAGATTTTTGCCAGCTCTATCAATTCAATTTCCGGCATTTCTTCCAATTCCTTTTTTTCCCTTAGCAAATCAGCTTTTTCAGTATCTTCCTGTGCACTTACGGAAACATATTCTCCAGCTGCCATAGACATTGCTCCGGCAATCATTCCGGCAAGTGCTGCGAGAATAATAGTATTTCGGTCAGGATTTGCTGCGGCAACACCAATCACGATACTTGTGGTGGACAACAAACCGTCATTAGCCCCTAAAACTGCTGCACGAAGCCATCCTACTCTATTGACGTAATGTTTTTCTAATTGATGATGCATACGTTGTTGTTTTAAAAAAATTGACTTGTCAAATAACATCCAACAAGTCAAGTATTACAATTTTATTTGAATCTTAAATTTAACGAAATATTATCAGAAGTCATCCCGACAGATTTCGTGTAATGTCCGTACTTCTTGGTGGTTCACAAACTGAACTTTTAAAACCTTTCAGGCAAAAGTCTTCGTCTTTGGAAGGAATTTTATGAGATACACTTTCTCTGAAACTATTGTTCATTGACTGAAAAGTGACTCCTGCACTTAAAGTTAAAATTAAAGTTAACGTTTTAGAATGAACGATGAAAGGAAGCTTCTGGTCTTTCCCATAATCTCCATCTTTAACCGGATGGTCATAATGCGTTTTAAGAAAAGCAATCAATGGCATCTCTGGATTGAGCGCCTTGTGTTCAAAGTAATGTTCAACAAGTGTAGGAATTTTCAAAAGCTGATATAATTCGGTTGTAGAAACCAAATAGAATGTAAGCAATACTATGGAAATCAACTTTTTCACTATTCAAATTTAAACAATGTTTCGCTAAGAACGGTTTTAAATAAGGTTGTATTTCATAGATAAAATAAATAGTTGTTCCAATAAAATAATTATCGTAATATTGCGATATATAAATGTTAATTATGGGACTCACTAAAACAGAAATATTTTCGGACGAGCAGAACAATCTGGCATCTCTCTTTAAAGTTTTGGCGCATCCTGCAAGAATTGCAATTCTTCAACACATTATCAATCAGAAGGCTTGTATTTGTAATGATTTGGTAGATGAACTGGGATTGGCACAGGCAACTATTTCACAGCATTTGAAAGAGCTTAAAAATATAGGAATTATACAGGGAACGATTGATGGAAAATCTGTCTGCTACTGTATCGAAGATAAAAAATGGAAAGAAGTTCAGGCTTTGTTGAATCAATTTTTTGAACAGGATGTAAAAGTTGGACAATGTTACTAACAGCTTTTTTTATAAATCTAATATCGTTATATTGCAATATATTAATTAATTAAATAAATTTACTATGAAATTATCAGAAATTAAAGAAATTCTAGCTACGCTGAACAATGTTGAATTTCAATTAGAAAACGGAGAATTTGTTCCTGAACATTTTCACGTAACTGAAATCGGAGTCATTATAAAAAACTTTATCGATTGTGGCGGAACCATTAGAAATGAAAAAGTAATCAATTTTCAGCTGTGGAATGCCAATGATTTTGAACACAGACTAAAACCTGCGAAATTACTAAACATAATTCAACTTTCTGAAGAGCAATTGCACATCGAAGATTCTGAGATTGAAGTGGAATATCAAAGCACGACCATAGGAAAATATGATTTGGATTTTAACGGAAGTCATTTTATTCTGAAAAATAAACAGACCGCTTGTTTGGCTCAGGACGCTTGCGGAATTCCTTCAGAAAAACAAAAGATAAAACTCTCTGAGCTGAATAGTTCTTGCTGTACACCAAATTCAGGTTGTTGCTAAATTCTTGTAAAATGGAAATTAAATCAATCACTAAAGACAACTTTCCTGAAGCAATGGAAATTTACAGACAAGGATTGGAAACTCAGATTGCGACTTTTCAAAACGACACACCTATTTGGGAAGATTGGGACAAAGGGCATCTGAACTTTTGCAGAATAAGCATTTTTGATAACAATAAAATGCTTGGATGGACTGCTTTGACGCCTGTTTCCAGCAGATGCGTATACGCAGGAGTTGCAGAAGTCAGCATTTATATCGCCAAAGAAGAACGCGGAAAAGGAATCGGAAAAATAGTACTGACCGAATTAATCCGACAGAGCGAAGAAAACGGAATATGGACCTTGCAATCAGGGATTTTTGCAGAAAATGAAAGCAGTATCAAATTGCACGAGAAATGTGGATTTCGAATAGTCGGTTATAGAGAAAAAATCGGTAAGAAAAATGGAGTTTGGAAAGATAATGTCCTTATGGAGCGCAGAAGTAAAACTATAGGAATCGATTAAAAAAATAATTAGCAAAATGTATTCAACATTAAAAAATATAATTGAAAAATTGCAGTATAAAAGCATTAGTGAAGAAAGAAAAATCACATTGCAACCCTTAATTGATTTTATACAGCAAAAAACAAATGATGGGAAAGATATTAATCTCAATTTCATTTGTACGCACAACTCGCGCAGAAGCCATCTATCACAAATCTGGGCTCAAACTGGAGCTGCTTATTTCAATATCGCAAATTTACACTGTTATTCGGGAGGTACGGAAGAAACAGCTTTATTTCAAAAAGTAGCTGAAACACTTGCAAATCAAGGTTTTAATATTTTTAAAATCTCGAATGAAAGCAATCCGATTTATACGATAAAAATTGGTGACAACACTTTACCGATTATTGGATTTTCAAAGAAATATGACAATCCGTTCAATCCTGTATCAGATTTTGCAGCAATAATGACCTGTTCACAAGCGGACGAAGGCTGTCCTTTCATTCCGGGTGCGGAAAAAAGAATTCCCATCACGTTTGAAGACCCAAAAATTTCTGACAATACTCCGGAACAATCGAAGGTTTACGCAGAAAGAAGTCTTCAGATTGCTTCTGAAATGTTCTACGTTTTTTCTATGATTAAAAAATAATCTTTTATGCAACCCAAATTAAAATTTCTTGATCGCTACCTTACCCTATGGATTTTTCTTGCGATGACCATTGGTATCGGTTTAGGCTATTTCTTTCCTTCAATTTCCAAAATCAGCAATACTTTATCGGTGGGAACTACCAATATTCCGTTGGCAATTGGCTTAATTCTGATGATGTACCCGCCCTTGGCAAAAGTTGATTATTCATTATTGCCTCAAGCATTCAAGGATAAAAAAGTAGTGGGTATTTCGCTATTTCTAAATTGGTTTGTTGGCACCGTATTGATGTTTGGATTAGCCGTTTTGTTTCTAAGAAGAGAGCCAAATTATATGACAGGACTGATATTGATAGGTTTGGCAAGATGTATCGCAATGGTCATTGTTTGGAGCGATCTGGCAAAAGCAAACAGAGAATATACAGCTATGTTGGTTGCATTGAACAGCATCTTCCAGATTACTTCTTACAGTTTTTTAGTTTGGTTGTTCATCAATGTATTGCCGAGCAAATTAGGTCTAGCCAACTTCAACGTAACCGTATCTATGAAAGATGTTACAGAAAGTGTCTTATTATACTTAGGAATTCCCTTTTTGGCTGGTTTTCTCACTCGTTACTTTTTTATTAAAACAAAAGGAACCGAATGGTACAACAGAATATTTGTCCCAAAAATTTCACCAATCACATTGTATGCACTTTTGTTCACTATCATATTAATGTTCAGTCTGAAAGGAGATAAAATAATTGAACTTCCAATGGATGTGCTAAAAGTTTCCATTCCGTTAATCATCTATTTTGTACTGATGTTTTTTGTAAGTTTCTTCATTAACAAAGCATTAAAAATTCCTTACGATAAAAATGCTTCAATCGCATTCACAGCCACAGGTAACAACTTTGAACTGGCAATTGCAGTTTCTATCGCTATTTTCGGAATTCATTCTCCACAGGCTTTTGTAGGCGTCATTGGTCCTTTGGTCGAAGTTCCTGTGCTTATTTTATTGGTAAAAACTTCTTTGAGACTAAAGAAAAGGTATTATCTGTAGGGTTTTTTGAACAGAAATCTTTATATAAAACATATAATCATCAATATTTATTTAAAATTAAAGTTTTGAATAACATTTATTTCTAAGTATATCCCTTATCTTTGCACCAATGTTAAAATGGCTCTCCATATTCTGTGCGATCACCTATTGCTTTGCTACGACAAGTATCGCAGAGCTTGTGAAAACACCCGTATTTATTGAGCATTTAGCAGAATATCAAGGAAGTGTTATAGAGTTTTTGGTTGAGCATTATGACAATCACCAACCAGATGAAGATTGGGATACAGATCAGAAATTACCGTTTTTCAATCCCACTTTAGTTTTGATTGTTCACGCAAAACTTCCTGAAACTACTTTTCATATTGAAAAAATCAAAGAGATCATCATATCTCAAAAACCAACTGTTTATCAGGAAAAAGACTTTTCCAGCAGTTATCTTTCACGTATTTTCCAGCCGCCGCGCTTTTGTTAATTGATTTTTAAATTAAATATCAATGTTTTAGGTTTTTACTTCAAGCAGTTGATTTCTATTTCATTCAATTAATACATTTTTATGTTAAATAAAATTATTGAGTTTTCTGTAAAGAATAAACTCATTATCGGGCTGTTTACCATTGCGCTCATTCTTTTTGGTATTTATGAAACCACTAAACTTCCCATCGATGCACAGCCTGATATTACCAACAATCAGGTTCAGGTAATTACCGTAGCGCCGTCTTATGGTGCGGCAGATATAGAAAGATTGGTCACTTTTCCGATTGAGCAGGCAACAAGCAACATCAACGGAATTACCGAAATTCGAAGTTTTTCACGTTTCGGGTTATCCTTAATTACGGTTGTTTTTGATGATGATACCGATGTTTATTGGGCGAGACAGCAAGTTCAGGAGCGTTTGCAATTGGTTCAGGATAATATTCCCGAAGGTATTGGAAAGCCAGAATTAGGACCTATTTCTTCAGGTTTGGGAGAAATTTTTCAATATGTTGTAAGAGCTAAAAAAGGCTATGAACACGTTTATGACGAAACCGAACTTAGAACCATTCAGGATTGGGTAATTCGTCGTCAGTTATTAGGAACAAAAGGCGTTGCCGATGTAAGTAGTTTTGGTGGAAAATTAAAACAGTACGAAATCGCCATTAATCCTAATCAACTTCAGGCTTTTAACATCAATATTAATGATGTTTTTGCCGCTTTAGAAAAAAACAATCAAAATACCGGAGGTGCGTATATCGAAAAGAAAGAAACGGTACTTTTTATTCGAAGCGAAGGACTTTTAGGAACGGTTGAAGATATTGGAAATATTCAGGTTTCTACCACTCAAGAAGGGATTCCGGTTCATCTTAAAGACGTTGCAAGTGTAAAGATTGGCTATGCAACACGTTATGGTGCAATGACTTTTAACGACACAGGCGAAGTTTCGGGAGCGATTGTTTTGATGCTGAAAGGCGAAAATGCTAACGAAGTAATTGGAAACATTAAGCAAAGATTAGATAAAATTCAGGAATCTTTACCGGAAGGCGTTGTAATTGAACCGTTTTTAGATAGAGCAAAAATGGTGAAAAATACCATCAGTACAGTAAAAACCAACTTGATGGAAGGTGCGCTAATCGTAGTTTTCATTTTGGTTTTATTCCTCGGAAATTTCCGAGCGGGATTATTAGTTGCTTCTGTGATTCCTTTGGCGATGCTTTTTGCCATTATTATGATGAATATCTTCGGAGTTGGAGGAAACTTAATGAGTCTCGGAGCTCTCGATTTCGGATTGATTGTGGATGGCGCTGTGATTATTGTAGAAGCTGTTTTACACCAATTAGCACATAAAAAACATTTCGGAACAGACAATATGCTTTCTAAACTGGAAATGGATGCGCAAGTTTCAACTTCGGCTACAAAAATGGTGAACAGTGCTGTTTTCGGACAAATCATTATTCTTATCGTATATCTTCCCATTTTTACACTTCAAGGAATTGAAGGAAAGATGTTCAAACCAATGGCACAAACCGTAGCTTTTGCTTTGATTGGAGCGTTTTTACTGTCATTAACGTACATTCCGATGATGAGTTCTTTGGTGTTAAGCCGAAAGAAAAAATTAAAAGACAACATTTCGGACCGAGTAATGGCGAAAGTTGAAGTAGGGCATCAAAATTTATTGATTAAAGCTTTAAAATTCAGAAAAACAATCATTGCGACAGTTATTGTCTTGTTTGCAGGAGCGGTTTTCGTTTTGTCGAAAATGGGTGGAGAATTTATTCCATCATTAGAGGAAGGAGATTTTGCGGTTGAAATGAGGATTCTTCAAGGAAGTAACATCGAAGAAACCAAAAAAGTAACCACACAAGCTGCTCAAATTTTGTTGAAACAATTTCCGGAAGTTCAAAAAGTGGTAACCAAAATCGGAAGCGCAGAAATCCCAACCGAACCAATGCCAATGGATGCGGGAGATATGATTATTGTACTAAAACCTAAAAAAGAATGGACTTCCGCACATTCTTTCCCCGAACTTTCTGAAAAAATGAGTGAATCATTGAAAGTGATTCCAGGCTTAACGACAGGTTTCCAGTTTCCGGTGCAAATGCGTTTTAATGAATTGATGACGGGAGCAAGACAAGATGTTGTCTGTAAAATTTATGGAGAAAATTTAGACAGTTTAGCGATTTACGCTAAAAAATTAGGTGGTGTAATTTCTACGGTGAAAGGTGCTCAAGATTTGTATTTGGAGCCTGTTGTAGGCGCTCCGCAAGTGGTTATAGATTATAATCGGGACGAACTTTCGCGTTACAATATTTCAGTTGCAGAAATCAACAGGGTTATCAATATGGCTTTTGCTGGGCAAATTGCAGGTGCTTTGTATGAAGGTGAAAGAAAATTTGATGTCGTTGTAAGAATGGATAACGATTATAAAAAAAACATTACAAGTATTCAGAATCTTTTGGTTCCGACGCCGAATGGGGAGCAAATTCCGTTGTATCAACTCGCAAAAGTAGAATTAAAGGAAAGCCCAAATCAGATTCAAAGAGAAGATACCAAACGAAGAATTGTTGTAGGTTTCAATGTTCGCGGAAGAGACGTTCAAAGTATTGTGGAAGAGCTGCAGCAGAAGGTTAACAAAGATTTGAAATTGTCTGCAGGTTACACGATTTCTTACGGTGGCGCTTTTGAAAATTTAAATGAGGCTAAAGCAAGATTAGGAATTGCCGTTCCGATTTCTTTGGTGATGATTTTCTTATTGCTATTCTTCGCTTTCGGTTCTGTAAAACATAGTTTACTGATTTACACAGCGATTCCATTGTCAGCAATTGGAGGGATTTACTTTTTAGCATTGCGAGGAATGCCTTTCAGCATCAGTGCGGGAGTTGGATTTATAGCTCTTTTCGGAGTTGCTGTTTTGAACGGAATTGTATTGATTTCAGAATTCAACCGACTGAAAAAAGATGGTGTTACCAACTTAAGCAGAATTGTTTTAATGGGAACAAGAATTCGTCTTCGTCCGGTTTTGATGACAGCTTTTGTGGCTTCATTAGGATTTTTACCAATGGCAATCAGCAACGGAGCTGGTGCGGAAGTTCAGCGACCTTTGGCAACAGTCGTTATTGGAGGTTTGATGTTGGCAACACTTTTAACCTTATTCGTTTTACCGATTCTTTACGTCTTATTTGAACGAATCAGTAAAAAGAAAAAGTATCAAGCTCCTCGATAAATCAATTTAATTTAATCAAAATGAAATTTTCAAACAATCATAAAAAACTGACTTCATTCTTATTTCTGATGTCTTTCGGAATAATGAATGCACAGGAAAATATTACCTACGAACAAGCTTTGGAACAAGCTTTTCAGCAAAATGGAACTTTAAAAAATTCAAAATTAATTTCTGAATATCAGGAAAAATTAAAGTCAAGTTATCTCGATATTCCACAAACGGAAGTTAGTGCGCAAATCGGACAAATTAATGGAATTGAAACCGATAATTCTTTTTCTATTTCCCAACGTTTCAGTTTTCCGACGGTTTATACCAAAAGAAAAGAAATGTTGGATGCACAGTGGAACGCAAGTGTCATCAATCAAAACTTAACGAAAGCACAGTTAGCAAAAGAAGTTTCGGATGTTTTTTACCGAATTCTGACGCTTCAAGAAAAGAAAAAAGTGATTGATTACATCAGCAAATTGTACAGCAGTTTTGCAGAAAAAGCGAGTTTGAGACTGAAAAAAGGTGAAACCAATATTTTGGAGGAATCAACAGCAGAAATTCAAAATGAACAAGCAAAAACGCAATTGAATATGCTTGAAAATGATTTGAATATTGCCAAACTTCAGCTTCAGTTATTGCTTCAGTCGGAAGAAAAATTTCAACCAATTTCAGACAAGCCGATTATGAATGTTAATCTTGAGGTTTCGGAAGAAATGATTCAGCAACATCCTGAATTACAATATTTAAATCAACAAATTAAAATCAATGAAGCGGAAGCTCAGCTTGAAAAATCGAAGTTGTTGCCGGATTTATTGATTGGATATACGAATCAAAGTATGAAAAACCTGAATAACAATCGTTTTAATGCGTTTCAAGTCGGTGTCGGAATTCCTTTGTTTACGAAAGGTCAGCGAGCTTTAGCAAAAGCGACGAAAGCGAAAGTGGCAATTTCTGAAAACGAATTTCAGCGTAAAGAAATCGAGTTGAAAAGCAGATTGCAACAACAATTGAGCAGCTACAATAACCAATTAAGAATTGTTGAAAACTACGAGCAAAAACAGCTTCCGAAATCGGAAACTATTTTAAAAACGGTTCAAAAACAATTAGAAGTTGGCGAAATCGATTATCTAAACTGGGTAATTCTTGCCAATCAGGCAGTGCAAACGAAGGTAGATTACATCGACAATCTCGAAAGACTCAACCAAATTGGTGCAGAACTTAATTTTTTACTATCAAAATAACAGCGAAATGTATCTTAAAAATATATCAATTCTTAGTTTAAGTGTAATTCTGATTTTATCTTCCTGTTCAGGAAAAAAAGAGGAAGAAAAAACGGTTTATGAAAACACAAAATTCAAGGAAAAAGACCAAAATACGGTTCAAATGTCGGATAAACAATTGCAATCGATTGGTTTAACGACGACAACGGTTCAGGAAAAAACAATGCAAAAATTGGTTCGTCTGAACGGGAAAGTTGAAATTGAGCCGTCTCATATCAGTTCGATTTCCAGCATTATGGGCGGTCATATCAAATCGATTAATGTGATAAACGGAAGTCATTTCAGCAAAGGTCAGGTTTTGGCGGTCGTAGAAGACCCGCAGTTTATTCAGTTGCAACAGGATTATCTGGTAACGAAGGCACAATTGGAATCGGCAAGATTGAATTTAAATCGTCAAAAAGATTTGAATATCACCAAAGCAACAAGTGATAAAACTCTGCAAACCGCACAGGCAGATTATTCTACATTGAATGCTACTTTGAAAGGTTTGGAGGAAAAATTAAGAATTATTGGAATTAATGCCAAAGGATTAAACTCATCCAATATCAGAAGTCGAATTAATATTTATGCGCCTTTCAATGGTTTTGTGAGCAAAATTCTGGTGAATAACGGACAATATATTAATCCTTCGGATACTTTGTTTGAATTGATTAATCCAACAGGTTTATTGCTTGAATTAAAAGTTTTTGAAAATGATGTAAATGACGTGAAAATCGGACAGGAAATTTTGGTTTACAACAATCAAAACCCTGATAAAAAATCGACAGCTAAAATTGTAAGTATCGTTCCGAACATCGAAAATGGAGGTTCATCAATTGCTGTGGCGAAACTTTCAACGCCAAATCCTGAGTTTATCAAAGGAATGTACATCAACGCAGAAGTGACTATTAACAGTAGATTTACCATTGGTTTACCGAATGAATCTGTAGTTTCTTTTGAAAGTAAAAATTATGTTTTTGAAGATTTAGGAAATAAAAAATATAAAATGATTCCTGTGAATGTGGGAATTTCTGATGATCAATTCACGGAGATTTTGAAAGCGGACAATTTGAAAGATAAAAAGATAGTTCAGAAAGGAGCTTATAGTCTTTTGATGGCGCTGAAAAATAAGGCGGAGTAAAAATTCAAACATTTTATCGATATAGCATTAAAAAAGGAAACTTAAAATTTAAGTTTCCTTTTTTATTTTCCTTTCAAATGTTTAAAATATCAACGAAGAATAAGCAAAGTTTAAAAGTTGTGTTAAACATTATTTTACACCTTCAAAATATCATCGATATCTGCTAATAAATGGTTTCGATACAGTCTTGTTAAAATTACAAACAACCAAATAGCGCCAACTGAAGACAGTTGGCGCTTATTTTTATTTATTAAGATTTATTATTCAACAAATAAATTTTCACTTTTCAAATATAGAATCAACTCTTTTGGTCTGTCTGTTTGAATGATATTCACACCTTTATTAATGTACCAATCATAAACATTAGGATTATCCAAGACTTTGTCGTTATTATTTCCGGCATTGTGATGTGGCCAAAGCGAGTTTACCCAAATTTTCACCTTTTTAGCACGGATTTCTTTAAAATCAATTAAATTCTTTTCGATTTTTCCGATGGTAAATTCAAAGCCATAAACTTTGTAATTTTTAAGGTATTCTGTGATGTTTTTCAAGTCTCCTTTCGCTCCTAAACGAATAATTGGCATGTAATGAATATCTTTTTTAATATCACAATATTCCTTATTAAATTCTTTATAAGATTCGTGACCCTTAAACAAAATCTGATCAAGCATATTTCGTTGCAGAAAATGCATAGAAATCTCCCCATTTAGAATTTTTCCCAAAACGTGACGAGCCATCTCTTCGGTAAGAAGCCATAAGATTATATTTATTATCAAATGTTTAATTGTGGATGTACTAATTTAGTGTCCAGTTAAAGTTAAGCATAAAGCCTTAATTTTAACTTATGAAACGAGGGAGAAAAATCTACGTATAAATGGAAAAGCAGACCGAGTAGCAAGAAATTGCTTTTGAAAGAAAAAGTAAAACAGCAAATCACGTCAATATATTTTTCATCAAAATAGCGTTAGGAAGCCCAAGGATTACTTTTGAATTGAATTCTTTAGGCTATAAAATCTCCAGAATAACTGTTGCAAAATATATGAGAGAGCTTGGTCTACGAAGTAAACTGAGCAAGACATTTAAAGTGACTACAAACTCTAAACACAATTATTAGGTGGTAGAAAATGTGTTGGACAGAAATTTTATAACCGAAAAACCTGCGTAAGTTTAGGTTTCAGACATCACTTATATTCAGACCAAAAAAGGATTTTTATACTTAACAACAGTGATTGATTTGTATGACAGGAAAATCATTGAATGGAGTTTAAGCAAAGGGATGAGCACCTAAGAGACAAGTCTTTCTACCTGGAAAATGGCTGTCAAGAATAGAAAAATAGGGGAAAGTCTAATTTTTCATAGCGATAGAGGCGTTCAATATGCAAGCTGGAAATTTGCAAATACTTTGGAATTTTATGGCGTTACAAGAAGTATGAGTCGCAGAGGAAATTGTTAGGATAATGCTGTGGCGGGGATAAGCTAACTTATACTGTAAATTTTGTTTGCATATCCAAAGTATGACCTGGCGAAAACCCTATCCTAAAGAAAGTGAGATTGGCTTGGCAAGACAACGATTAAATTAGTGTAATTAAAAACTACTCATTATACACTTATTCCGATGCAGAAGTTTTTTATAATTAACTAATACAGATTTTTAAGGTCATAAAAGTTGAAAACTTTATAAAAAATTATTAGTTAAAAAATAAAAAGACTGCTATAAAATATAGCAGTCCAAATTAAAAGAATTATTTTTATTTTGCTTTAAAATACACTCTTCTATTAGCTTTATTTTTCCATTCAGGACATTTGGCAGCAGGATCACATTCGGGATATTTCAAATCGTGTTTTCCATTACCTTGAATATCTATTCTGCTAGATTGTACACCATTATTGATTAAATATTGTTTAACATTGCTTGCTCTTCTTTCGGATAAAGTTTGGTTATAAGCATCACTACCTCTAGTGTCTGTAGCACCTACAACTGTATAAGAATCGTTGGAAGAATTGATATAGTTTATTGCACTGTTAAGAATTGGGTTACTATTAGGAAGGATTCTGTCAGAATTCAAATCAAATTCAATACCATCTAATTTGGTTTCGTTTTCACTTACAAGGCCATTATTGCTTGTCAATGGACAACCGTTATTTTCTACCGGACCAGGAATAGTTACACATTTATCATATAAATCAATAACACCATCCATATCTACGTCTAGCGCAACGCCCGCACCATCAACTCTTGCTCCGGCAGGCGTATCGAGTTGTCTGTCCCAGTCATCGCAAACTCCGTCGTTATCGGCATCACCCGATTTGCATAGTTGGATGTTATCCACCTTGGTTTCCAAATCGTCGATTCTGTTATAAATATCTTTCAATGGATCTACCCACATTATATGGTTAGAATTTTTTCCTAAATTGATTGATAAGCCAAGTGTGGCATTGAAAAAATTATCTGATGTTTTCGCATCCATTCTATTAATAGCAGTATATTGGCTTCCTCCACCATCAAATGATTCGTCACCTGTTATAACATACATCAATCTTCCTTCGATATCTACTCTGTTACTAATTTTATATTTCAAACCTGCACCAGCTTGTCCAAATAAAGAATTAAATTTAAAAGGTTTTTTTTCTGTCATTAATCTTTGGCCAAACTCATCTTTCTGATAAGCACGGTAAGCCAAAACTCCAAGACCTGCATAACCATGGATTGCCCATCTGAAATCTCCTTTTCTATCAACTCTTCTTAATAGATTAGATAAGTTAACATCACCAATAAGGGAAATACCATCATATTGTGTTCTTCCTGCAACCTTCCTAGTGGCAGCAGCATTCGCCGGTGCTGAATCCTTTGTATTGAAGTAGCCTTGTCTTGTTTCACCGCGATCATATTGTAACTTCAATCCAAATGCATGGGAAAGTGCTTTGTCAACACTGAAATAAGCAGAATATCCCACTAAAGTGTTTCCACTTTTGATAGATCTTAAATCGGCATGTTGCATTAGAGGAACACCACCTCCAAAAGAGAAAGACCAACTGTTATAACTAGGAGCAGTATCCACTGTTTTAGTTTCTAATGGTAATGATGTTGTTTGCGCTATTTCTTGCGAAAACATCACGGCTGGGCATGCCAAAGCCAATGATAAAATTGTTAATTTTGATTTCATATTTTTAAAAAATTACGTTGATTTCTGATTATATAATTAAAACTTACTTGTCTAGAAAAAAGCTAATTTCATTCAATATGATAACCTATTCAATAAGCATACCAAAAAATCAATGTAACATCCTACTTTATTTTGAGTATACTTCAATATTTGATAATTAATTACTAACAATTAATAAATTTTAAAGGTATTAAAACATTTTATAATAAATTATTTACTCAATAA
Source organism: Epilithonimonas hispanica (assembly GCF_003385395.1). Taxonomy (GTDB): domain Bacteria; phylum Bacteroidota; class Bacteroidia; order Flavobacteriales; family Weeksellaceae; genus Epilithonimonas; species Epilithonimonas hispanica. Next base: position 11,641 of record NZ_QNUG01000008.1, on the reverse strand, counting down.
TTTAAAATACGTTGAAATGAAAATGATGCATAAAGTTTACTTTTTGTAGGAAATAAACAATATTTTCTTTTATTTAAAACAGATATGAGTTCAGAAATATATCCTGTCAACTAGTTTTTATATTTTAAATTTACTTACGGAATTAAATTTATAAAAGCACAATAGCTTAAAAAATGATCTTTTAATTAAGTAAAGATTTTTATTAACAAATCATTAAAACTAAATATCCAATTAAGGTAATTTCTTTGAAGTTGCTCATTTATAAAAAATTATTTAAATATTAGGATTATTTACTTTTTTAATGGAGATTTAAATTATTAGAATTTGCTACAAATCCATTATAGGTTTATTAAAATTGCCACTTTGTAATCATTTAAAAAATCCAAGATATCCAAATGATTCAAACTATCTCTTTTTATTATATTATTTCTTATAAATTTGGAAAAAGAATATCAAATCAAGATTGAAAAGATAATTATTCGTATCCACAAATTTTATTAGAGACTAACTTAAAAAATCACACTAAAGCTTTTTTATACGTCTTCAATGCCCTATCTCTTGCAAATCTATGATCTATAATAGGTTGAATATTATAGTTTTCCGGAATCCACTTTTTTATATAATTAAAGTTTTTGTCAAATTTTTTTGTCTGTTCATCTGGATTGAAAATTCTGAAGTAAGGAGCGGCATCACAACCGCAACCAGCTACCCATTGCCAGTTTCCATTATTGGCTGCAAGATCATAATCTAAAAGTTTTTGAGCAAAATAAGCTTCGCCCCATCTCCAGTCAATTAGTAAATGTTTGGTTAGGAAACTCGCCGTAATCATTCTCACTCTGTTATGCATAAATCCTGTAGTATTTAATTGTCGCATTCCTGCATCCACTATGGGATATCCAGTTTTCCCTTCACACCAAGCCTTAAAATCTTTTTCATTATTGATCCATGAGATTGCTTCATATTTATTTTTAAAACATCCATTAACCACATAAGGAAAATGATACAAAATCTGCATAAAAAACTCTCGCCAAATCAATTCGGTAAGCCATATCTCATTCTTTTCCAAAGCATAATTGACGCATTCTCTAATGGATATTGTTCCAAACCGTAATGCTACCCCCAGTTTAGTAGTATGGTTTTTTGCAGGAAAATCTCTATTTTCATCATAAGAATTGATAATGTTTTCATCCAATTTTGGTAAAAAAAACTTTAAATCTGTGTTTTTAAAACCTATCTCATCTAATGTATGGATTTTTAAATGCTTTTTTAATGGCAAAAAATTATCATAACTTATTTTAAGTATTTCTAGCTTGTTTAATGCTGATTTCCACTTTTTGGAATAAGGCGTGAAAATGGTATAAGGAGAACCATCACTCTTTAAAATATCATTTTTTTCAAAAATGACCTGATCTTTAAAATCTTCGAATTTTACTTGATTTTGATTTAATAAATCAGAGATGACTTGATCCCTCTTAATTGCTTGATGTTCGTAGTCGCGATTACAATAGACCTTATCCACATCATATTCCTTTAAAATCTTTCGAAAAATATCTGCAGGTTTTCCAAAGAAAGTTCTAACTCCACTATTATGACTTTGAAGCTCTTTATGTATTTGTTGCAAAGCCTGATAGATGTAATCGACCCTACGATCAGATTGATCCTCTAAACAATCAAGTATTTCAGAATCAAATATGAAGATAGGCATAACTTTCAATCCCGATTTTAAAGAGTGATAAAGACCTGTATTATCTTGTATTCTAAGGTCTCTGCGAAACCAGAAAAGATTGATTTTGTTCATCAATTTTAAATTTTTTAAAAAGGAATATGTTCCATAATATCATCTCATAACCATACACTGCATCTTCTATAGGAATAGTCAAAATCCTAATTCCAAGAAAATCATCAGAATTATAATTTACAATTGGAGAATCTAAACCAGTACCGGTGAGAACTCCATTAACCATAAGAAATCCTGGCATAAGAAATAAATAAATCAATGAGGCTTTACCAATCCATGACTGTTTAAAAATAAAATATAGACTCAGCATACTTAATGCAGTGGTAAAAAAGGTAAAAGAAGTATAGATTCTGGAGGAAAAATAAATTCCAACTGAGGCTGAAACTACGATTGAGAATATCACAAACAGCTTTTCAAACGAAGGATTCCATTGAAAATTAAAGAATTTATCAAGGCAAAAATAAGTGAATACACAGGAAAACGGAATGCAAAAGAAGAACAGTACTTCTTCTATGGGCAGATTAAAAATTCGCCATCCCATAACATATCGATTGTTAAACCACCATACACCTATTTTTGTAAACCAGATGTCCCAACAAATAAAAACGAAAGCCACAATAAATGCAGATTTAAAAAAAGCACCAAAATATCTGCTGAATTTAATCTTGTGATGAAAAGAAAAAATAAAACAAATTATGATTGTCAAAAAATTTACTAAAAGATATGTATATTTCTCCATTCCTATAGTTTGTCATTCTTAAAATACATTCTGAAATACTTCATAGGAACCCAAAGAAAGCCAAAACATTCTCCATCTTCTTTTCCCAGGTGTTTATGATGTTGTTTATGAGCTCTTCTAATAGCAAGTAAGTAAGGGTTTTTGGTATTTCTCAAAAACTTTATTCTTTGATGAATGATAATGTCATGAACAAAAAAGTAAGCCATCCCATATAATGAAATTCCTAAAGCAACATAAAACCAAAGATTAAAACCATTTATAGTTCCATAATACATCAAAACGATTGTTGGTACTGCAAAAATCAGAAAGAAATAATCATTTTTTTCCACAGCTCCTTCTGAGCTATGATCATGATGGTCTCTATGCAGATGCCAAAGAAAGCCATGCATAATATATTTGTGAATGCACCACGTAAGACCTTCCATCATAAGAAAAGTCATAATGACAATTAGTAAATTCATAGCCTACAATTTATTGAATAGTTCCTCTAAAATTTTATGTCTATAATCAAAAACATAATTGAGCTTTTTGCGAACAAATAGAAAATGTGCAATTTTTCCTAAAAAACCTAAAGGAAGTTCGTAATCAACTGTATCTTTCATTAAGACACCGTTTTCATTGATAATAAATTCATGATGATGATTCCATCTTTTATAAGGTCCACTTTTCTGAAAATCTGTAAAACTACGTTGGAAGGCGACTTGTGTAATTTCTGTTTTCCATTTCATTTTGATTCCAAACAAAGGCGAGACATAGTAATCAATAATCATCCCTTGATAAATTGCATCATCTGCCGTAGGTGTACGAACAATAAAGTTCATTTCCTTAGGTGTAATTTTTGAAAGATTTTGCGCCGATGAGAAAAAGTCCCAAGCTGTATTAATATCACAATTGAGTTGTTGCTCTCTATATAATTTGTAACTCATTGGTATATATCAGTTAAAGTAGTGTTGTTTTATATTGAACATAACTGCTCATCATCAATGATAATTTTCTCCCGTTCGAAATTCTTACTCTCTGATTGATAATTTTGGCAGCAGATATTTTTCTTATTTTTTTAAATAAAGAGATATAATATCTAAATGCCAGATAAACACCAAATCTAGAAGAGCGAGGTAATTTTTTGATTCCTTCTAAAGCTATCCCAAATTCTACTTCAATATCTTTTTCAATATCAGACTTAATTATATTATCAAAATAAGCAATATCTAAATTGGGAAAATAGCATCGTCCCAAGATTTGATAATCATCCTTCATGTCGCGAAGAAAGTTAACTTTCTGAAAGACAGAACCTAATTTCATTGCGTAGGGTTTAAGTTTTTCAAATTCTTCTATATCTCCATCTGTAAAAACATGCAGGCACATCAATCCCACGACTTCTGCAGAACCTAAAATATAGTCTTTGTAGAGCTGAGAATTATAATCTATCTGCTGGAGATCCATCTCCATGCTTTTAAGAAAAAGATCAATAAGATTGTGGTCGATATTATATCTTTTCACAGTCTGCTGAAAGGAATTTAAAATTGGATTTAAAGAAATACCCTTCTCCAAGGACTGGAAAGTCTCCTCTCTATATTTTTCTAAAAGCTCTCTCTTATTGTAATCATGGAAACTGTCAACAATCTCATCTGCCAGACGAACATAACCGTATATAGCGTAGATTGGGTTTCTAATATGAGGAGACAGAGCCATAATCCCTAACGAAAAGCTGGTACTGTATTGCCGGGTAGTTTCCCTGCTGATTTTGTACGATAAATTATCAAAGAGTTTTTTCATATTTAAAATATTTTTTAACTTCATTAGCAACAATCTTTCCTGATATAATTGATGGTGGAACACCTGGTCCAGGAACTGTTAACTGTCCTGTATAGAGTAGATTTTTTATTTTTTTATTTCTTATCGCAGGTTTTAGTACCGCCGTCTGTGACAACGTGTTGGCAAGACCATAAGCATTACCTTTATAAGCATTGTAGTCTGTCTGAAAATCATTAATACAGTAACTACGTTTATAGTCAATGTACGAGCTTAGTTCTGTTTCACCTGTATGCTTCTCAAGTCGCTCAATCATTTGCTTAAAATAATCCTCTCTAACTTCTTCAGAATCTTCTAAACCAGGTGCTACAGGCATCAGAAGAAAAACATTTTCACAGTTCTCAGGAGCCATACTTTTATCCGTTTTTGAAGAACAGCAAACGTAAAATAAAGGCTTTGAAGGCCATTTTTTTTCTTTATATATATCGTTGGTGTGTTCATATAAATCATTTTCAAAAAACAGAGTATGATGTTTCAAATTGGAAATTTTCTTTTTAAACCCGAGATAATAAATGAGGCATGAAGGAGCTAGTATTTTTTTCTCCCAATAATCAAAGTTATAATTTCTATACTTCTTGTCTAGTAGATGCTGTTCTGTATGATGGTAATCTGAAGAAGCGATTATAAAATCAAAATATTGCTCAGTACCATTAATCGTCAATGATTGCGCACGACCATCAAAAACATTAATCTTTTCGACATTTGAATCAAAATTAAATTTCACACTGTTCCTAATGGCAATACTCATCATGGCTTCAGTAACTTTTGAGAAACCGCCCATAGGATACCAAGTACCAAGTCTGTAACCTCCATAATTCATTAGGCTATACAAAGCTGGAATATCCTTAGGAGCTGCTCCTAAAAAAATAACCGGAAATTCCATTAAAATGATTAACTTGGGATGCTGAAAATATTTTCTAACAAAACGGCTAAAATTAGTTAGCAAATCAAGTTTTAAGGCATTTTTTGCTATTTTTGGAGAAATAAACTCTATCCATGAATGACAAGGTTTTACAACAAACTCTTTCATCCCTATCTCATATTTTGCGGCAGCATCTTTCATAAATTCTTCTAATCTATTACCCGCACCTTTCTCTATACTTTCAAATAAATCCTTCATCTCACCATAATTTTCCGGAACATTCATAATATCATCCGAAAAAATCATTTCAAATTGTGGATTTAGTGAAATTAGCTCATAGAAATCAGACGTTTTGCTCCCAAAATCTTGAAAAAAATCTTCTATAATATCAGGCATCCAATACCAACTAGGTCCCATATCAAAAGTATAACCATTATCGGTAGTAAACTTTCTTGCACGGCCTCCTACCTCTGTATTCTTTTCAAATACGTGCACTTCAAAACCATATTTTGAAAGGTATGAAGCGGCGGATAAACCTGAAAACCCTGAACCTATGACAGCAATCTTTTTTTTCATATTAATTAGCAATCATATATTGTTTATCAACAAAATCGAGCAGATTTTCTGAAGGTGGGTTTTGATCCCAAATTTGCTCGTGAAATTTTGTAAGTTTATTTAAAAGTCTAATTAATTCAATCTTCTCAGATTCATTAAGATTACCGCTTACTATTTGTGTTGCAAGTCTGATGTTTCTCATTTGACCCTCAAGAACATCAATCCCAGTCTCTGTTATGCAGAGAACTTTTGCTCTATTATCGAAAGAGGAGTTTTCTTGCTGAACCCAACCTCGTTGCAAAAGTCTAGTAATAATTAAATTACCAGCAGACTTATCATGTATATTCTTTTTGATTAGTTGTGTTTTTGTCATCGGTCCCGATGTCCTGAGGCTTATAAGATAAATGAAATCATCTTGAGTGGAAAAATCGGAATGTGAAATAGCAGCTTTAGAGTACTTTTTAGCATATCGATTAAGACGAACAAAAAGAGTGCTTATTACACTCTCGGGACTTCTGCCCGATTCCTTACCTTCCCATAAGGTTTCCTTTTCGTAATTTATTTTTTTTTGAGCTTTTTTTTCCCAACTCCATTCAAGAAAATTTTCAACATTCAACTCTTGTATATTGACTGAATTCTCAGATTCAAAGTCTTCGACTAAGCTTAATAAATCTTTTACTAAAGAATAATTCATGCTACCTTTTTATTATAGTTTATAAATAATCAAAAAATAGACCAAATTTTAATATTTTAGTTTATTTATGTACAATTGAATTATAAAAGAAACCAAGTGATTGATAATTCTTTATTAAAAAATGTTTTATAGCTTTTCTACAAGTATTAATTTTACTAACTTCAGATACTTACTGAGTTCAGGCAATTAAATGTCTTTAACTTTTAAACTACTTTATCAAAAAGAATAAAATGAACATATCAAATCACGCTCATCATGATATTCAATAATAATTAATCATCATTTTTAAGTAATCCAAAAACTAATATCTAAATTTGCTTTCATTATGCATAGCCAAGAAACGTCATTCGAACACAGCCTTAGCTCTAATCTTATTATTGAAGCATTAGGTTCTTCTCCAGCACCAACAGCCATCTATGTGGGTGAAGATATTACCATACAATTTGCGAATGAGGGAATGCTAAAGCTATGGGGGAAAGATGAAACTGTGATAGGGAAGCCGCTTATGGAAGCAATCCCCGAATTAGAAGGACAGCCATTCCTTGAGATTTTACAGCAAGTATGGAGATCAGGAGAAAGTTTTTCTATATCGGAAGCTCCTGCTAAATTGATAAAAAATGGAGTAGAAACACTTGATTATTTTGATTATGAATATAAGGCTCTTTTAGATCAACAAGGCAAAACTTGGTGTATACTGAATACAGCATTAAACGTTACTGCACGTCGTGAATTTTTACAGCAGATCAAAGACAAAGAGGAAAAGGAACGTGTTCTAAATGAGGAAATGGCTGCAACTTTAGAAGAGCTAACTGCTACCAACGAAGAAATGAGCAACTTTATAAAGCAGCTCGATCAAAGTAAAGAATATATCCGCACAATTATTGAACAAGCTCCTGTAGGTATTGCTATGCTTAAAGGCCCGAATCATATTATTGAAATTGCCAATCCTACAATTCTTAAAATATGGGGACGTAATGAGAATGAAGTTATCAATCAGCCTCACGAAAAAGCACGCCCTGAATTGATTGGCCAGCCTGTCAATAAATGGCTAAAAGAAGTTTATAAAAGTGGGAAACCAAAAGTTAATAAAGAATTTGTAGTAAAGCTACATCATGAAAACGGTTTAAGAGAAGCTATTGTGAATTCCATTTACCAGCCTATTTTCTCTTCTAATGGTGAAATTTCTGGAATTTTGGTCATATTGGAAGAAATTACCCAACAGGTCATAGATCGCCGAAAGCACGAAAATGATTTAGAAATGCTAGCGCTGGCGATTGATGCAGGCGAATTAGCTACCTTCTACTATCAGCCTGCAACTAATCTATTTTATGGCAATCCTCTTCTTAAGAACTGGTTTGGACTGTCTTCTGATGAAAATATGGATTTATCCCTTGCTCTTTCATCTATTATTCCTGATGATCGTGAGCGAGTGGTTACAGCCATTTCAAATGTATTAAGCCCTGGTTCTAATGGTCGATATTTTATAGAATATCACATTCAAACTGATACAGACAAAAAAGCAAGGCTGTTACAAGCCAATGGAAGAGTTTTTTATGATCAGCTAGGTAATCCTGTAAGCTTAAATGGTACTTTGAGAGATATCACTGTACAGAAAAAAGAGGAGCAAAGAAAAGATGATTTTATGGGAATGGTAAGTCATGAGCTTAAAACTCCCATTACTTCGCTAAAAATCTATCTTCAAATTTTACTCCAAGGTGCAGTGAAAACAGAAAACCTTTTTCAGCAAAGTACATTGGAAAAATCTCTGAAGCAGATCGACAATATGACAAGTATGATTAACAGCTTTCTCAACGTGTCAAGGTTAGACTCCGGCCAGATGCATCTTCAAAAAACAAAATTTGATTTCCGGTCATTGTTTTTAGAAATCGAAGATGAAATGAGAACAACGGCAGCTACTCACCAGTTTAGATTTAAAGATTCCGGAACAATGTTAATTGATGCAGATCGCGAAAAAATATCGCAGGTACTATATAATTTGATTGGCAATGCTGTAAAATACTCTAATAACGGCAGCTTAATTACTATTGAATATGCTATTGTTGGAAATCGTTTAAAAATAAGCATTGAAGATCAGGGTAAAGGAATCTCAAACGAAGATCAGCAAAGAATATTTGAGCGCTACTACCGTGTTAAAGACAGCAACAATTCTTCTATAGCCGGATTCGGTATTGGACTTTACTTGTGTAAAGAAATCATTGAACTTCATAACGGTACCATCGAAGTTAAAAGTAGAATCAATCAAGGAACGACATTTACCTTTAATTTACCTATCAATTAGCAAGGGGATAATTATTAAAAGTAGACCGTAGCTTTATTGAAACTTTTCTGATTGATATTTTGTTCTACTGCATAAACCGCATTGGTTGAGGTGTGATACTAACTTTGGCAAATTCTAACTAGCCTTATTGTCACGAATTACAACACTAACCTAACTAGTTAATTTTTAATTTATTAAAGGTTTTTTGTAATTCATGTACAAATCTTATTTTCTTCATATCTACTTGTACACGATTTTTATACATAATGATAAAATCGTTTTGTCTTGATTTTAAGAGAGAATATTCAGGAATTCTATCGTTGTAATAAACATTGAAGTCACGATTAAAACCCAGATTATTAAGTCAATCATCATTTAATTCAATAGGCTTCTCACTATTTTGAAAGTGATTATTTGCTATCTTGGTTTCTTCGTTTGATGATTTTTTCAAAATGTTTTCTTCCTTTAAAAATTTATTATTCATAAGAATTTAATTACAACTATTATGCCTATTTAATTAGTAATCGGTATATGTGTAAATATGAGTTTACTGCACTAACACTATAAATACTAATTTAAACCGTAAGCAATTCATAATGTTAGCAAAAGTAGAATCTATAATTTGCATTGGAAATTTGCAAAATAGAAAACCCAAAATCACTAAATAGGAATTCTATTGCTGCAAGAGAAAGATATTTCTTTGATTAGAAGGTAGCAATACCCCTCTAATTAGATAAATTTCAAATTTATACATAGGTAATTCAATAAGGTGTTTCAGCTTTCTTATAGATTAAACCTTCACTTTTGAGCTCGTACCAAAAGTCTTTGGGTATATGAGTATCTAATGATTCTTTATTACTTATAACTTGTTTGGGACTGCTTGCTCCCGGAATAATTGATACAAATTCTTTTGCCGAAAGAACAAAATGAAGCGCTGCATCTATAATTGAAATACCATAATCTCGAGCAATCTCAATGATTCTGTCTCGCTTTTCCGCCATACCTTTTGGTATAACATCGTTATAATTATAACGTTCTCGACCTGTAACAAATCCTGAATTATAACCCGCTCCAGATACAAGCTTAACTCCAACTTTATGGACTGCAGGAAGTAATCTATCAACAGCATCTTCGTGTTCAAGAATCGAATACTGTGTTGCTGATAGACATATATCGGGGTCTGCTGAATCTATACAATCGAGAATTGGCTCAATTTTATTGACACCCATACCCCAGGCTTTTATGACATCTTGATCTCTTAATTCGGAAAGTACTTTAAAAGCACCTTTTCGTGCTTGTCCAAGAAAATACGGATAACGATCTCCTACTTGATCTTCAGACAAATCATGAACATACACAATGTCAATAGATTCAAGTCCTGTTCTTCGTAAACTGTCTTCAATGGATCTTTTCACCGCATCTCCTGTATAATCATGCTTAAAATCAAAATTCAATGGTTTCTTCCACATTGTAGGCGGTACTTCTGAAGGTAAAACCTCATTAAACAATCGTCCTACTTTGGTTGAAAATACAAATTCAGATCTTTTTTTATCTGAAAGAAAATCTCCAAATCTTCTTTCACTCTTTGTCAACCCATACCATGGAGAAGTGTCAAAGTATCGGATCCCAGCATTCCACGCAGTTTTTAAAATTTCATAAGATTGCTCATCTGTTATATCATTGAAAGCGGTTCCAATTGCAACACCACCTATTCCTAATTGATGCTTTTCCTGTAAAATATTTTGACTCATTATTGTAAGTTTATGATATTATTTACCTTTCCTCATATTAGTCTTCAAAACCATAAATAAAAGTGAAATTCCTAATCCAGCCAAGAAAGCTGTTCTTGTTTTTTTGGATGGAACAGGTAAAATTGTGTCACCATAAATTCGATGCGGACAGCCCGATGGCTTTAGAACATTTCCTTCATCTCCGGAAGTCTCATTGGATTTCATCATAAGTCGCATTCCTGCTGAAGCTGTATTGATAATAATCTTCGGAAAGGTTTTATAAAGTGTTACCAAAGCTTTAGATCTAAAATCCGGAAACAAATCCTTTTGAGGATGTTTGGCCAACTGTAGAATCTTTGAAGCGGTATCCCTTGGATCAGAAGCAAATGGAGGAATTTTAAAATCCAGCCCGGAATATTTTGCAGAATGCATATTGCCTGTTGATCGCTGGATCTGAGGATATAAGTTTGCAATATGAATATTAGGAAAATCCGAAATTTCACCATGGAGGCATTCCATCATACCACGAATTCCAAACTTTGTTGAAGAATATACCGCACTATATGGAGCAGGCATAAATCCACCGATTGATACATTATTAATCAATACGCCCTCTTCTTGTTTTTTAAATATTGGCAAAACACTATAAGTTCCATGCATATAACCGAATAAGTTAGTTTTGATGACCTGTTCATGAACATCCATTGGTATTTCTTCAAAACGTCCGCTTGCCATTACACCTGCATTATTGACCCAGAAATCTATTCTTCCAAAAGTATCTAAAGCCTCTTTTGTCAATTGCTGGACATCTTCATATTTAGAAACATCTGTCGAAACAGCAATAGCCTTTGCCTCCAAATCTTCACATAAACGAAGTGTTTCCTCTAAAGCTTCTTTACCGCGTGCTGCCAATACCAATTGACAACCTTCCAATGCAAAAGCTTCTGTAATAGCTCTGCCTACTCCACTACTTGCTCCTGTAATGACGACTGTTTTTCCTTTGAGACTTCTTTCTTGTATTATTTTTTCCATAAGAGATAGTTATAATTAGTGATTAATTATTAGTAAACCACTATCACACCAAATCACTATCGAAAACAAAAATTCCTATTATAATTTTGAAATATATAATAAAAAGAATCCGTCTCACAACTTGAGGCGGATTTTTTTTGGTTATAATTGTTATTTTTTGTATATTTATATCTGATAATCAGATATTTGTCTATGAATTTC
>NZ_QNUG01000007.1 GCF_003385395.1 Epilithonimonas hispanica | reverse complement strand
TTGGCTTAATTTTTCATTATCGAAAATAGAGAAAAGAAGTAGATAAAACATTTTTTTACCGTGCAGAACCTTGCTGTAATAATCCACTTTGGTACTTGCTGAAAGATGACTTAAAAGTGCTTCGGGAATAAATTCTAAAACGTGTCTAAGAGATATTTTGTGATCTTTAAAAACTGACGTAAATAATTGATTATCAGTCGTAAAGATACGAAAAAGCACTAGCAAAAACAAACTAATTAACTAATAATCAATAGATTGAGTTCTTTTATTTTTTTGGTGAAAAAAAATAAAAAAGTCGGAAGAAAAATCTTCCGACCATGACTAGCAATTTGCTCTCTTTTCTGTTTTATGCTTTATCTAACTGGACGGTGAAGTGTCGTAAGATTTCTGGTTCTCGTTTAATTTTGAAGCCTTTTACGATGTCATCTCTTCTCTCAAAGACATTGATAACCGCAGTCGCAACATAATCCATATGATTGTTGGTATAAGTTCTTCTAGGAATTGCCAACCTCAACAACTCCAGTTTTGGGTAACGGTTTTCTCTCGTTTTGGGATCCCTATCTGCCAACAACGTTCCGATTTCCACGCCTCGAATTCCGGCTTCTTTATAGAGTTCAATTGCTAAAGTTTGTGCAGGAAATTCTTCTCTTTTGATATCCGGTAAGAAGTTAAGTGCATCAATAAAAACAGCGTGTCCGCCAATTGGTTTTTGAACAGGAATTCCGGCTTCCATCAATTTGTTTCCAAGATATTCCACTTGAGAGATTCTACTTTCCAGATAAGGAAACTCTGTAGCTTCATCCAAACCAGACGCAAGCGCCGACATATCTCTTCCCGCCATTCCGCCATAAGTAATAAAACCTTCGTAGATGATTGTGAAATTCGAAGCTTGTTCGAAGATTTCTCTATTCTTCAAAGCGATGAAACCTCCAATATTTACCAAACCATCTTTTTTGGAACTCATCGTCATTCCATCACCATAAGAGAATAATTCTTTACAGATTTCTTTGATCGTTTTATCTTGTTGTCCAGTTTCTCTTTTCTTGATAAAATAAGCATTTTCTGCAAATCTCGCTGAGTCAAACAAAACAGGAATCTCATATCTGTCAGACAATTCTTTTACAGCTTTGATGTTTTCCAAAGAAACAGGTTGTCCACCAGAAGAATTACAAGTGATTGTAATCAAACAAAACGGGATTTGTTCTTTTGGATGAGAGCTATAAACCGTTTCCAATTTTTTCAAATCTATGTTTCCTTTGAATGGATGAAAATCATTAATATCAAAAGCTTCATCTATTGTACAATCAACTGCATGTGCTTTTCTGATTTCTATATGACCTTTCGTCGTGTCAAAATGGGAATTTCCAGGAACAATGTCGCCTTCTTTTACCATAACTGAGAACAGTACATTTTCTGCTGCACGACCTTGGTGCGTTGGTAATAGATAAGGAAATCCTGTGATTTTTTCAACAGTTTGCTGTAAAGCTTCGAATGAACGGGAACCAGCATAACTTTCGTCGCCAATCATCAATGCGCCCCATTGTTTGTCACTCATTGCACCTGTTCCACTGTCTGTCAACAAGTCGATAAAAACGTGGGAACTTCTAAGATTGAATAAATTGTAATTGGCATTTTTCAGCCATTCTTCGCGTTGTTCTTGTGTAGATTGATATATTTCTTCGACCATTTTGATTCTAAATGGCTCTGCATAAGGTAGTTTCATAATAATGAATAGTTAAGAATGAATAATTAATTTCGTGGAAAATGATTATAACTTCTTTTCTAGGACGAAACTGCAGCCCGACTTGAGTGGAGCTCTTTTTCTTTTTTGAATAAAAAAGAAAAAAGCGGGAACGGAAGGCGGAAAAAGCTGCCCTAAAAATGATAATTAATAATCCGACAATTATTAATCAGAAACTACTCTGGTGCTTTGAAAACGTTATCATCTGAATGAAAGCCGGCAACGCCACCACTTACAGCAAACTTCATGGCCTCGGCCGAACTCATTCCAGTTACTTCTTTTATGTTGTTAAATTTGGTAATAATAACCCAACCAGAAACGGCGTAAGAATGTGGCAGATAAACGGCAACCATTTGATCTAGATTAACGGCGGACATGTCTGACTGTGTCAAAAATCCGATTCTCCAAATCTCTGGATTTTCATTGGTTTTGACCCAAACCGGATGATTGAATTTTTTCTTGTCTCCAACAAATGAAACGAGAACGTCTTTCAAAGAAGTGTAAAGAAATTTGATTCCAGGGATGTGTTCCAAAACATAATCCAACCCATCAACAATCAGTCTTCCAATGATAAATTTATTACCAAAAAATCCGATAAATGTTGTCCCGAAAATGACAATAATAAATATAAGACCCGGAAACTTTCCCGAAACTGATGGAACCAAATTATCGATACTAAAAACGACTGTAAAAATAATCCAAACCGTAATGGCAAACGGCCCAATAATAATCAATCCCTGAAGGAAAGATCTTAGAAAAAGGCGAAGATAGTCGTTAAATTTTCGGTTCATTTTAATTTTTATAGTCTTCGAGAGCCTCAGACGGACACTTCCAACATTGATTTTTTACATTAGTTTGTCACACTGAGCGTAGTCGAAGTGTCTAATTTATCCGTGGATGGTTTCTTTGTTGCCGTAGGATTGGATGACTTGAGCTTCATACTCCAGCCATTCTTCCCAACGTTTGTTCACTTTTTCTGGATCTCCAAGTTCTCTTGCAAATCCAATAAATGTCGTATAATGATTCGCTTCCGAAATCATTAGGTCGTTATAGAATTTTTTCAATTCCTCGTCCTTGATATTTTCTGTCAAGACTTTGAAACGTTCACAACTTCTGGCTTCTATCATGGCTGCGAAAAGCATTTTGTCCACCAAAAGATCTTTTCGGTCACCACCTTTCACAATGAATTTCATTAAGTCATTCACATAATCATCTTTTCTCGTCCAGCCCAAAACGCCACCTCTTTTTTTGATGATCTCGTGAACCTGATTGAAGTGATCCAATTCTTCTTGAGCAATTGCCAAAAGTTCGGTTACCATCTCTGTATGTTCAGGAACCATTGTGATCAATCCAATGGCGTTGGTTGCTGCTTTTTGCTCGCACCAAGCGTGATCTGTAAGGATCTCTTCGAGGTTATCTTCTGCAATATTGGCCCAACGTGGATCTGTAGGAAGTTTAAGACGGAACATTTTATATTTTTTGTAAAAATAAGGATTTGCTTGATGTTTATTAAATATTTATCAACAAAAATTATTTTTTTTGAATGTAAATATCATATCACTATGATGCAATTGATTATATAGAAATTTGGCACAAATGTTGAAAAACCTACATCAACCAAATAATAAAATTATGAAAAATTTAACTTTTGTCAGTCGTGCTAAATGTTTTCTTTTTAGCGTTCTAGCGATTTTCTCTTCGGTTCTTACATTCGCTCAAGATTCTACAATTGTAAAAACTACAAATACAACAACCACTTCTACGGAAGAATGGCAAAGTAATCCTATTTATTGGATTATTGGTGGCGTTGTTCTGATTATAATTGTCGCAATCATTGCAATGAGCGGAAGAAAAAAAAATGATTAAAACGTACAAGCGCTTTTTAGGAGCGCTTTTTTTATGGATTTTTCGAAGCCGTTTTCTCTCTCAAAAATTCTAAAACTTTCCAGCCTAGGTCATCTACTTTTTTCAAACCTTTTGAAATCAGAAAAGCCAACAAAATATTAAGCGGGAAAATAATTAAAACTAATAAATACCACGGCATAGAATCTTTCAACGGAACAACGAGGAAATAGACCAAAGACGAACTCATTCCTTGCCCGAAATAAAAGAAAATCGCGTTTTGTCCAACATTAGTAAGGAAATTTGGTTTCGTGATTTTCAATCTATTATAGAAAACAAATAATGTGACGAGTGAAAACAAAGTCCAAATGATATAAGGAATTTTTGGCGGAAACTTTTGCTTGTTGAGTTTATAGAACATATCGCCACCATAATTCCAGAACATCCAAGACAAAGCAATCGCAACCAATCCGTATAAAACAGGAATCATTTTGGTTGGGATTTTCTTACCTTTCATTCTATTAGCAACTAGAAAAACTGCCATGTAAAATGCGACATAACCCACTTGTCCGCTTGGGTAATATTGAGGTAAAATATTGAAAATCAAAGTCAACGCAATACAAACGCCGATAAACCAATTGATGTGTTTCGGGAAAAATCTAAGAATCAAAACGCCTAAGACAGTCAAGATATAATACACTTTCAAATACCAAAAACTACCCATCACCACGGGAAAAGTATCGCAATTAGAATAACTATGCAGATACCAATTTCCCAAAATGTCCCATTGAGGTTCAGACGAAATACTGCTCGGAACATACTTGCTTCCAAATGTCGAATAGAAATCTTTCAGCCATTCAAATGAAAAAAATGTGAGTCCAAAGACTTTGAAAAAATAGTCTAGAAAAAACAGAAATGTCACAAAAATCATATACGTGATTTGTAACTTCAACAGACGATAAAGCGTTTTCTCGATATTATTTCCGGAAGTGATTCCACTGAGAGCATAAAACAATGCCACATCAAAAACCAAAGAGAAAACTCGCGCTTCAACAGGCATATAGAATTGCCCACTCCAAAAAGCCGTGTGGATAAAGATAATAGAAATAGTTGCTAATCCTTTGGCAAAATCTATGTAGAGATCTCTTTTCATCGATGGTGATTAATTATCTGAGTTTCAAAAATATCATTATTTTCCCAAGTTCTTTATAATTATTTAACTTTCATCGCTCGATTCTTATCCTTATTTTTGAAAGTTCAATTCTAAAGATGTCAGATATCATTCAACTTTTACCGGATCACGTTGCCAATCAAATCGCTGCAGGAGAAGTCGTGCAGAGGCCAGCTTCTATAGTGAAGGAGCTTTTGGAAAATGCGGTGGATGCAGGTTCGGACAAGATTCAGCTGATTGTTCGTGATGCTGGGAAGAACTTGATTCAGGTTGTGGATAACGGAATCGGGATGTCCGAAACCGATGCGAGATTGGCATTTGAACGCCACGCAACATCCAAGATTCGTTCAACAGAAGATATTTTCAAGATTGCAACCAAAGGCTTTCGTGGAGAAGCTCTGGCTTCTATTGCCGCTGTTGCACAAGTGGAACTGAAAACCAAGCAAAAAGAAACGCCTGTTGGAACCAATATTTATATAGAAGGTGGACAATTTCAGTTTCAAGATCCGATTCAAGCCGTTGAAGGATCTAATTTTTCTGTCAAAAATCTTTTCTACAATGTTCCTGCGAGACGCAAGTTTCTTAAGAATGACAATGTAGAATTTCGGCATATTATTGATGAGTTTCAGCGAGTTTCATTAGCTCACGAAACTATCGAATTCGAATTATTCCATAACGATGAGCCGATTTTCAAACTGAGAAAAGGTGGGCAAATGCAACGTATTGTAGATGTTTTTGGAAGGAAACTGCAGCCGCTTTTGATTCCGATTAAAGAAGATCTCGGTTGGGTAGATTTACACGGATATGTTGCAAAACCAGAAGGTGCTAAAAAAGTAAGAGGAGAACAATTTTTCTTTGTTAATGGACGATATTTCAAAAGTCCTTACTTGAGCAAAGCCGTTCAGGAAGCGTTTGAAGGATTGTTACAGCCAGGTTATATTCCATCGTTTTTTCTTTTTCTAGAAATGGATCCAGAGAAAATCGATGTTAATATTCATCCTCAAAAAACCGAAGTTAAGTTTGAAGATGAAGCGCTGATTTTTGCTTTGATGCGTTCTACAATCAAGCGTTCTTTGGGGATCTATAACGTTGCACCAAGTCTGGATTTTGAAAGAGATCCAAAAATGGAAGCATTTTTCTCTCCAACTCCTAGCAGAAGCAATGCAAGTTCTGGTTCGGGTTCGCCAATGCCTTCTGCGATTAATGTGGATAGAGATTTCAATCCTTTTACCGTTTCAAAAACGACGGATGAGGAAAGGATCAATTTGGCTGAATTATATCAAGCTTCCGAAGCTGCACCTTCAAAAATTAATCTTTTTGAAGATGATGATCTGGACGAAGATCTTTTCCGATTGCCAAACGGATATTGGCTTCTGAACAAAGACGGACAAACGTATATGCTGGATCTTGGAAGGATGCATCGCGTGTTGATGTCTTCTCATCAGGAAAATCTGCCAACCAAAAAAGCCGGACAAAGTTTGTTGTTTTCTTTGGAATATCATTTGAACGAAATCGAGAAAAACAAGTATAAATCCATCAAAAAATACTTGCCGGATTTTGGCTTCGAAATGACTTTGGCTCAGGACAATGTCTTGAGAATTGAAACTGTTCCGGAGGGATTGAAGGAATCACAGGTCATCAAATTCTTAGAAAAAATCTTCGAAATTTTGGAATACAGAACAGAGGAAGATTTTTACAAATATTTTGAATACCAATGGGTTAAACTGAAAACCAAATCAAAATTCGATTTTATTTATAAGACTGAAGTGGAGCAATTGGTAAAAGATTTCATCGATCTTGGTTTCCCACAATACACCGTGAACGGAAAAAAATGTTGGATGGAAGTTCCGTTCGACGATTTTAAAAATAAATTTTAAAACTATGTTTCCTCAAATAACGCCTGTTACTAGAAACATCATCATTCTAAATGTGATTTTTTTTGTGGTAACTTTTCTCCTCCCCAATCTTAATCTTAAAGCTTTATTAGCTGGGTATTTTCCTTTGTCTCCAAATTTCCAATCTTGGCAAATCATCACGCATATGTTTATGCACGGAAGTGTGATGCACATTGTTTTTAATATGCTGACACTCTATAGTTTTGGTCCAGTTCTAGAACAAGTTTTGGGACAGAAAAAATTCATCATTCTTTATTTTGCAGCAGGATTAGGTGGGTTTTTATTATATAATCTTTGGAATTATTACGAAGTGAGTCAATTGACGAATTTTTTAAACAATCAAGACTTCGATATCCATCAAGTTTATAAGACAATTAATTATAATTATATAGAGTACTATCCTAATTTTTCTAATAACGAAAATATAAATGACGCAGCTCAACAACTTTTTGGAATCTTAAAAACCCCAATGGTTGGTGCTTCAGGTGCAATTTTCGGAATCATAGCGGCATTCTCAACTTTATTTCCAGATGCTAAGCTGATGTTTATGTTCATTCCTTTTCCTATCAAAGCAAAATATTTGACACCAGTTATTATTGTTATTTCATTGTTCTTGGGCGTTGGACAATTCAGCGGTGATAATATTGCACATTTTGCACATCTTGGAGGCGCATTGATTGGTTTTCTTTACATTTGGAACTGGAAAAAATACCGAGACCGAATCCAATAGATGGGAATTATTAGATTTATTTTAACTATTTTTCATTTAATAATTATTGTTCTGCTTTTCGGGACGATAATGAACGCTTATATCCCACCAAGTGTTTTTGGATTTCTGAATCTCTTATCTCTTGGATTTCCGATTCTGATTATCCTTAATATTATATTTCTGATTTTCTGGATGGTAACTTGGAAAAAACGAACGGTTGTTTTTTTGATACTGTCATTGTTTTTCATTATCCCGACAAGACGTTGGATTAATTATACATCAACTAAAAATCAGAAATCGAATCTAAAAATCATTTCTTTTAACGGAAAGTCAGGAAAATTTGGAGATGAAGATATTTATAACTTTCTTAATGCTCAAAATGCGGATGTTGTTCTGACACAGGAATACAAAAGTGCAGAAGATTTGAAGAGTTTTAGTTATTTCGTACGCAATTTTCCGGTGGTTAAAATCCAATCTAGATTTCCAATTATAGAAAGTGGAATTGTAGAAACTGATGCCAAGAACGGGCGATGTATCTATGCTGATATCAAGGTGAATGGGAAAATCGTCCGTTTCGTGAATGTTTATATGGAGCCTTTTTACCTAGACAAATCTATGGTAAAACCAACTGCTGATATGAATGTGAATGAAGAAAAAGCAAAAGATATCCTTCGTAAACTAGTTCCTACATTCCGTAAACATCAAAGTCAAATTGCTCCAATCAAAGGATTCTTGGACAGTTCGCCTTATCCAATTATTCTTGCCGGCGATTTCAATTCTGTTCCCAATTCTTACGAATATTATACTTTATCCGAAAATCTGGAAGACACTTTTCTGAAAGTTGGAAAAGGAAGTGGAACAAGTTTCCACGATTTCAAATTTCCTATTAAAATTGATCATGTTTTTGCATCAGAATCAATAATACCAATCAGTTATAAAGTGGATAGAAGTGTAAGAATCTCAGACCATTTTCCGGTTATTGCTGAATTTTATATCAAATAATTTTCGATATTTGTTGATATGAAACATTTCTACTTCTTTTTGATTCTTGCTTCAACGTTGTCTTGTTCAAAGAAAGCTCCGGTTCTGAACAATTCAGACCAATTAGATGCAGCGCCACAAATCACTTATGATACTACAGCCATCGATTCTTTTGGACCGGGAGCAACATCGGAAAGTGTAATGGCAAAAATTAACGCCGTGGCAATAAAACGTGAAAAAGACAGTCTTGCAGCAATCGCAAAAGCAGAACAGGAAAAACTCGACAAAGAAAAAGCGAAGTTAGAAGCAGAAAAAGCCAAAGAAGAAAAGAAAGAAACAAAACCAGAGGTCAAAACAGAACCAGCGGTAACACCATAAAAAAACCACCAAAAATTTGGTGGTTTTCTAATATCTAGATTCTAAAATCTATTATCTTATTTGTTATAAAGCTCTTCCACTTTATCCCAATTAATCACATCAAAAAACGCAGACACATAGTCAGGTCTTCTGTTTTGGTAATTTAGGTAATAAGCGTGCTCCCAAACATCCAATCCAAGAATCGGTGTTCCTTTTACATCAGCAACTGGCATTAGTGGGTTATCTTGATTCGGAGTTGAAGAAACCACTACAGAACCGTCAGAATTTTTCACTAACCAAGCCCAGCCAGAACCGAATCTTGTCTTAGCAGCGTTAGAAAAATCTTCTTTGAATTTCTCAAAACCTCCGATTTTTTCGATTTCAGCTTTCACGTTTCCAACTGGCTCTTTGCTTCCGCCCGGAGTCAAAAGTTCCCAGAAAAGTGAATGGTTAAAATGTCCGCCTCCGTTATTTCTCACGGCTGGTTTATCTGTACCTGTTTTTTGGATTTCTTCAAGAGATTTCCCTTCAAGGTCTGTTCCTGCAATTGCATTATTAAGATTATCCACATAAGCTTGGTGGTGCTTAGAATGGTGGATTTCCATTGTTTTCGCATCGATTGTTGGTTCCAACGCATCGTATGCATAACCTAGTTTAGGTAATTCGAATGCCATAGTTTCGCTATTTATTTGTTAATAATAAATGAATTGCCCAAAAATACTCAATAATTATTCCTAAAAACAAGAATCACACTCATTTTATAAATATTTAACATCGAAATTTTTAATAAATTTTGCCGTAACTTTGACCCATTCTAAATAATTAAAACAACAAGATTAATTATTTGGACAGCTTTATCCGCCTGGAGTTTATCCTGAGCTTGTCGAAGGGCTCAACCGCTCAAGTCGGGCTGCAACAATTCAACGTTTAATTATTGATTTTAGAGTTTGCGATTAGTCTAACATCTGAAATCTAGCTTCTAACATCTAAAATAAAATGTTCGACATCAACAATATCAGAGCACAATTTCCAATTTTGAATCAGCAGGTCAATGGAAAACCATTGGTTTATCTGGACAACGCTGCAACATCTCAAAAACCGATTTCAGTTTTAGAAACTTGGGAAAAATATTACGAAACCATCAATGCGAATGTTCACCGCGGGATTCACACTTTGAGTCAGATTGCAACGGAAGAAATGGAACTTTCCAGACAGAAAATCCAAAGATTCATCAACGCAAAACACGATTACGAAGTTATTTTCACCAAAGGAACAACTGAGGGAATCAATTTAGTAGCTTATGCTTTGACGAATCAAATCAAAAAAGATGATGAGATTATCATTTCATATCTGGAACATCATTCCAACATAGTTCCGTGGCAGATGCTTTGCGAAAGAACTGGCGCAAAACTTCGTGTAATCCCAATGGATGAAAACGGAATTCTTCAAATCGATGTTTTGGATTCTTGGTTGAACGAAAAAACGAAAGTTGTATCTGTAAATCAAGTTTCTAATGCATTGGGAATCATCAATCCAATCGAACAAATTATTGAAAAAACAAGACGACTCTCCAACGCTTATGTTTTGATAGACGGCGCACAATCTTCGCCACATTTCAAAATCGATGTTCAGAAACTGGACTGCGATTTCTTTGTCTTCTCAGGACACAAGATGTATGCGCCAATGGGAACCGGAATTCTTTATGGTAAAGAATCTGTTTTCGAAAATCTTCATCCATTCCACGGCGGTGGCGAGATGATTGCGGTTTGTAGTTTCGAGAAAACAACTTATGCAGGTTTACCTTTCAAATTCGAAGCTGGAACGCCTAATGTTGGTGGAAATATTGCTCTTGGTTCAGCCGTTGATTTCATTAATCAAATCGGGCACGATAATCTTCAAATCCACGAAAACGAACTTCTGACTTACGCTCAGAAAAAACTTCTGGAACTCGATGGAATCAAAATCTATGGAGAAAAAGCCAACAGAACCGGCGTAGTTTCTTTCAACCTAGAAGGTGCAGGAATTGCTTCTGATACAGGAATGATTCTCGACAAAATGGGAATTGCCGTGAGGACTGGACATCATTGCACACAACCTATTATGGATTTCTTCAACATCGCTGGAACAGTTCGTGCAAGTTTTGCAGTTTACAATACTTTGGAAGAAATTGATATTTTGGTCGAAGGTGTGAAAAAAGCGCAAAGAATGTTGGTGTAATTTATATAAAAGTAAATTTCTGGCGAATTAAGCTAATTCAGCAGATAGACTATAAACCAAATCTGCTTTATCTGCAAAATTAGCGAGACTTAAAAAAATAAAACTCTTTTAGATAATTTCTGAAAGAGTTTCTTTTTATTAAACTGACAAATTGTATTGTTTTTTCCTATGGCACAGCTCTTGCGAAATTATAATCCAACATAGAACCAGATTGATTTTCTAAGAAATATAGAGAATCAATCTTTATATCAATTAAGATTAATGACAATATGTCATCAACTATATTATGACAGAATTTGAAAATATCAATTTTGAAGAAATCTTTGAAGAAGGCGTAGGAATTATTTCCGAAGAAATTAATTTTTCCGACTTCGATACTAGAGAAAGTGATGATTCTCAAACGCTTTTCCCGATTCTTCCCGTAAGAAATATGGTAATGTTCCCAAAAGTGGTGATTCCTATTACAGCAGGAAGAGAAAAATCCAAAAAATTGCTGGAGGAAGCTCAAAAGGAAAATAAACTCATCGGAATTATCAGTCAGAAAAATCCGAATGTAGAAAATCCAACCGAGAAAGACCTTTACACAATCGGGACTTTGGCTAAGATTATCAAAATTATCAAACTTCCAGAAGGTAATATTACAGCGATTACGAGAGGTGTTCAAAGATTCAAAGTCAAAAAAATGGTTTCTCAGGAGCCTTATTTCCTAGCCGAAATCACAAAACAAAAAGATTCTCAACCAAAAGATAAAGAAGAATTTTCGGCATTGATGGACAATATCAAAGACCTCGCAGAAAAAATCATCAACATCGATCCAAACATTCCAAATGCGGCGCAGTTTGCTCTTAAAAATATTGACGGTCAGGAGGATTTGTTGAATTTCGTTTCAGCTAACGGTAATTTCTCTTCCGACAAAAAGCAAAGATTGTTGGACGAAAAAACCTTGATTGGACGTGCAAAAACATTGTACGAATTGATGCACGACGATTTCCGTCATTTGGAATTGAAGAATCAGATTCATCAGAAAACAAGCAAAGACCTTGACAAACAGCAACGTGAATATTTCTTGAGTCAACAAATCAAAACGATTCAGGATGAATTAGGTGGCGGTGCAGAATCCGATGCCGACGAATTCAAGAAAAAAGCTGAAAAAATCACTTGGAATGCTGAAGTCGAAAATCATTTCCAAAAGGAATTGCAAAGACTTCAACGCCAACATCCGAATTCTCCGGATTACAACGTTCAGAGAAATTATCTGGATTTCTTCACAGATTTGCCTTGGGAAAAATATTCCAAAGACCATTTTGATTTGAAAAAGGCCGAAAAGCTTTTGGATAAAGAACATTTCGGACTTGAGGATATCAAGAAAAGAATTTTGGAACACATCGCAGTTCTGAAACTGAAGAATGATATGAAGTCGCCAATTCTTTGTTTGGTTGGTCCTCCGGGAGTTGGTAAAACATCGCTTGGAAAATCGATTGCGGATTCTTTAGGAAGAAAATATGTTCGAGTTTCTCTTGGTGGATTACACGACGAAAGTGAAATCCGTGGACATAGAAAAACTTACATCGGCGCAATGGCGGGAAGAATTCTTCAATCCATCAAAAAATCAGGAACATCCAATCCTGTGATTGTTTTGGATGAGATTGATAAAATCGGACAAGGAATTCACGGTGACCCAAGTTCTGCTTTGTTGGAAGTTCTTGATCCTGAGCAGAATAACAATTTCTATGATAACTTTTTGGAATTAGGCTATGACCTTTCCAAAGTGATGTTTATTGCGACAGCTAACTCGCTTTCGTCTGTTCAGCGTCCGCTTTTGGATAGAATGGAAATCATCAGCATTGCGGGTTATACTTTAGAAGAGAAAATCGAAATTGCTAAAAGACATTTAATAAAAAAACAACTTCAGGAAAATGGTTTGGATGCAAAGTCCTTGAAACTTGGAAACCCTGAATTGAAACATATTATCGATGCTCATACTTCTGAGAGTGGTGTGAGAACATTGGAAAAAAGAATTGCAGGCGTTGCTCGCTGGGTTGCTTTGCAATTAGCAATGGAAAATAAATTTGACCCGAAAATTTCGGTTGAAAAAGTGGACGAAATCCTTGGAGTTCCAAGACCGAAAACTTTGGCTGAAATCACGGATGTTCCGGGTGTTGTTACAGGATTGGCTTGGACAAGTGTCGGAGGCGATATTTTGTTCATCGAAAGTATTCTTTCCAAAGGAAAAGGTGGTTTGACAATGACCGGAAATCTTGGAAACGTGATGAAAGAATCTGCAACCATTGCATTGGAATTCATCAAAGCTCATTATGAAGAATTAGGAATTTCGGAAGAAGATATCGAGAAGAAAAACATCCACGTTCACGTTCCGGAAGGTGCAACGCCAAAAGATGGACCTTCTGCAGGTATCGCAATGTTAACCTCAATGGTTTCTAGCTACAAAAACAAAAAAGTGAAATCTCATCTGGCAATGACGGGTGAAATTACACTTCGTGGAAAAGTTCTTCCAGTTGGTGGAATCAAAGAAAAACTTTTGGCAGCGACAAGAGCTGGAATCAAGGAAGTAATTCTTTGCGAGACGAATAGAAAAGATGTTGAGGAAATCAAAAAAGATTATCTTAAAAATCTGAAAGTCAATTATGTTAACAATATGAGCGAAGTGATTGAAATTGCTTTGAAATAAAAATTACAAAATCCCGATTCTAATTTAGAATCGGGATTTTTATTATATTAAAGTTGTTCAATGGCTTTCACTAATCTATCTTTTTCTACGACCATTCCTTGGATGTGTTCTCCGGAAAACTCTAGAAATTGTTTTGGCTCAGGTGCATTGTTATAAATCAATTGTCCTTGTTCAAAAGGAACCGTTGAATCGCCTTTGCTGTAGATGAACAATTTTGGAAGTCCTGTCAAAGATTTTACATCTTCTTTTGCAGAGTATGGAGAGGTTACATATTTTTCAATGACTTCCTTCATTTCTGGTTTGAATTTTATGGCAATATCTGTGAAAGAAGACATTCCGCCGTCCAAAATCAATCCTGAGATTTTTGATTGATTATCTTTTGCTAAATGAGTTGCGATTTGAGAACCCAAAGATGCACCGTAAAGATAAATTTTAGTTTTATCAATGTCTTTTCTAGCTAATAAATAATTGAACATTTTTTGACCATCTTCTGCGACATTGATGTGTGTTGGTTTTCCTGTGGACTTTCCATAACCTCTTACATCTACCATCACCACCTGGAATCCGTTTTCTACCAAAGGTTTTGTGATGTATTGATAAGTTGAAATATTGCCGGCAGCACCGTGAAAAAAGACAATTGTTTTTTTGATTGATTTTGATTCCGGCTTCAAGACGACCGCAGTGATGGTATCACTTTCAACTGGCAGACTTATATTTTCGATGTTTTTGAATTCCAGAGGTTTCATTTCTTTCTTTGGCTGATAGAACATATGGTCCATTTGAGCTTTAGAAAAAAATGATACTAATACTAAGAATAGAGAGAAGAATACTGATGTTTTCATTGTTTTAAATTTATTTGATGATTCAAAAGTAGACTGCCTGAACATCAAAAAGAAAATTATCCGACCGAATCGTCAAAAACTCAGACCGAACTGTAAAAAAGTAGGATAAACAAAAAAGAGACCTAATAATAAGTCTCTTTATATCTGTATAATTTGAATTTTTAATCTCTAAGTCTGGCAATCACATCCAGACCACCTTTTGTTTTGTCTCCGATTTTACAAAGGATTTCGGTGTCTAGCGGAAGGAAAACGTCCATTCTGGAACCGAACTTAATGAATCCAAATTCGTGACCGGCTTTTGCTTTATCTTCAACATTACAATAGAAAACAATTCTTCTCGCCACATATCCTGCAATTTGACGGAAAACAACCTGATGATTGGTCAAACTTTTCACTGCAACAGTCGTTCTTTCGTTTTCAGTAGAGGATTTTTCGTGCCAAGCCACCAAATATTTTCCTGGATGATATTTTTTATAAATAACATCACCACTCACTGGATAACGGCAAATGTGAACATTCAAAGGTGACATAAATATAGAAACCTGAATGCATTTGTCTTTAATGAATTCATCTTCGATTACTTCCTTTATCATCACGACTTTCCCGTCAACTGGCGCAACTACGTTTTCCGTATGGTCAAGAATGGCTCTCGTTGGAACCCGGAAAAACCAGAATATCAATCCCAACATCACTAATAGCGGAATTAAGATGATTAATGACCATAATTGTAAATAATAAATAGATATTGTTGCAATAAATGCAATGAACAAAATCGAAACGATTAGTGTTCCTTTTGATTCTTTATGTAGTTTCATAATAGTCTTTTAAAATAATTTTTCTAAAATAAAATAGAGATAAATTACTGGCGCACAAATGATAAAACTATCCAGTCTATCCAAAATTCCGCCGTGTCCGGGAATGATGTTTCCGCTGTCCTTCACTGCAAAACTACGCTTTAGCTGACTTTCTACCAAATCGCCTAAAGGTGCAAATATAGAAATCAATAATCCGACAATCATCCAGTTCCCTCTTAGTTCAGGAAAATATTGCTCAACGAAAAATCCTAAAATCAATGTCAAAATAACACCTCCGGCAAATCCTTCCCAAGTTTTTTTAGGTGAAATCTTTGGTGCCATTTTATGTTTTCCGAAGAATTTTCCTGTAAGGTAAGCAAACGTATCACTGCTCCATATCAATACGAAAAGCATAAATACTTCTAATGTAAATGGTTTATCTGGATCAAGTGTACTGAATTTTGGTAAGCCTAATGCAAATCCAAAAGGCAACGCTAAATAAATAACAGTGAAAATCAATTTGCCATTTTCGAAATAAAGCTCCTGAGAATATTTGAATAATGTAATGACTGCAATGGGAATTAATGCTAAAGCCAGAAGCTCGCTAAAGTTAACATCAAAGAAAAAACCGTGGTAAAAAAACCGCTTGCTGAATCGATAATAAATAATAGCAGCAACTGGGAAAACCAGCCATTTATAGAAGCTGTTATCAAATTTCATAATCTTGATACATTCATAAAGTCCTACAACAAAGAAGAATGTTATCAATCCATAAAAAAGATATTGTTGTTTTAAATCCGGAATAATATTGCCAAGCAAATATTCACCCAAAGGCGTAGTACAAATCGCTATGACGAAAACATAAACTAATCCCGAAATAGTCCGTTGAATTAAATTTTTATCCAAAGCTGAAGTTTAATCTTCCAACAAAAGTAAGAAAAGTTTGGTATTATCCTTATTCGGAGTGTCCAACTTGGATTGGCTTCCGCTAATGGATGTTAGATTCTTGAGGTTTCCTGCGCGTTTTACCTTCATCATTGCCTCGTTCAAATTATGTGTAATCTGAGAAACATTGGCCATGATGATAATCTTACTCGGCAAACGAGAAGAATGGTAATGAAGGATATTGTTATGAGAGAGCATGATTCTGCCGTCAAAAGCAATTAGATACTCACAAGTGATGAAAGCGGCATCGTTCTCTTCGGTCAATTCAGGAGAGTAAGGAATCTTTACAACATCCAAAAAATTTTTCAAATCCTGATCCCAACAGAATACATTACTTATTTGTTCTATCTTAACGATTTGATTCAAGGTTTGAAGGGCTTCAGATTCATCTGCACAATAATTAAAGAATCCTCCGGAATGCGTAAAAAGTTGCGCAAATTTATAGTCCAAATCGGCATCATGAAGTTGATCGGCCAGTTTTGTTACATCTGGCTCCTCTTCTTCGGACTGATTCATTATCTTGTTAACGAGTTTTTTAAACAGACTCAATTTTCTGCAATTTTTTATTAATTATTACAAATGTAAAGAATTATTATAATACTCTAAAAACCAAAAATTTGTTTTATAAAAAAAATCCTAATCAAATTAGGATTTTTTTCTTTGTATATATTCTTAAATTATATTAACTCTCTGTATTTAAGACGTTTCCAGCATCGGCAGGATTGTCTATACTTGATACAGGTTTTTCTGTCAATTCTGGATCCCAAGCTCTTTTTCCGAAAATTTCTTCCAGGTCTTCACGGAAAATAACTTCTTTTTCCAATAATTTATTAGCTAGAGCATCTAGTTTGTCTCTATTTTCAGTAAGAATTGTAATTGCTCTCTGATATTGAGTTTCTACTAATTTAGAAATTTCTTCGTCAATTAATTTTGCCGTTTGCTCAGAATAAGGTTTTCCGAAACTATATTCAGACTGTCCTGAACTGTCGTAATAAGAGATATTTCCCACTTTATCATTCAGTCCATAAATTGTAACCATTGCCTGAGCTTGTTTTGTTACTCTTTCAAGATCTGACAAAGCACCTGTAGAAATATTTCCAAAAACAGCTTGTTCTGCAGCTCTACCTCCAAGAGTTGCACAAATCTCGTCCAACATCTGTTGAGTTGTAGTCAGCTGTCTTTCTTCTGGAAGATACCAAGCTGCTCCAAGAGAACGTCCTCTTGGAACGATAGTTACTTTAAGCAATGGTGCCGCGTGCTCTACCAACCAAGATATGGTTGCGTGACCAGCCTCATGGAAAGCCACTCTTCTTTTTTCGGAAGGTTTGATGGCTTTATTTTTCTTTTCGAGTCCACCAATTATTCTGTCCACTGCATCCAAGAAGTCTTGTTTGTTTACAGCTTCGTGAGAGTTTCTTGCTGCAATAAGTGCAGCTTCATTACAAACATTGGCAATGTCTGCTCCACTGAAACCAGGGGTTTGCTTTGCTAAGAATTCTCTATCGATAGAATCGTCTAACTTTATTTTTTTCAAATGAACTTCAAAGATCTGTTGTCTCTCATGAAGTTCAGGAAGATCTACATAGATGGAACGGTCAAAACGTCCAGCTCTCATCAATGCTTTATCCAGAATGTCAGCACGGTTTGTAGCAGCCATTACGATAACGTTTACATCTGTACCAAAACCATCCATTTCTGTAAGTAGTTGGTTAAGAGTGTTTTCGCGTTCGTCATTACCGCCTTGGAATCCACCTTTTCCTCTTGCTCTACCAATAGCATCTATCTCATCAATGAAAATAATGGCTGGAGATTTTGCGCGAGCTTGAGCAAAAAGATCTCTAACTCTAGATGCTCCAACACCCACGAACATTTCTACGAAATCTGAGCCCGAAAGTGAGAAGAAGGGAACTTTAGCCTCACCTGCAACAGCTTTTGCTAGCAAAGTTTTACCAGTTCCCGGAGGGCCAACTAAAAGAACACCTTTTGGGATTTTACCTCCCAATTTTGTATATTTTTCAGAATTTTTCAAAAAATCAACAACTTCCTGAACTTCCTCTTTGGCGCCTTCCAATCCTGCAACATCTTTGAAAGTTACTTGCAGTTTGTCCTTTTCGTCAAATAATTTGGCTTTAGATTTTCCAATGCTGAAGATTTGTCCACCGGGACCTCCAGCACCACCGCCCATCTTTCTGAAAATAAAGAAATAAAGCAATGCAAAAAGCCCACCCCAAAGTGCTAAAGTAAATAGCAATTCGGAAAAACCACTTTGGCTTTTACCAAACTCCATTCTTGCCTGTGTTGGCAGTTTGGAGTTGATGTTTTCAAAGCGCTCTTGGAAATATCTAAGATCACCATAAGTCAAGACATAGTCTGGATTTGGTTTGATGTTGATTACAGAAAGAGGGTCGCTCTTTTTCTCTCCGGTTTGTAACTCTGCCTTAGCTGTTTTTGTAAGATAAACATCGGCTTTGAAGTTGTCTCTATAGACCATCACTTCGCCCACTTTGCCTTTTTCTACAAGCGTGTAAAACTCCTTTTCATCTATATTTTTCACCATAGAATCTCCCAAAAGTCCCGGAAGAAATATGAGTAAAATGAGTCCCAATAAAACGGGTATAAACCAGTTGAATCCTTTGTTATTCATTCTTATTTTTTAAAAAATTGATGATGCAATGATGCATCTTTTTTAGCTTTCTATTTTCGTGATTTTGGCATCTCCCCAAAGTTCCTCGATGTCATAGTATTCGCGAATTTCTTTTTGGAAAATGTGCACAACCACAGAAACGTAATCTACCAAAACCCACATAGAGTTTTCTGTTCCCTCTACGTGCCAAGGTCTGTCGTTAAGGTCGTTTCTTACATTTTTTTGGATGTTTCCTGCTATTGCAGAAACTTGTGTGTTCGAATTTGCACTACAGATAATAAATGTTTCTGCTGCTGCATTTTCTATGCCTGATAGGTCAAAAACCAAGATGTCCTCACCTTTTGTATCTTGAATCGAATCTACGATTTTGTCGATTAATAATTGTTTTTCTGTAATTTTACTCATTCAAAAAATTGTCTAATTTGCAAATTTATTGATTTTTATCTATTTATCTTTTGTTTCTCATGTTTATTATCTCTTAAAGTTTTCATAAATGAGCCAATTATTCCATCTCGAAAATTGTTTTTCTACAAACGACGAAATTATCCTGCTTTTGAATGAAGACGAACCAACTGCTGTTTTTACTTTTAATCAGACACAAGGTCGTGGACAATATGGTAACATTTGGAAAGTGGTTCCAAATCAAAACCTAGCTTATTCCCTTGCTATAAAAACTTCAAAGATCAATATTTCCGATACATTCCTCAATTATTATACCGCGATTATTGTTCGGAATTTTCTTGCCAATCTGACAAATGGAAATGTTGAAATAAAGTGGCCCAACGATATTATCCTGAATGGAAAAAAGATTTGTGGCATCCTCATCGAAAAGAAAAAAGTAGCGAAAAAAGAATATTATATCATTGGGATTGGAATTAATATTCTTCAAAACGATTTTTCTCATCTTCCAAAAGCTGGTTCTATCTTGTCTATCACAGGATTAAGTTTTGACTTAAAAGATTTCGCCACTCAATTTCATCAATACTTAATTTCAAAAATAGAACAGATTGATTCAGAAGAAGAAATTCTAAATATTTACAATAATTCTCTTTTTAGAAAAGATGAGATTTCGGTCTTTCAAAAAAATAATGTAAGACAAAATGGCATTATCAAAAATGCTGACAAAAATGGTTTTCTTTGGATTGAACTGGAAAATGATGGTTTGCAAAAATTCTTTCACAAAGAAATAGAACTGCTCTACTGATTTGCTCTTTTGATGTAGAGATAAGCCGCAATAGGTGCGAAAAAAATATTCGGTAGCCACATTGCTAATAATGGTGGTAACGATTTGTTTTCGGAAACAACAGTCAAAACCTGAAACGAAAATACGAACAAAAAGGCTAATGCAATTCCTAATGCAAGGTTAATCCCCAATCCGCCACGTTTCTTCTGAGATGATAATGATAATCCTAAGAACGTCAAAATGATAATAGAAACTGGCATAGATGTTCTTTGGTAAAGCTCGTTGTAGAAGGATGTTACGTTGTTGTTTCCTTTTGCTTTCTCCCGTTCTATCATGGTTAATAATTCGGGTGTGGTTTTGTTTTGAGCGACCAATTTATCAGGAAATAACTCGGAAGGAGGCAGTTTGAAATCCTGAATTTTAGTGGCTCCTTGTCCTAAGATTTCTGTGTCATTTTTTCCAGCTGTTCTTTCTGTGTAATTGTTAATCACGAAATGTTTTTTCTTCACATCCCATTGGATATCCATTGCAGAAATCTGATAAACCAATTTTTTGTTTTTATCAAATTTCTGATACATATATCCAGATCCACGGTTTTCTTTTTTGTTATAGCTGTTTACAAAAATATAATCGGTAGTACTAATGTTGGACGCAATGCTCATATTTCCAAGCATTTTCTCCTTGTTTACAGCGTTGTAAGTATAAGGCTCTAAGACATTTTTTTTGATGTTAGACCACGGTAAAATAAAGTGATTGATTGCTAGTGTAACAAAAAATATGAGCAAAGATGTGATGAGATACGGTCTAGAAAATCTATGAAAACTGGCTCCACTGCTGATGATGGCAACAATCTCTGTGTTGTTTGCCATTCTGGAAGTGAAGAAAATTACCGTGATAAAAACGAGAATAGACATAAATGTCAAAATCAAATTCAAAATCCAAAACGGATAGAAATTAAGTAGAAAATAACCAACTGTAAATCCGTTGCTCTCAATCCTAGGCGTTTTTGCCTGCACATCCACAACCATAATAATGATAGACAACAGCGCCAACATAAAAATGAGGGTTCCCAAATATTTTTTGATGACGTAAAGATCTATGATTTTCATCGTTCTATAATTGATAAATGATGATTGATTACTTTTCTTAAATATTGATTACAGGCGTTTCTTCAATTGAGGGATAATCTGCTCTTTCCATTGATAAAAATCTCCAGCAATAATATGCTCTCTCGCTACTTTTACCAAGTCCAGATAAAATGCCAAATTATGAATTGATGCAATCTGTTTTGCAAGATATTCTTTCGCTACGAAAAGGTGTCTTACATAAGCTTTGGTGTATTCCTGATCCACAAAACTGGTCCCAAACTCATCCAAAGGAGAAAAATCGGTTTTCCATTTTTCGTTTTTCATATTCATCACACCTTGCCAAGTGAAGAGCATTGCATTTCTTGCATTTCTAGTTGGCATTACGCAATCCATCATATCTACACCAAAACCAATGCTTTCTATGATGTTCCAAGGTGTTCCAACGCCCATAAGATATCGTGGTTTATCTTTTGGAAGGATATCCGTAACTTCATTCGTGATTCTATACATCTCTTCTTCTGGTTCTCCAACGGAAAGTCCACCAATAGCGTTACCTTCTGCGCCAGCTTCAGAAATCACTTCAGCCGAAATTTTTCTCAAATCAGAAAAACAAGAACCCTGAACAATTGGGAACAATCGTTGTTTGTGATCGTACAATTCTTTGTTTTCTTCAGTCCAATCGATACATCTTTTCAACCAACGGTGGGTGAGTTCCATCGATGTTTTTACAGCATTATAATCGCTAGGGTAAGCTATACATTCATCAAAAGCCATAAAAATATCAGCTCCAATTTGTCTTTGGATTTGCATAGAAACCTCAGGAGACATAAAACGTAAACTTCCATCAATATGCGATTTGAATTTCACACCCTCTTCTGTAATCTTTCTGCTTTTTGCCAAAGAAAAAACCTGATAACCACCAGAATCTGTCAGGATTGGTCTGTCCCAATTCATAAACTTGTGAAGTCCACCAGCTTGCTCCATAATATCCATTGTAGGACGAAGCATCAAGTGATAAGTGTTACCTAAAATAATCTGGGCTTTTATATCTTCCTTTAGTTCTCTTTGATGAACGGTTTTTACAGACGCAACAGTTCCAACCGGCATAAAAATTGGGGTTTGAATCTGTCCATGGTCTGTTGTGATGACTCCAGCTCTTGCTTTGGATTCTGAAGTTTTTTCGATTTCAAAAAATTTCATTCGTATATCTTAAATTTCGCCTTCGACTATTGTGTTTTGCCGAATGGAACTTGTGTTTGTATAATTTATCTTGCTTGTGCCGGAAGATTACCGCTTTCTTTCAATTTTTTCTTGATAAATCCGTCAGCCTTTGGATCTTTTGCGATGATAATTTTCTGTGCGTCATCCAGAATATTTTTGATGATATCTGGTTTTGTCATGTAATATTCATAGCTTTTTGTGAAGAGTTCACCTTTTAACTTATGTTTTTTTAGAATATATCTTGTCGAATTTTCGGAATTGATATTTGTTCCGATTACATATTGCTGATCATTAATCGCAAAATCTGCAATCATCTCGGACATCTGATCTTCTGACAAGAGCTCTTTGGGTTTTTCGATAGCTTCATTGCAAGACAATGTGCAAGAAATCATCGATATGTAAAATAAATATTTCATATTTATAGTTTACCGATAAGATTTTTCCATTTTAGATTTAAAACACCGAAGATGGCTTCCTTTATGATTCCGCCATTCATTTTGCTTTCGCCTTCGGTTCTGTCTGTGAAGATGATAGGAACTTCAACAATTTTAAGATTTTTCTTGAAGACGCGGTATTTCATTTCCACCTGGAAACCGTAGCCTTTCAGTTTGATTTTGTCTAATCCAATTGCAATCAGTGTTTCTTTTTTGAAACAAACAAAACCAGCTGTTGTATCATGAATCGGGAGTCCGAGAACAAATCTTACATATTTTGATGCAAAATAAGATAACAAAACTCTACCCATTGGCCAGTTCACTACATTCACACCCTGCGAGTATCTGGAACCAACTGTCATATCCGCATTTTTACAAGCTTCATAAAGTTTGATTAAATCTTTTGGATTGTGAGAAAAATCGGCGTCCATCTCAAAAATGTAATCATACTCGTTATGAATGGCCCATTGAAAACCGTGGATATAGGCTTTGCCCAATCCATCTTTTATTTTTCTAATAGTGAGATGAAGCTGAAGAGGATATTTTTCGCGTAGTTTTTTAACAATTTCCGCTGTTCCGTCTGGAGAAGAATCGTCAACGACTAGCACATGGAAATCTTGGTCCAAGTCAAAAACAGCCGAAATAATTTTTTCGATGTTTTCTTTTTCGTTGTAAGTTGGAATAATGACAAGTTTCTTCATCCGGCAAATAATCCGCAAAGATAAACTTTAATAATTAATGATTTTTTTGATGGACTGTAAATTAACTTTTTTTAATAATTTTTTCTAGGATAGAAAATTTAAACCTTATTATTAATATAGCTTTCTGTCGCATTTGTTTTTGGAGTGATGACTGCTGGGTTTCCCAAAACCAGAGAATTGTCTGGTACATCTGTATTCACATAAGCATTAGGCGCAATTAAAACATTGTTGCCAATTTTAATATTGCCTACAATGACAGCATTGGGACCAATCCAAACCTCGTTTCCAATCTCGGGAACACCTTCGTTTTTTCCACGATTGGCTTGGGCAATGGTTACACCTTGGGCGATATTACAGTTTTTTCCGATTTTAGTTTTTGGGTTAATCACCAATTGTCCCCAATGTCCCAAATATAAACCCTCCCCAATCTGAGTTTCGGGATAGATTTGGAAACCGTATTTGATTTGGTAATGACGGAGAACCAGTTTATAAAACAAGCCAATAATCGGTTTTTTATAATTTTTTTGAGTTTTTCTAAAGATATAAATGTAGTGAAGGTTAGGACTAAAACACCTTTTCAGAATCTGAAAACCAGACAAGTATTTTCCACTTTCTCTGTAAAAATCTTTTTGAATGATAGAATAACCCATAGTGTAAAAATAGGAATATTTTTGATTGATATTCTTACATTAAACTGTCTATTACAAATTATCAATGATTTTCATAATCTTGTTGACAGAGTTTTTTAGATTGAATGGCATTTCATAATTCTGTAGACGATCCTGATAGTTTTGAAAATTTTCTGAATTGGTCAACGCTTCTTTCATTCCTTTGTAGATTCCGTCTTCCGAGTTTTCTGTAACCAAACCAAGATTGCCATTTTCCAGCATTTCTTTCACGCCAGAAACATCTGTTGCAATGATGTTCTTTTTCAGAGTGATTGCTTCAAATAAAACGGTCGGAAAACCTTCGTATCTGGAACTTAAAATATAAAAATCTGCCGCTTTGAAATAAGGATAAGGATTATCTGTAAATCCCAACATTATTGCTGTTTTGTCAATGCCAAGTTCTGTTTTTAATTTCTTAACATTTTCAAAATCATAACCATCGCCAACGATTAAAACTTTATGTTGAAAACCTTCATCCAAAAGTCTTTTGTGAGCTTTCAACAAGCGGTCAAATCCTTTCTGTGGAAAGACGGTTCCTACGGAAATGAAAGACGGGATGTTATTATCGAATTCATAATTGATAACAGGCTTTTCAGCTTTAGTAAGAATTTCTTCTGTGTCAAGTGGATTGTAAATTCTAACGATTTTGGATTTCTCTTCTTCATTTTTGGCTAATGATAAGAAAGTCTCCTGAATCTTTTCAGAAATCACCATCACTTTGTCATAATGGAAAAAACGTCTGATTTTTTCTGGAGTATAACCACTGACTTGCGTGAGATCGTTATGAATCCACATTAGTTTTTTAGAAGATTTCAAAGGACTGTTCAGTACTTCGTCCATAAAACCATGAATGGCAGCAAACTCAATATCGTATTGCTTTTTCTTGAGTTTTCTTCGGTAAAGGATTTTTGGATACTTCTTTAAAAGTTGCTGGTAAACAACACGATAAGCTTTTTTTGGTAAATCCTTTGGGCGATTGGTTGTGATCATTTCGCCACGGTTCAGGTACATCACATTCACCCAATCAGGAACTTCTACCAAGTATTTTCCTGAGTAGAGATTGAGCAGAAGGTCAACCTCGTACTTATCTTTAGGAAGATTTTTAAGAAAAGTCACCAGAACTTTCTCTGCGCCTCCGTGACGAAGAGAACCAATTCTGATAAGTATTTTTTTTTTCAATGATTTTGATTAAAACTCCAAAATTCCGGCTCCCCAAGAATAGCCAACGCCAAATCCTGCGACCATTACTTTGAAACCTTCTTTTATTTTGCCTTGATCAAAAGCCAGTTTCAGAGCAATAGGAATGCTTGCAGAGACTGTATTACCAATGTTTTTCATATCCACGAAGAATTTTTCTTCTGGGATATTACAAAGGTTTCTGAGATAATTCAACATATAAGAACTCGCCTGGTGGAAAACGAATAAGTCGATTTCGTCCAATTTGAGTTTGTTCTTTTTAAGAGTATCCTGGATCAAAGTCGGGATGTTTTCTACAGCAAAAGTGAAAATCTTAGGTCCTTTCATAAAAAGGGTTGGTTGTTCCTCTGTTTGATTTCGGGAAGCGCCTTTTTCTACAATCAGATTATTGAATCCGCTACCGTCTGTACCTACAGAAAATTGATAATGCTCCTTAGAATCATCTTTTTCAACAATCGTTACAGCTGCTCCATCTCCAAAAATAGTTCTGTTGGATTTGTCATTTTTATCCAAAAACTTGCTGTAAGTTTCGGCGGTAACCAATAAGATATTTTTTGCCACGCCAGACGCAATAAGTCCTTGTGCTAACGTCAACCCGTAAACGAATCCAGAACAGCCCAGGTTAAAATCTAATGCGCCAATGTTCTTGGCAAGACCTAATTTGTCCTGTAAAATACAAGCCGTTGTAGGTAGGAAATAATCTGGACTCTGCGTGCAGAATAAAATAAAATCTACTTTGCTTTTGTCGTATTTTTCAAAAAGTTTCTCACAAGCCTGAAAAGCCAAATCCAAAGCGGTCTCAGACTCATCTGCGATATGTCTGGATTCTACACCTATCTTGGCTTTGATTTTTTCAGCACTCCATTCTGGGAATTCCTTTGATATATCTTCGTTGGTTAATATATTTTTGGGCAAATAATACTCTATTGCTGCAATATTAATCATTATAACTCTTTCCTAAATTTTTGCAAAGATAAGCATCTTAAAAATAAATATTAGGTTATGAATAGTTTTTGAATGATTAAAATTAGCATATCATTCTCTTATTTTACTGGTTTGTAGGTGTGGGGTAGGTTTTCGCGGATATAATTATCGAGCTGTGATCTGTTTTTTTCTAGTTCGCGAGGATATATAACGTTGTTTGCCAATAGCTTCTCGCCATATTGGTCAATAGAGCATATGAATTTTGCAGGAATCCCGCCAAAAACAGAATTGGAAGGTATTGAATGAGTTACTGTAGAAAGAGAGCCAATAATGCAATTGTTTCCAATTTGTACGCCTGGAAGAAGAATAGTACCTTTTCCAATAAAGGTATTATTACCAATTTTTATACGACCAAAATTACGTCCATCCTTGTATTTTTCTATATTCTTTGTAACTCTTGCATCTCCACCGTGATTTATAAATGATACATCCTCTGCAATAGTAACATTGTCTCCAATTTCGATAAGATAAGGCTCTGATCCAAAATTGGGAATCCCTTGGACAAAAAGATTTTTCCCAATTTTCAGACCTCTATTAACGGCTAGTTTTATAGTGATGTTTTTTATGAGATCCTGATAAGATGTATGGATTTTCAGAATAATCCTATATAGTAAAAGCATTGATTATTTTTGGGCTAATTTAATAATGATATTTTCAACAGTATCAAAGATTTTCTGATTATCAAATTGTATTTCAGAATTTTTCAAATTTTCTTTAATTTGACTTACAAGCTCCTTATTCGACATGAATTCTTTCATTGCGTTGTAGATTTCCTCAGAATCATAATTGATAAGATATCCGTTTTCTCGATGGGTAATCATTTCCGGGATTCCACCAACAGCGGTCGAAATAATGGGTTTCTGAAGTATCAAAGTATCCGCAATGATTAATGGCCAGCCTTCTGATTCGGACGGCATAATGTAAAAGTCTGCATTTTTCACATAAGGATAAGGATTAATCATAGATCCTATCAAAACGAAGGTG
This sequence comes from Epilithonimonas hispanica, assembly GCF_003385395.1. GTDB lineage: Bacteria > Bacteroidota > Bacteroidia > Flavobacteriales > Weeksellaceae > Epilithonimonas > Epilithonimonas hispanica. The sequence continues at coordinate 94,734 of NZ_QNUG01000007.1, read as the reverse complement.
TTTTCTACGCCTAACTCCTTTGTAAGATTCTCAAGGTTTTCTTTTTCTTCTCCATCACCAATAATAATAATTTTATGACGAAAACCATCTTTGATTAACCTAGAATGGACTTCTATTAACTTATGAAATCCTTTCCGAGAGTGTAGTCTTCCAACAGCAATAAAAACAGGAGCCGTGGTTTCGAAATCTGGTACAAATTCTTCGGCTTTTTGCTTGATTTCTTTAATCGGAATAGCATTTAAAACAACCTTATTTTCAGGTAAATGGAGTTGAGGATAAGTTTCCACCAAAATATCCCTAGTTTGTTGAGAACCAAAAATAAAATAATCAAACTTTGGAATCTGACTTAGAATTTTGGGAACAATTGGTTGTAATTTTGGAAATGTAATATCCGAATGAAACCAACCTATCTTCTTTGACTTTGGATTTGAACTATTAAGAACAAAGCCAAAGTCTGTATAAGATGTAGCAATTTCGACATCATATTTTTCCTTCAAATAAATCTTATCTGCCAAGCTTGGGAAAAGATTTAGAATTCTGATTTTTAAATTTCTAATAAAAAGCTGGATAGGTTTGATTAGTTTATTTTCGGAGAAATCTTCTTTCCCTCTATTGTTTTTGATATAACGGATGTCAGATGGGACCTTATCACGCAATTCGCCTTGATACAGACTTATTTGTAGAGCTATATCAAATTTTTCTTTGTCTAAATTGTTTAGAAGGCTAAGGATTACTTTTTCTACACCGCCCATTTCCATAGATCTATGGCGGAAAAGTATTTTTATTTTTTGATGCATTTGTGTTAATTTCAAAAAAAATGATTCTAATAAAACAAATATAAGATTGTTTGTGCAATTCTTTTGTATTTTTGAATTTCAAAACATGATTTATGAATAAAATTGCTGAGATTGTTTCTACCTTTTTTGCCTACTTAAAACGTCCGGATCTTTATCCAGAATTGAGACGAAAAATCTGGAAAAACATATTCAATCGTTCATCCGGATTACGAGGGAAAGAAGAAGCTGAGCAATGGTGTAAGAGCATTGCGATTTCTGAAAAAGATTTCATAGAAAAAGTTTTGAACACTACCTTCATCCCTTTTGAGAAACTTTTTCCTCAAGAGTTTGCATTTGCCTTACAAGCGCAAGCAAAAGCGCCTGTGAAAATGGGAGGTGCAAGTTCTTTAAGCGTTATTTATTACATAAATGAATTTGCAAATGCTCAAAAATCTATAGAAACGGGAGTTGCTTACGGATGGTCTTCTTTTGCAGCTTTGGCATCATTGGTTCACAGAAACGGAACACTTTACAGTTCAGATATGCCTTATATTTTGCAAAATCAGAGTGAGGATTTTGTAGGGTGTGTAATTCCTGAAAAGTATAGAAATAATTGGGATCTTTACAGATTTGCAGATAAAGAGTCTCTTCCTAAGATTTTTGAAAAAGCTAATTCTTTTGACGTTGTACATTATGATAGCGATAAAACTTATGACGGTAGGATCTGGGCTTACAATCTTTTATGGAGCAAGTTGAGAAAAGGAGGAATCTTTATGAGCGATGATGTTGGAGATAATGCCGCTTTCAAAGATTATTGTGAGAAAAATAATCGCAAACCACACATTATAGAATTCGATGGCAAGTATGCCGGAGTTATTATAAAAGAATGATTGAAAAAAGCGCTTCAAAGTAATCTGAAGCGCTCTTTTTTTAATTCGTATTACAACCCATTTCTTCGTATTGATTTCTGAATTTTGTGACCCATTTTTCAAATTCAGAAAAGTTGATTTTTTCCGACACAAATTTTTTGAAATAATCTAAAGAAAAATCTTTGGGAAAGTTTTCCATCGCATCAAATTCTCCCTTCATCCAAGCTTCATTAATCAAATAATTGAATCGATTAACATCAAAATCAAAACCATACTCGTGGTAAGAATTGGTTGCAGAAGATTGAAAGGTGGTTTTCATGGCTTCGGTTTTCAACCTAGAGATAAAATTGGGATTGTTTTTATTTTTTCGATAAAATAAAGAGGCGTTTATGAGTTGTCTTTTTTCATCCACTTTTCCATCCATTCCTTCCCAGATTTCCAACCAGTACTTTTTATTGAAAAAACCCATTAATATAGAATTCAAAGCCCAATATTTTCTTTGTGTATAATGGTCAGTTTTGCCTAATTTGTAAAGAATAGTGTAGAATTTATAATGATTGTAGAAAAAAGCTTCCATCAGCTTTTTGGGAAAATAAAAAAGAGATTTTGGTTTCGCCGATTCTAAATTATCCGAGATAGAATTAATGAGCAAATTCTCTTTATCAGATTCATTTCCGAGCCAACCAAGTTTGATTAGATTAATGTTAAAACATTGAGCTTGATTTTGTAAATTATCAATATTAATTGGATGTGTAAACCATACATCATCTTCTGTCACAATAACATATTCTGAAGCTTTTTTTACATTTTCGTACCAGAATTTGGTAGGGATCTCAAAGCCATTAATAGGTTTTCCAGAACTTAGATTTTCTTCAATAGCTTTACCCTTTTTTTGATAATTATCGGAAAGAAGAATTTCAACATTCGGGTGTTTTTTTCTAATTTTATCGAGATATCTTACCGGTGTTCCATCATCCAAGACTTTGATCTTAAATTGACCAGAAACATTTTTATAAATAGACGTAATACATCTGTCAAGATAATAAGGTCGGTTAAAAGATTTGATTAAAATATCCATCATCAAAATTTTCGTAAAATTTTCGCCAATAAATTATTTTGTTTCACTTTTAAAAATTCAGGAAGGTTTTTTATTTCGGAAACTTCTTCACCAAAAAGTTTATTGATTTTTCTTCTTTCCAAAGTATCCAAAAGTACCTTTTGCCAGTTTTCATTAAGCTTAATTTTTTTGGATGAATCTTGAGAAACACCGTTGGCGTGAAGCCTGTAAAGATATAAAGGTTGTTTTATGAATGTGAAATTTCCGGTTTCGTATAATTTTAGATAAAGATCTTGATCCACTGCAGAAGTGAGTTCTGGATTGATACCAACAGTTTTGTTGTATGCCGATTTTTTAAAAGTAAAAAAATGATTAGCTTCTAAAAAGATGTTGAAGAATTTTCTGTCTCCATTTTTTACAGCTCTGGAATGTGCAAATATCCGTTGAGGTTTTAGATTGTTGTCACAAAGTGTAAAACTAGAATAGGTAACTACATTATTTGTAGTGTGATTTTTCAAACTCACTTCTATAGCATTTTCTACCAAAGCATCATCGGGATCCACAAAGCCACAGATTTCGCCAGAAGACAAATCGATGCATTTTTTTTTGGTAAAACCTACGCCACGGTTCTCTTCATTTCTGAATAGCCTGAATCTTTTATCCTTATTTGTGAGTTCTGTGATTTTTGCAAAAGAATCGTCCGTAGAGCAATCGTCTACAATTATAACTTCAAAATCTTGAAAAGTTTGTTTGATAAGACTGTTATAACAATCTTTGAAATATTCAAAATTGTTGTAATGTGCGATAAGGACAGAGAATTTTTTCATCGTGTAAGGATATTGTCAAAATTAACAAAATAATCTTAGATTTGTATCTTAATATTGCTATATGTGCGGAATTACGGGGATTGTAAAGAAAAATATTCTAGAAGAAAATTTATACAAACAAACTCTTAAAAAGATGACAGATTCTATCATCCACCGAGGTCCGGATGATGAAGGTCACGAGTATTTTCAAAACTGTTTTTTAGGTTTTAGGCGTTTGGCAATAGTAGATCTTTCCAAAGATGGTCATCAACCGATGTATTCTAATACCAAAAATGAATGCATTGTTTTCAATGGTGAAATCTACGGTTACCGCGATCTCAAAAAAGAAATCAAAGATTATCCTTTCCAAAGCAATACAGATACAGAAGTTATATTGTCATTATATCAAAAAAATGGTTTAGAACTTCCAAAGCAACTCAATGGTATGTTTTCTTTTGCAATCTGGGACGAAGATAAACAACAGCTTTTTTGTGCAAGAGATAGATTTGGAGAGAAGCCATTTTATTACGCTATTGGAAATAATGGAGAATTCATTTTTGCATCAGAAATCAAATCTATTTTAGCAACTGGTCTTATAGATGAAGAACTCAATGATGAAGCTGTTTTTCATTTTTTGAGATATATGTACGTTGACAGTCAGCAAAGTATCTATAAGAATATTAAAATTTTACCTCCTGCTCATCAATTAATCTATACTGATGGAAAAATTGAAGTTTCTCAGTATTGGAATTTTCCTCAAGAAGAATTACAAATTTCAGAAAATGATGCGATTGAGAAATTCCAACAATTAGTTGAGAAATCTGTTGAGAAACAGTTGGTTGCTGATGTGAAAGTAGGCGCTTTCCTTAGTGGAGGATTGGACTCGGGAACTTTGGTTGCTCTTTCCTCAGAACATCATCAAAATTTGACTACTCTTGGTTTCCAATACGAAGGAGATTGGGATGAGATGCCAGATGCCAGAACAATTGCCCAAAAATATAATACAGATCACAAAGAAGTCGCACTCCAAAATGCTGACATACCGAAAACTTTAGTAGAAGTCTTAAAGAAGTTGGATGAGCCGCTTGCGGATACTGCAATCCTCGCAACTTATACTATTTGTAAAGAAGCAGCCCAGAATATGACTGTTGTAATTACAGGAAATGCTGGAGACGAACTTTTTGGTGGCTACAAATGGTATCAGCAGGAAAAAAAAATTCTTGAAAAAGGAGGCGCAAATGCCTCACTTTTGCCATTGTACAAAGTGGGTTCTACAATCAGTGAAAAATTAGGTCTTGAAAAATTGAGGTTGTATTTTCTTGATCATATTTTTCGATCTAAGTTTCCTGATATTGTCTCTTATCAGAAAGGAAAGGTTCATAATAATTTTACAGAGGAAGAAACACTCCAATTGATGAAAACCAGACCGAATTATGAACATCAATACAATTTTCCTTTAGATAAGAATAATCTGAATACGCCAATGAGAATGGATCTAACCAATGTAATTGCTGGAGATTATCTTGTGAAAGATGATCGTATCGCAATGATGCATTCTATAGAACTTAGAACACCGTTTTTGGATAAAGATTTGGTTGAGTTTTGTTCAATGCTTCCTGCAAAATTTAAAGTAGATGAAAAGCAGACCAAGATTATCCTAAGAAAAGCATTTGGAGAAAAGCTGACTCAAAATATTCTTACGAAGAAGAAACAAGGTTTTGGTGCTCCAATTGCAGATTGGTTAAGAATCCCAGAAATGGAAAATCTGACCAAGAATATTCTTAAAAACTCTAGCTCAAAAATATTTACAAAATTAGATTTTCAGTCTGTTCAGAGACAGCTCAACTATAACTACAAACATTGGAGTTTGCTGGTTTTGGGGATTTGGATGGAGGAGCATTTATAGAGTCAAATCATTTTTCATATTCAAAAGAAACAATCTTAAAATTTGTGTTATCATAGATACCCTCAGGAAAATCTTTTTTAATTTTAAAACCAACAAAAAACTCTGGTGCTAAAATTTGGCTTGCGGTATTACTAAGAAATGCTGCCCACCAACTGAATGTGCTGTTGGAAATGATAATAGATGTGGCATTCTTTATAAGTTGGAAATCAATGATTTCACTTTCAGAAAAAACTTCAATACCTTCTAAGAAATCAAATCGTTCTTTTGCCAATTCTTTATCGTCGGTTATAAGAACTATTTTGTGAGACTCAATGTCTTCTATGTTTTTTAGGGCATTTTTATAATAAGAAATGGGTAAAACAAGATTTTTTCCGCCAAGACTTTCATTTCCCCAATTGATATAATCTCCTAATCTGCAATGGATGGCCAAAATTTTGTTTTCCTGATATAATTTCCCATATCTTTCATTGAACTCAGCTAGATATTTAGTTTTTATTTTTATGTTCTTTCGGATAACATCTTCATAATTTTCAAAAAACAATAAAGATTGAAAATACCCATCTAAAACAATGTTATTCTCGATGCCTTTTTTAACATCGATTAGCGGTTCAAAATCATACTGAGAATAGGTTTTCTTTGGAAAAAACGTAATAAGTCTGTGGATGATTTTACGAAAATAAAAAGAATCAACCCAAGAAACTTTTTCAAAATATTTCTGAAAACCTTCGTCCCAACCATATACCAATACAGGTGTTTTACACTTGTTTTTTAATGTAAAATAGAGTGCATATTGGAAGAGATTATTTCCTATTCTTCCTTTCAAGTTAATTAATTTCATGATTTGATTTTGTAATAGATTGTATAGGCAAAGCTTTTCAAAGCTCTGTGGAAATGTTTTCTAGAACTTATAAAGTTGTAGTACTGAATATTGAACTTATTGAGGATGTTGGAAACGAAACTGAATCCTGTAATATTGGTTCTAACATATAAAGCATCTCCCCAAAAATTCTCATTGACAAAAGTTTCTTTTCTTACAAACCCATGATTCGCTAAAAAAACATCTAAATCTCTCAATAAAGTGCAGTTTTTGTAGAGTTCTTTTAAGTTGATTTCGGCCATTATAAAATCAAAATTATTTAGCAGTTTTCCCAGACTTTTGATCGCGTATAATTCGTAACCTTGTAAGTCGATTACCATTAATCTGTAATCATTCAACACAATAGAATTTTCGAGGAAATAACTGTCCAATCTTCTTCCTACAATTTTTTGTGTTTCAACGATTTTAGTTTTATGAAGTTTTTGCGTCAGTGCTGGTTCCAAAATGGATGAACTTTGATCAAAATCTGTAATATTAAAAATGATTTCTTCCTTGTCTTTTTCAGAAATCATAATATTGTATATCTGGCTATTGATAGGATAGTTTTGTAATTTAGTTTTCAGACCATCAACTAACTTCGAATTGCCTTCTACCCAAATTACATCAGTAATATCGTTTGCTGAATATTCTTCTGCTTCTTCTGCTAGATGGGCGCCCAGATGCAGAATTTTTGTAGGGAAATTAGGATACATTTTTTTAAGATAAGGAAGTGATAAAAGCATAATTTTTAATTTTAAAGTGAAAATTTTATAATTATTACCCCTAAATGTTTTTAGAACGGAACGATTGATAACAATTACCAGTAGCAACCACCTTCTATTTTTTCAAAATCCTTAGGAATGTCTTGTGTAAAAATCCAATTTTGTCCGTTGTTTTTTCGCAAATCTGTATAATGCTGCCATTCTTCCCAACGTTTCCCTTTGATCCCAAAAAGTAGCTGAGTAACTCCACCTAAGTGAATGGCTTGTTTTCCTAAGTCTTTCGCGTATGAAGCCAACGGAAATCCATAAGCACCACAACCAATAATGGCGATGTCAAAATCTGTTTTAGCGATTTCGTCCTTCATTGATTCTAAAGCATCAAACCAAGTTTCAAACTCCGATTTTTGCCCAGCTATTGTTTGTACGGCTTTTACCGTTTTGAGTTCAAAATCGGGTAGCATCTTTGGATTTTTGTAAAGAGAATCTTTTCGTAAGAATTGATATTTGATAGATTCTTCAAATGGATGTACCAGTAGAATCTTTTTTCCTCTTAATTCATAGGTCCAAGGGTTTTCATAAAACCAAGGTTCTAATTCTCTTATTTTGCAAAGTTTCACATTGTTCGGAATATTTTCTAATTGATATTCCATCTCATTCCAAACGCCTAAAACATCAAGATTAGCAATAGATTGATTATAAATCTCTATAAATTTTTCTGCGAGAGAATTATCGTTGGGAAAAAAGCCAGATAACAGACATAAATTATCCAAAAAAACAGGATCTTTTTTCCATATAATATTAATGTCGCCGATTGATGTTTTCAAGATTCCGCATAAATCAGAGCTAATCTTTTTCTGCAGAAATTGATTAACTAAAAATCTAGTCTCCGTGCTTCCGAGCCTTCCTATCATAAATGGTTTTCCACTTTTTATCATTTCGGAAATCAGTTGATTGGCTTCTCCGTTTTTCTCGCGATTCATCACTTTGTCGAAACGGTTTTCTTTATGAAAAATAGGAACAGTTCGTTTGGCGAGACGATGGAGATAATGATAGTTTTTGGAATTAATCATCTATAAATTTTTTATCATTTGGTCTTGTTTGTTGATAATGATCGAATTGTCTGGAACATCTTTGTGGATCACGCATCCAGCACCAAGAATACAGTTGTCACCAATTGTAACACCTTTCAAAACAGTGACATTACTTCCAAGCCAACAGTTCTTACCGATTTTTATAGGAGAAGATTTGAATTTTCTATGTTCTACGATTTGTCCATTATATTCGTGGTTGTGATCGTAGAGTTTTACACCTTCACCAAACAATGTATTTTCCCCGATTTCTATTTTTTCGATAGCATTAATAGAGCAGTAATTATTCATAAAAACATTCTCATCCAGAATAAGCTTTGCATTTTCTGCTAGAACAAAATTGCAGTAGTTTCTAAGATTAACTCGATTGCTAATTACCAAAGAAGCAGATGGATGAATGGAAAAATGAGAATAATTTCCGATTCTGAATGCATCGCCAATTTTGGAATTTTTATTTTTCCGAATAATGCTGAGAGAGTTCTCTTTCAGAATTTTAAAAATAATTTTAGAAAAAAAGCCCATTGTGTTTCTATTGTTACAAATATAGGTTAATGCTAGATTTTTATTTCTATTTTTGTCTAAATTTAATAAAATTAAAATACTTCTGATGAATCCTCTTGTTACAATTGTAATTCCCATTTATAAAGTAGAAAAATTTATTGAAAGATGCCTTCAGTCGGTTGTTAATCAGGGTTATAAAAACATCGAATGTATTTTGGTGAATGATGTAACACCGGATGCATCAATGGAAATTGCTGAAAAATTTATTCAAAAAAATCAGGATTTTAATTTTGTTGTTTTCAATCAGCCGACAAATCAAGGTCTTTCTATGGCAAGAAACGTAGGTATGGATAAGGCAAAAGGGGAATACATCTATTTTCTAGATAGTGATGATGAGATTCTTCCAGATGCTATCGAAAGTCTGGTAGAACTTTCAGAAAAAACCAAGGCGGAGATTTCTATGGGAGAAGTTCAGGGAGTCAAAATTCCTTCAAATGAAAAGGTGGATGTATTTCCGATTCATACTAAGGTTGATTTCTTGCAAGGCAATATACAGATTCTGCAAGAGCTTGTAAATGGTGGATTTGCAGTTTCATCTTGGAACAAATTGATTTCTGTGGATTTTCTAAGGTTTAATAATATGTATTTTACAAAAGGTTTGTACGCCCAAGATTCTCTTCATACTTTCGAGATGGGCTTGCATTTGGAGACTTTAGCTTTTTTGAGGCAAAAAACATACGTCTATTATCTTCATGAGGATTCTGTGATTCATAACCGGAAAAAAGTTCATTTTGATAATTGGATTACAATTGCAGAGAAAATTAATGAACATTATGTCAACGAAAAAGATACCCAGCGAAAAAAACTGATTCTGGAATATCTTATTAACTTCAAGGCAACCACACTTCAGATGAATTGGAAAGCGCAACAAAATGAAGAACTCTGGAAATACAGTTATAAAGCATATTCCAAACTGAAAAAACTGAGTTTACAGGATTATTTCTCTTCGGATTATTCAACAAAACTAAAAAAGCAGGATTTATTTTATCGCCTGCCTTTGTTTGTTGGATATAGATTTTTCCGATGGAGATTTGATCGTTAATTAAAGTCTTTTAATACCACCTTCTTTTGCTAAAATTCCTTTTACATCATAGATGATTCCTTTTTCGGAAAGAAGATTTTTGATGTTCAGAGTTTCAAATTCTTTGTGAGAAACAGCTAAAACTACCGCATCATACTTTTTGAAAGGTGTTTTTGTTGAGGTTGTAAGACCATACTCGTGCCTTACTTCTTCCGGGTTTGCCCAAGGATCGTATATACTTACATTAATTCCGTAATCTTCAAGATTTCTGACAACATCTACAACTTTTGTATTTCTGACATCAGGACAATTCTCTTTAAAAGTAAATCCTAAAACTAATACATCAGAACCATTCACTTTCAAATCCTGTTTTAGCATTTGTTTTACGGTTTCACTCGCAACATATTGTCCCATAGAGTCATTCATTCGTCGCCCTGCAAGAATAATTTCCGGATGATAACCAAATTCCTGAGCTTTCTGAGCCAGATAATAAGGATCTACACCAATGCAATGTCCGCCAACCAAACCCGGTTTGAAAGGCAGAAAGTTCCATTTTGTACCTGCTGCTTTCAGAACGTCGTGAGTATCAATTCCCATTAGATTGAAAATCTTTGCTAGCTCGTTAACGAATGCAATATTAATATCTCTCTGAGAATTTTCTATCACTTTTGCAGCTTCTGCCACTTTGATTGTTGGTGCAAGATGCGTTCCTGCTTCAATCACAGATTTATAAAGATCATCTACAATTTTTCCGATTTCTGGAGTAGAACCAGCCGTTACTTTAAGGATTTTTTCAACCGTGTGAAGCTTGTCTCCAGGATTGATTCTTTCCGGAGAATAACCTGCAAAAAAATCAATATTGAATTTTAATCCGGTGTTTTTTTCCAAAACAGGAATGCATTCTTCTTCTGTAACTCCCGGATAAACAGTAGATTCGTAAATTACAATGTCGCCTTTTTTAAGAACTTTTGCAACGGTTTCGCTTGCTTTGTAAAGTGGCGTAAGATCCGGACGATTATTTTTATCAACCGGAGTTGGAACCGTTACAATGTAAATATTGGAATCGGAAATGTCTTCTAATTTGTTGGAACAGAATAATCCCGTTTCTCCAAAAGCCGGATTTTTGGAAACCAAAGCAGACTTTAGTAATTCATCTTCAACTTCCAAAGTATCATCTTTACCAGCATTAAGGTCAGCGATTCTTTTTTCATTAATGTCAAATCCGATAACAGGATATTTAGTGGAAAATAATCTTGCTAAAGGTAATCCGACATAGCCTAGTCCGATTATTGTAATTTTTTGATTCATTAGTTTTTTTATTTAAGATGTTCCCAATACCAGTTTACAGCTTCCTTCAATCCGTCTTTCATAGAAAGTTTTGGGTCGTAATTTAAAAGCTCTTTTGCTTTATCAATACTTGCGAGAGAGTGTGGAACATCACCTTTTCTGTAATCTCCGTAGATGACTTCTACATCTGCAATTTTTGAATCAAAGTCTGATAAATATTGTTTCAGATATTTTACTAGATCATTGAGCGTAGTTCTTTCTCCGAAAGCTGTGTTATAAACTTGATTTATAGATTCTTCATTGTCTGATGTTAAAGCTAAAAGATTCATCAAAATCACATTGTCGATGTAAGTGAAATCTCTGGAATATTCTCCGCCACCGTTGATAACCGGAGATTCGTGGTTCATCAGCTGCATTACGAACTTAGGAATTACAGCAGCATAAGCTCCGTTTGGATTTTGCTTTCTTCCAAAAACATTGAAATATCTCAGTCCAATTGTATCAAAATCATAAGTTCTTTTGAAAACATCGGCGTATAATTCATTAACATACTTAGTAATAGCATAAGGAGAAAGCGGTTTTCCTATTTTATCCTCAACTTTAGGTAGGCTTTCAGAATCCCCGTAAGTAGATGAACTTGCTGCGTAAACAAATCTTTTGACACCAGAATCTCTCGCAGCAACAAGCATATTTAAGAATCCACCAACATTCACATCGTTACTTGTAATTGGGTCATTGATCGATCTTGGAACAGAACCAAGAGCGGCTTCGTGCAATACAAAATCCTGATTTTCACAAGCTGTTTTGCAGTCTTCTAAATTGCGGATGTCGCCTTCTATTAATTTGAAATTTGGATTGTCTTTAAAAAATTCGAGGTTTTCTCGGAAACCTGTTGCAAAATTATCTAAACAAGTTACGTTTGCACCAAGATTTAATAATTCTTCACAAAGATTGGAGCCGATAAAACCAGCACCACCGGTTACTAAGATATTTTTATTGTTGAGTTTTTCTTTAAAATCCATTATTGTTTTCTACGAGTAGTATTTCTCTAATATTTTGTAAAGATATGACTCTTTGTTTGTAAGATTGTTAATTCTGAAATAATCTTCTATATCAGGAATATTAATGTCGTAGCCGGAGCCATTTTTTATTAAATTCAAATCTAACTTTATATTATAAAAATCTTCTATAATTTCTAAAATCTCTATAATGGAATAGTTTTGCATGTAGGCAAGGTTCACAATTTTGTTGAAATCATATTTCTCTATTAGATCAAAAGTAATTTGTTTAACATCAGCTGCATCTATAAGATTTCTAGTCGCTTTTGTATGAACATTGACGGTTTCATTGTTTTTGATAGAACGAACTAGATAATTCATTAGAAGGTTCGGGTTTCCGCCTTTTCCAACAACATTACTAACTCTTAGAATTAAAAATTGATTGTGATTATTCTTGATAAGTTGCTCCATTTTAAGTTTATGAAGAACATAATCACTTCCTGTTTTAGAAGAATCATAGATGCTACAAGTTGAGAAATAAACGAAGGTTTTTTCCGGATTTTCTGCGATTGTTTTTTTGATGAGATTCTCTTCTCTTAGGAATTCTTCTACGCGAGTTTCCAAAGAATTTGAAACTCCCGAGGCAAAGAAAATGATGTCATCTCTATCATCATCTAAGAATAATGATGCAATAAGACCTCTGCCAATTATCATTGTAAAAGGGTTTTTAATATTAATTCAGAAGCTTTTCCATCCCCAAAAGGATTTTTTTTGGATTGGAATATAAACTCCTTCTCATCGTTCCAAATTTTATAAAACTCAGACTTTATTTTTTGTAAATCATGACCTACTAATATTCCACAATTGCAATCTATAACTTCTGGTCTTTCTGTTTCTTCACGTAAAATTAAGACATGTTTTCTAAGGCTAGGAGCTTCCTCTTGTATTCCTCCAGAATCAGAAATAATTAATTTGGCAGCTGCCATTTTCCGGATAGTTTCCAGATAGGGAAGTGGTTCTGTGAAAATTAGATTTTCTGGTTTTTCATTTTCAAAAACATCAAGAATGATTTTTCTTGTGTTTGGGTTGGGGTGTAATGCCCATTCAAAAATAATATTAGGATTTTCTATAGCTAATTCTTTGATAGATTGCGAGATTTCCTGTAAAGGTTTTCCTATATTTTCTCGTCTGTGTGCTGTTATGAAAACTTTGTCCAGGTATTCTATTTCAATATTTTCTTTATCTAGAATGTATTGAATCATATCCACAATCGTGTTTCCTGTAAGAATGATATTGTCTTGAGTTATTCCTTCTTTTATAAGATTATTTTGAGATAAAGTGGTTGGTGCAAAATTGACATCGCTTCCCAGAGAAACCACTCTTCTGTTATATTCTTCCGGAAAAGGCATGTTGATATCTGCCGTTCTAAGGCCAGCTTCGATATGATAAAACTTTCTTTTTTCAAGAAACGCAACCATCGCAGACGCCAATACTGTAAAAGTATCACCTTGTGCTACAATCTTGTTGATGTTTTCTTTGTGAACAAGGTCTGATAAGCTGTTGATGAGTTTTGCAACCAAATTAGAATTGGTAAAATCGAGTGATTGTACAGAGAGTCGAAAATCCGGCTTTATATCAAAACTTTCTTCCATTTTGGAAAGAAGATCATCGTGTTGACCTGTGTTTACAATAAAAACCTCTTCATTCTGAAGGTGAAATTGATTAATAACAGGAAAAACTTTTAAGAACTCGGGTCTGGTTCCGTAAACAATAGCGATTTTATGACTCATCAATTTGGTTTTTGTAAAAATAATAATTCTTAAGGTCTTATCCTTCTTAAAATATGTTTTAATAACATTTTCAATGGAAACTGATTCAATATTTCATCAGCTGTGATGATTTTAAGATTATTGATAGCATTATGGATTTCTTTTTTTCCTTGTTTGATTTCCGCAATATTTTTCAAATGAAAATAGGCGTGTACATAATCTTTAAAAGGGTTAGGCGTGTCTCGCTCGTGCCAAGTCCCAACAAAATGATGAGATGTATAGTTCTTTGGAAGATCTAGGCAAAAATAGGTGGATGGATAAATTGCTATGCCGTCTGCCAATTCTTGATATTCATCTTTTTCTGGGTTGGCTTTATAGTGATTAATAAGAAGATCCGAGACAAAAACCGTATTGGTTGTCAAATCAAAATTTGTTTTCTGATTATAAAATTCCAAAACTTTTTTTGGCCAAGGATGATTTTGTTCTGTTGCCCAAAGAGCTGTAAAAGGTGAACCTTTGATCTCAAAACCAGAAAATGCACGGTGAACAAGAAACTCATCAAGAGAAAACTTGACTTCCACATCTATATCCATATAAATTCCACCTTGCTCGAATAAAGCCAGAGCTCTTGCATAATCTGAAACAAATGCCCACTTTTTTTTCTCGGCTGCAAGACGAACGTACTCGCAACAAGTGATGTCAAAGTTGGACTCGTTCCATTCTATGATTTCGTAATCTGGAAGGTTTTTCTTCCAGGAGTCTAGGCAGATGTAGAAAGATTCGGGTTTTGGGTTTCCTCCAAACCAGCAGTAGTGTATTTTTTTTGGGATCATGAATGTAAAAATTTTCTTTTTAACAATGTATTGACAGGCTTTTCGAAATATTCAAACAATATAATACTAAAAAAGACGACAGCAATAAGAATTATGATTAATGAAGTAAATGGGTTGTTGATTGGCAATAGAGGCAGTAAAGTATTTATAACAATAAGATGCATCAGATAAAATGAAAAACTGATTTCACCTAAATAAACTAAAATACGATTTTGCAATAATTTTGAGAAATGTCCACGTTGTAATGCAAAAACAAGAATGATAGCAGACATCGGTAACCAATAATAGACAGAAAATCTAAACATTCGTGGAATTGCATGATGAGGAAGAAAAGTCAATATAAAAAATAATAAGGCTAAAGACTCCCAAGTAGTAAAATTTATTCTTTTTAAATCTCTTTTCTGTATTAATTGATACAGATGAAATAATAATATTCCCAAAGAAAAATCCAATAATCTACTTAGGGGATGTATATAGAAAATAAATTTTTGATTGACTTCCGAAAAAAATAGGGGTGTTGAAAACAGAATAATACAAGAAGAGATTATAATAATTATGCTGCTTTTTTTATTTTTTTCAATTAATGGATAAAGTAATGGGAAGCATAGATAAAAAAAGAATTCGTTACTGATGCTCCAAGAAGGAGCATTCATTACATGTTCATTGATTGTTGGTAAAAATGATTGAATTGCAAAAATATTGATAAGCCATGTTGATAGACTTGGTGTGTGTATAACGGTGACTACACCCAGAATTGTCGTTAAAATATACAGCGGATATATTCTGAACATACGAGCTTTATAAAATTGAAAAGAGGTAAACTTTGAAGAGTTAATCTTTTTAGCATAACTGTAAGAAATAACAAAACCACTCAGTATAAAAAAGAAGCTGACCCCCAGATAGCCTTCAAAAAATATATTCCGTGTGAGCCACTGAAAGAGTATATTGTCCGTTTTTATTCCTTGAAGATGACTTAAAAACACAAAAAAAGCAAAGAAAAATCTTAAAGAGGTTAGTGGTTTTATCATGTTACATTAAAATTAAAATCTCTAATCATGTTCCACTTAGGATTAAATTGATAAAGATCTGTATTTTCTATTCTTCTGCTTCCAAAAATAGGACAATATGTATTTTCTTGAGAATGATATAAGTAATTGGAAAAATAGGCTGCCCAAAACGAAAATGTAGAGTTTGATAGAATTAAATTTTTAGAATTGGCGACCCATAAAAAACTGGAAAAGATTTTATCTTCACCTAATTCGGGAAAGTGTAATTCGGATGTGTATTCTTTAATAAAATCAAAATTTGCTTTACACCAGTTTATGTCGTCCGATAGGATGCTGACTTTTTTCCATTTTTTCTTTGGCAAATGGTTTTCAAAAATATGCTTTACAAATGCTACCTGATCAAATCCATAAATTGATGAGTTCCCTTTTTCAAAAAAATCTCCCCGGCGTATATTAATCGTGATATCTTCCATACTTGGCTCTGGATGAGTTTGTAAGAATGATTGGACAAAGTCGGAAGACAGAAGATGTTCTTTTATAAAATCGTCTATGTTTTGCTCTGTAAAATCTTTATCGAAAATTTGATAAAAAGTATTGGTAGAATCTTTTTCGTGAAAAAATTTTACTTCTTTTTCATAGATTACATATTTATTCAGTTCGGGAAAAAATCTCAAGAGATCATCCATATGATTGGTGTACAATACTCTTAACGATTTGCCTTGTTTTTCAAACAAATAAGCTCTAAGGAAAAAATACAAAAGATTTCCCCATCTTGCTCCTTTAGGAGTAATGATTACTTTTGTTGAAGGATATAGACGGAAGAATATTTTCTTAAATAATTTTATCATAAGTATCTTAACCTGTTGATTGCTTTTAATGTATTTATAAACCCAAGTTTATTGGGATTCAGATATTTTAAACAGATTTTTAATGATTCTTTATAGTTGAATTTTAGATTTTTAAGATGAATGAGTAGCTTGTAAAAATTTGCTATCTCTAGTTGGTGATCTAGATTTTGATCTGGAAACGTCCCTATAATTTCTCTTACTTTAATAATATTTAGCAACCATTCTTTGGAAAGCGTGCCTTGTGAAAAATGTTTTATTAAAACCTGATTTGTGACATAATTTTTATATTTCTTAGCGGCTTTCAAACTAAAAATCAAATCGTAACCGTGGTAGCCATTAATTTTTTCATCAAATTGTACTTCATCATACACTTTTCGCGTACATGCTAGGAAAACTCCATCCAGAGATTTGACTTCTGATTTTATTCTTTCAGAGATATTATTATTAAAACATTCATTATTATCTTGATCAACTTGAATAAAGTATAATTTGCTGTAACCTCTATTCCACCAGCTTCCTGGGACATAAGAGTAATAATTCCCACCTGCTACACCCACAACTCCACAACCAGGTTCTTGTAATACTTTTACAAGTCTGTTTCCCCAGTCGGTATCCGAAAAAAGAATGTCCTCGTGTATAAATAACAAATTGTCATATGTAGCTTCTTTTGCTCCTAGATTGTAGGCTTCACATATTCCAACTTTACCGGGATTCCATATTTTCACAATTTCAAAATCAAAACCTTCACCAATGGTTTGATGAATGTTTTCTGATAGTTGTTGAAAATAATGATCTTGGTACGAAGAAATGATAATGGATAACATATAACTACAATAAGTTTAATACTTTTTTTATTGATTTGAAGTTGTAAAGCTTCAAATATTCCCAGCTAAAATGAAATAAATCTAATTTAAATCTATTGTTTTTTAAAATAATGTAACACTGGTCAAGCATAAAGCGTTTAGAAGATTTACTCAAATTTGGATGGTCTTTAATTTCATTATAAGAATCCCAGAAATAATAAAAATAATTTATCTGTCTTTGTCTTTCTTCAATTCCTTTTCCAAATTGAAAAGAGTCGACATGATTTCTTCTTAAAGACAAAGCAATATTCTTAACTGTAGCTTTTTCTGTTTTGAGGACAAGTTTTACAAAATAATTATATTCTTCAGCTGATTTGTTATTTTCCGTGAAATAGATTGATTTTGATATCTCTGCTTTAATAATAGGGTCTAATGTAAGCCAGTTAATTTTCTTTTGTATAAAACTATCCGCTGTAATGGGATGGGTGAAGAGATTTCGGTAATTGATGGGGTTTATGTTTTCCGGATTATTGAAGTATTCTGTCTTGGTTATGGCAAAATCGAAATCGCCTGATTGAATTAACTTTAATTTCTCTTCTACATGATTGGGAGTCATCAAATCATCACTATCAAAGAAAATAATATAATTACCAACTGCTTTTTTTATGCCGATATTCCTACAGGAATTGGCTCCTTTTGGATAATCTTTGGGGCGCATAAAAAGTTTAAACCTTGAATCTCTTTCAGCATACTGGTTAATTACTTTTATAGAGTCGTCAGTCGAGCCATCATCTACAATAATACATTCCCAGTTAGGATAGGTCTGTGATGCTATCGAGTCTAAGGTCTCTTTTATAAGAGTTGCCCGGTTGAAGTTGGGAATGATAATGGAGACTAAATGATTCATTAAAGTAGATATTTAGAAAGCTTTAGGCCATGAATGAAGTTATCGGTAAAAATTATAAAAATTGTTTGTAAGCTTAGCTTGTGATGTGAGTAATATAAATGTTTTTTTAAATTTTTTAAAATGATTTTTTTTTGTGTCGAGCTAAATTGTCTATAATAGTTCGCAATAATATAAGTGAAAAATTCATTTGTAGCTGTTTCCTTCAAAGAGGTATTATTTGTCATGGAGGAGATGTTTTTTTCAGACATTCTTACAAAAACAAATGTATTTTTACAGTAAAGGATCTGGTCATTTTCAGCATATTCGAAAATCATGCAGTCATCACTGTGCCAAGCAAGCGGAAATTGCTGTATTTTATATTTTAAAAAGCTTTTAGTTCTGAAAATATTTTCTGATAAAGAGGATAAAGCAGAATGATTGATTCTTGATATAAGAAATTCATATCGGCTAATCAGATTTTTGCCAAAAGAAAATTGTCGGATACAATTATTGTTTTCATCGATAATTTTTACAGGAAACTTTATAACATTAATCCCTTTTTCATCAAGTTGAGTTATAGAATTATAAAAAGATTCTACAAAATTCTCAGGCAACTCATCATCATCGCCCAAAATCTGAAACCATTCTTCTGTTATATTTTCTAAAATTCTTTCCCATTGCAATGCCAGATTTTTGCCGCCAAGATTTTCTTCGTAATAAAAATATTTGTACTCATCATCCTTTAGATATTTTTTTATAATTGGTAAAGGATCATCTGGGCTATTATCATTTCCTATATATAAAGAAAAATTCTTGTCTTTTTGACTCGCCACAGATTTAATTGTTTCTTCAAAAAAATCAATTTTGTAGTAGGGGATGACTATGGCAAGTTTGTTTTTCAAGGGTGGAATTTTAGATTAATTTTAACTTTTTTAAAAAATGATCAATCTCAATTTCAAAAATCTGCTCTTCCTTTAAGATCTTATTCTTATATGATTGAAAATTTTTTAGATGCAATTTATAATTTGCAAAAATATCAGAAATCAATTCAAATATTTTTGTCTGATCTTTTATGGGTTCAGAAAATTTATATTTATCAAAAATGGGAATGTCGATATTGTTTTTTGCAGAACCTTCTCTGTTTGTTATAATGCAGCAATCATTTACTGCGGCTTCTCTTGGAATTCTGTCTTTCCCGGGATGGTATCCAAAATCAATATATAATTTAGATTTTTTAAACAGTTCTTGGACTTCGATAGGAGACATATTTTCTATTGGAATCCAATTGAAATTTTTGGGACTGTTTTTTTTTAGTATTTCAATTTTTTCTATCCCTTTTTGTGGATTATATATAATAATGTTTTCTTTGGAAGAGATGTCTGTGCTGGCAGACAATTGCAAAATATCAGAGTTTATAAAATCGGATAGAGGCAAAGGATTTCTTAATCCCAATTTTTTGATAAATTGTAATGCATAATGGCTTTGATAGAAATTGCAGTATACGTTTTCTTGATTCAGCATTTCATTCAAAGTATTATACGGGAATCTATTAATTGTTTTTTTTAAAAAATTTTTAAGATTCTGTATAGGGTCATTAGAAAATATCAAGTTCTGTTTTAGAAGCCACTTGTCTTTGAAAAAATTATCTACACTTAGCCACCATTGGCAAAGTTTGATTTTTGATGTTTTTATTTTTCCAAAGAGTGTTTCCGGTAAGATTAGAAAATGATCTTTTGTATCTACGAAATCTAATACAATTTCTTTCTCAAAATTAACAAAATATTTTTTAAATCGTTCTGCAATCAAATCTTCCTTGTTTTCTTGAATAGCATCATAATAATAAATATAAGAATCAATACCTCTTTGCTTCAATTTTTGATGAAGCTGGTGAAGCAATTCTGTTCCACCGGTGGCAAAGAGAGGGGGACAAGCAATATATATACTCATAATTACTAAATTTTTATCCAAGAATTGGGATTTAGTAGTTTGCCAAGAACCTTGCCTCCTTCCAATTCTATTAGATTTCTAGGCTCCACAATAATCGATATATAGTAATCTTTTTGTTCTATGCTTCCTACGCCTTTCCTCCACATTGCTCCTTCTAGATAATAATTTCCTTCTGTCAATAAATTATGTGGCAGTTTTATTTTAGCATTAGAAACTCCGCCTACGGGAGATAGATCACTAAGTATTTCAGAAGAAATTAGAGCTTCTCCATCTTCAGTAAAAATGGTACATCCAAACTCTACGTTAGAGAAATTTTCTGCTTGTAAAGTAATATTTAAAAAATAATCTCCATCAAAAGAACTAATTGAATTTTTTTTGATACCATTTTCATCGCTTATAAAAACACGTGATACTTTTTCTTTTTTGTTATCGTTATTAGTATAATCAGTTATTTTGTTTTCAAAAAGATGTTGGTTATAAATAGAAATTGTCTTGCTAATATTTCCGTGATATTTTACAGTTCCTTTATCAAGAAATATTCCTTTGTCACACAGTTTTTTTACAGCATCCATATTATGACTTACAAACAGTACGGTTCTACCTTCTCCTTTGGATACGTCTCCCATCTTACCCAAGCATTTTTTCTGAAACTCGGCATCCCCCACCGCAAGAACTTCATCTACGATTAGAATTTCAGATTCTAAATGTGCTGCTACAGCAAAGGCAAGGCGAACATACATCCCGGATGAATAGCGTTTTACAGGCGTATCAATGTATCTTTCAACACCTGAAAAATCTACAATCTCATCAAATTTTCTCGTAATTTCTTTCCTTGTCATCCCGAGAATTGCGCCATTGAGGTAAACATTTTCTCGACCAGTCATTTCCGGATGGAAACCTGTACCTACCTCTAGTAAAGATGCTATTCTACCGCTGGTCAGGATTCTTCCAGTTGTGGGTTTTGTTACTTTGCTCAGAAGTTTTAAAAGCGTAGATTTTCCAGCACCGTTTCTTCCAATAATACCTACTGCAGAGCCTTGTTCTATTTCAAAGTTGATATCGCGAAGAGACCATACATATTCGCTTTCTCCTTTCTGAGTCCGGTCATTAGACTCTCCAATTTTAAGGTAAGGGTCTTCTTTTCCACGAATCTGATGCCAGAAGCGATTGAGGTCATGTGAAAGTGTTCCTGTACCTACTTGCCCTAATCTATATTGTTTCGATATATCTTCAGCTTTTAATGCTAATGCCATTTTTATTATTTGAAGTTTTTTGCAATTTGTAAAGCCTCCCCAATTACATGATGCATGTCCATATAGCGGTAAGTTGCCAATCTTCCTAAGAAAGTAAATTTGTCCAAAGTATTTTTTTCGGTTTCATACTTAGCAAAGATTTCCATATCTTGTTTCAATCTTTTCGGGTAATATGGAATGTCGTTTGCTTCGGTTTCTTTACTGTATTCTTTAAAATATATGGTCTTTTGGTGATCTTCCCAAGGTGTAAAATGTTTATGTTCGTGAACTCTTGTATAAGGAACTTCAGGATCTGCATAATTTATAACTGCATTACCCTGATAATCCCCCTCTGTAGTTGTTTTGTTAAAAAATACGGTTCTGTAAGATAGTCGCCCATATTTATAATTGAAAAATGAATCAATAGCCCCAGTATAGAAAACGTGATCATAATCTTTGATATCCCAAGAATCATCAAATTTTGTATTTAGTCGAATTTCTATATTAGGAGCATCTAGCATTTTTTCAAAAATAGCAGTATATCCGTGTTTGGGTATTCCCTGGTAATAATTATTGTAATAATTATCATTATAGTTGAAACGGATAGGTAGTCTTTTAAGAATACTTGAGGGCAACTCTCTAGGTTCACAACCCCATTGCTTTTTAGTGTAGCCGTAAAAGAAAGCATTGTATAAATCGGCTCCTATAAATTTCAAAGCTTGTTCTTCAAAATTTTGAGGTATTACAATATTATGATTGGCAATGCTTTCAATAAATTTTTTGGCTTCATTTGGATTTAATGTTTTTTTGAAAAACTGATTGATTGTATGAAGGTTTATAGGAAGGGAATAGACGTTTGATTTATAAATTGTTTTTACACGATTGATAAAAGGAACCATCTCACAAAAGTTCTGCACATAGTCCCAGACGAACTGATTATCTGTATTGAAAATGTGAGGACCGTATCTATGCTCCATGATATTGGTTTCCTTGTCTCTTTCTGTAAAACAATTACCTCCAATATGATTTCTTTCATCAATTACCAAAATCTGGTTGTCGGGATTTTTTGAAAGCCGCTCTGCTATTACTGCTCCGGAAAAGCCACTTCCTACGATTAAATATTTCTTCATTTGTTTACATTTATAATGGTTGGAGGGCTTAACTAAACCGTATCCATAAAGCTTTTCTCCACTTTATTGAAGATTACAGTACCTATCGCTAGAATTATGAATATTATAATGGTACTGATGACCAACATTAGTGCGTCAAAATCTCCAACTCCTAACCAGGCATATTTAAAACATTCAAAAATACCAGTTAGTGGATTGTAATAAGCAATTGTTTTAAAAATACCTTTTAAACTTGATGCAGGATATATGACCGGTGTCGCATACATGTATAAACTGATCCCAAACGTCAGCAACATTTGCAAATCACGGTATTTTGTTGTCAATGAAGAAAATATCATTCCCATTCCCAAAGCAAATATCGCCATCAAAATAATTAAAAAGGGCGTTGCAAGAATCCACCAGTTTGGTTGAACTTCTCCTTTGAACAGATAGTAAAAAAAAGCAATTAAAAAAAGACCCATTTGTACTCCAAATCTCATTAGATTGGAAAGTACTATAGATATTGGCATGATTAATCTAGGAAAATAGACTTTACCAAATATCCCAGCATTATTGGTAAATACATTAGATGTACCTACAAGGCAACTAGAAAAATAGTTCCAAAGCGTGATTCCTGCAAGGTAGAAAAGGATTTTTGGAGCACCATCTGTGGATAATTTTGCAATGTTTCCAAAAATAACAATATAAACAATAGTTGTAAAAATTGGATTGATGAAAAACCAGATAGGACCTAAAATAGTTTGTTTGAAACTAGACACAAAGTCTCTTTTGACAAACATAAAAGCCAAATCTCTGTAACGCCAGACCTCTTTCAAATTAAGATCAAAAAGAGAATGTTTGGATTCTATCGTTTCGGTCCATTGATGATTTTGAGAATCACTCATTTGTGTTTATATTTGTGATTATTTAATAAGATTTTTCAGATATTTTCCATATCCACTTTTTCCATATTTTGCAGCTGTTTCCAAAAGTTTTTCTTCGTTAATGAATTTGTTTCTAAAGGCAATTTCTTCAATGCATCCGATTTTAAAACCTTGTCTTTTTTCAATGACGCTTACAAATTCTGAAGCATCTTGTAAAGAATCAAAAGTTCCCGTGTCCAACCAAGCAGTTCCTCTATCTAGAACACCAACTTCCAATTTACCTTTGCTAAGATAAACATTATTGATATCCGTGATTTCTAGTTCACCTCTTGGAGAAGGTTTGATGTTTTTTGCAATTTCAACTACTTCATTATCATAGAAATAAAGTCCTGGAACAGCATAATTTGATTTCGGCTCAGTTGGTTTTTCCTCAATAGAAAGTGCTTTGAAATCTTTATCAAATTCCACAACACCATATCTTTCTGGGTCAGCAACGTGATAAGCGAAAACAACACCGCCGTCTGGATTGGTTTTATTTTTCAATAAAGTTCCCATTTCGGAACCGTAGAAAATATTATCGCCCAAAACCAAGGCAGCAGAATCGTCACCAATGAATTGATCTCCAAGAATAAAAGCTTGTGCTAATCCATCTGGGCTTGGTTGAACCACATATTCTATATTACATCCCAATTGAGATCCGTCGCCTAGCAGCTTGATAAATCCTGCCTGATCATGAGGCGTTGTGATGATTAAAATGTCTTTGATCCCAGCCAACAACAATGTCGAGAGTGGATAGTAGATCATTGGTTTGTCATAAACAGGCATCAACTGTTTGCTGACTGCGATTGTTAACGGGTAAAGTCTTGTTCCGGAGCCTCCGGCCAAAATAATTCCTTTCATTTTACGATTAGTTTTTTTGTATTTTATGAATATTGACTTTCGTAGTATTTTTGATAATCGCCAGAGGTCACATTATCCAACCATTCTTTGTTGTCTAAGAACCATTCGATGGTTTTTCCTAATCCTTCTTCGAATGTTACGGATGGTTTCCATCCAAGATCTTTGTTAAGTTTTGTAGCATCGATGGCATAACGTTTATCGTGACCAGGTCTGTCTTTAACATACGTAATCAATTTTTCCGAATATCCTTCTGGTTTGCCAAGTTTAGCATCCAATTGTTTGATCAATTCTTTAACAAGGTCAATATTCTGCCATTCGTTGAAGCCTCCGATGTTATATGTCTCACCCGTTTTAGCTTCGTTGAAAATCTGATGAATCGCTTTTGCATGATCAATTACGAATAACCAATCTCTAGTATATTTTCCATCACCATATATTGGTAATGGCTTTTCATTAATGATATTCGAAATACAAAGTGGAATCAATTTCTCAGGAAAGTGATTTGGACCGTAATTGTTGGAACAATTTGACAAAATAAATGGCATTCCGTAAGTATTTCCATAAGCTCTCACCAAGTGGTCAGAAGCTGCCTTCGAAGCGGAATAAGGCGATTGTGGATCGTAAGGTGTCGTTTCCAAGAAGAAACCAGTTTCTCCCAAACTTCCGTAAACTTCATCCGTAGAAACGTGGTAGAAAAGATTTTTTCTAGGCTCATTAGGAAATCTTCCGTGTGTATGATTTGGGTTCAAAGTCCAGAATTCGATACAAAGATTAAGAAGATTTGCAGTACCGTTAACATTCGTATTAATAAAAGCATTAGGGTCTGTGATGCTTCTATCTACGTGACTCTCAGCGGCCAAATGTACAACAGCGTCTGGGTTATATTTTTCAAAAACCTTTCTTAGTTCTTCAGGTTTTGTAATGTCTGCTTTTTCGAAAACATAATTTGGTTCGTTTTCGATGTCTTTCAAATTTTCAAGATTTCCAGCATAAGTTAATGCATCTAGATTAATAATTGTTGAATCCGGATTGTTTTTTACAAATTCTCTTACGACATGAGAGCCTATAAATCCAGCACCACCAGTAATTATTATATTTTTCATTTTTTATAATTGTCTAATTTTAATAGTTTTTTTTCATCTTTTCCAGACTAAACTAATAGGTGGAGATGATCTGTTTTTTTCATAGCGTTTGCTTTTTGCCCATGCTTATGAAGTATGTTAGGGGTTTGCTTGTTTGATTATATACGATATATTAAGCGTTAACAATTGCTATATTCACAAAGAATAATTTTAATATTCGTACAAAACTAAGAAAATTTAGTCGAAGTTTATTTAGTTGTAATTACGGGTTTTTGTTTGTTAAATAAAATTTAATTATCTTTGCAAAAGATTTACGGGAAAATGGGAAGGCTTTCGCAAGAATGCCTTTTTTCGTAGATGTAATTAAGTGGTTATTAATTATGGATTTCAAAACAGAAATAAGTCGATTACTTAACGAGTTTTTATTAACAAGAACAGATCTTTTTCTGGTAGATTTGAAGATTTCAGCTTCATCCGATGTTATAGTAATATTGGATGGAGATAATGGAGTTACACTTCAGGACTGTCTGGATGCAAGTAGAGCAATAGAGTTTAATATGGATCGTGAGATTCATGATTTTAGTTTGCAAGTAATGTCTGCTGGATTAAGCGAGCCTCTAGAGTCGCCAAGACAATTTAAAAAGAACATAGGTAGAGAGATTGAAGTAATGTTGAATGATTCTTCTGAAATTGAAGGCGAACTTTTAACTGTTGATGAAGAAAAAATTGTTCTGAAGCTGGAATATAGACGTCCGAAATTAATAGGAAAAGGAAAAGAGGATGTTGTTGAAGAAAAGGAAATTCCTTATTCCGAAATCAAAAAAGCATTAGTAGTAATTAAATTTTAACAATATAGATAGATGTTTGATTCAGTCATCATCTGTCATTTATCAATTATATATTAGAATATGGATAATTTAGCTTTAATAGAAGCCTTTGGTGATTTTAAAGAAATAAAGAATATCAGCAAAATAGACTTAATGGCTATTATCGAAGATTCTCTTAAGACTCTTCTTAGAAAAAGATACGATTCTGATGATCACTTTGATGTGATTGTAAACCCTGATAAAGGAGATTTTCAGATTTTCTTGAACAAAGTGATTGTTGAAGATGAGATGTCTGAAGATGATGACTTGGAAATAGAAATTTCTGAAGTTAGAAAAATAGATCCAACTTTTGAAGTAGGAGAAGAATATACACAAGAGATTCCGGTTGCTAAATTAGGCAGAAGAAATATTCTAACATTGAAACAAATCTTGGCTACAAAAATTCAAGAGCATTTTAACGCTTCTTTGTATGAACAATTCAAAGATAAAATTGGTGAAATTATTATTGGTGAAGTACACCATATTCGTCACAAGCACGTGATTCTTTTGGATGATGAAGATAACGAATTCATTTTGCCAAAAGAAAACCAGATTCCTTCTGATTTCTTCAAGAAAGGAGAAACCGTAAAAGGAATTGTAGAAAGTGTTGATTTTAGAGGTTCTAAACCACAAATTATCGTTTCTAGAACAGCGCCTAAATTCCTAGAAGAGTTATTGGAGCTTGAGATTCCTGAAATCCAGGACGGAACTATTATTCTTAAAAAAGTAGTAAGAATCCCTGGTGAAAAAGCGAAGATTGCTGTTGATGCTTATGATGATAGAATTGATCCTGTTGGAGCTTGTGTTGGAGTGAAAGGTTCTAGGATTCATGGAGTTGTAAGAGAGCTTAAGAATGAAAATATTGATGTGATCCAATGGTCAAAAAATCCTGAAATCTTTGTGAAGAGAGCTTTAGGAAATATTATCATTAATAAAATTGAAATCAACGAAGAAGCAAACTATGCACTGGTATATACGCCAGTAGAAGAGATTTCTAAAGTGATTGGTAAACAAGGTCAGAATATCAAGTTAGCGTCTTGGTTAACAGGTTACGAGATTGATGTTTACAGAGAAACTTCTGATGATGATGATGTTGAATTAAGAGAATTCTCAGATGAGATCGAAGCATGGATTATTGATGAGTTCAAAAAAGTTGGATTGACTACAGCTAGAAGTGTTCTTGATAAAGATACTGAAGGATTGTTGAAAATTGTAGATCTTGAAGAAGAGACAATTGAAGATGTGAAAAACATTCTAAGAGAAGAATTAGAAGGTTAATAAAATGAAATAAAGTTTTCGGAAAGTTTTCTGTAAAACAAAATATTTAATAAAAAGAAAAATAAAGCCAAAAGCTTAAAACGCTAAAGCCAAAAGCAAATTTATATTTATGCCAAAAATAAGATTAAATAAAGCCGTTAAAGAACTTAACATTTCTATACCAAGAGCTGTGGAATATCTTCAGGGCAAAGGGATAGAAGTGGACAGTAATCCTAACGCTCTATTAGAAGAACAGGCATTTTCTGCATTGGAAGCTGAGTTCCGAAAAGATGGTGAACAGAGAAAAGCTTCTCATGAGGTAGTAATTTCTAAAGTTCCTGACGAAAAATTAGCGATCGAAGAAAAAGCTCCTGAGGTTATAAGAGCCAAATCAAGCACAAGACCTGAAACCAGAATCTTGGGAAAAATCGATCTTAACCCAGCTAAGCCTGTGGAAGAGGTTGCTCCTACTGCACCTCCTGTAGTAGAAGAGAAAAAAGAAGTACAGCCAGAGGTTGTAAAAAGAGAGGAGAAACAAGAGTTCAAGGTTTTAGATAAAATTGATCTATCCAAAATAGACACTGGAAGATCAAAGCCTTCTGAAAAACCTAAAGAAGAACCTAAACCAGTTGTAAAAGAAGAACCAAAGCCGGAACCTAAAGTTGAGAAACCTCAACCGGTAGCTGAAGTTTCTACTCCAGTTGTAGAGTCTGACGAACCTCAAAAAATTGAGACTGTTTATCAGAAATTGGATGGTCCTAAGATTGTAGGGGAAAAAATTGATTTGTCCCAATTCAATAAGCCAAAACCTTCGGCTAATTCTAACAATAACGCTGCCAAGAAAAAAAGAAAACGTATTACTAAAGACGTTCCAGGACAAACAAACTCTAACAATCAAGGTGGTAATAACCAAGGTGGAGGCAACAGACAAGGAGGACAAGGTAATAATAATGGCAACCGCCCACAAGGTCAGGGAGGTAATCGTCCGGGTGGTAACAACAATCGTCCAGGTGGTAACAACAACCGAGGTGGTAACAACCGAGGTGGTCAAGGGCGTACTATGCCGGTTGAATTGACCGATGAGCAAGTTAAAAATCAAATTAAAGAAACTTTAGAAAAACTAACTAATAAAGGTGGTAAGTCTAAAGGTTCTAAGCATAGAAAAGATAAAAGATCTTGGAGAAGAGAGCAAGACGAGCTTCAACAAGAAATTGATGCAGCAGACAGAACTCTTAAAGTAACTGAGTTCATCACAGTTAGCGAATTAGCTAGTTTGATGAATGTAAGTGCAACAGAAGTAATCTCTGCATGTTTTTCTCTAGGTGTAATGGTGACAATGAACCAGCGTCTAGAAGCAGATACATTATTATTAGTAGCAGATGAGTTTGGTTATAAAATTGAATTTGCTGATGCTGATGTAGAAGAAGCAGCGGCTGATGATGTTCCAGATTTGGAAGAAGATCTATTGCCGAGAGCGCCTGTTGTAACAGTAATGGGACACGTAGATCACGGTAAAACTTCATTGCTGGATTATATTAGAAAAACTAATGTAATTGCAGGAGAGTCAGGTGGAATTACTCAGCACATTGGAGCTTACAATGTTAAGTTGGAAAGTGGACAAAGAATTACATTCCTAGATACACCAGGTCACGAGGCGTTTACAGCGATGAGAGCTAGAGGTGCTCAGATTACAGATATTGCAATTATTGTTGTTGCAGCGGATGATGACGTAATGCCACAAACAAAAGAAGCTATTGCTCACGCACAAGCAGCTGGTGTTCCAATGATTATTGCTATCAACAAAGTTGATAAAGCAGGAGCTAATCCAGACAAAATCAGAGAGCAACTTTCAGCGATGAATGTTTTGGTAGAAGAATGGGGTGGAAATGTACAAGCTCAAGAAATCTCTGCTAAGTTTGGTAACAATGTAGATTTGTTATTAGAAAAAGTACTCCTTCAAGCTGAGATGTTAGAGTTAAAGTCTAATCCTAACAAACAGGCTAGTGGAGTTGTCATAGAAGCCGCTTTAGATAAAGGACGTGGTTATGTTGCAACAATGTTGGTTCAAAATGGAACTTTGACAGTTGGAGATTACGTACTTGCGGGTAAAAATCACGGTAAAGTAAAGGCTATGTTGGATGAACGTGGTAAACCAATGGAAAAAGCAGGACCATCAATCCCTGTTACAATTCTTGGTTTAGACGGTGCGCCGACAGCTGGAGATAAATTCAGAGTATTTGCTGACGAAAGAGAAGCAAAATCTCTTGCCAATAAGAGAGAGCAACTTCAAAGAGAGCAATCTATCAGAACTAAGAAGCATTTGACGCTTGATGAGATCGGACGTCGTATTGCTTTAGGAGATTTCAAAGAATTGAATATTATCCTTAAAGGTGACGTGGATGGTTCTGTTGAAGCATTAGCAGATCAATTACAAAGATTGTCAACAGAAGAGATTCAGGTTAATATTCTTCATAAAGGAGTTGGTCAAATTACTGAGTCGGATGTGTTATTAGCAGCTGCATCAGATGCAATCATGATTGGTTTCAATGTAAGAGCTAGTGCCAATGCAAAAGATATTGCAGATAAAGAAGAAGTTGAAATCAGAACTTATTCTATCATTTACCGAGCAATTGACGAAGTGAAAGAAGCTATGGAAGGAATGCTTTCGCCAGAGATTCAGGAACAAGTTATTGGTAATGTAGAAATCAGAGAAGTGTTTAAAATTTCTAAAGTTGGATCTATTGCTGGATGTATGGTTCTTTCAGGAAAAGTTACTAGAAATTCTAAAATCAGACTCCTAAGAGATGGAATCGTTAAATTTGATGGAGAATTAGAAAGTCTTAAACGTTTCAAAGACGACGTAAAAGAAGTAACAAAAGGTTATGAATGTGGTCTTAATATCAAAGGCTATAATGATATAGAAGTTGGAGATATTCTTGAGGTTTATGAAGAAGTAGCTGTTAAGAAGAAACTTAAGTAAAATTTTATAAAAATAAAAACCGTCGCAGTTGACGGTTTTTTTTATGTCAATAAACGTTATTTGTAATAATTCTAAATAAGTAAAATTAAATTGTAAATAATACTTGATAATAACAGTGGGTGTATTGTGAAAACTGAATTATTGATATAATAATTTAATTATATTTAAAAAAAAATATCAAATTATAATCTATTATTGTTTTGTATGATGAATTTGATAATTCCAAGCCTTGTTAAAATTTGCAGTGTTAATATTTTTTAACATATTTGCAGATTATAATTAAATAGTGTTAATATGAATGTAAAATTACGATTGTTATCCGTTGGTGTGTTGTTCTTTACGGGACAAGCATTAATGGCACAAAAGAAAAAAAGTGATACGACCACGAAAACAAAAGAGATTGAAGAGGTTGTATTAGTTGGTGGAATCAAATTAGATCCAGCTGTTAAATTAGGTTCTTATAGCGTTGTATCCAAAGCAAATTTTGAGTCTACTCCGGTTGCTTCAATTGATGAGGTGTTGAACGGTAGAGTTGCTGGTTTAGTTTTTTCTACAAATGGAGGGGATCCAGGCTCTACAAATTTAATTACTATTCGAGGTGTCGGCTCATTAATAGGAACACCTAATCCATTATATGTTATTGATGGTGTGGTTGTCGGTAAAGGATCTGACAACGCTCAGGTTATGGAGTCATGGAATCCGTTGGCAAGTATAGATCCGAATGCAATAGAAAAAGTTGCGGTGTTAAAAGATGCTTCAGCTACTGCATTGTATGGTGCTAGGGGAGCAAACGGTGTGATTGTAGTAACTACTAAACGAGGTAAGTATAATCAAAAAACAAGATTTAATTTGTCAAGTGATATGTCTGTACAAGATATTGCTTATGATAAACAAAATTATATGAATGCCTCAGAATATTTGAGATGGGGTGGGCTTACTTATGTAAATAGAGATTACAGAAATGGCATAACTACCGATATGCAAACGGCAATTGATAAGTTCGCCACTGATAATAACTATGATGGGGTAACGGATCAAAGTTGGCAAGATGCAGTTCAAAGAAAGACTTCTACAGTTAATACTTATAGCTTCTCTGCAACAGGAGGAGGAGAGAATACTTCGTTTCGTTTAGGAGGCTCGTACTATCAAAATGAACCATTAGTTCTTAAAAGCAAATTTGATAGGTTGAGTTTAAATGCGGCGGTAGATCACAAGATTTCTGATAAGTTTAATTTGGCATTCAACGCGAACTTTACTAATGTAGAGAGGAGAACTTATAGTGATGGAGGTGCTTATAGAAATCCTTGGTTGACTAACTGGTATATCGCGCCTATCTACCCAGTCTATAATATAGATGGTAGTGGAACTTACAATCAAACTAACTTAGGTAATGGAAACGACAATTTTAATCCTGTTGCTATCCAAAATATGGATATGATGATGGGTTCAATTAAAACTTTTGTTTCTTCGGTTAGTGGAGATTGGCAATTTGCAAAAGGATTTTATGCTAACTCGTTATTTGGTGTTCAGTATCAGGCATTAGATGAAAAGGAATTCTGGCATCCATCAATTGGTGACGGATTAACTTATGGAGGATATGTCTTGGATACGAGAACAAGCGCCTTTGATTGGAATTGGAATAACTCTATTAGTTACAAAAGAGTATTGGCTGAAAAGCATGATATCCAAGCTTATGTGGGAATGGAATATCAAGAGCATAAATATTATGTGTTAGGAGCTCAGGGAGATAAACTATCAAGTCCTTTACCATACCTTACTTTTGCAACACAGCCTTTTCTTGCTTCATTTTCTACAAGAGAAAAGTGGACTCAGATTTCATATTTCTCTAGGTTGAATTATACATACGATTCCAAATATTCATTCTCTGGACAAATTAGAAGAGATGGTAACTCTACATTAGGAGATTCCAAATTTGGAAACTTTTGGTCAGTTGCGGGATCTTGGAACGTAAAGAATGAAAACTTCGCACCAGATTTTTTCAGTCAGTTGTCGATTAGAGCAAACTATGGGGAGATTGGAAATATTCCATATGCTGATCAATGGGGATCAACATATAATTCATACGCTTTGATCAGTCCAGCATATGCGTATGCTGCAGAGACTGCAACCAACATTACACAAGCTGGTAATAGAAATTTAGTATGGGAGGTTTCCAAGCAAGCAAACATAGGATTGGATGTTGCTATACTAGATGGTAATTTAGGTGCTACTGTGGATGTATACAACAGAAAAACAGTTGATGCGATATGGCAAAGACAGACAGCGCAATCTGCAGGTGCATTGGATTCCTATTTAGCTAATGTGGGAACAATCCTAAACAAAGGTGTTGAGGTTACGTTGAATGCTAGACCTTTTACTAAAGGAGATTTCAAATGGTTTTTAGATGGTAACTTTGCTTACAATAAAAATACAATAGAGAGTCTTAATGATCCAACTGAGATTACATTGTCAGGTACAGCAAATAGTATGAGAGCTACTGCGGAAGGACATCTGTTAGGAGAATATTATACATATGACTGGGCAGGTGTAGATCCAAGCAATGGAGATGGCTTATTCTGGACAGATGCTTCGCATACTGCAACCACCAATAATAGAGCCTCAGCTCAAAGAGTTTGGCAAGGTAAATCGCCTTTCCCCAAATATACAGCAGGGTTTAAAAGTGAGTTTAGATATAAAAATGTATCACTCAGTGTATTTTTAACTGGACAATTCGAATATTCTGTTCATAACAGATGGCAAAACTATATCTTGGGTGATGGCTCTGCAAATAATAACCAAATCACAGATGCGCTATACGATAGCTGGACTCCTACAAATACTACAGCATCAAACCCGATACAATTACCAGGATCATTCAATCCTGTTAATGCGTCTGGTCCATCAACAAGATGGATGAGAGATGGGGATCATATCAGATTAAAAGAAGTTAAGCTTGCATATAGTTTTGGGAATGTATTGAAAGATGCAGGAATAGAAAATTTGACTTTATACTTAAGAGGGTTTAACTTATGGTTGTATACTTTCGATAAGAGCTTGACTTTTGATCCTGAGGCTAATTCAAATGCTGCAGGTGCTTCTTGGCAAGGAAAAGGATTGTACGATTACACATCTCCAATTATGAGAAGTTTATCTTTTGGAGTTTCTTTAGATTTTTAAAATTAGTATTATGAAATTAGAAAAAATATTTATAAGCATATTAGTAGGTGCTCTAACTTTGTCTTCTTGTAGCGAGGAAAGATTGAATGAGATGCCTGTAGATCAATTCCCACTTAATACCCCATTAGCTACTGAGTCAGATATGGAATTCTTGGTCAATGGAATATATGATCAGTATTCTACCGCAGCAGGCTTTGGAACTGATGTTTTGGTATTTGGAGATTTGATTTCTGACAATGTTTTCATTACTTCACAAAACACGGATGTAGCGTACAGAACAACAGGGTTTTTAAATTGGTCTGCGGATATATCAGATTTTGGAATGTTAGACGAATTTTATGATGGTATCGTTTTAGCCAATGCGGTGATTAATGATACCTCGTTAAAAGAAACGCCTGCTGTACTCAATTACAAAGGTGAAGCAAGAATTGCAAGAGCATTAGGATATTTCTATGCCCTTAATTTCTATTCTCCTAATCCAACTTCTGGAACAAATCTAGAGTATGGTATACCATTAAATCTTGGAAATTATAATGCGGATAGCCAATTGCCTAGAGCTACTGTAGCAGAAGTTTATGATGTAATTATTTCTGATTTGACTACTGCCCTTAGCATTATGACAAAGGAAGCGCCAACGAACAAAGGCCATTTGAGTCCTACTGCTGCAAGGTTATTGTTGTCCAGAGTTTACCTTACTCGTGGTGCAGCTGGAGATTACCAGAAAGCACTTGATTATGCCAATTTGGTAATCAATTCTGCGGCCTCGTCAAGTAGCAAATTTAAATTTGTCTCCAAAGCAGATTATGTGACTTACTTCACATCGCCTACTATAGGTGAGAGCGAAAATCAACCCGAAACGGTATGGGAGATCAATATGAACTCTGCAGTTGGAGAAAATACAGGTGTCAACAATTCTCTCTCGGTTTTTTATGCGAGCAACGGAGGTAAAAAAAGATTTTTATTTCAAAAAAGTTTTTATGATGCTTTTCCAGCAAGTGACGTAAGAAAAGAATTGTTTCTTGCTACTGGATCAACTATTCCAACTCAAGACGAACCAAGAGGTGTGTGGACTAAAAAATATATTAGAGCAACATCCGAAGGTAACTTTACACAGAATGTAAAGGTTCTAAGGATGTCGGAAGCTTATTTGAATAAAGCGGAAGCACTCAATAAGTTGGGTAATCTACCAGCAGCACTTATAGAATTGAA
The DNA here is from genome assembly GCF_003385395.1 of Epilithonimonas hispanica. GTDB lineage: Bacteria > Bacteroidota > Bacteroidia > Flavobacteriales > Weeksellaceae > Epilithonimonas > Epilithonimonas hispanica. The sequence continues at coordinate 59,998 of NZ_QNUG01000007.1, read as the reverse complement.
TGCCTTTGCTTCAGAAAGGGGTGGAACAACATATACTTCTGGAAGTTTAGAAAACATACTAACAGAAAGAAGGAAAGAATTTTTCGCTGAAGGACAAAGGTTTTTCGATTTGAAAAGAAATAATTTAGGATTTTCCAAAACTTCAAATTGCTACAGCATTGTCTGCGAAGTTCCAGGAAATGATAAATTATTTGTAATTCCAATGCCTTTGAGAGAAATGAATATTAATCAAAATATGAAACAATACCCTGGATGGTAATCATCCTAAGCTGCCTCATTATTGAGGCAGCCTTTAATTAATTTGAAAGACAAATATTCAGGAGTGTATTTATTCATCTTAGAAAATTAATATTTTAAGTGAGTATTATAAATGTGAAGAATTTAAGATTATGTCTTAACAAATTGTAATTCATTAGTATTTTGCATTTTATTTTTTGAATATTTAAAAATAAAATGTAAATTAGACAAAATTTAAAAAAAATAAATTTATTAATATGAGAAAAATCTATCTTTTAGCAAGCGTTATGGTAATGGCTGCTACAAATGCGCAAGTTTCTATTAATGACGATTTTGAAAGCTATTCTGCTGGATCTTATTATGGAGGACATTGGTCGAATTGGTCTGGAGCATCAGGTGCTGAAAATTTAGTTGTTTCAACTGCGCAAGCTGCAAGTGGAACAAAATCAGGTACAATTAGTGTGAATGGGCAAGATGTTATCTTGAAAATTCCAACTGTATATACAGGGGTACATACATATCAGTGGAAAATGCTTGTTCCTGCTAACAAATCGGCATGGATGGCATTCATGGAAGATACTTCAAATCCTGCTGCTTATGGTGATGATTCAATGCCTTTTAAATTGAACTTTAACACAAATACTTTTATTGGTGATAGTAATTATGACAATAAAATGTATGTTTCGCTTTACGCTGATGCAGGAACTGTATCGTTATCAAATCCAATTGACTACCCAATCGGGCAGTGGGCAACTTACAAAGTAGTTTTTGATTTGGACAGCGCAATTGTTTCGTTATATATAGACGGGACAAAAATTATAGAAACAGATTATACGGCTCCTGGATTGTCTGTAGGAGGTGCTGATCTTTGGAAATTTGATACGGGAAGTCTATTTATAACTGGATCTACAAGTACAAATGATCCTTGTGAGTGGTATATTGATGACTTCGTGTATGGTGAAGGAGATTTGGCTGTTGTAGATGTTAAAGCAAAGTCTTTCTCTGTTTATCCTACGCTAGTTAGCAATCAAGTATTTAATGTTTCAGGGGAATCAAAAATTTCAAGTGTAGAAGTGTATAATATTGCAGGGCAGCAAGTGTTGAAATTAGCTCCTAATGCAACTTCAGTTGAAGTAAATACTTCTAAGCTTGTGCCAGGAACTTATATTGTAAATGTTACTGGAGAGCAAACTAAACTTAGTAAAAAGATTATTGTTAAATAATATTTGCAATATTTGAATTTTAAGACCGTTTAGAAGACGGTCTTTTTTTTGTTTAGTCAATTTGCGTTTGTTTATATTTACTATTCATAGTGTGCTAAAAATCAAATACTTGATGCTATTGTGTGAATTCTCTAAATTGAAGTTGCTCATAAGGGATAAATGTATAAAGGAGGGCTTTATAATGTGAAAAACAATACCTCGATGTTTCTAATTCTCAAGCGATTTATGCTGACGGAAGTGTTGGAAAATGCAAAGGTTATCAAAAAATAATCAACATTAGTTTATATAATTAAGCCCCGCATCTTGCGGGGTTTTTTATTTCAGTATAATTAGTATTTTTGTAGACAAATTTCCTTGATGAAATATTTATTATTCCTGTCATTCATTTTTAATATTTTTATTAATGGACAACAGATAAACAAAACTGACTTCAATAAAATTTCCTCCGATACAATTAAAGTAGATTCGGGAGAAAAAGATTCATTGGAGATTTATAAGCCTACAATCAATGATTACCAAGTGAAAAAAAGATTTTCTGAAAAGAAAATCTACGATACAACATTTACAATTGAGAGGTCTTATGTGGTAACTCAATATAATAAGCAAGATAATTTTGGAAAAATTCAGTCATCTAACATTGGCTCCGGATTCCAAAATCTGATGTATGAAAAAAATACCGAACAAAATTTAAGTCTTCTTCCTGAAAACAAATCCTTTTACATCATAGGTGAAAATGATATCAATTATTATGATGTAAAAACCCCAACCACGACATTCTTCTATAATAATGCTATGAAAAATGGCGGGCAGCTCCAAACAACTTATACGCAAAATGTTGGGAAGAATTTCAACTTTGCTATAGAGTATATGGGACTTAGATCGCAAGGTCTTTATACTAATAGTTTAGCATCTAGTAATAATACAATTTTCAGCGGTCATTATACTTCTAAAAATGGAAAATATGAGGCTTATGCACATTATATCCATCAGAATGTCAACAATCAAGAAAATGGTGGAGTGGCAGATATCGATGCCTTCCTTAGTGGTGATTCCGACTTAAACAATAGACAAAACGTTGAAACCAACTTGTCCGGAGTAGAATCTAGGTATGGTTATAGGCGGTATTATTTCAGTCAAGAATTTTCTCCTTTTGACCCAGCAAAATATCCTTTTAAGCTAAGGCATACAATTTTTCATCAAGGTAACAAATATTATTTCTCGGAAACATCAACAAATGTAGATTTCTTTGGAGGTGCAGATATCACAGGATTTCCTCTTGGAAGCAAAAAAGTATCCAATAATCTAAGTAACACAATTAGTCTAGTTTGGGATAACGAAAAATTTAAGCTAGATGCAGGATTTCGTCATCAGTCATTGAATTTTGGTAACAAAAATGCTTATCCAATTTTAGGAATTCCTGGTTCGTTCAAAGAGCAGAGAATTGGAGCGGTTGGTAATTTACAAATCAAATTATTAGACAAAATCCAACTGAAATCTTTCTTAGAAATTTCCAAAGGTTCCGAATTTGGAGATTACATCAAAACAACCAATCAGTTAGTTTTTGAACCAATCAAAGATTATTTGCTAGAAGGACGAGTTAATTTTCAGTCAGCTTACCCGAGTTTCAATTATCTAGTGAATTCTTCGCATTATCTCAATTATAACTATTATCTGCAAAATCCAAATAACGAAGCCGTAACCCAAATCGGTGGAACTTTGAAATTGGCAAAATGGTTCAACACACAATTGTTTGTAGATTATTACAGGATCGATAATTACACTTATTTTGATAATTCAGCTAAGCCACGGCAGAGTTCATCTTCGCTCAATATTTCTCAGATTGGTGGTGAAGCAACCGCTAACTATAGTAGATTTCATTTGAACGGAAGAGTATTATTTCAAAAAGCTTTGACGAATGATAATCTTCTACCGATGCCAGATTTCATTGGTCGGGTTAATTTATATTATCAAGCTCCGGCATTCAAAAAAGCAGCAGAAATCCAAGCAGGTGTTAAATTATATTACTTCACCAAGTTTGCTTCAAGGGAATATTCACCAATTCTTAATGAATATATTTTACCTGGAACAAACGCGTATTCAATTGGTGGACAACCGATTGCGGATATTTATATTAATATGAAAGTGAAAAGAATGTTCTTTTATGTAGAAGGTCAGCATATCAATCAGACTTTTATGCAAAACAAGTCGTTCACGGCACCAAATTACCCTATTTATGATTTTCGATTGAATTTGGGCGTAGTTTGGTATCTTTTCCACTAATTTTGTGAGAATAATTATGGCAGCTTTATCCGCCTTCCAGTCAAAATTTGTCACACTGAGCTTGTCGAAATGTCCACGCAAATCTAGGAACGAGATTCATCGATTCAGATAAAAAAATAAATAAATGTGAGATAAGTCGGGCTGTAGTTACAGTATAAAAACAACATTTGTAAATAAATCAAAATTTTGCTGAGTGAAACGCCTTTGCGTATCTTAAAACAGTTAGTTGTTAAAAAAAACTTTGCGAACCTTGCGTTTAAAAATTTAAAAAGAATCAACCAAATGACCATCGGTTTCGAAAATATAGACAGCATTCCAAAATTGGTAAAAGACTTTCTGAAAAAAAATCTGGAAGGATTTCAAGAAAAAATTTTTGACTTGGAGAACTTCAAAAATCAGATTACAGAAAAACAAAATTCTTATTCTGATAACAAAAGAGAAATTCTTTACAACACGATTTTTTCTCAGAATCAGGAAGAGCAGATGTCTCCGAAACAATTGGAATTTCTCCTTTCTTTGAAAGATAAGAATACGTTTACCATTACAACTGGGCATCAGCTAAACTTGTTTACAGGTCCGGTTTTTTTTGTTTATAAAATTTTGCAGACCATCAAAACTGCAGAGTTCTTGAAATCCAATTTCCCAGAACATAATTTTGTTCCCGTTTTTTGGATGGCGACGGAAGACCACGATTTCGATGAAATCAATCATTTCAAAACGCGTGAACATTATTACGAAATCAAAGGGAGTGCTGGCGGCGATGTTGGAAATATCAAAATCGATGATACTTTTTTTATTCAGGAGTTTGAGAAAGAATTCAAAGATCATCTTTACGGAACTGAGTTGATTCTTTGGATTAAAAAAGCTTATCAAAAAGGAAAAACGCATACACAAGCGATTCGATATTTGGTGAATCAATTGTTTTCGGATTACGGATTATTGACAATTGATGGAAATGAAAAAGAACTGAAAAATCAGGTCAAAGATATTTTCAGAAAAGAATTATTATCCAATCAACTTTTCGAAACCACTAAAAAGCAAAGACAATTTCTCGAAGATAATTATGGCAAAGTTCAAGTCAATCCGAGAGAAATTAATCTATTTTATCTAACAGAAACCAGAAATCGAATCGAGAAAATCAACGATGATTACTTCATAATAGACACCGATTTGAAGTTTTCTCAGGAAGAAATTCTAGCAGAGTTGGAAAATAATCCAGAGAAATTCAGTCCTAACGCAGTTCTTCGTCCTGCATACCAGGAAACGATTATGCCGAATCTGGCTTACGTTGGCGGAAACGCAGAAATTATGTACTGGATAGAACTCAAAGATTATTTCGAATCCATTAATCTTCCTTTCCCCCTTTTGATTCCGAGAAACTCGATGTTATTTCTGGAACAAAAAACGATGGGAAAAATAGAGAAAGCAGGATTGAGTATAAAAGATTTCTTCGGAAATTTTGCAGAAGTCATCAATCAAAAAATATTAGACAACAGCGAAATCAAATCTCTTCTTAAACAGAAGGAACAAAACTTGATTGATTCCTTTTCGGAGATAAAAGCTAAAGCTGAACTCACGGACAAATCATTTGTCAATCTTGTAAAAGCAGAAGAAACACGGCAATTGAAATCTTTTAAAAGAATGCAAAAACGCCTTCTGAAAGCGGAGAAAATAAAACAATCGGAGAAGTTTGATCAGATGCAGAATTTATTTTTGAAAGTTCATCCGGGCGGGACTTGGCAGGAAAGAGTATTCAATTTCAGCGTGTTCTACGCAGATTTTGGCAAACAATGGATTGCCGACAGTTATCAACAGATGGATGTTCAAAAATCGGAATTGATAATTTCTTCCATTTAATCTGAAAAATATCATTTAGAAAACGGGTGCTTAAATGTTGTATATTTGTGAAACAAAAGATTTTAATATGACGACTATTACTATTAACAAACGTACAAAAGCCGGAAAATTAATTTTTGAAATGGCAAAGCTTCTGTCCGAAAAAGAAAAAGGCGTTGTAATTTCAGAAGATGAAAAACCACGCTATAATACCGAGACTGAGAAGGTCATAAAGGATGTACGGTTGGGTGTCGGGATTATAAAAGCAGACAGTGTTGATGAGTTATTTGAAAAACTCAAAAGCTGATGTATAAAATTGTAGCATCCAGAAAATTTCAAAAAGATTTCAAAAAAGCTTTAAAAAGAGGCTTGAAAGAAAGTCTTTTAAAGGATGTTGCACTTCTTCTTGAAAAATCTGGAAATCTCCCTCCAAAATTCAAGCCACATAAACTTTCCGGTAAATACAATGGACTTTGGGAATGTCATATACAGCCAGATTGGCTTTTGATATGGGATAAAGATGAAGAAGTTCGTCTCATTACTTTATTGAGGACGGGAACACATTCCGATTTGTTTTGAAACAAAAATGTTCTTCCATTTAATCTGAAAGCATTATTTTTGTAGCAATATAAAAAAAGGATGGTTAAAAAGATTTTCATTTTATCAGGACTTATCGGCTTTTTAGGGCTTTCGGCACAGAAAACCCACACTGTTGCACCAAAGGAAACGCCTTACGGGATTTCTAAACAATATGGTATCACGATTGATGAATTGTATCAATTGAATCCTTCTAAAAAAGAAGGCGGTCTTAAAATTGGTGACGTAATTGTGGTTTCAAAAAGTGGAAGTTCAAAACCTACGGCTTCAGCTTCAACGCCTGTTACTACAACTTCTGTAGCTAAAACAGGTAAAACAGGAACCATTACTTTACAGCCAAAGCAAACCATCTACGGAATTACAAAACAGTATCAAATTTCTGAGGCAGACCTTAGAAAACTGAATCCTGAATTGGATTCTCATATGAAAATCGGTGACAAAATTACTTTGCCATTAGATACTATTCAGAAATTTGGAGGTTCTGCACCTGCAACAGTTGTTCAAACGACAACAACGACTACGACGGAAAAACCTGCGGAAGTAAAAACAGTAACTAAAACTGAAACCACTTCTTCCGACAAAGGTTTATACGTTGTTCAGGCAAAAGATAATTATTATAAAATCTCGAGACAATTCAACCTGACTCAAAAGCAGTTATTCGCTTTGAATCCGGGATTGGAAACCACAGGTTTGAAACCGGGTGAAGCCATCAGAGTTTCGGGATATGATTCTGCAGCAAGTTCTTCTAATTCTATCAAGGTTGAAGATAATTCTCAAAGCAATACAACTTCGGCTCCGGTTACAAAAACGACAACTCAGACAACAGTTTCTGAGCCTGCGAAAACATCTTCAAATGTGAGTTCTTCAGAAGATGATTATGTGACTTATACGGTTCAAAGTGGCGACACAATGTTCAGTATTATGAACAGATTTAATGTTACGCTTGACCAGTTGATTAGCCTTAATCCAAATCTTTCTGATGGTTTGAAAGCCGGGATGACTTTGAAAATCAAGAAGCAAGATCCGACGTATTCTAAGAAAAACGGGGATGTTTTGAGCGTGGTTTTGATGTTGCCTTTCGGATACGATGCCAACGATGCAAAGTACAGAACAATGTCTATTGATTTTTTGACAGGTGCGAAATTAGCTGCTGAAAGGAATGCAACCAACGGACAAAAACTAGACATCAAAGTTGTGGATGCGGGAAACGAAACGACTTTCAAAAACAGCCTTTCTCAAATCAATCCAGATAATACAGATTTGATTGTTGGCCCGTTTTTCAAATCAAATGTTCTTGAAGTTCTTCGATTTGTGAATGACAAAAAGATTCCCGTGGTTGCACCATTTGCTAACTCCGAAGACCTTTTTGATTACAGCAATTTGATTATCATCGAAACAGAGAATTCGGTTTATTCAGACAGAATTGTGAAAGAAGTTGGTCAGGTTTATCAGGATCAAAAAATCTATATCGTTGCAGATAATTCCAAAGCAAACGCCAATGCAATTAAAGCGGGTTTAGAAAAATCATTGTCAAAACCTAATGTTGTTATTGTTAATTCCTCATCAGAAATTCAGCTGGAAAACAATATGATGACGGGACAATCGGTCCCTGTGATTGCGATTTTGGCTGATGATGACGAATCGGCAGGTGCAGCATTTGCATCAAAAGTGATTGCACTTGGAAAACAAACACAGGGCGTAAAAGCGTTCAGTATGTTCTATAGTCCTAGTTTTGAAAAAAATGTAGACGATCTTTCAAAAGCAAGTCTGGTTTATCTAATGGATAGAAAAATCAATTATGACGGCGATTTTGAAAAAGAAATTCTTGCGGCTTACAAAGGCAAATATTGTAAAACGCCTTCAAAATATGCCGTAATCGGTTTTGATGTGATGAATGATATGCTGACGAGAGAAAACAAAAAAGGAGAAATTTTCAAACAAATCGGTAAATCTCAAACACAGTTAGCTACAAAATTCGAGTTTGTAAGGACAAAACCAAATGGTGCTTACATCAATAATGGTTACAGAGTGGTGAGATTGATGCAATAATTATAGTTGATAAGTGATGGATGATAACTGATTCAGGATTCGCTTTGACATTAGAGATAAAATAAAATTTAAAACATTGATGAATCATCATTTATCATTCATCAATTATCATTTATAAATATATGAAAGCACTTGTATTTCCTGGGCAGGGTTCACAGTTTGTCGGGATGGGAAAAGAACTTTACGATTCCCGAAAAGACGTGAAAGACCTGATGGATTCTGCCAATGATATTCTTGGTTTTGATATTGTTTCCGTAATGTTCAACGGAACAGACGAAGACCTTAAAAAAACCAGCGTAACTCAGCCTGCTATTTTCCTACATTCAGTTGCTGCTGTAAAAGTAGCGAACGGTTTGGGCGCAGAAATGGTTGCTGGACATTCTTTAGGAGAATTTTCCGCTTTGGTTGCTAACGGCGTTTTATCTTTCGAAGACGGATTGAAATTGGTTTCCGAAAGAGCACAAGCAATGCAAATGGCTTGCGATATTAATCCAAGTTCTATGGCTGCAATTCTTGGTTTGGAAGATGCAAAAGTTGAAGAAATCTGTGCGGAAATCGAAGGAATCGTTGTTCCTGCGAACTACAACTGTCCAGGACAATTGGTAATCTCTGGAGAAACAGTTGCTGTTGAAAAAGCTTGTGAAGCTTTGAAAGCGGCTGGTGCAAAAAGAGCTTTATTACTACCTGTAAATGGCGCTTTCCATTCACCATTGATGATGCCTGCTCAAGAGAGATTGGCTGCAGCGATAGAGAAAACCAAATTCCGTAAAGCAACAATTCCGGTTTACCAGAACATCACAACTACCGCAGTTTCTGATCCAGAGGAAATCAAGAAAAATTTGATTGCTCAGTTGACTGGTCCTGTAAAATGGACTCAAAGTGTGCAGAATATGATAAAAGACGGAGCAACTAATTTTATAGAAGTTGGACCGGGGAAAACACTTCAAGGTTTGATTAAAAAAATTAATCCTGAAGTAAGTGTTGCGTCTGCAATATAAATAATCAACAAATGAGCAGGATATTTTCACCGGGCAAGTTAATGCTTACCTCAGAATATGTTGCTGTTGATGGCGCTCTTGTTCTAGCTATTCCAACAAAGCTGGGACAAGAGCTTTTTTATACAGAGAATGAAGACCGGAAGTCATTGATTTTTTGGGAAGCATATCATCAAAATCAATTATGGTTAAAGGCTACAATTGATTATAAAAATTGGAAAATCCTTGAAACTAACGATTCCAAAGCTTCAGAATTCATTCTTAAAACGCTCAAAAATGTTCAGAATCTTTCTGAAATCAAACTGAAAAGCGATACTTCTTATCACATCAAAACCAATCTTCAGTTTCCTTCAGACTTTGGATTAGGAAGCAGTTCTACCTTGATGAACAATCTTGCAGAATGGGCAAATATCGATCCTTTTATTCTTAATGAAATCAGTTTAGGAGGAAGTGGTTATGACGTTGCTGTTGCCAAAGAAAAATCTGCAGTTCTTTACAGTCGTTTTCCTGAAAGAATTTATGAAGCAATTGATTTTCAACCGAATTTCAAAGATGAATTAATCTTTATTCATCTCAATCAAAAGCAAGATACAAGAGAAGGAATTTCTCATTACAGATCCAAGCCGACTTCAACGGAATTAATCAATGATTATTCTGCATTAACCAAAAAAATCGTCAATAGTCAGAATTTGGAAGAATTTTCAGAATTAATGACAATTCACGAGCAAAAACTGTCCGATTTTCTCGCAACTCCAACGGTGAAAGAAAAATATTTCCAAGATTGTCCAAGTTTTGTCAAAAGTTTGGGAGCTTGGGGAGGAGATTTCGTTCTTGCATCCAAATTTGGAGATTATCAAGACTATTTCAAACAGCGTGGTTTTTCCAAAATATTTTCCTGGAAAGATTTAATCAGTTGATTATCAATTAATTATAAATTTTATTTAAACTGATGAATGTCAGTTTATAAATGCATTGATAATTCGTTGATATTTTTACATTTGTCACAACACCCTTAATCTTCAAAAAAATTAAAAATGGACAAGCTAAAATCTTATCTTGAACGTCAAGGTATTTTTAATCCAAAAGAGATTATTCATAATCCCACTTACGAAGAAATTTTCCAAGCAGAGATGGATCCAAATAATTCCGGATTTGCTAAAGGCGTTCTGACAAAGTCGGGAGCTGTGGCTGTAAAAACAGGAATTTTTACTGGCAGGTCTCCGAAAGACAGATATATTGTAAAAGACAATATCACTCAGGATACGATTTGGTGGGACGGGAACATCAATCGTCCAACTACAGTCGAAGTTTTTGATGAATTAAAAGACATTGTAACCAAAGACCTTTCCGACGACAGAATCTATGTTATCGATACATTTTGTGGTTCTAACGAGGATACAAGACTAAAAGTAAGATTCGTAACAAAAGTGGCGTGGCAGGCTCATTTTGTGATGAATATGTTCATTCGTCCTTCTCATTATGACCTTCAAAATTATGGAGAACCGGATTTTGTAGTCATCAATTCTTCCGAATCTGTAAACCCCAATTGGGAACAACACGGACTGAATTCTGAAGTGTTTGTAATGTTCGATTTGACCAAGAAAATGCAGATTATCGGTGGAACTTGGTACGGCGGAGAAATGAAGAAAGGGATGTTCTCTATTATGAATTATTATCTTCCGCTGAAAGGAATGGCTTCTATGCATTGTTCTGCAAACGTAGGAGAGGAAGGCGATGTAGCGGTTTTCTTCGGACTTTCCGGAACAGGTAAAACCACGCTTTCTGCTGACCCAAAACGTTTTTTGATTGGTGATGACGAGCACGGTTGGGATAATAATGGCGTTTTCAATTACGAAGGTGGTTGTTATGCAAAAGTGATTGACCTTAGTAAAGAAAAAGAACCGGATATTTACGGCGCAATTAGAAGAGATGCGTTGTTGGAAAATGTAATTACAGACGACGAAGGAAACGTAGATTATGCAGACGGCTCGATTACGGAAAACACAAGGGTTTCCTACCCAATTTATCATATCAGTAAAATTGTTCTGCCTTCCAAAGCTGGTCACGCGAGTAAAATCATTTATTTGTCAGCAGATGCATTTGGGGTTTTACCTCCAGTTTCTATCTTGACAGACCAGCAAGCGCAGTATCATTTCCTTTGCGGATATACATCAAAATTAGCAGGAACAGAATTGGGAATCACAGAACCGACACCTTCTTTTTCACCGGCATTTGGAGAAGCATTTTTGACACTTCATCCAACAATGTATTCCAAAACATTAATAGGGAAAATGAAGGAACACGGGGCAAAAGCCTATTTAGTAAATACTGGCTGGAACGGAACCGGGAAGAGAATTTCTCTGAAAGATACTAGAGCGATTATCGATGCAATCATTGACGGAAGTATTGATAAAGCAGAGACTAATAAAGTTCCGGTAATGAATTTGGAATTCCCGGTTGCATTACCAAATGTTTCAGACAATATCCTTGATCCAAGAAATACTTATGAGAATAATTCTGATTGGGAAGTGAAAGCTAAAGATTTGGCTGCAAGATATATCAAGTATTTTGAACAGTTTACAGATAATGATGAAGCTCTGGAATTGGTTTCTTCTGGACCGGTTTTATCAGAAGTTCATCTGGATTAAAAATAGAAACGCTTCCGGAATTGGAAGCGTTTTTTTATCTATCAATAGCCTATTAAATCTTCCATTCTTAATTTTGCCGCTTCAATTATTAATTTTGCGGCATACCAAAAATCTTTTTGTTTTTCGCAATATTGAGAATTTTTTGTTAAATGAGTTGCATAATAAGATTTCTTATTTTGTTGGTTATCATTGGTTGTTATGCTACTGGATGAAACATCAAAATATGAATCTAAAACAGCAATAGTATCGTTTTTAATTTTTTGTATAGCATTGGATATGTTGACAAATTTTTCTCTAGAGATTCTTAAGGTATATTCTTCGCCATCTTTATTTATAGCGAGCTTTGCTTTACCTTTTGTATTATTTCTGATTGGGGCAATCGTTATCTTTATTCCTTTGCCAGTTATAATGGAGTTAGAGTGTTCAAATTCAATTTTTTCAATATTCTGGGATTGGAATAATTGAATTACAAATACCAATAATATTAAGATTTTTATTTTCATAATTTTGAATAAAGCCTCATTTTCTGAGGCTTTAATTTTATTGTTTTGTTAGAATAATTGATTTTGGCAGAGGCTCTGGCCAAGTCTGTCCGTAATAGAAGCAATCCGTATCTATCATAACTTCTCCTTCAGAAAATTTCCATTCCAGTTTTGTTTTTGTGGTATCTGTAAACTGAATTGTTCCATATCCGTTTCTGGCACATAAATCCATATCTAAATAACTAAACAAATATTTACCATCTGATTTTTTAAAACTCCCTCCTTCTATTTTTGCTTTATCATCAGAAATACTCGTATTGTCAAATAAGACAGCTCCGGTATTATTGATGACTTTAAATTTACCAATTAATAAATCTTCATAATACTTCAATATTGAATTATATTTATTTGTTACTTTTTTTAAAGTAATATAAATAGTTTTATTGTTCCAACTTCCAAACCAAGTCCCTTCATAAGTTGGAAGTTCGTTATTAGTGTCCTTAAGATAAGCATTCTCAGGCATATCTATATAAGTTCTCAGCGGATACGTTTGTGCATTGCAAGACATTGAGATTGCAAACACTAAAAATAAGATTATATTTTTCATAATTGTATTTTTTATGGTGTTATTACTGGGCAAGGAGTTTCTTTAACTGGATTATCTTTTCCATTATATTCCAGTCTTACAGCGGTATTTTTGGTTACTCTATAAACTTCGAGCCCATTAATATTTACTACCTCTTTCAAAAATTGTGTAAATACTTTTTCAACATTTGCCTTAGTTAGATTTTCATTTTTAATTAATTGTTCATATTTTTCTTTATACCAAGTATTCCATTGCTCCCAGGTATTATAATTGATACCACCTGGATGTGTTCCTTCTGTAAATTGCAATGTATAACTTCCAAAGGATGTTACTACTGTGGTATAAGCTTGGCCATAACTACCCAGATAACTGTTAGCTTGAGGCAAAAAATGATTAATAAATGTTCTCACATCTGTTGGTGAAAAGATTTTAATCACTCCATTTTCATCATTATGAGAATGCAAAAGCCCTACAATACCACTAATATTATCCGGAAGACCTAAACCAGAGCTACCTTCAGGCCCATCAAGTTGAATAAAAGTAGAGCCTAAATTATTAGAAGGTGGAGACTGTCTTTCGAAAAAACCTCTTTCCCTGTTCATAGAAAAAATATTGCTTTGGTTTAATGCATTATATTTTTCAGCGTATTTTGTGTCTTTTTGTTTATTATTAATATTTTGACAAGGTGTTTCAACATCGCCACCACCGCCACAGCCGTTCGGAGGTATAATCCTGTACCAGCCGCCTCGGTTGCACTCTCCGCTGCCTGTACCGCCCCCATTGCCCTCGCCGGGATTGCCTGTATCGCCAGGGCCATCTGTTCCGGGGCCTTCATAGCCTCCGCCGCCCGCCGTATAGCAATTAACACTTTCGCATTCTTTGAGACAGTGGTCGCAATTGCTTCCATAATCACATACATAGGTTCTTGTACAGTGATTGTTGACAACACAGATCGTATTATAATGCAATCCCTGCGGATCTGTGCTTTCTGTCGAAGTAATCATGAAGCTTTTTGAGGTTTCTCCTTCCTTCAGCGGCATCTCTGCGTACAGATCTGCCGGCAGATGGGCAAAGTCCTTGTTATCATACACCTCTTTGTCAAAATAAAGGAAGGTCGAAAGGATCTGTTCCCGGATCTCAGCATTGATATTACTGTTATGGACAAAGTCATAAAGCTCAAGATTGGTAACGGTATAGATGATGGGATTATCAGACTCCGGTCTTTCCACGTACAGCAGGGATGAGAGATAGCTGTCATCATCCTCCTGCATTGGGATGATCAGGACATCCGCATCTCCTGTTCTTCCGCTCTTGCCTGGTGTGCCGATGGCTGTGGTCATAGAGAAGCCCCATTTCGGGAGCCCGGCTTTGTCGGATAGTTTTGAAATAAATTCTGTTTTGGAATTGATTTCCCTGAGATTTGTGATATGCCCGGCGATCTGGCCAAAGTTCCTGGAGGCTGGGTTTGCGTTGTTCCGGAAGAACTCCTGTTCCCGCCTGCTGTTGTGGTCATCAATAGTTGTGATCTCCTGCCGGCAGGCAAAGAGCAGCAGAAGCACAGTCATCGCTATGATTCTCAGATGTAGTAGTTTTTTCATCTTGCTTGGTTTTTTGTTTTAAAGTAAAAAAAATATTTTAACTAAAGTATTCCTAAAAAAATTAAATAGTAACAACTTTAGGAATATTTTTTATTACTTTAGTGATTATTTTACACATTATGGCAACACTAGGTACAAAACTTAGAAAATTAAGAGATGATAAGAAGATGTCCCAATCCCAGATTGCAGATATGCTGGGCATATCCCAATCCGCTTATAACAAATGGGAAGCAGACCAAGCTAAACCAAGTTCTGATAATTTGTTAAAGCTTAGTGAGTTTCATAATGTAGATATGAAAGAACTGTTAGAGGAAACTACGGGAATAGTGTCAAATAATATTTTTAAGGATTCAAGTGTATCACATCATATCTTTAATTATGCTCAAACAGTGAATATGCAATCGCCTGAACTTGTCGATAATATTCTTAAAAACCAAGAACAAATTACAAAACTCATCGAATCTCAAAACAAACTCATAGAAAATCTCCTGAAAAAATAAAACAAGGCATAGTCTCAACCCGAAAAGACAAGGTTACAAACCATCAAGGCTATGCAATTTGCATAAGCCTTGTTTTTAGAATAATTTATTTCAAAAAAGGATTGTATTCTTTTTCAAAACCAATCGATGTTGGTTCTCCGTGTCCGCTGTAAACTTTGGTGTTTTCTGGCAAAACCAATAATTTATTTTTAATGCTTGAAATCAATTGATTAGAATCGCCTTTGTGAAGATCGGTTCTACCAATGCTCATCATAAAAAGTGCATCACCGGAAATTACAAATCCGTTATTTTGATTATAAAAAGCAATACTTCCCGGCGAATGTCCTGGAACATCATAGATTTCAAAAACGTCTGAACCTAATTTCAATTGTTCTCCTTCTTTTATATATTCAGTTTTTCCGTTGAAAGCGGGGAAGAAGAAACCGTAATTCTTAGCTGTGAAAGTTGCTCTTTCCAATATCTCCACTTCATCTAGATGAATTAAAACCGGAACATCAAATGTATCATAAGCCCATTGCAAGCCAATAATATGATCGATATGAGCGTGCGTCAAAAGAATATTTTTGATTTTAAGTTCGTTCGTTTTGATGAAATTATGTAAAGTTTCCGTTTCAGCTTCGGGCATATTTCCCGGATCAATAAGAAAAGCTTCCTTTTCATCGTTATAAATGATGTATGTATTCTCAGAAAATGGATTAAATGCAAAGGATTTTACGTGCAACATTCTTTTTAATTTAGATGTAAAAATATAAAACATTAACTTAGCGATATGAAGTTATTTAGACTATTTTTTATTTTTTTAAGTTCATTTACTTTGGCTCAAGAAATCAGTGGTATACAAGTTTTTAATCCAAAAACTAATGATGAGACAGCTGTTATTGCACAAGGCGAGCAACTTATTTTAAGATTTGATGATTTGTCAAACTCTAGCCAGCTCTATCGTTACACTTACAAACACTATAATAGAAATTGGGAAGAAGATGGACTTTTCTTTACAGAATATGCCAATGGAAGTATGAATGCTTTGATTGACCAGTTTCAGTATTCTTTCAATACTTATCAAAAATATACGCACTACGAATTGACTTTTCCGAATGAGAAAATTCAGCCAAAAATCTCTGGAAATTATGAGATTATCGTTTACAAAGATTCTCAGGACAAACCGTTATTTAAGAAAAGATTTTCTATTTACGAAGACGGAGCCAATCTTGGGATTAATGTTACCAGATTCATTGATGCAAAAAATCCCAATCTGAAACAACGGTTAGAAATACAAGCTATCGGAAATGGTGCAGGAATTACTAATAATCTTTCGTCATTATCGTTAAGTGTGATTCAGAATAATAATTGGGGAATTGCGCTTAAAAATCTGCGTCCTAGTTCTACTTTAGGCAATCAACTGCTTTTTCAACAGTTAGGATTGGCTTTTCCAGGTAATAATGAGTTTTATTATTTCGATAACAAGATTATGAATCAGGCGATGGATATGGTTGCCAATACGGAAAATATTGATGGTAGAAATTACACTTATCTTCATCCCGTTTGGGCTTATCCAGGAGATTATCAATATCAACCTGATGTAAATGGCGCTTATTATTTCCGAAGAAATGATTTGGGAATCGAAAGAAATGCAGATAGAGAAGCCGATTATTCTTGGGTTTATTTTGCTCTAGACAGTCAAAAATCGGACAAGGAATTATATGTCTTGGGAATGTTTAATGATTATAAAGCTGATGCTAAAAGCCAAATGCAATATGATGAGAAAGCGCAAAAGTATATCGCAAAAATCTATTTGAAACAAGGTTTTTACAGTTACATAATTGCGACAAAAGGTTCTGATGGAAAACTGAATTACGGCGAAGTCAATGGGAATTTTTGGCAGACAGAGAATCTCTATCAAGCCTTTTTATATTATACACCATTTGGTAGAAACTTTGATTGTTTGATTGGTTATGGAGAATTCCGAACGCCTGTAAGATAATTTTTTTCTGAATTAATGAAAATCTCAAGAGAAAATCTTAGCTATCTCTTTTATTGGGTAATTATCTTTATCGTTGCTGGTTCAATGATTGTTTATGGACTAGCTAAACCACTTCAATTTCAACGTTTTGACGGCGCTGATAATCCTAATTTATCAGAAGGTCACAAATTAATGTGGACGTTTTATTCTTATTCGTTGGCTTATCCAATTATTATTGGTGTGTTTGAAGTTTTAGGCGGCATTTGTTTATTGATGAATCGGACAAGGATTTTCGGATGTATTTTGTTAACAATAATTCTTTCAAATATCATTATTCAGAATTATGTTTATGATATAATAGCTTTGAATTCGGCTATTTATTATCAGGTTTTAATTCTAATCATCATGGTGTTTGATTACAAAAAAGTGAAAGTAATAATTTCGAATCTTTTTAAATCAGAAAAAAACAATCGAAATATAGTTCTAATAATCCTAGCATTTCTTATCGCAATTTTGTTTAAATTTTTTGAAACCAAAATATTATAGATTCAGTTTTTGGATTTGATAATTTTTGGAATATTTTTCGCTATCTTTCTGGAAACAAAAATCTTATGGAGTTAGTCTTCGAAAACAGAAAATCAGGAAACGGCGGATTTATAACAATGAAAAACCAAGAGGAAGAAGTTGGTAGATTAACTTATACTATTGTTCCTGAGAACAAAAAGTTAATTGTAAGTTATGTGATGGTTTTTCCAAAATTTGAAGGTCAAGGATTAGCGAAAAAATTAGTCGATAAATCTGTAGAATTTGCAAGGAAAAATCGTTGGACTATCAAAGCTCATTGCTCTTATGCTCATTCTGTTCTTAGTCGAAAGCAAGATATTGAAGATGTTTTTGTAGCTTAATGAATTTTATATTAAAAATAAAAAAAAACCGAATCATTTCTGACTCGGTTTTATGTTATATAATATTGGGGAAATAATTATCTATTCATAGACATCAAAAATTCTTCATTATTTCTTGTCCCTTTAATCTGTTTCTGTACAAACTCCATCGCTTCAAGAGGATTCATATCTGCTAGATATTTTCTCATAATCCACATACGCTGCTGCGTTGCCTCATCTAGAAGAAGGTCATCTCTTCTTGTACTGGATGATACCAAATCTACAGCTGGATAAATACGCTTATTGGCAATTTTTCTGTCTAATTGTAATTCCATATTTCCAGTTCCTTTGAACTCTTCGAAGATCACTTCGTCCATTTTAGAACCTGTATCAATCAAAGCTGTTGCGATAATTGTCAAAGAACCTCCATTTTCGATTTTTCTCGCTGCTCCGAAGAAACGTTTTGGTCTGTGAAGTGCATTAGCATCAACACCACCAGAAAGGATTTTACCCGAGGCTGGAGTTACAGTATTATAGGCTCTCGCCAATCTCGTAATTGAGTCCAATAGAATCACAACATCGTGTCCACATTCTACCATTCTCTGAGCTTTTGATAATACTAAGTTCGCTACTTTGACGTGTTTATCCGCAGCTTCGTCAAAAGTAGAAGCGATAACTTCTGCATTTACACTTCTCTGCATATCGGTTACTTCTTCAGGTCTTTCATCGATTAAAAGAACCATCATATAAGCTTCCGGGTGATTGGCAGAAATTGCGTTGGCAATATCTTTAAGCAAAATTGTTTTACCGGTTTTCGGCTGTGCGACAATCATTGCTCTTTGTCCTTTTCCTATTGGTGCAAAAAGATCTACGATTCTTGTAGAAAGTGTTGATCCTTTTCCTGCTAGATTAAATTTTTCCTGAGGAAAAAGTGGGGTAAGATATTCGAAAGCAACTCTGTCTTTGATGAATGCTAAATCTCTTCCGTTAACTTCTGTTGGTTTAAGAAGTGAAAAATATTTTTCGCCTTCTTTTGGTAATCTCACGAATCCTTTTACGGTATCTCCCGTTTTCAAACCATAATTTCTGATTTGATTCGTAGAAACATAAACATCATCTGGAGAAGAAATATAACTGAAATCCGAAGATCGTAGGAATCCGTAATTGTCCGGAAGAATTTCCAAAACACCTTCTATTGTAATCAATCCATCAAAGGTGAAATCTTTTTTCGGAGCCTGCTCAGGCTGATTTTCAGATTGTTCTTTTTGATTGTTGTTCTGAGGAGTGTTAGGATTTTGTGTTTTTTGTTGACCTCTATTATTATTGGCCTTTTGTTGCTGTTGACGATTGTTTTGCTGTTGAGGCTGTCTTTGTTGAGGTTTGGTGTCCTCAGGTTTTTCGTCAATCTTAGGAGTTGTTTCAGAAACTGGAACTGTTTCAAGAGGTACCTCAATAGGACTTTGCTCTTTATTTTCAGTTGGTGTAACTCTAGTTCTTGGTTGTTTTTTCTTGGGAGGATTTGGTTTCTTAATCTCTTCTGCTACCACTGGAGTTTCAACAGTTGTAGGAGCTTCTGATACAACAGTCTCTATGGTAGGAACTTCTGCCTCTTGTTTTGGTTTTTCAGCAGGTTTTCTTCCTCTTTTTTTAATAGGAGCTTTTTCTCCAGAGTTTTCTTCTGTGTTTTTCGTCATATTCTCTTGATTAGCGTTTAGATAATCCTTGATTACTTTGGGGTTTGAAGCCTGATAATCTAGAATTGCAAAGACAGTATCTTCTGGAGAGCTTTTCTTAGCCAAATTAACGCCTAAATCTTTAGAAAGTTTGATCAATTCCTCATCGGATTTTGACCTTAGCGTTTCAATATTAAACATATTATACGTAAAAAAGTAAATTTATTTTTGTAAAGTAAGAATGAAAACCAGGCGGTTATCATTTTTAAATGAGTGATTACAATGCAAATCTACATTAATTTTTGAATTAAGCAAAAATTATTTTATTTTTGTAATCGATTTTAACCTTTTTTATAAAGGATTTATAATAAGAATGTTACAAAGAATACAAACAGTCTGGATATTTTTAGCAGTTTTAGGAGCCGTTTTCCTGAATCTAACAGCTCAGGATTTTGATATTTTTGGTGGAAATCTTACCATTAATATTTCAACAGTTTTGTTAATTGTAATTGGACTTTTGAGCTTATTCAGTTTCAAAAACCGTAAGAGACAAATTTTGCTGAATAACATCAGCATCATTATAAACGCTTTGTTGGTTGGTCTTTTGACTTACTGGCTACTCAATTTATCCGGAGGAATTCAGTTTCCTGAGAAGGGTATTGAGCCAATTTTTTCATTGATTTCTATTATTTGTCTGCTTTTGGCAAACATCTACATCAGAAAAGATGAAAGGCTCGTAAAATCTGTAGACAGACTTCGATAGGCTTACGACGATTTTTTTGAGTGAGAACAGCTTCCATTTTGGAGGCTGTTTTTTATTTATAACAATATTATCTTTATATTTAGAAGATTAGTAACAAAATGCTAGCTTGTCGTACTTATTATTTTATAATAAATCAATCTAACTATGAAAAAAGTTATCTCCATTGTTTTAATTGCTCAATCGTTTCTGTCTTTTGCGCAGAATATTTCCAAAGAAAGAGTTGTCGGTATCGTTTCAGCATTAGCTTCTGATGAGATGAAAGGCAGAAAATTCGGAACGCCAGAAAATGATAAATCCGCAGAATATATCGCTCAGGAATTCAAAAAAAATAATCTGGATTACTGCTTCGGAGATTCTTATCTCGTTCCTTTCGAGTACAAAGGACAAAAAGGTTACAACGTTTGCGGAATCAAAAAAGGAAAATCTGAACAGAGTTTGGCTTTTTCAGCACATTTTGACCATATTGGAACGAATAACAAAGAAGGTGATAATATCTACAACGGAGCAGATGACGATGCGAGTGGAGTTTCCACAGTGATTGGTTTGGCTGATTATTTTAAAGATAAAAAAACAGATTTTTCAATGGTTTTTATGGCCTTCAATGCAGAAGAAATTGGATTGATTGGTTCAAAAGCTTTGTCTGAAAATCAAAATTTAACGCCTGTTTTCAATAATATCAAAGCGCTTTTTAATTTCGAAATGTTGGCGACAGAATCTCAGTTCGGGAAGAATGCAGTTTTTATGACTGGTGATGAATTTTCTGATTTTGATGAATTAATTAATGCTAATGCAGTTAACGGTTTGAAAGTTTATCCAGACCCATATCAAGGTCAGCAATTATTCTACAGGTCTGACAATGTGAATTTTGTTAAAAGAAAAATCATAGCACATTCGATTTCAACCGTTGATATGAACAAGGCTTTTCATTATCACGCTGTGAATGACGATATTAATATTGTAGATGCTGATAATTTGACAAACATCATCAATAATTTTGCTAAGACGATTGAAAAATTCAATACCAAAAACTTCCAGCCGAAGTATAACGATAAGATAAAATACGATTTCTAACGTCTTAATAAGTAGTAGGAAAAAAAGTATTTATAGATAAAATATAATGATTGTTAGTCTTTTATCTTTCATCTATTTTCTTTCATCTATTGCAAGCTATTTATTTTCCGTATTTTTGCCTTTCAATTTTTCTTAATGAAACCATACCAACGAATTTTAGGTTTTGCAAAACCACATCAAAAATACCTTTGGGGAAGTATGTTTTTTAACATTCTTTACTCGCTTTTGCAAATCTTTTCCATAGGAACTTTGCTTCCAATTTTGAGCATAATGTTCGGAACTTCTGATGAAATCGACACTACAAGAGCACCGATTTGGAATGGTAGATTGGCAGATTATTTCGCTTATGTGAAAGATTGGGCTTATTATACAATTCAGATAAATATCGATGAACACGGCGGAATCAAAGTTTTGGCGATTCTTTGCTGTATGACGGCTTTTGCTTTTTTATTGAGGAATATTTTCCGTTACATTGGTTCTTACTTGTTGGTGAATTACCGAGTTGGAATTACAAGAGACTTGAGAACTGCGATGTACGACAAGTTTCTGAAATTACCTGTTTCTTTCTTCACAGAACAGAGAAAAGGCGATATGATGTCCAGAATCTCCAATGATATCGGTGGTGTAGAAAGTGGAATTATGGGTTCTTTGGTGGACATTGTGAACTCGCCTTTTATGATTCTTTCGTCATTGACAGCGTTGTTTCTTCTTTCTCCAAAATTGACTTTATTTTCATTAATCGTTTTCCCAATTATGGGTTGGATTATCTCTTGGGTTGGGAAAAGTTTGAAAAAGCAGGCTAAAAATGCTCAGGAAGAATTAGGTAATCTCTTCTCTTTGGTTGATGAAACTTTAAAATCTTCAAAAGTAATCAAGATTTTCAATGCGGATAAAATTCTGAAAAATCGTTTTAATAAAACCACAAATCAATGGCAACATCACGCCATTTCAATGAGTAGAAGGCGAGAATTGGCTTCTCCAATGAGTGAGTTTCTTGGTTCCGTGACGATGTTGCTGATTACTTGGTATGCTGGAACAGAAATCATTAATGGAACCAATCGTGACCCTGCAACTTTCCTTGCTTTTATTGCGGTTTTCTTTCAAATTTTGGACCCAGCAAAACGTTTGTCGAATGCCGTTTCCAATATCCAAGGAGGAATGGCGAGTTTGGAAAGAGTTTCAGAAGTTTTGGATTACGATTTAAAAGTTGACGAAGTTCCAAATCCAACACCAATTTCTGAATTAAAAGATAAAATTGAATTCAAAAATATTGGATTCTATTATGAAAAATCTAATTTGATTCTTAAGAATTTCTCCATCGATTTACATAAAGGCAAAACGGTTGCTTTGGTTGGACAATCCGGAAGTGGAAAAACAACGATTGCCAATCTATTAGCAAGATTCTATGACGTTTCCGAAGGCGAAATCCTGATTGACGGACATAACATAAAAAACCTAAAGCTGACGGATTATCGTAAACTTCTGGGAATGGTAACTCAGGAATCTGTTTTGTTCAACGATTCGGTTTATAACAATATCTTGATGGGGAATCCTGATGCAACGGAAGAACAAGTCATAGAAGCAGCAAAAATTGCTAATGCTCACGATTTTATTTCACAACTTCCTGAAGGCTATCATACCAATATCGGAGATGATGGAAACAAACTTTCAGGCGGACAAAAACAACGTGTTTCCATCGCAAGAGCAGTTCTGAAAAATCCACCAATTATGATTCTCGACGAAGCAACTTCTGCTTTGGATACAGAGTCCGAAAGATATGTTCAAGATGCGTTGGAAAAGATGATGCAAAACAGAACTTCTCTGGTTATTGCGCATAGATTATCCACGATTCAGAAAGCTGACCATATTGTTGTGATGGAAAAAGGTGATATTGTAGAACAAGGTTCTCATCAGGAATTGATGGACAAAGACGGAACTTATAGAAAGTTGGTTGAGCTTCAGAATTTTGATTGATGAATCCCATTCAGGAATATTTTTATCGAATTGACGAACCTGCGAGAAGTGCACTTCTATTTATCCGAGAAAAGATTCTGAACTCTGATGAACTGATTACCGAGACTTTCAGCTTTGGACTTCCTTTTTTGAAATACAAAAAGAAAATGCTCTGCTATTTCTATTATAGCAAACAACATCAAAAACATTATCTCAGCTTTTATCACGGCGATAGGTTGGATTACCCCGAACTATTATCTGAAGGTAGGAAGAAGTTCAAAATCTTGCTTTTGAATATGGAAGAAGATTTACCAATGGAATTGATTTTCAATATTCTTGATGAAGTGAAAACTTATATCAAATAAATTTTTGATTTAACTGATTTCACCCAACTTCCAATCCGTTTTTCACAGGCAAGCTTGGACTTAGCAAAGTTACATCACTTTTATTTTCTCCATAAACCCCAAGAACAAGACATTCACTGAAGAAGTTGGCGATTTGTTTCTTTGGGAAATTTACAACAGCAAGAATTTGTTTTCCTACCAAATCTTCTTTCGAATATAAAGTTGTGATTTGAGCAGATGATTTTCTGATGCCTAAATCTCCAAAATCGATTTCCAATTGATAAGAAGGATTTCTGGCTTTTTCAAAATTATCAACGGAAATAATTGTTCCGACTCTAATGTCGATTTTCTCAAAATCTTGCCAAGATATTTCAGGTTTTGTCATTGTAATGTCTTTTATTGATAATTAATTTTATGGTTTAATTCAATAGGATTGTTATTTTTTCGAATATAATCTTGGCGTTCTTCATTCATTTGTTTGATATTCAAATCTATTCGATTTCCTTTTGCGTCAGTAATAAAAACTTTATTTGATTTTATTTTTTGCTCCATTTCTCGGTTAGGATTGTCATAATAATTTATAGCTAATTGCTCAAATTGATTCCAATCAATGTCAATCAATTGCTTTCTAGCATCATATAATTCTCCGCAGTTTTTCTTGGTTTCGATAAGGTTGAAAACATATTCTGTTTTATTATCTTCAATCGAAATGATTAATCCAGGCAAACCACAAAAGACATATGGACCATCATTGATAGGAATTTCAGAAGTAAACCAAGCTGTCCATTCTCTACCACCATAATTTACAGTTGCTTTTTGAGCATTATACCCAGCAATCTTTTTCTTGTCGGATAAAATTTTCCAATTCAGTTTTTCATCAATAGGAAGAAGGAAATTATTTTCAGAATTAGTAATGATTTTTTCTGTTCTCTCCTTTGCCAAATTCTTTTTGACATAATATTGATTTTCAAATCCAGTGCTGTTCATAGGAGAACCATTATTGATTTTTAGAGAATCTCCATCTCGGTCAATCATTTCTCTGAAAATAGATTTATTATCAACAAAATCTAAAACCATTATTTGAGGATTGATTTTTTCCAAATTCAAATCCGTTTTGCACTTCGCAGAATACGTAATCCTCAGTTTTTGCGCATTAATAATTCCCGAAATCATTAATAAAAGATAGAATACTTTTTTCATATTAATCCAGATTTATCATATACCAATTGACCTGATAAGGATATTTTTCATAAGGAGAATCGCCCTCGGTAAAAGTCAAACCTTTATCAAAATCTTTTTTTGCCAGCCTTGCACTTTCAAGATACTTTGTATAATCTTTATCGATTTTGTATTGATTCAGAGCTTTGTAATATTCAGCATCTGAAAAATTGGGATAACGTTTCAAAGCTTTATCAAATTCTTCGACCGCTTTTTTGTAATCTCGTTTTTCGTAATAGATAACACCTGTATAGAAATAACAAAGAGGCGAGACCCAATCTTCTCCACTTTGTTTTTTTGTCTTCTCAATTTCGATTTGCATCAGTTTTAAGGCATCATCATATTGATTTAATTGTAAGTAACAGAGCGATTTATAAAAATCATAAGAGTGGTCATTCTGAATTCCGTCTCCGAATTCTTTTGTTGCATCATCCAAATCTTTTAAAGCATTTCGAATAGTTTTGGAGAAAATACATTTTAGGAAACCTCTTCTTCCCAGATATTCTTTTCTGTCGTATAAAACGGCTTTATCATAACTTTTCAAAGCCAGTTCATATTTTCTTGTTTTCCAAAGTGGAAGCGCTTTATGATGCCAAAAAATGGCAATTGTTGAATCTGCTTTTATTCCTTCATTGATACAATCTTCCCAACCTTGCGCCAAATAATGAAATTGATAAGCACATTTTTTTGTGTATTTTTCTATGATAGAATCTTGTTTCAGATTTTGAGAAAAAGAGTAGTTGTATATATTTATCAGTATTAATAATAAAATTCTCTTCATATTAAATCGTTTTATTTTTAATGTCTTGCAAAAGCTTTTCAACTTCAAGTTTTTGTTCCAAATATTTTAATTGAAGTTCACTTCCTTCGCCCATTCTTCCATAATAAATCAAAGCTTTTTCACCAAAGAAGTTTTTGTAATAATCAGAAAGTTCTGGAATCTGCGGAAAATTGGTATGAAATAACATTTCGTAGTAAGCTTGCCATTCACGTTCATTCTTATCCATAATCATCATCTTTGACGATTTCTGACGAACGTGCAACATCTCGTGAGCGAGCATATTGAGAACCAAAGTCAAATCAAAATCGAAAATATTTCTCGGAATCAAAACTTCCTGCCTATCTCCGATTTCTCCATTAGCAGTCAATAAAATCGAGTTCTTTTCTAATTCTTCCCGGAAACCGAATCCTAAAAAGTTTTCATCATCCAATTCGAATTCGTGAATGAGGAACCTTGCGCCGTCTAGGATTTCGCCGGTTTCTTTATAAGCGTTGAGGTTGAATTGTAATTTTTCGTAGTTCATTTGTGTTAAAATATAATTGTTGTGATGTTCAAATTTACAATTTAACGACAAATATTTCAAAAGAAGCTGAATCCGCGCCCCGACTTGAGTGGAAATCCTTTTTACGCAACGAAGTGGAGTGAAAAGATTGGGAACGGAAGGCGGATTAAGGCGCCCAAATAATAACAAAAAAATCGCACCTGATAGATGCGATTTGATTTATTTAGAATTCCATATTGACTTCCAGTTTTTCTGCCAGAAGTTTGGAAACTTTTACTTTGAGTGGCTCGATATCGATGTTTTGCATCGCATCGTTGGCGAAAGCGTAAAGCAACAATGCTCTTGCTTCTTTCTTGGAAATTCCACGAGCTCTAAGGTAGAACATCGCGTCCTCGTTCAGCTGTCCAACGGTACAACCGTGCGAACATTTTACATCATCTGCGAAAATCTCCAGCTGAGGTTTTGTATCAATCGTTGCGCCTTCGTCCAACAAAATGTTATTATTCTGCTGATAAGCGTTGGTTTTCTGAGCAATCTTGTTCACAAACACTTTTCCGTTGAAAACACCGTGCGATTTGTCTTTGTAGATTCCTTTGTAATTCTGGTAAGATTCGCAGTTTGGCGTGTTGTGATGAACCGCTGTGTGGTGGTCTACCAATTGGTCTTTTCCGATAATCGTGATTCCGTTCATAAACGAGTTGATATTCTCTCCGTTGTGAATGAAATCCAGATTGTTACGAACTAATTTCCCTCCAAAAGAGAAGGTGTTCACTGTCGTTAAACTATCTCTTTCCTGCTTCGCAAATGTGTGGTCTACGAGGTAGGAAGTGTCACTGTCGTTCTGCAATTTGTGCCAATCTGCTTTTGCATTTTGATAAGTGAAAATCTCCGTCACAGAGTTGGTGAAAACGAAAGATTCATCAAAATTATGATGACTTTCAATCACTTCTACTTTTGCGCCAGCTTCCACAATCAGAAGATTTCTTGTGTTATAGAAGGTGTTTTCTTCTTGACTGTCAGAGATATAAAAAACGTGAATCGGTTTTTCGATGACGATGTTTTTCGGAACTTTCAAGAAAAATCCTTCATTGAAATAAGCTAGATTCAAATTTGTGAAAGCTAAATCTTTGCTTGCAATTGTATTGAAATATTGATTGAAAGTTTCTTTTTTCGCTGAATCATTCAGAGCTTCATTCAAAGTCAGGAATTCTGCATTTTCAATAGAAATGTTAGAATATTCTTTGTGAAGTTTCCCGTTAATGAACACAATCCAGTCAAAATGTTCTTTTCCAAGATGCAATTCGTCCAACTGCTCTTTGGTAATATGATGAGCTTCTGAAGGGAAAAAATTGTAATCTTTTTCCGTAATTTCCTTCAGATTCGTGTATTTGTATTCTTCATCTTTTTTGGTCGGAAAACCTTTCTCTTCAAATTTCTGAAGAGCGATTTTTCTCTCTTCGTTCAAAAAAGAATGAAGAAGCGATTCCAAAAAATCTGAATGTTGATTTAAAATTTGTATGTCTAAACTCATTAGTTGTTTGAAGTTTGAGATTTGAAGTTAAGGACGCAGAAATTTGTTTCCATTATGTTCTGTATTTTTTAGGTATTTCATAAAGCCAGAAATCATTTTTGAAAGCTCTGCAAAATCTTTTAACA
This sequence comes from Epilithonimonas hispanica, assembly GCF_003385395.1. GTDB lineage: Bacteria > Bacteroidota > Bacteroidia > Flavobacteriales > Weeksellaceae > Epilithonimonas > Epilithonimonas hispanica. Next base: position 32,162 of record NZ_QNUG01000007.1, on the reverse strand, counting down.
AATCGTTAAATTCATTTTCATTAATAAATTTTCTATCAAATGCTCTGATTAATTGAGAACGTACTTCTCCACAAGAACCCTTTGAAATTGAAAGAAAATTAATAAACTCTTTATTTCCTTCCCGTTCAAATCCTTCTGCAATATTATCCATAACAGAACCGGATGAACGGTCAATTTGATATTTAATATTTTGACTGCAATTTGGGTTTTGAAGTAAATAGGCATCAACTTTTTGACATAAAATTCGAGACTTTTTCCAAATCTCTAAATCTTCAAAATTATTAATTGTTGCCATAATTTCAAACTTCAAATCTCAAATTAGAAATTAATTAAGAAGCCAATCGTAACCTTTTTCTTCCAATTCCAAAGCCAAAGATTTATCTCCTGTTTTTATGATTTTTCCATCTGCCAAAACGTGAACGAAATCTGGCTGAATGTAATTTAAAAGTCTTTGGTAATGCGTGATTAACAAAACTGCGTTGCCTTCGTTTTTGAATTGGTTTACACCATCAGCCACGATTCTCAAAGCATCGATATCTAATCCTGAATCGGTTTCGTCAAGAATTGCCAATTTCGGATTCAGCATCATCATTTGGAAAATCTCATTTCTTTTCTTTTCACCTCCAGAGAAACCTTCGTTCAAAGAACGGGAAAGGAAATCTTTTTTGATTCCTAATTTCTCAGAGTTTTCACGGATTAGACCCAACATTTCTTTAGCGCCCATTTCTTCCAATCCGTTTGCTTTTCTTGTTTCGTTAAGAGCGGCTTTGATAAAATTGGTAACGGTAACTCCAGGGATTTCCACAGGATATTGGAAAGAAAGGAAAATTCCTTTATGTGCTCTTTCTTCAGGCGCATCTTCACCGATTTCTTCTCCTTCGAAAAGAATTTCGCCCTCCGTTACTTCATAATCTTCTTTTCCTGCAATAACAGAAGAAAGTGTAGATTTACCAGCGCCGTTCGGTCCCATAATAGCGTGAACTTCGCCTGGTTTTATTTCAAGATTGATTCCTTTTAAAATTTCTCTGTCGCCATCTTCAATTTTGGCGTGTAAGTTTTTTATCTCTAACATACTTTTAAATTTATCGCAAGGCTAGACAAAGATTTTTTTATCTTCCTTTGCTTTTTTAAGTGAAACAAAGGCGCTAACGCTTATCAATGAAAAACTATTGTTTCTTATTTTTTAATATAATCAAGACCATTTGCAATTCTCATTACACCATTTTTAAATAGTTGAGAATTAAAATTAATAAGCATTCCTAACTTATAATTTCCTAGTCTTAAATAATTTTTTAATTGTGATGCGTGAAAATTATTTAAACTTTCAACAGATTTAATTTCTAAAACAACCTTGTTTTCAATTAATAAATCCATTCTAAAAGCATTTTCCAGCAACAATTCTTCATATTGGATATTCAGAGGTTTTTGTCTTTCGACTTTTACTTCTGCTTTTTTTAATTCATAGAAAAGACATTCTTCGTAAATACTCTCATACAAGCCTATCCCCAATTTTCTATGAATCTTTAACCCACTTTCAAAGACAATCTTTGAAATTTCATTCTCTGTCATTTGTGTTGTTTTTCACAAAGATAAACAAGTTAATTGTAGAAATTTAAAACTTGTATTACTTTCCTAAGCTTTAGCGGCTTTGTATTTCTTTAAATTTTTTTCAAACAATCAAAGAAAATCTTTGTTTAACCTTGCTAAAAAAATTTATCCAACTGAACCTTCCAGAGAAATCTCCAACAACTTTTGAGCTTCAATGGCGAATTCCATTGGAAGCTTATTTAAAACTTCTTTACTGAATCCATTTACTATCAGAGCAATTGCTCTTTCTGTATCAATTCCTCTTTGGTTACAATAGAAAATCTGGTCTTCTCCAATTTTCGAAGTCGTGGCTTCGTGTTCCAATTGTGCAGTCGGGTCTTTGATTTCGATGTAAGGGAAAGTGTGCGCACCACATTCATTACCCATTAGCAAAGAATCACATTGAGAAAAGTTTCTCGCTCCTTTTGCAGTTGGCATCACTTTTACCAATCCACGATAAGAATTATTAGATTTTCCCGCAGAGATACCTTTAGAAATAATGGTTGACCTAGTATTCTTTCCGATGTGAATCATCTTAGTTCCTGTATCTGCATATTGATGCATATTGGTAACCGCGATTGAATAAAATTCTCCAACCGAATTATCACCTTTCAAAATACAGCTCGGATATTTCCAAGTTACAGCAGAACCGGTTTCGACCTGAGTCCAAGAGATTTTTGCATTTCTCTCGCAAAGACCTCTTTTAGTCACAAAATTGAAAACACCTCCTTTTCCTTCTTCATCACCAGGATACCAGTTTTGAACTGTAGAATATTTGATTTCAGCGTCATTCATTGCGATTAATTCTACAACTGCAGCGTGAAGCTGGTTCTCATCTCTTGACGGCGCAGTACAACCTTCAAGATAAGAAACGTAACTTCCTTCGTCAGCAATGACCAAAGTTCTCTCGAACTGACCAGTTCCAGACTGATTGATACGGAAATAAGTTGACAGTTCCATTGGACACCGTACACCTTTTGGAATGTAGCAGAAACTTCCGTCAGAGAAAACTGCGGAGTTAAGAGCTGCGTAAAAATTATCGCCTCTTGGAACTACTTTTCCAAGATATTGCTTTACCAAATCCGGATGTTCTTTAATAGCTTCGGAAATTGAGCAGAAGATAATGCCTTTTTCTTTTAAAGTTTCTTGAAAAGTTGTTTTAACTGAAACAGAATCTACAACAATATCAACCGCAACGTTAGCTAATCTTTTTTGTTCCTCGATATTGATTCCCAATTTTGCAAAAGTCTTCAATAATTCTGGGTCCACTTCATCAAGGCTTGCCAATTCTGGTTTTGCTTTTGGTGCTGCGTAATATCTGATGGCTTGGAAATCAGGTTTTTGATATTTGATGTTGGCCCAATTTGGTTCTTCCATTTTTTGCCAGATTCGGAAAGATTCCAGACGCCATTCCGTCATCCATTCCGGCTCTTCTTTCTTTTCAGAAATTGCTCGGATGATATCCTCATTCAGACCAATCGGGAAATCTTCATACTCAATATCCGTTTCGAATCCAAACTCGTACTTTTTATTTTCTAAATCGACGCGTAAATCGTCTTCGGTATATTTAGACATAATTTTTATAAACTAAAACTTTCTCCACAACCGCAGGTTCTTGCAGCATTTGGGTTATTAAAAACAAAACCTTTTCCATTCAATCCTCCGGAATATTCTAAAGTGGTTCCTGCAAGATAAAGGATTGATTTTTTGTCAATAATGACTCTTACACCGTTATCTTCAAAGATTTGGTCGGTTTCATTTTTTACATTATCAAACTTCAAGACGTATTCTAGTCCGGAACATCCGCCACTTTTTACGCCCACTCTTATATAGTCAGTCTCAGGGTTGAAGCCTTCTTCAGTCATCAACTGAGCTGCTTTGGATTTTGCCTGATCGCTTACTTTTATCATTGTTTTTATTTAGACTGATTTTAGTCTACAAAAGTACGAACTAATTTCCGCATTCTCAAATCGACAGCGTCTATTTTAACGATTTTAAATAGACTTTAATAATTCGTTTTGTAATGAGATACAGTTTGTTAATGTTAAATTCTTATCAAAAAAGAAACAATTATTAATTCTGATTGTTCTTATAATTAACTTTGCTCGAATTTGTTAATCAAACAATTAGTTATGAAGAAGATTTTTATTTTGATGATGCTATTTTCCTTTTTTGGAAAAATGATGAGCCAAACCGAAAGATATATTTATCAAACCGAAGTGAATCCAGATACGATTAATCTTGTTAATATGAAGGTTGAGAATACTTTCTTGGATGTCAAGAATAATCAGTCATTATTCATCAGTGAAAGTAAATTATTAAAAGATTCTTTAACTGCAGTTTTAAAACAACAAGGCGTAACAGAAATTAAAAAATCAAAAAAAGATAAATCCGAATTTCCAAAACTACCCAACGGAAAATCTATACAACCTACTTTTTTTGATTATTTTATTACAAAAAATCAAGAAGACAAGTCTGTGAATTTTGTTGAAAGTATTGGTTCAAAACAAGTCTATTATCAAGAAGACAGAAAAATGAATTGGGATATTTCTAATCAAATTTCTGATTTTAATAATTATAAAGTTCAGAAAGCAACGATGACTTTTGGAGGGAGAACTTGGACAGCTTGGTTTGCTCCTGAAATTAAAATCTCTGATGGACCTTACAAATTTTTAGGACTTCCAGGATTGATTTTAAAATTAGAAGATGATAAAGGTGATTACAGATTTAGCTTTACTAAGAAAATTAATATAGAAAAAGCCTTTTCCGAAGTTATAAAACCGGACGCCAGAAGATCTACAAGAATCAACTTTCGAGGAGACAAAGAATCTGTAAGAATGGAAATGGTTAAAAATAAGGATCCTGAGATCAACTTTGATAGTTTCAACAGGATGAATCAAAGAAACGGAGGGATGAATGGCGGATTCGGGGGCCAGCAAGGAATGAATGGCGGAATGCCAGGTAGCGAGGTAGGAAACGGACAAGCTGATATACAAATGGGAAATCCACAAAGTAACTCGGCTGGAAATAACGCTTCTACGATGAATTTCGGAAATACAAATCCAATTGAATTAAGTAACAAATATTAATATGAAATTTTTTAAAATATTAAGCTTGTTCGCGATGCCTTTTGTAATGGCTCAGCAAGGAACACGTTTTGTTTATCAAGCGACATTGACGCCAGATTCTACAAATGTGGAGAAAAAAACAGAGCTGGCTTATCTGGATACCGATGGAAAAAAGTCTGTATTCTACGCAGAAAATGCAATGAAAAGAGATTCTTTGATGGAAAGAATGCGTACAACTCAAAACTTTAATAGAGAACAAATGCAGAGTTTGAGAAGTAATCTACAGTTCACGATTGAAAAAGACCTCACGAATCAAAGTCTAATTTACAAATCAAGAATCGGAAGAGATAATTATTCTTATTCAGAAACGCCAACTTTTGACTGGAAAATCTTACCAGAAACGGTGAAAATTGGAGATTATCAAACGCAAAAGGCTGAAACTAAATTTGGTGGAAGAACTTGGTATGCGTGGTTTACTCAAGAAATTCCTTTGCAAGATGGCCCTTACAAATTCTCTGGTTTGCCAGGATTGATTGTAAAAGTTCAAGATGAAAGAGGCGATTATTCTTTTGATCTGATGCAAACAAAAAAAATAGCAGAGATCTATCAACCTTTGAACCGAGGACAAGTTATAGCGCTTCCCAAATCAAAATATGTAGAGATGGAAAAAAAGATGCAAAAAGATCCAGCTAGTTTTTTTTCTGCTCAGAGAAGTTCTGGTGGAGGAAGAGGTCCAGCTGGAGGTGGCGGAGGAAACAGACCTGGAATGGATCCTAAACAAATACAGGAATTCCAAAAAAGAATGGAAGCTGAAATAAAAAGTAAAAACAACCCCATCGAATTGAAATAAAAAAAAACGGAAAATAATTTTCCGCTTTTTTGTTTTATGATTTCCTGATTTCCTTGACTTCTTCGATTTTTTCTTCGAAGTAATCTTTTTTGTGAGGATGCTTTTCAGAAAGGATTTCGTAAGCTTTTATTGCTTTTGTATAGAGCTTTTGCTCAGTATATAATCTTGCAAGAGTCTCGGTCATCAAGTGAGAAATGTCGTCTTTTTTCTCTTTTACAACATAGTTGCTTTCCTCTTTTAATTGTGAGATTTTTGGGTTTGTTTCGATGAAATTATCAATGATTTTTTCCTTGACTTTTGCTTGTTTTTCTGCAGTTTCTTTTCTCTCAATTTTCAACCAGCTTTGCCAAGTGTTGATGAAAGTTCCAACGTTGCTATCAGGAATTTCTTTCGCTTCTGGCTTTTCAATAATTGCGGGAATTTCTTTTTCTTTTTCTTCAATTCTAGAAACTTCGTTGCCGAAGAAAGAAACATTCATCACAGGTCTTTCAGTTTCTAGGATTTGAGGTTTTTCCTCTACAATTGGCTTTTCGTTAATAATGATTTCTTCTTTAATTTCAGGTTCGGCAGTTTTTTCTTCAACTATACTTTCAACTTCAGGCTGCTTTTCTGCTTCTGTAGTTTTGCCAATCAGCGCATCGGGAATATTAGCAGAAAAAGACATTGGCTTCCATTCAGAAATAGGTTGTTCATCAACTTTTACCTTTTTAGAAATAATTTCTTGCTCCTGAATTTTAGCGACAATTACAGGTTCTTCTGGTTTCGAAACTTCGAAACTCTGAGTATTTTCAAAGCTGATTTCATCTTCACAAATGTTTTCGTCAATTTCAGATTCAACTTCTACAACTTTTGTTGGTTTTGAAATTTCTAAAGTTTGAGTGTTTTCAAAACTTACCTGGCTGTTGTCGATTTCATTTTCAGCAATTTCAGGAACAACTGGTTCTGCATATTCTATTTTTGCAACAGGAATTTCTTGTATTGGTTGTTGTACTTCTTTCTTAATTTCTCTTTTTGGAGGATTAAGATAATCTAAGTGATTTTTGGGAACCGAAAACTTAACCTGAGGAAGAAAATCTTCAATCCCATTAAAACTAATATTGCCAGAAGAATCCTCATCTTGAACTTGAGTTTCAGTTATAGGTTCGGTAGTTTTTTCTTCAGGAGTTTCTAAAACTTCTTCAACGGTTTTATGTTCAGAAATAGTTTCTTCAGAACGATTTTCATCAATAAAAATTAAATTGTCTTTAATTTCCAAATCATCTTTAACTAAAACAATTTCAGGTTCTTTGGTAGGTTGCGAATCGATTTTATGATTTTTTTCTTCTACGGAGTTTTCTTCGTTTTCTAAAACAACGAATTCGGAATTTTTCTCACTTTCATTTTCGATAGTTTTATCAATGTCAAATTGATTAATAACAGATTGGGTTTCTGTTTTTTCTATCTCAGTTACGATTTCAGATTCCGCAGGTTTTACAACTTCTGTTTCTGTATTGTTAATTGTTTGATTGTGAGCTGTTTCTTCTGGCTCAATTTGAGTTGACGTGATTTCTTTTTTAGAAATTTTTTCAGAATTGATGAATTGATAAAGTATTTTTTTATCCGTTGTATAAGCTGCTGTTTTAGAAAGATTTTCTTTGTATTTTTCTGATTGATAAAGATTAATCCCATAAAGATAAAGCGCACGAATACTCTGAGCGTAAGGCATTTTCTCCGACTCGGATTCTAATATCTTCAAATCGGATTCTATAATAATCTTTGGATTTTTTATTAATTCTAAAACTCTTGTATTCATACTTTTACCAATTGGCTACAATATCATTGTAAATTTTGTTGATGATCCTTTCATTCACAATTCTTACCTGTGCAGTTTCTATTAAGTTGATATCCAGGTCGCTATTGAAAACGGCTTCGTCACTATAAGTTCTGTCAAAACTTAGCGTTGGGTCTACATTATTTTCATAATGAACTTTTATGGAAATGGTTAACTTATTTTGAAGCGCTTCAATTGTACTTCCAGAAGTTGTAGTTGTAGCGGCTCCAACACTGGTTGGTGTGATGTTGTAATCACTTATTTCTCCTTCTATCAAGAGATCTGGTTTTTCAATAGCACCTTTCAAAGTAGTTCTCTGTAGAAAACGATTCTGCAACGCCACCGTAAAATCCTGACTCAAACTTGGCAGATTGTTGGCTGCGTTATTAGGAAATGTGTTGATTTTAACTGTTTTCATTTCCGGACTTAAAGATGATCCTGTGAATGAATAGCAACTTGTAAGAACAAAGAATAAAGAGAAGAGAAAAAAAAATTTAATTCTCTGGCTTCTGACTTCTGGCTTCTGACTTCTGACCATTATTCCTCTAGATTATATTGTTTTATTTTTCTATAAAGTGTTCTTTGCGAGATTCCCAACTCGTCTGCTGCTTTGTTTCTTCTTCCTTTGTGTTTTTCTAATGCTTTGATTATTAGATCTTTTTCATTGTTTTGAAGTGAAAGAGATTCTGACCTAGCTTCTTCAATTTCAATATCTTCTACATCGTTGTAATGATGATCTTCGTCTTCAGAAATAATCGTTGGATGATGAATCTGATTTTGATTATTGTTATTATTTTCGAAGTAAAGCAAAGAATTAGGACTCGCTACTTGCTGTGTTTCAGGTGTGTAAATTCTATTAATAAGATGTTTCTCCTGTAAACTTAGATCAGCATTTCCTTTATTTTTTATCAGTTCCGAAGTTAAGGATTTTAAATCATTAATATCGTTTCTCATATCGAAGAGAATTTTGTACATAATATCCCTTTCCGAACTAAAATCTGAACCTTGATTTCCTCCAAGATTATTCTTTTGAACAACCGCTGGCAGATTTGCGTTCATTGGGATATATTCTGCTAACTTCACCGAATTAATTTCTCTATTCTGCTCTACAACAGTCATTTGCTCTACCAAGTTTCTGAGCTGGCGAACGTTTCCAGGAAATGCATAACTTTCCAAATAACCAACAGCATCGTCAGTTAATCTCAATTCCGGCATTCTATATTTTTCAGCAAAATCGATTGCAAATTTTCTGAATAACAGATGGATATCGCCTTTTCTTTCTCGCAAAGCAGGCATGTCAATCTGAACGGTATTCAAACGATAATAAAGGTCTTCACGAAAACGTCCGTCTTGGATAGCTTTCATCATATTGACATTCGTCGCGGCAACTATTCTCACATTGGTTTTTTGGACTTGCGAAGAACCCACCTTCATAAATTCTCCACTTTCTAAAACTCTCAAAAGACGAACCTGAGTCTGCAACGGCAATTCTCCAACTTCGTCAAGGAAAATAGTTCCGCCGTCTGCGACTTCAAAGTATCCTTTTCTGGTAGAAGTTGCTCCCGTAAATGCGCCTTTTTCGTGACCAAATAATTCTGAATCAATCGTTCCTTCTGGGATGGCGCCGCAGTTGACGACGATGTATGGTTGGTGTTTTCTTCTGGATTCGCCGTGGATGATCTTTGGGATAAACTCTTTCCCAACGCCACTTTCACCCATTACCAAAACCGAAATATCTGTAGGTGCCACTTGGATTGCCTTTTCCAAAGCGCGGTTGAGCGCCGGGAAGTTTCCGATAATTCCGAAGCGTGCTTTTATGGATTGTAATTCTGCCATTTTTTTGATTAAATGATTAAAAATTAAATGAATAAAGTTTACAGTTCAGCAATTTGCTTTCTGTAAATTTTGTTGAAATGATGGGTGTAAGCATCTTTCATTGTTTTGCCTTCGTCATATGACTTCAAGGCTAGACTTTTCAAATCCAAATAATCTTTATTTCTGATTTTAGAAACTTTACTTCTAAAATAAATATTTTCTGCAAAATCGTAAACTTTGCTTTGCTTTTCAAAATTTTCTAAGGCTTTGTCATATTTTCCACTTTCGAAATACGTAACGCCTAATTGATAATAATCGTAAAGTCCAAAATGGTAATCTTTAGTTTTAAAAAGATCTTCTAAAATCTGAATCGCTTTTTCTTTTTGATCTAAAGCGCTGTAACAAATCGCTTTTGCGACATATAAATTATAATCGCCATTTACTGAATAGCCGATATTTCCAGGTCTATATTTTTCAAGCAGATCAAAATCCTGAATTGCGCCCTCGTAATCTCTTAAAAATTGAAATTTGCACCAGCCTCTGTAATCCAAATGATTATTAGGGCTAAGCTCTACAGCCTTATCAATTAGTTTTTTCCAGGTTATAAAATCTCCTCTTTTCAAGTAAGGAACTGCTTTTTCCATATAAGCATGGGAGAAATTCGGACACAAGTCTATAGCTTTATCAAAACTTTCCTGAGATTCACGAGATCCTTGAGAACCGGAATTGCTATTGTAGATTTCGCATGCTTTTTTGCACCTTTCGCCCTCAATTGCATTACAGTTTACCTGCGCTTGCACATTAGCATAAATAACCAGTATAAGAAAGCTAAGGAAGTATTTCGGAAACTTTTCCATCTTTTATTTTAAAGGTTAAATATTGATAGTAATTTATTTTTATTCCTAAATATTCTTGCGGAATCCATCCATTTAAACTTTTCGTAAAGTCTAAAAGCTGATTAATGAATTTCTTGTCAAACACTTTTTCTTTGTAGTTCTCATCCATTTGTTGAACTCTGAACATTCCAGTTTTTCCTTCACAATTCACTACAAAACGAATTGTAATGTACCCAGTTGAATTTTTGTCACTTATTAGATTTGATCTTTCTAATTTTTTTTCTATTTCTAATTTTTCGCCTTTATATTGAAATCCATCAAAATTATAATATTGGAAGGAAAAAGGATCAACAAAACATTTTTTAAAATTGGAATCATCTAACTTTTCATCAAGTTCGATATCCCCAACTTGGTTTGGATAGACATTAACTGCTTTCTCAGACTGGCAGCTAAAAAGAATTGGCAGTAGAAATAATATGTAAAAAATATGCTTCAATCTTAATTCAAATAAGAATTCAATTAGTATGAACTATCAAACCGTTTCCCCCAAAAGCGTTCCCTGCGTATTGCCGTGAACAAAAACAGACACAATGTCGCCCAATTTTTGGCCTTCCAACTTATCAAAAACGCAAACGGCATTTTGAGAATTTCTGCCTTTCCATTGGTTTTGATTCTTTTTGGAAGTGCCTTCGATAAGGATTTCATGAACTCTGCCAACGTAACCTTGCATTCTTTTTCGGGAAAGTTCGCCTTGTAGAGCAATCACTTCAGCCAGACGTCTTTGCTTCACATCTACCGGAATATCGTCTTCCAGTTTCTTGTGAGCAGGCGTTCCTGGTCTTGTGGAGTAGGAGAACATATAACCGTAATCGTACTCAACTTCACGCATCAAACTCATAGTTAATTGGTGATCTTCCTCGGTTTCCGTACAGAATCCAATGATCATATCTTGTGAGAATGAAATGTCGGGAACAATTTCTTTTCCTTTTTTAATTAAATCCAAGTATTCCTGACGCGTATGCTGACGGTTCATCAATTGTAGAATCCTGTCGCTTCCACTTTGAACGGGAAGGTGAACATAATTACAGATATTGTCGTGCTTGGCAATCATTCGGAAAACCTGTTCTGTCATCTCATGTGGATTGGAAGTCGAGAATCTGATTCTCATATTTGGAACTGCAACTGCAACCATATCAAGCAACTGCGCAAAATTAATTGCGGTTAGTTTCTGCATTTCAGAAGCTTTTGCAAAATCTTTTTTAGGACCGCCACCATACCAAAGGTAAGAATCAACGTTTTGCCCAAGAAGTGTGATTTCTTTGTATCCATTGTTCCAAAGACTTTGACATTCCTCGATGATTGAGTGCGGGTCGCGACTTCTCTCACGTCCTCGCGTAAATGGGACCACGCAGAAAGTACACATATTATCACAACCTCTTGTAATTGTTACAAAAGCAGTGACGCCATTTCCGCCCAAACGAACAGGGTTGATATCGGCGTAAGTTTCTTCTTTTGAAAGGATTACGTTGATAGCATCTCTTCCGTCATCGGTTTCTTTGAGAAGATTGGGGAGATCTCTGTAAGCATCTGGACCAACAACCAAATCTACGAGTTGTTCCTCATCTAAGAACTTGGTTTTCAATCTTTCTGCCATACAACCAAGAACACCAACGGTCATGTTGGGGCGTTCTTTTTTAAGATTCTTGAATTGAGCAAGACGCATTCTCACTGTTTGCTCAGCTTTCTCACGAATGGAACAAGTATTAAGCAAAATCAAATCTGCTTCTTCCGCTTTCAAAGTCGTGTTGTAACCTTGTTCATTAAGAATGGATGCAACAATCTCGGAATCAGAGAAGTTCATCTGACAACCGTAACTTTCCAGAAATAATTTTTTAGAATTTCCGGATTTTTCTGCAATGGCGAATGCTTCTCCTTGTTTGGTCTCGTCTATATATTTTTCCTGCACTACATTTAGATTTAAAGTTCAATGTTAAGAAATCCAATGTTGATGAACTTTGAACCCGAAAATTTGAACTGTTTAAGTCTGCAAAGATACAAAATATTGTGACAGAATGGCAGATAATGATTAATCATTAAATAAACTTTTATCAATCATTTGTGAGAAAACAATAAAATGAATTAGTAGAATTATTATTAATATCAAATGTTCCCTTATACGTTAAAATATATAGAGAAGTGAATTTATCCCCTTTTGATTTTGTAAATTTGATTTTAATTTAGATTTAAAATGAAAATTACACTTAATAGAATCAACGATGATTTTTTGTTTGAATGTTCCAATGAGCAAGGAAATTCTATTTTATTAGACAACACAACTTTACCAGGAGCAAAAGGTGTTTCTCCAATGCAATCTTTATTGATGGCAGTGGCTGGATGTAGCGGAATTGATGTCGTTTCAATCCTGAAAAAACAACGTCAGACAATTACAGATTTCAAAGCGGAAGTGGAAGGCGAAAGAGTGCAGGTAGATGATGCAAAACCTTTCAAATCCATCAAAGTGAAGTTTTTCCTTGAAGGTGAAATCGACCCGAAAAAAGCAAAAAAAGCATCGGAATTATCTTTCGAAAAATATTGTTCTGTTTCTAAAACATTGGAGCCAAATGTTGAGATTTCTTACGAAGTCAGCGTTAATGGAGAACTTGTGCAATAGAGTTTGAGGGTTTGAGCGTCTTAGAGTAGGAGAGAATCAAAACTCACTAAAACCCTAAAACGCTCACACACTCCAACTTATTATCGGCTAGCCAATCTCGGCTGAATCAACTTCGCCACCGTGGAAGTCCAACCAGTTTGATGAGAAGCGCCGACACCACGACCATTATCGCCGTGAAAATATTCGAAGAACATAATGTAATCTTTGAAATGTGGGTCCTGATTGAATTTCTCAACGCCACCGTTGAATGCTCTGTTTCCATTTTCATCTTTTAAGAAAATTTTACAAAGCCTGTCGCTAATGTCTTTGGAAACTTCTTCCAGATTCTTTTGAACACCGCTTCCTTTTGGATATTCAATGGTCAATGCATCGCCAAAAAAGAAATGAAAACGTTGTAAACTCTCAACAATCAGAAAATTAATCGGAAACCAAATCGGTCCGCGCCAGTTGCTGTTGCCACCAAACATTCGGCTGTCGCTTTCTGCAGGCGTGTAATAAACCACGTGTTCCTGCCCGTGAACAGTGAATCGGAAAGGATTTTCTTCATAAACTTTGGACATCGCGCGGATTCCGTAATCGCTGAGGAATTCAGATTCGTCAACCAATCTTGTTAAAACTTTTGTCAATCTTGTTTTTCTGAGAATACTCAAGAGATGCTTGTTTCCTTCGCCTTCAACATACCATTGAGAAACCAGTTTCGTCAGATCTTGCTTATTTTTCAGAACCCATTCCATTCTTTTTTTAAACTCAGGAAGTTTTTCCAACATACTATGTTCCACAACTTCTACGGCAAACATCGGAATCAATCCAACAATGCTTCGAAGTTTCAGATTCACACTGTCTCCGTTAGACAATTGGAGCAAATCGTAGAAAAATCCGTCTTCTTCATTCCAAAGTCCTTGCTTGTCTTCCCCAATGTTTTCCATTGCTTCGGCGATATAAAGATAATGCTCAAAGAATTTAATCGCCATATCTTCATAAACAGGATTGTACGTTGCCAATTCCATAGCGATACGCATCATATTCAGTGCGTACATTGCCATCCAGCTTGTTCCGTCGGCTTGTTCCAGATGTTCCCCTTCATTGAATTCCATATTTCTGTCAAAGGCTCCGATGTTATCCAAACCAAGGAATCCGCCTCCAAAAATATTATTTCCGTTGTAGTCTTTTCGGTTTACCCACCAAGTGAAATTCAGTAATAATTTCTGAAAAACTCTTTCAAGGAAAGCCAAATCTGGTTTACCATTATTTTTTTCATCGATTTTGAAAACTCGGAAAGTTGCCCAAGCGTGAACGGGTGGATTAACATCGTCAAAATTCCATTCGTAAGCAGGAACTTGTCCGTTCGGATGCATATACCATTCTTTCGTCAATGTAATTAATTGATTTTTAGCAAATTCTGAGTCAATTACAGAAAAACTCACACAATGGAATGCCAAATCCCAAGTCGCATACCAAGGATATTCCCACTTGTCTGGCATCGAGATAATATCTTTGTTATGAAGATGCTCCCAATTGCTGTTTCGCACAAAACCTTTTCGTTGAATAGGGAAATTAGGGTCGCCTTTTAGCCATTTCCCGATGTTGTAATGATAGAATTGTTTATTCCAAAGCAAACCAGCAAATGCCTGTCTTTGGACATTCTTTTCGTCTTCATTTTCAATATCTTTTTGGATGTTCGCATAAAACTCATCCGCTTCTTGTTTTCGTCGGGAAACAATTTCATCAAAATCCCAAAACGCATCATCCATAATATGAGGCGACAATCGGAATTCAAAAACCTTGTTGCTGTTCGCTTCTATGATTTCTTCACAATGAAGAGATGCTTTTGTCCCTGTTTTAGAAGGATTGACAGTAGCAAGCCCTTTTGTAATATATTGGTTAATTCCGTCTTTGAAAAAACCTTCAGTCTTCGGAAGATTGAATAGCCTCGAACGGTTGGTTTCATTCTCACAAAACAGCGCATCAGCATTTCTATTTCTGGAATATAATTTCTTTATACTAAGACTATTATGATGAACATCTATTTCGCCTTGTTTAGAAAAACCGAGTTGCCCTTTGTAGTCGTTATAACCCCATATCCAGTTGTTTCTGTACCAAACTGTTGGGAGAACTACAATTGGAGCAGGTTGATTACTTCTGTTATGAACATCAATTCTGATTAAAAAATCATCCTCGCCAGCTTTCGCATATTCAATAAAAATGTCAAAATATTCATCGTTGTCAAAGATTCCTGTATCAAATATTTCATATTCTGGGTCTTTGTTGGAGCGTTGCGCATTCGTATTGATGAGGTCATCGTACGGAAATGCATTGATTGGATATTTGTAAACCATCTTCATATAGCTATGAGACGGTGTATTGTCCAGATAGTAAAAAATCTCCTTGATATCTTCACCGTGATTTCCCTGATAATTACTCAGTCCGAAAAAACGTTCCTTAACTCTGCAGTCATTTTTATTCCAAAAAGAAAGCGCAAAACATATCTGTTGCTTCTCATCCGAGATTCCCGCGATGCCTTCCTCTGCCCAGCGGTAAGTCCACGCTTCCGCCATATCGTGACCGGTAAATCCCCACGCATCGCCGTTGGTGCTGTAATCTTCGCGTACATTTCCCCATTGGCGGTGGCTCACGTAAGGTCCCCACTTTTTCCAATCCGGATTTTTTAATTTTTCTTCTTCATTCATTTTTCTAATTATTTTTCGAGAATAATTATTCTTTTTATTGGGAGCAACACGGTTGTACATTTGTTAGAACATTACAACCCGCTGTCCACTTTATCTTTTTTTGCTTAGAGAGATTTGTCATCAAAAGAAAACTTTCTCAAAAGCAAAAAAAGGATGCCGTTCCCATCGGGGCTATGTTGAGGTTTTTCACTTCTTTCAAGTTTTTAAAATTTCAAAAAACATCAACTTAAAAATCGATTTATCGATTCTTAGCCTTCTTCAAAATACTTAGCCCTTCAAAAAACTTTGCGTTTAAATTCAACAAAAAACCATTAATAATTTATAATTCATCATTAATAATTAATTATCCGTTGTCCGCAAAACTCTCCAGACTTGTCATTCCACCATCCACATAGATACTCGCACCTGTAATATAATCCGAATAATCACTCGCCAAAAATACGGCTAAATTTCCAATGTCTTCCGGTTGCCCGATTCTATCATACGGAATCAGCGTCATCAGCGCATCCAGAGATTTTTGATTATCCCAAGCGGATTTGTTTATAGGAGTTTGAATGGCGCCCGGACAAATATTATTCACACGGATTTTTTGTTTTCCATATTCCTGAGCCAGTGTTTGCATCAGCATTCTAAGTGCACCTTTGCTGGAAGCATAATTCGCGTGTCCAGCCCACGGAATCGTCTCGTGAACACTGCTGATATTGATAATTTTTCCAAGAGCTTTGGATTTTTCGGTCATTCCACGTTTCAAAAATTCTTTAATCGCTTCTCTTGAACAAAGAAATTGTCCGGTCAGATTCACATCGATTACTTTTTGCCATTGAGCAAGCGTCATTTCTGCAAAAGGCGCATCTTGCTGTAAACCGGCATTATTAATGAGAATATCAACAGTTCCATATTGATTAATCGTCGTTTGGAACATTGCCAAAACTTGGTCTTCCTTACTCACATCACATTGAATAATAAAACCTTCGCCTCCGTTTTCTTCAATTGTTTTCAGTGTTTCTTCCGCTTCGGGACGAGAATGTTCGGATGAATGATTGATGATAACGATTGCTCCGGATTTTGCCAGACTGATAGCGATTCCTTTTCCTATACCGCTGCTGGAACCTGTAACAATAGCAACTTGTTTATTAAGATTAATGTCCATTTTTCAAATTTTGTGATTTTTTCTAAGCAAATATTATACATAATTGCCATTATAAATATCTTAAAATAAATTGTTAACAAAAAATTGATGTAGAGAAATTTTAACACAATTTGGAACTAATGCAATTTCTTGTCTATCTTTGCGTCCAGATTTGTTCATTTACATATTGAAAATGTTATCGAGAAAGGTGGAGAGATTAGACTCTGTGAAACCTTGGCAACCCTTCGGAAACGAAGAAGGTGCTAAATTCTATCCGCAATGGCGGAAAAGATAACCCAAACTTATTTCTACATTTCCCTGTAGCATTTTCAATTTAATCTTATCAAAATTGAAAAACGAGCTACAACATATCAACCTTAATAACTTCACGACTCAGAACGGAAAAGTTCTCGACATTCCATTAAGCTATCAGCTTTTTGGAAAAGAACTGTATTCGGCTCCGATTGTTTTAATCAATCACGCTTTGACGGGAAATTCAGATGTTGCTGGAGAAAACGGCTGGTGGAAATCTTTGGTTGGAGATGGGAAAATAATTGATACCAATCGATTTACAATTGTTTGTTTTAATATTCCCGGAAATGGTTTTGACGGATTTTTTATTGATAATTATGAAGATTTTACAGTTCAAGATATTGCATCAATTTTTATTGAAGGGTTGAAAAAACTTAAAATCGAGAAACTATTCGCTTTAGTTGGCGGTTCTGTTGGCGGTTCTATCGGTTGGGAAATGTTGACTTTGCAAAATAATTTAGCAGAAAAATTCATCCCGATTGCAACAGATTTCAAAACATCGGATTGGTTACATTCTCAATGTCTGGTTCAGAAATTTCTTTTGGAATCGGAAAAAAAACCTCTTGAAAAAGCCAGAGTTCACGCAATGTTGTGTTACAGAACCCCGGAATCTCTTAACTTAAGATTCAATAGAGAATTCGATTCTGAAAAACAAATTTTGAAATCTCACGACTGGCTCAACTTCCACGGAAAACGATTAAACGAAAGATTTAGTTTAAAAGCTTACAAACTCGTTAATCATCTTCTGATGAACATCAACGGAAAGGAAAATGAATTGGAAAACATCAAAGCAGAGATTCATTTGGTGTCGGTAGATTCAGACCTTTTTTATCCAGCGTTTGAAATCAAAAATACTTACCATTTTTTACAAAATAAAAACAAAAACGTTCAGTACCACGAGATTAATTCTATCCACGGACACGATGCTTTCCTAATGGAGTATGAGCAACTGAACACAATTTTAAAACCAATTTTTTGAACTGATGACAGACAAGAACACAATTAATATTTATAGAAATAAAGCTTTGGTGAATTTCGAAGGGAAGGATTTTCTTGGACAGATTGGCGTGGATTCACGTATTTTTCAGGCTTTGAATGGAGGAGGAATCAGCGTTGGAGTAATTTCCCAACAAGCGATTGAAAACGGAATTTCTGTTCTTGTGGATGAGAATGACGCTTCAGATGCAGTTGATTTTCTGAATAAAGAATTTGAAAAAGAGAAAAAAATAGGACACGTAAGTAGTATTTATAGTGTTGAAAATCTAAGCGTTATCGGGTTTGTTTCTGATAATTATAATAAGATTTTGTCGGAGCTTCAGAGAAATAAGATTTATCCTTTGTTGCTAAGTCAAATCGCTTCTGCGGGAAGAGTGAATATTGTTGTAACAGGAAATCAAACCGAAATCACAAAAAACATCATCGAAACTGAAATCTACGGAAAGCCAAAAACAGTTCATCTGGCTTTGATTGGTCACGGAAATGTTGGTGGAACTTTGGTTGAGCAGATTTTGGATTCAGCTTATGATATTCTGAATCGTAAAAGATTCGATTTGAAAATCGTTGCGATTGCAAATTCAAGAAAAATTGCATTTAACAAAGCTGGTTTCGGAAGCGATTGGAGACAAAAAATCAAATATTCTACAACAGAATCGAGTGTAAAATCTTTGGTGGATTTTGCCAATGAACATCATTTGGAAAATCTTGTAATGGTGGATAACACAGCAAGCAAAGACTTTGTGAAAAATTATCCTCTATTTGTGGAGAACGGATTTGATATCGTTGGTTCTAACAAAATCTACAATACTTTACCAATTTCTGAATACCGCAGTTTCAGAAAATTATTAGAAAAAAACAAGAAGAAATACCTTTATGAAACTAATGTTGGTGCAGGTTTGCCTTTAATTGATACTATTAAATTATTACATCTTTCTGGCGAAAATATCACGAGAATCAAAGGTGTTTTCTCAGGAACATTGAGTTATGTTTTCAATAATTTTTCGCTTCGTAATGACAAATTTTCAACCATTATCAATGAAGCTTTGGAAAAAGGTTACACAGAGCCGGATCCGCGCGAAGATTTATCAGGAAATGATGTTGCGAGAAAATTGTTGATTTTAGCAAGAGAACTTGATTTGATTAATGAATTTGAAGATATTAATATTCAGAATCTTGTTCCGGAAAGTTTGTTGTCTGTTTCAAAAGAAGAATTCCTTTCAAGATTGGAAGAATTAGACGACGAATATCAAAAAATT
The DNA here is from genome assembly GCF_003385395.1 of Epilithonimonas hispanica. Taxonomy (GTDB): domain Bacteria; phylum Bacteroidota; class Bacteroidia; order Flavobacteriales; family Weeksellaceae; genus Epilithonimonas; species Epilithonimonas hispanica. The sequence goes on along the minus strand of NZ_QNUG01000007.1, from coordinate 13,145 downwards.
AAAGAAAACCAAGAGTCAGGCTACGTTTTAAGATACGTCGGAGATTTGCACGGAGACTTGCAAAAAGAAAAAGGAGAATTGGATGTGAAATTAATTTCCGTTCCAGCCAATTCAGCTTTAGGACAACTAAAAGGTTCCGATTCAATTTTCGAAATCTATACAGAAAGTTACGGAGAAAATCCAATCGTAATTATGGGAGCCGGAGCCGGAGCAAAAGTAACCGCAAGAGGCGTTTTCGGAGATATTTTAAGATTAAGTGAAACTAAGTAAATTTTGTACAAAGTACTAATGATAATAATATGAGTGAAAATTTCGAAACCCTAGCCATAAGAACTCAAACCGAAAGAACTCAGTTTGATGAGCATTCTACGCCGTTATATCTCACATCCAGCTTCGTTTTCGAAGATGCGGAAGATATGCGCGCCAGCTTTGCGGAAGAGAAAGACAAAAATCTCTACAGCCGCTTCAGCAATCCGAACGTCACAGAATTCGTCGACAAAATCACGAAAATGGAAGGTGCAGAATCCGGTTACGCTTTTGCAACGGGAATGGCGGCAATTTATTCCACATTTGCTGCGCTGCTGAGCGCCGGCGACCATATTGTCAGCTGCCAGTCGGTTTTCGGTTCTACGCATACGCTGTTCACCAAATATTTCCCGAAATGGAATATCGAAACAACGTATTTCAAGGCAGAAGATGCTGAAAATGTAGAACAATACATCAAACCAAATACAAAAATCTTGTACTTGGAAACACCAACTAATCCGGCAATTGAAGTGTTAGATTTGGAATTTTTTGGTCAGATTGCTAAAAAACACAACTTGATTTTCATTGTCGATAACTGTTTCGCAACGCCTTATTTGCAACAACCTATTAAATATGGAGCAGATATCGTGGTACATTCAGCAACAAAACTGATTGACGGTCAAGGTCGAGTTTTGGGTGGCGTTGCTGTTGGAAAAGCAGATTTAATTCGTGAAATTTATTTGTTTGCAAGAAACACAGGTCCAGCGATGTCACCTTTCAACGCTTGGGTTTTGAGCAAAAGTTTGGAGACTTTGGCGATTCGTGTAGAAAAACATTGCGAAAATGCACTTAAAGTTGCAGAATTTCTAGAAAATCATCCGAATGTAGAATTAGTAAAATATCCATTCCTAAAATCCCATCCAAGTTACGAAATCGCTAAAAAACAAATGAAATTAGGCGGAAACATCGTGGCTTTTGAAATCAAAGGAGGAATCGAAGGCGGACGAAATTTCCTAAACAGAATCAAGATGTGTTCTCTCTCTGCAAACTTGGGAGATACGAGGACGATTGTTACGCATCCTGCTTCCACAACGCATTCCAAGCTTTCCGACAACGAGCGAAACGAGGTTGGGATTACCGCTGGACTCGTGAGATGTTCCGTTGGTTTGGAGAATATTGATGATATTTTGGGCGATTTGAAACAAGCTTTGGATTAATGTCATCCTGAGCGGAGTCGAAGGAAGGAGCAACAAGTTTTCAGCTCCGAAACAAGATCCCAACCCGCTGTCCGCTATATCTTTTTTGTTTTTTTACAACATTTGTCATTCTGAGCTTGTCGAAGAATCCAAAAAAACAAAAAAGGATGCCGCTACCATCGGGGCTATGTTGAAGTTTTATCTTCCAATCAACGAAAAAAAAAGAAGAATCCGAAAGATTCAATATCAGTAGCCGTCGGTAAAACCGATGGGACATTAGAAAAAGAAATGAATTATGAAAAATTCAGAACAATTATATAAAGCATTGGGCGAACGCATTCTCATTCTCGACGGCGCAATGGGAACAATGATTCAGCGCTACAATTTTACCGAAGAAGATTACCGAGGTGAACGATTCAAAGATTGGGAATCTCCGCTCAAGGGAAACAACGATTTGTTGTCTTTGACTCAACCAGAAGCCATTGAAGAAATTCACAGAAAATATCTTTTGGCGGGTGCGGATATTATTGAAACCAATACATTTTCCGGAACGACCATTGCAATGGCGGATTATCATATGGAAGATTTGGTTTACGAACTCAATTACGAATCGGCCAAAATCGCCAAAAAAGTCTGTGATGAATTTACAGCGCAAAATCCTAATAAGCCAAGATTTGTTGCCGGTTCAATCGGACCAACTAATAGAACAGCGAGTCTAAGTCCAGATGTCAATGATCCAGGTTACAGAGCGATTACTTTTGATGAACTCAGAATTGCTTACAAACAGCAAGCTGAAGCTTTGCTAGACGGAGGCTCGGACATTCTTTTGGTTGAAACAATTTTCGACACTTTGAATGCAAAAGCGGCATTGTTTGCTATTGACGAAATAAGAGAAGAAAGAAATATCACGATTCCAATTATGGTTTCTGGAACCATTACCGATGCTTCCGGAAGAACTTTGAGCGGACAAACTGCCGATGCATTTTTGATTTCGGTTTCGCATATGGATTTGATAAGTGTTGGTTTCAATTGCGCTTTGGGTGCAAAACAATTGACACCTTATCTGGAAATTCTTGCCAATCACACAGATTTCGGAATCTCAGCTTATCCAAATGCTGGTTTACCAAACGCTTTCGGTCAGTACGACGAAACGGCCGAACAAATGGCGGAGCAAATCAAAGAATATGTGGACAAAGGTTTAATCAATATTATCGGAGGTTGTTGCGGAACAACGCCAGACCATATCAAAGCGATTGCTGATTTGGCAAAAAATTACAAGCCAAGAAAGTTGTCGGTTGTTAGTTGATGGTTGTCGGATTTAAATTTAATTTATGGAATACACAAATCTGGAAGTCTGGAACGAAGCAAAAAAATTAACAAATATGGTTTATGGAAAAACCAAGTCATTTCCAAAAGAAGAACTTTTCGGACTTACAAATCAAATAAGAAGAAGTGCGGTCTCAATCCCTTCTAATATTGCAGAAGGTTGTGGAAGAAGAACATCAAAAGATACTTTGCAGTTTTTACATATTGCAAAAGGCTCTTTATTTGAATTGGAAACTCAATTATACATTTCTTTAGACCTAAATTATATTAAAGAAATTGAATTTAATGAAATGGCAAATCAGGTTTTAATTTGCAAAAAATTATTGAATGGATTTATCAATTATTATAAAAACTTAAACAATGGAAATTAAGATAAATCCAACAACCGACAACCGACAACCGACAACCAAATATCTGAAATTATCAGGCCTTGAGCCTTTAATTATAACCCCCGAATCCAACTTTATCAATGTTGGAGAGAGAACCAACGTTGCTGGTTCCAAAAAATTTCTTCGATTAATTAAAGAAAAAAAATATTCCGAAGCACTCGATATTGCCAGAAATCAGGTGGAAGGCGGCGCTCAGATTCTCGACGTCAATATGGACGACGGACTTTTGGACGGAAAATATGCAATGGTTAAATTCCTTAATCTTATTGCTTCAGAGCCGGATATTGCAAGAATCCCAATTATGATTGATTCTTCAAAATGGGAAATTCTGGAAGCTGGATTACAAGTTGTTCAAGGAAAACCTGTCGTGAATTCCATTAGTTTGAAAGGTGGCGAGGACGAGTTCATCAAACAAGCCAAAGCCATCAAAAGATATGGCGCCGCCGTGATCGTGATGGCTTTTGATGAAGTTGGACAAGCCGATAATTATGAAAGAAGAATTGAGATTTCCAAAAGATCTTATGATATTTTGGTGAACCAAGTAGGCTTTCCTTCCGAAGATATTATTTTTGACCTTAATATTTTTCCTGTTGCAACGGGAATGGACGAGCATAGAAAAAATGCCATTGATTTTATCGAAGCGACACGCTGGGTTCGTACCAATCTTCCAAATGCTTCCGTAAGTGGCGGTGTTTCCAACGTTTCGTTTTCGTTCCGCGGAAATGATTCTGTGAGAGAAGCGATGCACTCTGTTTTCCTTTACCACGCCATAAAAGCTGGGATGAATATGGGAATTGTAAATCCGACAATGCTTGAAGTTTATGACGAAATCCCCAAAGATCTGCTGGAACTGGTGGAAGATGTAATGCTCGACAGGAAAGAGGATTCTACAGAAAAACTTCTGGATTATTCCGAAAAACATAAATCAACCAAAAAAGAAAAAGTTGAGGACCTAAGTTGGAGAGAGCAGGACTTGCAAACGAGAATCACGTACGCTTTGGTTAAAGGAATTGACCGTTTTATCGAAGAAGATGCAGAAGAAGCGAGAAAAACATCTAAACGTCCTTTGGATGTTATAGAAATTAATCTAATGACAGGAATGGGCGTGGTGGGCGACCTTTTTGGAAGCGGAAAAATGTTTTTGCCTCAGGTTGTAAAATCGGCGAGAGTAATGAAAAAAGCGGTAGCTTATCTTCAGCCTTTCATTGAAGCGGAAAAAGACCAGACTCAAAAGTCCAACGGAAAAATTCTAATGGCAACTGTAAAAGGTGATGTTCATGATATCGGAAAAAATATTGTGAGCGTAGTTTTGGGTTGTAATAATTACGAAATTGTGGATTTGGGCGTGATGGTTCCCGCAGAAAAAATTATTCAGACCGCGATTGATGAGAAGGTAGATGTGATTGGATTAAGCGGATTGATTACACCAAGTCTGGACGAGATGGTTCATATTGCTGATGAACTGGAACGCAAAAACCTTGATTTTCCTTTGTTGATTGGCGGCGCAACAACTTCCAAAGCGCACACAGCAGTTAAAATTTCACCAAAATACTCCAACACGGTTGTTCATGTGAATGACGCTTCCAGAGCGGTTGGGGTGGTCAGTGCGTTATTAAATCACGACAAATCCAATGCTTATGCTTTGGAAATCAGAAAAGATTATGATGAATTCCGTGAAAAATTCCTAAATCGTCAAGTTGATAAAGAATATGTTCCGATTGCAGAAGCACGTGAGAAAAAATTCAAAATCGATTGGGAAAATGAATTGATACCAACACCTAAAAAATTAGGAATTACCATTATTGAAGACCAAAATTTGGATGAATTGGTAGAGTTTATCGACTGGTCTCCGTTTTTCAGAAGTTGGCAATTGTTCGGGAAATTTCCTGATATTTTGACAGATAATGTGGTTGGAGAACAGGCAACGATTTTGTTCAACGAAGCTAAAATAATGCTCAAGAAAATCCTAAAAGAAAAAAGTTTCAAAGCGAAAGGTATTTTTGGGATTTTCCCAGCGAATGCGAATGAACAGGATGATATTTTAGTTTTTGATGACAATCATAATGTGATTTCGACTTTCAGAACTTTGCGTCAGCAACATAAAAAATCAGAAGGGAAAGAGTATTTTGCGTTAAGTGATTTTATTGCGCCTGAAAATTCCGGAAAACAGGATTATATCGGAACTTTCTGTGTCTGTACAGGTTTCGGAGCAGATGAATTGGCAAAGGAATATGAAGACCAGAATGACGATTACAATGCCATTATGGTAAAAGCTTTGGCAGACCGTTTTGCAGAAGCCTTCGCCGAATATCTTCACAAAAAAGTCAGAACCGAATATTGGGCTTATTCCGAAAATGAAACTCTAGATAACGAAGAATTAATTAAAGAAAAATATCTCGGGATTCGTCCCGCTCCAGGTTATCCTGCTTGTCCTGACCATTTGGAAAAGCTGACAATTTGGGATTTGCTTAAAGTGGATGAAAAAATTGGAGTGACTTTAACCGAAAGCCTCGCAATGTGGCCAACAGCGGCGGTTTCTGGTTATTATTTTGGAAATGAAAAATCAAAATATTTCGGAGTTGGAAAAATCGATGAAGACCAATTGAAAGATTTCGCTGAAAGAAAAGATGTTGAATTGGATTATGCTAGAAAATGGTTAGCTCCGAATTTAGTTGATGGTTGATGGTTGTCGGTTGATTTTCCATCGACTAAAAATCCGACAACAAACAACTGACAACAAACAACTAAAAAATTTAAAATGAAAATTACTGACCATATAAAAAACGCCAATGGCAAAACGCTTTTCTCTTTTGAAATTGTTCCGCCACAAAAAGGTGTTGGAATTGCGGATTTATATAAGAACATCGACCCGTTGATGGAGTTCAAACCGCCATTTATTGATGTTACAACTTCTCGAGAAGAGTACATTTTTCTGGAAAGAGGAAACGGTTTGATGGAGCGAAAAATCACAAGAATGCGTCCCGGAACGTTGGGGATTTGTTCGGCGATTCAGAACAAATATAATGTTGATACCGTTCCACACGTTCTTTGTGGAGGATTTACCAAAGAAGAAACCGAATATCTTTTGGTGGATTGTATGTATTTGGGAATCAATAATATAGTTGCTTTACGAGGTGATGCAATGAAAGGCGAAAAATATTTTGAACCTTCTGTTGGCGGACACAAATATGCTTCGGATTTGGTAAAGCAGATTCACGATTTGGGAATCGGAGAATATCTGCACGGTAAGATAGAGTCGGACATTGACAACAGTTTTTGCATTGGCGTTGCAGGGTATCCCGAGAAACATATCGAAGCACCTTCTATGAATTATGACCTTCAAATGTTGAAGAAAAAAGTAGAAGCTGGCGCAGATTATATCGTGACCCAAATGTTTTTCGACAATCAAAAGTTCTTTGATTTCGTGAAACAAGCCAGAGAAATTGGGATTGATGTTCCGATTATTCCGGGAATCAAACCGATTGCAACCAAAACCCATTTGCAAATGTTGCCACAGGTTTTCAAAATCGATTTACCAGAAGCATTAATCAATGAAGTTTTGAAATGCAAAACCAATAATGATGTCCGTGAAGTTGGAATCGAATGGGCAATTAACCAAAGTAAAGAACTTTTGGATTTTGGAATTCCGGTTCTGCATTTTTATTCGATGGGAAAAAGTGATAATATTCTCAAGATCGGAAGAGAAGTTTTTTAAGACAAAAAGAGGTGTGATTTGCATCTCTTTTTTATGTTTAATGAAATTAAAGACTATTTAAGAACTTAACTAATTTAATCATTGATTCTTCTTGCTTTATTTTAATTTTATTTGTTTTAATAAAATTTTCAATTTCATTCTTTTGTTCAGGAAAATAACTCATCAATTCCTTCTCATTTTTTGGGATCTTAATTAAATTTTTTTCAGTTTTAATAAAGTATGTAGGATTTACTCTTTCAAATTTAGAATAACCGTCCTTTATTGTAGAGTTAGGTTCAATTGAAGGTTTAACTACTTCAACTTTCACTTTTTCTTTTTTTAATAATTGATTTTTGCCATCAACTAATCGAAAAAAATAACCATTGTCTTCTTTTAAATAAACAATAGTGATATTTGATCCTTTAAATTTTAACGTTGCAAATTTTTCATTTTTTGGAAGTTCATATACTTTATCGTCAACGAGAGTTTCAACTTGATCTATATAAGCATCATAACGAATTGGTAAAGAATCCTGTGACTCTCCAATTGTTGCGGAAAGAAAATTAAGGTTGAAATAAGGGGTGCCTATTACATTATGTCCAGCTTTTTCATAATCTTTATTGATTGAAGCAAGAGGACCGGTAAACATTTTGTAATTCTGCTGTGCATTAAAAAATGAAGTGCTTAATATAATAGCAATATTTGCAATAATTATTTTCATAGGTTTTTAAAATTTTTATAAAAGTACAATTTATAATAGATAGAAAATATAAAGTTATCGTTATTTTTACAGCATAAGATTTAATATGAACTTAACTGGTCCTTTCACACAAATAGTAACTCTCAATAATCTTCCATTAAAAGGAAAACTACAAGACGAATCTTTAGAAATCATTTCCAATGGCGGAATTCTCACTGAAAATGGAAAAATTTTAGAAGTCAGCGATTTTGATTCTTTAAAACAGCAATTTCCAGATTCAGAAATTGATTTTATTAAAGGTGAGCAAATTGCAATTCCAGCTTTTGTGGATGCACATACGCATATTTGTTTTGGAGGAAATCGTTCTAATGATTTTGCAATGAGAAATGCAGGTAAAACTTATCTCGAAATTGCAGAATCCGGTGGTGGAATCTGGAGTTCTGTAAAACATACAAGAGCCTCTTCTGAAGAAGAATTAGTTGAAGGAATTCTTAAAAGAGTTAATCAACTTATCAAACAAGGTATTACGACGATTGAAATAAAAAGTGGTTATGGATTAAATGTTGAAGAGGAACTCAAAATGTTGCGAGCTATCAAAAAAGCTCAGGCAAAAACTAAAGTAACCTTAGTTCCCACTTGTCTTTCTGCCCATCTCAAACCAAAAGATTTTGAAGGTACTTCCGAGGAATATCTCAATTATATTTTGGATGAAATTCTACCAAAAGTAAAAGAAGAAAACCTCGCAAATCGAGTTGATATCTTTATCGAAAAATCAGCTTTTCAACCTGAAGAAAGTAAAGTGTTTCTTGAAAAAGCGAAAGAATTGGGTTTTCAAATTACAGTTCACGCAGATCAATTTTCGGCAGGGAGTTCTAGAATTGCGGTTGAAGTTGGCGCAAAATCTGCTGACCATCTGGAAGCAACAATTGATGAAGATATTGAGTTTTTAGCTAATTCAAATACAGTTGCAATTGCTTTACCCGGTGCAAGTTTAGGTCTTGGTGAACCATTTTCTCCCGCTAGAAAAATCCTTGACAAAGGCGGAATTCTTGCCATCGCAACCGACTGGAATCCCGGTTCTGCACCAATGGGCAATCTCGTAACTCAAGCTTCGATTTTAGCAACTTATCAGAAGTTGACAACGGCGGAAGTGTTATCTGCAATTACTTTTAGAGCGGCGTTTGCTTTGGATTTAGAAGATAGAGGGATTTTAGCTGAAGGTAAAAAAGCAGATTTTATAACTTACAATACCGATAATTTCCAAAATATTCTTTATCATCAAGGAAGTCTTTTGCCCAATCAAGTTTATATTAATGGAGAAAAAGTTTTATAATGAAAGAGAGAGACAGTATTATTTTTGACCTAGACGGAACACTTTGGAATGCTTCCGAAACAGTTTCCAAAGCTTTTAATGAAAGTATAAAAGACATTGGATTTGATATTGAAATCACTTCACAAACCGTCAGAGATTTTTCTGGGATGAAAATGGATGACATTTTTGCTCAGTATTTCAGTTTTATTCCAAAAGAAAAATTGCAGGAGTTTGAAAAGATTTATGCAAAAAAAGAAAGCGATTATCTTAAGGAATTTGGAGGTGAATTGTTTCCCAAAGTCAAAGAAACTTTAGAACAATTAAATAAAAATTACAGACTTTTTATCGTCAGCAATTGTATGAAAGGTTATATAGAAAACTTTATCGAGTTTTTTAGTTTTAAAGATTTATTTGAGGATTTTGAATGTTACGGAAATGCCGGTTTACCCAAAGATAAAAATATTAGATTGATTGTCGAGCGAAATAATCTTCAAAATCCGGTTTATGTTGGCGATACAATTTGGGACAAAGAATCTTCTGAAAAAGCTGGTGTTGATTTTATATTTGCCAATTACGGTTTTGGAACAGTTGAAAATCCTAAAATCGAAATTCAAAACTTTGAAGAGTTACTTTCAATCAAGTTTTAAAAAGAAGAAGCCTTGTCAAAATCTGATAAGGCTTCATTTATTACAATTTTCGAGAAATTACTTGAACTCAATTGGGAATTTAACCTGAGAATTATCCCATCCAGCGTACAAATCTGCTCCAGATTTTGTCTGTACAAAAGTCACAGAAAAATATTCAATTGGTGATGAAGTTTTTTCAACCGGAACATTGAATCTCACAACATCTTTGCTTTTGTCATAGAAATAAGCGCCCCATTTATCGATTTCAGAATTAAAAACAATCGTCCATTCTTTTTCAAACGGAATAGCGAAAATACTATAAGTTCCAGCAGGAATTTCTTTTCCACTGATTACTACTGGCGTATAAAATTTGATTTCAGAATTTTCATTCGCTCCAAATCTCCAGATTTCTCCATACTTAATCAAGTTCCCAAAAACAACTCTGTTTTTTTTCTGCGGGCGAGAATAAACGACTTTTACTTTTGGAGCGTCTGACTTTGAAGACGTCACTTGAATTGGAAAATATGATGCATCCATTGGACTTGCATCAGCTGAAAAATAATTCAGTTTTGCAGGATCTAATTTTGCTTGAGAAAATGCGCTAACTCCTATTAATAAAGAAGCTGCGATGATTAGGTTTTTCATATTATATTTTAATTTTTAATAACTTTTCGATGGCTTTATCCAAAGTTTCCTGTTCTTTTGCAAAACAAAAACGAATCACTTTTTCATCGGTTTTATCTTTGTAAAATGCAGAAAACGGGATAGTTGCGACTTTATATTCTTTCGTCATCCAATAGCAAAAATCCTTGTCTTGCTTATCAGAAATTGCGCCAAAATTTGCGGACAAAAAATAAGTTCCTTCACAATCTAATAATTGAAAAGGTGTTTCTTTTAAAGCATTTTTAAGATAATCTCTTTTTGTTTGGAAAAATGTTGAAATTGTTTGGAAATCATCCATATTCTGCAAATATTTAGAAATTGCAAATTGTGCAGGCGTGTTCACACAAAACACATTGAATTGATGAACTTTCCTAAACTCAGTCATCAAATCCAAAGGCGCACAAACATAACCGATTTTCCAACCTGTGATGTGTAGTAGCTTCCCAAAAGAGCCAACGACAAAAGTTCTTTCTTTCAGTTCAGGATATTTGGCTAATGTCAGATGAGGTTTTTCATCGAAAGTGATACTTTCATAAACTTCATCGCTCAAAATAATGATATCTGTATTTTTTACAATCGAGATGAGTTCATCAATATCTTTCTGTTTTAGGATTTTTCCGGAAGGATTATTCGGATTGTTAATGATCATCATCTTGGTTTTTTCGGAAACCAGATTTTTAACTTCATTCCAATTAATTTCATAATCAGGATAAAGCATTTTGACGTTTTTTACAATTCCGCCATTCAAGATAATTGCAGGTTCATAACAGTCGTAAGCTGGTTCAAAGATAATTACTTCATCATCTTTTCCCACAAATGCAGAGATAATCGTGAAAATTCCTTGAGTTGCTCCAGCTGTTATATTAATTTCAGAATCCGGATGATAATCCACGCGATATTGGAGATTGAATTTCTTTGAAATTGCTTCCCTAAGTTCTTTGACTCCTGCTAAAGGTGCGTATTGATTGTAACCTTGTTTCGCAAAATCACCGAGATATTTTATTAAATTTTCATCAGGCTGATAATCCGGAAATCCTTGAGAAAGATTGACTGCGTTTTCTTGTTGTGCTAATAAGCTCATTTCTGTGAAAATCGTCGTTTTCACATCAGGAAGTTTGGAGTTTGGTAATTTTAATGCCATTCTGATTGTAAAAATAAGTAATATTTGTTTTAAACCTGCAAGGAATTTTATCGCAAAGGCGCAAATGTTTTCTTTAAATTTAAGAGCCTGTTTAAAAATAATTTCTGATATAAATTTAAACAAGCTCTAATATTATAAGTCGCAACCTTTAATAGTTCGTTTTATTATATTTTTTTTGATTTGCGACTTATAAAAGTTTCATTGATGACAATTTTGCGCCATTGCGATAAAATATAATGCTAGAAGAATTTCGCATTTTGTAAATTTGCAAAAATTAACTTTTTGAAACGTCTTATATCCATCGTCGGAACTACAGGAATTGGGAAAACCCGATTGGCAATCGATTTGGCAAAACATCTCGATACAGAAATTATTTCCTGCGACTCGCGCCAGTTTTATAAAGAAATGAAAATTGGAACTGCAACACCAACTGATGAAGAATTGGCAGAAGCGAAGCATCATTTTGTAGGCAATATCAGTATTAATGATTATTATTCGATTGGATTGTACGAAGAAGAAGCTCTAAAGAAATTGAACGAAATATTCTCCAAAAAAGATGTTGCAATAATGGTTGGCGGAAGTGGAATGTACGAAAAAGCGGTTGTTGAAGGAATGAATGATTTACCTGTAGCTGATGATGACAATCAGAAAAAACTCATTTCTATTTTTGAAAACGAAGGCATTGAACCTCTGCAAAATTTACTTGAAGAACTTGACCCAGAATATTATTCTATAGTTGATAAAGATAATTCCAGACGATTATTGAGAGCGATTGATATCATTTGGCAAACCGGAAAAACTTACACCGAAAATCTTAGTACACCAAAAGCAAAGCGTGATTTTGAAACCATCAGAATTGGTATTAATGCACCAAGAGAAATCATCTACGAGAGAATTAATCTACGAGTTGATAAAATGATGGAAAACGGTTTGTTGGAAGAAGCAAAAGCTTTGATTGCTGACAGAGAGAAAGTCGCTTTACAAACCGTTGGTTATTCGGAGCTGTTTCGATATTTTGATGGAGAATGGGATTTGGATTTTGCAGTTTCGGAGATTAAGAAAAATTCCAGACGATATGCCAAACGCCAAACAACGTGGAACAGAAAGTTGGAAAACGTAAATTGGGTCAACTATGATAATTCTCTCCAAGAAGCATTATCTTTGTTGAATAAATTAGATTAAAAATTATAACGATGTCAAACACACCTTCGAATATGCTGGCTTTAGGAACAAAAGCTCCGGATTTTAAACTTCCTAATCCGTCCAAGAATAACGAATTACAAAGCCTTGAATCTTTGAAAGGAAAGAAAGGAACTTTGGTTGTTTTTATGTGTAACCATTGTCCGTTTGTTCTTCATATTATTGATAAATTGGAAGAATTATACGAAGATTACAAATCTCAAGGAATTGAGTTTATTGGGATTAATTCTAATGATGTGGATAGATATCCTGCAGATTCTCCTGAATTAATGGTTGATTTTGTAGATGAAAGAAACATCAAATTCCCATATTTGTACGACGAATCTCAAGATGTTGCAAAAGCTTATGATGCGGCTTGTACACCAGATTTTTATTTCTTCGATGAAAATCTAAGTTTGATTTATCGTGGACAAATGGATGACTCTCGTCCGGGAAATCAGAAAGAAATTACAGGAGAAGATTTGATTATTGCTTTCGAGAATCTTTTGGCAGGCGCTGACCAAGAAGAATTCCAAAGACCGAGTTTAGGTTGTAATATCAAATGGAAATAAAATAAATGAATCCTCGATATATTACCTAAATTTTGTAACTTAGTATCAAATAGTTATCATGAACCTACTCAATTTCGTAGAGCAATATCCTGATGAGGCAA
>NZ_QNUG01000006.1 GCF_003385395.1 Epilithonimonas hispanica | reverse complement strand
ATTGATCCTCTCCAAAATATCATTGACAATCCGAACAGGATGATTATCGGGAATCAACTCCTCAAAACTATACGGAAACAACACCGTCTGATTTTGGTTGTAATACTTGAAATTCATAGACAAATATCTGATTATCAGATATAAATATACAAAAAATAACAATTATAACCAAAAAAAATCCGCCTCAAGTTGTGAGACGGATTCTTTGTTTTTTACGGAATTTATAATTCTAATTCTTTAATCGAAATTTCTCTCATCTCAACTTTTCTGACTTTTCCAGAAATAGTCATTGGGAATTCGTCCACAAATTTCCAATATTTTGGAACTTTATAATGTGCGATTTGACCTTTGCAATAATTTAAAATTTCTTCTTCTGACAATGTCGCTCCTTCTCTCACTTTCACCCAAGCCATTACTTCTTCCCCAAATTTCTCACTTGGAACACCGATGATTTGGACATCCATAATATTCGGATAAGCGTAAAGAAAATCCTCAATCTCTTTTGGTGAAATATTTTCTCCTCCACGAATAATCAAGTCCTTGATTCTACCAGAAATCGTAATATAACCTTCATCATCCATCACTGCCAAATCTCCAGTATGCATCCAACGCCCGTCATCCAAAACTTTCTTTGTATTCTCTGGGTCATTCCAATATTTTAACATTACAGAATAACCTCTTGTACAAAGTTCGCCGTGTTCTCCACGTTTTACGATTTTTCCATCATTATCAATAATCTTGATTTCCAAATGTTCCTGAACCGTACCAACTGTAGAAACTTGTTTTCCCAAAGGCGTCCCAATCAAAGTTTGCGTAGAAACAGGTGAAGTTTCCGTCATTCCGTAACAGATGCTCATTTCTTTGATATTCATCAGACTCTCAACCTTTTTCATAATTTCCGGTGGACAAACCGAACCTGCCATTACTCCAGTTCTTAGATTCGAAAAATCATAAGAATCAAAATCTTTAACCGCCAATTCTGCAATGAACATTGTCGGAACTCCATATAAAGAAGTACATTTTTCTTTAGTCACAACCTTCAAAGTAATTTCTGGGTCAAAACTATCATTCGGAATTACCATACAAGCGCCGTGAGCGGTACAAGCCAGATTGCCAATCACCATTCCAAAACAATGATAAAAAGGAACCGGGATACAAACTCGGTCTTTGTCAGAATATTTCAATCTAATGCCAATGAAATATCCATTGTTAAGAATATTATGATGAGAAAGTGTAACACCTTTTGGAAAACCCGTTGTCCCAGATGTATATTGAATATTGACCGGGTCATCAAACTGAACTTCATTTTCGAAACTTTCCAAAACTTCATCCGAAATTTTTTCTGCACCTTTTAGGAAATCATCCCAATTGTCATCAAAGAAAACTTCACATTTCAATGTAGAGCAGAATTCTTTTGCATCAGTAATCATTCTCTTATAATCACTAGATTTGAAAGTCAATGATGAAAAAATATGCGACATCTCGGATTGGTTAATCACAAAAATCAATTCACTGGTTCTGTAAGCCGGATTTACATTCACCAAAATCACTCCGATTCTTGCTGTTGCGTATTGAAGAAGTGTCCATTCATAGCGATTAGCAGACCAAACACCTACTCTATCTCCAGACTTGACACCAATATTAATCAGCGCTTTTGCAACTTGTGTTGTTTGATTATAAAATTCTTGATAAGTTGCTCTGTAATTTTGATGAGCAGAAACCAATGCTTCATTGTTTGGAAATCTAGCAACGGTTTTAGTCAGATTTCCACCTATTGTTTCGCCCAATAAAGGAATAGATGAAGCTCCGAATGCGTACGATAAAGACATCTTCATTAAATTTTAAAGATTAAAATTATAAAAAAAGATGGAAAAATAAATTTTGAAAGTGCAAAAAACTTAATATAACGAAACATTTAATTAACTTATAATTTATATTATTTAGAAAGATTACAAACTGTATTTTTGTGACATTTCTCAATGTTATATGATTCAACTATTTTCTAAATTTGTGGAAATTCAAATAACATAGAATTATGGCAGGTATTACATCTTCTATAGGAAGAAAATATGCTATGGCACTTTCAGCAATGTTCTTGCTGATTTTTTTGGTGATGCACGTGTCCACCAATATGATTTCAGTCTTTAGTGTAGACGGTTTCAATACAGCATCTCATTTTATGGGATACAATCCGGCGGTTCAGTTCGTAATGCAACCGATTTTGGTTTTCGCTGTAGTTTTCCACTTCGTTATGGGATTCGTTCTGGAAATCAAAAACAACAAGGCTAGACCAGTAAAATATGCGATGAATCAAGGTTCTGCAAATTCTACTTGGATGTCTAGAAATATGATTATTTCTGGAGCAGTAGTTTTAGCCTTCATTGCTTTGCACTTCTACGATTTCTGGGTTCCGGAAATCAGCTACAAGTACATCCAAGGCAACAATCCTGACGAATTGAGATATTGGGAAGAATTGCACCACAAATTCCACGATATTTGGAGAGTTGCTCTTTATGTCATTGCTTTTGTATTATTAGGTTTGCACTTAGCACACGGATTCCAGTCTTCTTTCCAATCAATCGGAGCAAGACATCCAAAGTACACGCCTGTTATCAAAGCTTTCGGAACTTGGTACTCTATCTTGATTCCACTTGGGTTCATCATTATCGCAATTTTTCACTTCGTTACTCAATAATAAAAAGTAAATTATGAGTTTAGATTCAAAAATTCCTCACGGTCCACTTAAGGACAAATGGAAAAATCATAAAGACCATATGAACTTGGTTGCGCCAAACAACCGAGACAAAATAGATATTATCATTGTTGGGACAGGATTAGCCGGTGGTTCTGCTGCTGCGACTCTTGCTGAACAAGGATACAACGTAAAAGCATTCTGCTATCAAGATTCTCCAAGAAGAGCGCACTCTATTGCTGCTCAAGGAGGTATCAACGCTGCTAAGAACTATCAAGGTGATGGTGACTCAACTTACAGATTGTTCTACGATACCATCAAAGGTGGAGATTACCGTGCAAGAGAAGCTAACGTTTACAGATTAGCAGAAGTTTCTGCAAATATCATCGACCAATGTGTTGCTCAAGGTGTTCCTTTTGGACGTGAGTATGGTGGCCAATTAGATAACCGTTCATTTGGTGGAGTTCAGGTAAAAAGAACTTTCTACGCAAAAGGACAAACTGGTCAACAGTTATTATTAGGAGCATATTCTGCAATGAGCCGTCAAATCGGTAAAGGTAGAATCCAGATGTATAACCGTCACGAGATGCTAGACTTAGTAATCGTTGATGGAAAAGCAAGAGGAATTATTGCAAGAAACCTTGTAACCGGAGAAATCGAAAGACATTCTGCACACGCGGTTGTAATTGCTTCCGGAGGTTACGGAAACGTATATTTCCTTTCTACGAATGCAATGGGTTCAAACGTTTCAGCAGCTTGGAAAATTCATAAAAAAGGGGCTTATTTTGCGAATCCTTGTTATGTACAGATTCACCCGACTTGTATTCCGGTTCACGGAACTCAGCAATCTAAATTGACATTGATGTCCGAATCTCTTAGAAACTCAGGAAGAATTTGGGTTCCTAAAAAGATTGAAGATTCTGTAGCCATCAGAGAAGGAAAACTGAGACCAGAAAATATCAAAGAAGAAGATAGAGATTACTATCTTGAAAGAAGATATCCTGCTTTTGGAAACTTGGTGCCGAGAGACGTTGCTTCCAGAGCTGGAAAAGAAAGATGTGACGCAGGTTTCGGAATCGAAAATAATGATACGAAAGAAGGTGTTTACCTAGATTTTTCAACGGAAATTATGAAAAAAGGTAAGGAAACCGCAATCGAAAAACATATTCATAATCCAACTGAGCAACAGATTTATGATCTTGGAAAAGCTTGGATAGAGGAAAAATACGGTAACTTATTCGTAATGTACGAGAAGATTACTGCTGATGATCCTTATAAAACACCAATGAAAATCTATCCTGCGGTTCACTACACAATGGGTGGTGTTTGGGTAGATTATAACTTGCAATCTACAATCCCTGGTTGTTTCGTAATCGGAGAAGCTAACTTCTCAGACCACGGAGCAAACAGATTAGGAGCTTCTGCTTTGATGCAAGGTTTGGCAGACGGATATTTCGTTCTTCCTTACACGATTGCAGATTATCTTTCTGCAGACATTAGAACTGGTAAAATCCCAACTGATTCAGCAGCATTTGATGAAGCCGAAAAAGGAATTAAAGATAAAATCGATTTCTTCCTTAATAACAAAGGAACTCACTCTGTTGACCATTTCCACAAGCAATTGGGTCACATTATGTGGAACAAAGTTGGAATGGGAAGAACGCCTGAAGGTTTGAAAGAAGCTATCAAAGAAATCGAAGAAGTAAGAAATGATTTCTGGAAAAATGTAAAAGTTCCTGGTGATGCTGATAACTTGAATCCAGAATTGGAAAAAGCGTTCAGAGTTGCAGATTTCTTGGAACTAGGACAATTGATGGCAATTGATGCGCTTAACAGAAACGAATCTTGCGGAGGACACTTCCGTGAAGATCACGCAACACCAGAAGGTGAAGCAGAACGTGATGACGTGAATTATAAATATGTTGCCGCTTGGGAATACAAAGGAATGGATATCAACCAGTCTGTAGTTCATAAAGAGGATTTGGTGTACGAAAACATCGAAGTTAAAGCAAGAAGTTACAAATAATCTCCATTCAAAAATATATAAAAATGAGTGCAAAAAAAGGCTTAAATCTTACGCTGAAAATTTGGAGACAAAAAAATAATAAATCGAAGGGACAATTCGATACTTATAAAATTTCTGATGTTTCTACAGATTCTTCATTCTTAGAAATGTTGGATATCTTGAACGAGCAGTTAATCAACGAGGGAAAAGACCCCGTTGCGTTTGACCACGATTGTCGTGAAGGAATCTGCGGAATGTGTTCACTTTACATCAATGGTAGAGCACACGGTCCAGATACAGGAATCACCACTTGTCAGCTGCATATGCGTCATTTCAAAGATGGCGAAACGATTCACATCGAGCCTTGGAGAAGTGCTGCTTTTCCTGTGATCAAGGATTTGGTGGTTGATAGAAGTGCATTCGACAGAGTGATGGCTGCAGGTGGATTTGTTTCTGTAAACACTTCAGGAAACACTTTGGATGCAAACGCAATTCCGGTTCCAAAAGAAGATGCAGACAAAGCAATGGATGCAGCAGCTTGTATTGGTTGTGGAGCTTGTGTTGCGACTTGTAAAAACGGTTCTGCAATGTTGTTCGTTGGAGCAAAAGTTTCTCAGTTCGCATTATTACCTCAAGGTCGTGTAGAAGCAAAAAGAAGAGTTCTGAATATGGTAAAAGCAATGGACGAAGAAGGTTTCGGAAACTGTTCAAATACCGGAGCTTGTGAAGTAGAATGTCCAAAAGGTATCTCTCTGGAAAACATCGCAAGAATGAACAGAGAATATGTTACAGCAAACATTTCTACAGCTAATTCTTAATATTAGATTTCAGAAGTCAGATTTCAGACTTCTTATAAAATATAAATCCGGTTGTCTATTCAATCGGATTTTTTATTATTTATATTTTATGGCTTTATCTATTTCAATAGGATTATAGTTTTTACGCTTAGTCTCCTGAATGATTTTCCTTACTTCATCCAAATCCTTTGTCGTTTTGATTTCTTTACCATAAGCAGAAAAAGTGTAATCTTCGCCTTTTGATAATTTTGTTCTTATTTCGGAGTATGGGTTGTAGTAGGCATCAGAAAGAATCTCATTATATTTTTCTAAACTGATAGGAATAGCTTTCTTACCAAAATTACTTTCTAAAATTCTAGTCGTATCATAAGGAGAATCGAGTTTTTTAATTTCGACTAAATTGAAACTATAATGTTTTTTTTCATCTTCAATTTGAAAAATAAGTCCGGGCAAACCTTGAAATTTATAAGGACCTTGATTAATAGGAATATCTTTTGAAAACCACGCTGTCCATTTCCTACCTCCAAACTCGGTTGTTGCTTTCTGTAGGGTAAATCCTTTTTGAGTTTTGGTTTCCGATAATATTTCCCACTTCATTTTGTCTGTCGATTTATAGCTATAATAATCTGTATCAACGAAGACATAATTCTCATTATCAAAACTGTTTACATTTCGCTTTAGCATCAAACTAGTACCCAATGTAATCCCCGAACTGTGTATTTTTGTAGCTTTTTGAATAGAATCTTCTTCGTACAATTCTTGATTATAAAATTTTACATTCTTGTTATCATCATCCAAAAAAATTGCATTTGTAAAAGCTGTTTTAGCAATTGTATCGCGAACAAATTTGACTTCATATACAAACCTGTTAATTTGAGAATAACTGAAAGAAAATAAGAGAAATGATAAAAGTAGAATTAGTTTTTTCATATTAGTTTTTGTTTTGATAAAGTTTTCAATTTTTTTTCTAATAAGAGCAATACAAACAGCCTACAAATCAAAAACACTAGGTCTTTTGGTAATGATGCAGTCTTTTATCCAAAGAAAAAATCCTAAACCAAGATAAAACAAAAAGAAAATTCCTGCAGTTGCAAATGTCGAATAGATAAATAAAACACGCAGTTTGGAAACAGGAATTCCTAATTTAGTTCCGTATCTCGTCAAAACTCCAAACCATTCTCTCTCGAATCTGTGGCGAATATTATCTATCATTATTCAGTAATTGAAAACCAATACTGCAATTTAAGCATTTTTTCTGATTGCAGAATACTTTGTATTGATAAAGAAACGCCTGCGTTTGCGAAGCATTTTCGAATTTCAGACCCAATTTTTTCCATTCATCCAAAACTGAATTTTTCTCAGGTTTCATCTGCTTATAAAATTCGAAAATATCATCTACTATTTCCGGATTATGGTTTTTATAGTAGAAATATTTCAAGGGCAAAATCGTATTGATAATAATTAGATCGATGAAATCCTGACTGAGATACTTCTTACTCTCAACGGATGAAATTTTTCCAAAATTGAAACGATTATCCCAATATCCAGAAGCTTTCACATCTTCGAAGATTTTGTATAAATCTTCAATTGATTTTGCTTCAATCAGCTTTGAAAAAAGATTAGGTTGAGAATGATAAAGATTCGCTAATTGTGACAATCTTATTGTTGGAAAATTTGGAGGACGAAGTTTGGAGAATTTGGGATGAATTCTAAAATCAGATAAATTAAATTTCACTTTTAAGAAATCAAATTCACGTTTCCAAATTTGCATTCTTTCATCTTTTGATTCATCCAAAAAGTCACAGATTCCGAAAAATAAAGCTTCTAATTGAGTTGGATTTTGTTTGATTTTCTGCACTATAGAGAAATCCAGACTTTCTGCCATTTGAAGAAAAATTTCTGCATTTACCTTCAATCCAAACGTATAAGCCAAGTTCTGGAACAAAACAGCTTCGTAATTATTTTGATAATTAAGGAGTGATTTTCCAAAAATTTCAGATTTTTCATCCAACTTTTTGAGCAAAACTTCTTCCTGGAAAAAAAGCGGAATCTTATTCTTATCAAACAACTCATCACAAGCGATAAAAGAATGTTCTTTGCTCAGATTCTGATGTTTCAAAATCAGTTCTTCATCAATATAATTCTTCAGCTCAAGCGTTGGAATATTCTGTTTTTCTAATTCAGGAATATCACAATCATTAATATAAACTGCGTGAAGAATCAGATTTCCAAACTCCGGATTACCGGAATGATTATGAAAAAACCAATCGGAAGCTTTGATATGAATCTCGATATTGCCGGCAAAAATCAGGTCATCAATCTTGATTTTGGCAAAGAGAAAATCCGGACCGGAGTTTTTGTTCCATTCTCCGAATTCTAAAATTTCGATTTTCCTTCCGTCTGTGGAGATAAAGTCAAAGTTTCCAAATTTCTTAAAGTTCCAGAGATATTGTAATATTTCTTCATTCATTTGTGTGCTGATTTCTGTTAAATAAAAAAACCTTCCAAAGTTGAAAACTTCGAAAGGTTTAAGTTACATATTTTAATTAATACTAGATTAACTTCTAATTTCCAGCATTAATTAATTTTGCTTCTTCAAATTTGGCAATCGTATTCTGATACATTTCAATATAAATCGGAAGAATATTTTTCAAGTCAAAATGAATAGCCTGAGCTTTCGCATTCTTTTTCATTTCGGAAAGAAGAGTTTCATCGCTCAACAGCTTAATACAATAATTAGACATCGCTTCTACATTTCCGGTTTCTGCCAAAAATCCGGTTTCTCCTTGGATATTAACTTCCGGAATTCCACCTGCATTACTACTGATAACCGGTGTTCTTGCCGCCATTGCTTCCAACGCCGCCAAACCAAAACTTTCCTGTTCCGAAGGCAAAAGAAACACATCAGAAAGCTGTAAAATATGATAAAGATTATTCACTTTTCCAAGCAATTTGATTTTTCCAATCAAGTCTGGATTATTCTCCATAAACTCAGAGATTTTTTCCATTTCCGGGCCTTCACCAATGATAATTAGTTTTGACTTGACTTTCTTATTAACGTTTTTGAAAATTTCCAAAACATCCTGAATTCTCTTAACCGGACGAAGATTGGAAACGTGAATCAGGATTTTCTCATCATCACTCGCAAATTGTTCTCTCTGACAAGTTTTGCAATCATCAAAAACCGAATTATCAATAAAATTGGTTATAACTTGAATTTCCTTCTGAATATTGAAAAACTGCAATGTATCTTTTTTCAAACTTTGTGATACTGACGTAATTGTATCACTTTGATTGATAGAAAATTCCACTGCGTGTTTATAACTTGGGTGTTGTCCTACCAAAGTAATATCTGTCCCGTGAAGCGTTGTTACCAAAGGAATATCTTTATTGTCCGCTTTCAGCATTTGCTTCGCCGTAAAAGCAGCATAAGCATAAGGAATCGCATAATGAGCGTGAAGAATATCCAGTTTATAAAGATTTACCACACGATAAATCATCGATGACAATGCGATATCGTAAGGCTGATATTGGAACAACGGATAGGTCTGAACGTTGACTTTATGGAAAAAAATATTCGGATTGGTAACATCCAAACGTGCTGGCAAAGCTGAACTGATGAAATGAACTTCAAAGCCTTTATCGGCTAAACTCATTCCTAATTCTGTTGCCACAATTCCGCTTCCGCCGTAAGTTGGATAGCAAAGTATTCCTATTTTCATTTTACTTTTTTATTGTTTTATTTTTGAACCACAAAAGTCACAAAAGTTTTTTGAAGAGAAATCAATCTGATTTTTAAAGATAAAATAAGGCTTAGCATTCTACTTTAAAAAGAGAATTTTTGCTCTTTCTTTTGTGACTTTTGTGGTTTATAAAAAATCACATTAATTGTTCGTAATATTTATTGACAAATGTTTCTTGCCCTTCGTGAAAGATATTTTTCACATTGAAATTAATAAGAATTCCTTTCGGAACTTTTAATAATCCCATATAATTTAAGAGTTGAGCTTTATGAATATCTTCAATTCTTTTGACTGATTTAATTTCCAAAACAATTATTTCTTCAATCAAAAAATCACATCTGAAATCACAATTTAAAACTTTCTCCTTAAAAATAACATCAATTCTAAATTCTGATTTGAAATTAATATTTCTTAATGCAAATTCTTCTTTCAAAGCTTCACAATAAACACTTTCTAATAAGCCAGAACCTAAATGTTTGTGAACTTCAATACAAGCTCCGTTGATTTTATAAGTTAAATCTGTCAAATAAGATTGCGTTATCATTGTTTTTATTTTTCCTTATTTTAACTTTATAGTATGTAAAAAACTTTTGTGACTTTTGTGGTTATAAATTTACTCCATTACTATCTTAGAATTTTTCGTTTCTGAACTATTTTTTCTATCAGTTTTATTTTGAATTTTCGCTTCAACATCCATTCCTAGTCCGAATTTCAATTGGTCATTTACCAAAACTGGAAGTCTTCCTGAGATTTTGGTTTGTCCCAAAATTCCGTTGGCTGTGGCTTTCATTGCGTCGTCATTATTTTCGTAAGAAACCAAAACTGTAGAAACTTTAGAAATATCAATATCTTTTAATGCATAAGGGCTTCCGAAAACATCCAAAATGACATTTTGATTCTTGGTTAAATCTGACAAAATTTTCTTGCTTGCATCAGAAATTTTGTAAGGTTTATAAGCTGTAGAATTATCTTTATGGAATCCAACAATCACTTTCGAATTGGCTGGAATGGTATTGATTTCATTTGAATTTTTAAAAATAACTGTTGTTCCGAGATTAAGTTGATTCAGGAAAGTTTCATAAGGCGCTTCTTCTAACGGAACGTAATAGTACGTTTCTTTACAATCCAATGGCAACAGCTTTTTCTCATCTTTAATTAACGTCAAAGCATTAGCATACATTTTCTGAACTAAAACAGAATGTGACGCATTATTCAAATCCTCGTTGACGTTTTCCGGATTGATATTGTTGTATTGATTTAAACCTAAATAATATTTAGTCAAAAGAATCTTCTTTACGCTCTCTTCTACTCTATTTTGCTGGATTTCGCCGTTATCAATCGCTTTTTGGATTAATTTTTTTCCAGTTGCAACATCCTGTGAAAATAACATCAAATCATTTCCTGCTTTGAAAGCCATTGCATCCAATTCTCCCGCTTTGAATTTATTAGCAACAGCACCCATATTAAGCGCATCGGTAATAATCAAACCTTTGTAACCTAATTTTTCTTTCAGAAGTCCAGTCACGATTTTTTTAGAAACCGAGGCTGGAATTCCTTTTTCATTTTCGAGACTTGGAACGTAAAGATGCGCAACCATTACTCCACCAATTCCTTTATTCATCAACGCTTTGAAAGGCGCAATTTCGATTTTTTCCAATCTTTCCAAATTATGAGAAACAACCGGCAAATCCAGATGGGAATCTTTGTCTGTATCACCGTGACCCGGAAAATGTTTAATCGCGGCCAAAATTCTGTTGTCCTGCAAACCGTTGGAATAAGCCAAAGCAGAATTCACAACATTATTGACATCAGAACCAAAACTTCTGTTTCCAATAATGGGATTGTTTGGATTGGTGTTGACATCCACAACCGGCGCAAAATCCCAATTGATGCCCATTCTTTTGCAATCTTCAGCAATCTTAGCAGACATCTCATAAATCAGATTTTTATCTTGAATCGCTCCCAAAGCAATTGCCCACGGATATTTATGAGCCTTTGCAATCCTTTGGAATAATCCCCATTCTGCGTCCATTCCAATCATTAATGGAACTTTTGACTTAGCTTGAAATTCATTAACCAAATTAATTTCTCTTTCTGCATCGTCCTGCATTAGAATCAATCCACCGATTTTATCTTGGTTAACAATATTTCTAATTTGACTGATATGAGCCTCATCTTTATTAGTATAAAGCGCAACAATAAAGAGTTGTCCCAACTTTTCATCCTGCGAAAGTGAGTTGTATGTTTTATCAACCCAGTCATTAGCTTTTTTAATATCCGAATTGGAAATATTTTTAGGCTGATACTGAGTGAAATAAATTTGTGAAATAAAAGTTATTAATAGAAGACTTAACCTTTTCATATTTTGAAAATCTAAAATTCAGAAAGTTTCCATAAAGATATTAATTCCACGGAAATTAGCTATTTTTATGGTCTGTAATTTGTAATTAAATTTTAACGTAAAATATTTATACCTATGAAAAAGTTTTTGCCCCTTTTATTATTGTTAGTTGGTAGCTTATTTATCTTCAGCTGTAAGGATGACGATGATGTTTATGTACAAGTAGATGTGGATTATCCTGCTGTATATGACCTTAGAAATGTTAATTTTTCTTATAATAATGACTTGGGATGGCATTATGGTCAGAATTTTAACAATCCAATGTTGGATCAAGATTATGTTGTTATATTCAGACAAACAGGAACATCTGGCAATGCTCCAGTTTGGCAACAAATCCCAAGAACACTTTATTTAGATCAGGGAGAATTAGATTATGATTTTGATTTCTCTAAGAATGATTTTATGATTTATGCCGGAGGAACTTATGATCTTAGTACAACTCCGCAATATTTGAATAACCAAACATTCAGAGTGGTGTTAGTTCCAGCGGTATATGGAAAAAACGCTACCTTGGAAGATTTAAAAAAATTGTCTTACGAGGAGATTATTGCTAAATACAATATTGATGAAAGCAAAGTTGGAACATTGTAACCCCAACCTCACAAAAAAAGTAAAACCACAGAATTTGTGGTTTTTTTTGTGACTAAAAATAAATAATACTAAATTAGTATGAATTAAATTTTTTATATTAAATTTGTTATTCATTAATCAAAAAATGTAAATATTATGTCTATAAAACTTGGCGATACCGCTCCGGATTTTAATGCAGAAAGCAGTTTAGGAAATCTTAATTTTTACGAATTTCTCGGAGATTCCTGGGGAATTTTATTTTCACATCCAGCAGATTATACACCCGTTTGTACAACTGAATTGGGAAAAACATCACAACTGAAACCAGAATTCGATAAAAGAAATACAAAAGTTTTAGCGTTAAGCGTTGACGGAATTGACAATCATAAAGGTTGGATCTCCGATATTAATGAAACTCAAAATACAGAAGTTGAATTCCCGATTATTGCAGATCAGGACAAAAAAGTTTCAGAATTATACGATTTTATCCATCCGAATGCGAGCGCAACTCTGACTGTAAGATCATTATTAATTATTGATCCCAATAAAAAAGTAAGACTCATCATCACTTATCCCGCTTCTACAGGAAGAAACTTTACAGAAATCCTGAGAGTTTTGGATTCTTTACAACTCGTAGATGGTTATGGGGTTGCAACGCCAGTTGATTGGAAAGATGGAGAAGATGTGATAATTCCACCAGCTGTATCGCAGGAAGATGCCGAGAAGAAATTTACAAAAGGCGTGAAAGTTATAAAACCATATTTGAGATATACTCCACAACCTAATAAGTAAGGTCAAATTTTTCTAGTTCTAATTGAAAAAAGCTCCAACATTTGGAGCTTTTATTATATTCGATAATTGTGGAAATTAATTTACTGAGAAAACTTCTTTAGAAAATTCATCATTGTTTTTTGGAATTTCGATGACAATATTTCCGTTTTCATAATAACCAATTGTAGAAACACCAGAGGCTAATTTTACTCGAAAAACATCTTGCTTGGTTGTCGCTCTGAACGTTGCAAAAGGAACAGAACTGTTTCCATCTACCAAGATAAATTGACTATTATCAATTTGAATCCTTTGCAAACTCAAACTTCCGTTCTTATATTTTTGCGCTGCTGGAGATTGAGCAACTTTTACATCATCCACCTTTTTAATTTCTTCAACAGGCTTTGATTCTGCTATTTTTTCTATTGTCGCACTAGGATTTGAAATAGGAACTTTAGCCAAACCTTGTTTCAAAGCATCTTGAAAGCCAGGCTCGAATTCTTTAATTGTACTACTACCCTTTTCTGTAAAAACAACTTGATTATTACAATCTTTAAAATTCAAAATAATTTTGTTTCTGAACATACTTTTATCATTCAGAACGTCTGTTGCTAATACTTTAC
Source organism: Epilithonimonas hispanica (assembly GCF_003385395.1). Lineage (GTDB taxonomy): Bacteria > Bacteroidota > Bacteroidia > Flavobacteriales > Weeksellaceae > Epilithonimonas > Epilithonimonas hispanica. The sequence goes on along the minus strand of NZ_QNUG01000006.1, from coordinate 112,383 downwards.
AAGGATTCGTAAGTGCCTCTGCTGGCCAACTTGTTTTGGTTTCAGAAAGAACAACATACTTTTTTCCTTTCAAAGATTTTTCCATGATAATACCTAATCCATAATCTTTGTTGTCTTTGAAATCATTGAATTCTTGTGGAATCAAAATGTATTTGTAATCGGAAACTGTTTGAGCCTTTATTAATACAAGAAAAATAACGGATAAGAAAATGGATATTTTTTTCATAATAACGAAGTTATAAATAATATTATTAATTTCTGAAGCCTTGCATATCCAACTTCAAAGAGAAGAAATTGGAGTAAAAATTGGAACCACCAATTCCAGAATTGGTGATGGCATAATCCAAAGTTAAGCCTTTATATTTGATTCCAATCCCTGCGCTTGGTTGGAAAGATACTTTTCTTTTAAGATCCTCGATGTCAGAAATCGTTTGAAATCTATTGAAACCTAATCTCACAAAAATCATATCTTGGAAAATCAATTCTCCACCTGCATAAGGTGTGATACTTGCAAAATCTGTAGAAATTAAAGCTGCAGTTTTTGCAAAATCTATATTAACGCCAGCTTCTGGTAATAATTTCAAATCTCTATTGAATTCAAAGGTTTTGCTAATACCGACATTAAGTTTCGGCATTGTGATTTCCATCTTATCCGCAGGAGCTGGATTAAATTCTTCTCCATTCACGACTGTTGATAATTCTGCCTGATTAATTGTCCAGAAATTGACTGTTGTAGTCGCATCTCTTAGCATAAATCCATAATTCCAATCTGTATCTGTATGGTAAATTGCACCAACATCAAATCCAAATCCATAGCCACTTGCAAACTTCCCAATATTTCGGTAAACTATTTTTGCGGTTGCACCAACGTCCAATTTTTGATTTCCGTTGGGATGAAAAGCGTATGAAAAAAGAGCAGCATAATCTGCTGTGGAAAAGGAACTGATTTTATCATAATCAATATTACCTTCAGAATCGATTAATTGAGTTGTATTAAGGATATTATCTACACCTAATCTCACTAATGAAATGGCAAAAACACCATTTCCATAATCCAAAGGTTTGGCATAGGAAAGATAATCGTATTTGGCAATCGACTCAAAGTATTCTGCATGCATCGCAGCTACTTGCCAATCCTGATCTATTTTCATCAGACCAGCAGGATTCCACATTGGAGAATAGACGTCATCTTGGTTAGAAACTACAGCACCTCCCATTGCAAGACCTCTAGCTCCAGCACCGATATTCAGGAATTCATTAGAATACTTTCTGATGATTTGAGCATCAGAAAATTGGGCCAAAATAATCAGTAAAAAAAATAAAATTCTTTTCATTAACAAGTGTTTACAGAGATTCTGAATCTGTAATTGCAACTTCTTTTTTTCTTTTCGATTTTATAATTCCATTCACTACAATCGAGGCAATCATTATAAAAGAAGCGCCATAAAAAATAGGACTCATATGCTCTGATGCTCCAAAGATAAAAAAAGCTAAGATAATCCCGTAAACTGGTTCAAGATTTACTGTCAAAATCAATGTGAAAGGGGAAATGAACTTCATCAATTTAACACTTTCAAACATTGGATAAGCCGTAAAGACAGAAGCCAACAATAATACTAACGCAATATCTGTATAACTTATTTCGCTGATAGACGAAATTTGTCCTGTAAAAAGAAAAAACAAACTGATAACCAACCAACCTCCTGCGATCTCATAAAAAATAATATTTCCTGAACTGGTTTTGCCAAAAATTTTTCCATTAAAAACAGAAAAAATGGTTCCAAAAAGTGCACATAAAATTCCGTAGATGATTCCTTCCTTATATTTAAGTTCCGCATTGAAGATTAAAGAAATACAAACCACAATAATGACTCCAATGATAATCTCTGTCCAATCTGGCTTTCTTCTGAAAACCAAAGGTTCTATCAATGCTGCAAATAACGTTGATAAAGAAAGACAAGACAAAGCGATGGAAACATTAGAAACCTTAATAGATTGAAAAAAGAACAGCCAGTGAAAAGCCATTACACTTCCAATTCCAATTAATTTGAATAATAAATTCTTAGAAACTTTGATGCTTTCTTTTTTTACTAATCTTAAATAGAAATAAAGAAAGATTGCAGCAAACAACATTCTGTAAAATACAAGAACCTGAGCCTCCGCCAAAATCAATTTTCCCAAAATAGCTGTGAATCCCCACAAAAACACAATAAAATGCAACCTCAGCAAATAAGAATTCTTCATTAGAACTATCGATTTTTCAATTTGCAAAATTAGAATAAAAAAGGGACATTTATCTATAAGAATTAGATTTGAAATACAAATAATATAAAAAATCCGTATAAAACTATACGGATCTCTTAATAAGAAAACTTATTAAAAATAAACATAAACTAACTAAAATTCATCTTATTCTAAACCTCTAACGATAAAATATTCAGATTATTATATTGGATGAGTTTACTCTAAGAAAAACAATATTGAATCTTATTTTAGTATCAATCAAAAAATTTTATCTTTAAGCCCAAAGAAAACCTTATGGATTTAGAATTCAATAAAAGAGAGGACATCAACAAACTGAAACTTTCTGACACCAAAAAACTCTTGGCAAAAATCAAGTTGGGCGGAGGTGAAAAAGCACTTCAAAAACAGCGAGATCAAGGTAAATTGACTGTAAGAGAAAGATTGGAATATCTTTTTGATAAAAATTCTGATTCTATAGAAATTGGAGCATTTGCTGGTTACGAGATGTACGAAGACCAAGGTGGTTGTCCTGCTGGCGGCGTAGTTGTGATGATGGGATATATATCTGGAAAACAATGTATTGTAGTTGCAAACGATGCCACTGTAAAAGCTGGTGCTTGGTTTCCAATTACTGGGAAGAAAAATCTAAGAGCACAGGAAATTGCCATGGAAAACCGTTTACCAATTATTTACTTAGTTGATTCTGCCGGAGTTTTCTTACCAATGCAGGATGAGATTTTCCCAGATAAAGAGATGTTTGGAAGAATTTTCCGAAACAACGCCAAAATGAGTTCGTCTGGGATTATTCAGATTTCTGCGATAATGGGAAGTTGTGTCGCTGGTGGCGCATATCTCCCAATTATGAGCGATGAAGCTATGATTGTAGACAAAACCGGAAGCATCTTTTTAGCCGGAAGCTATCTTGTAAAAGCCGCAATTGGCGAAAATATTGATAACGAAACACTTGGAGGCGCAACCACACATTGCGAAATTTCTGGCGTTACCGACTATAAAGCTAAAAACGACAAAGATGCTTTGGATAGAATTAAAACTATCCTGAAATCTATTGGTGATTACAACAAAGCTGGATTTGACAGAACCGAAAGTTTTCCTCCAAAAGAAAACCCTGACAATATTTTCGGTATAATGCCAGCTGAAAGATCTGAACAATATGACACTTTTGAAATCATCAAATGTCTGGTCGACAATTCAGAATATGAAGAATATAAACCCGATTATGGGAAAAGTATTATTTGTGCAACCGCAAGAATCGACGGTTGGAGCGTGGGAATTGTTGCCAATCAAAGAAAATTAGTCAAAAGTGGAAAAGGTGAAATGCAATTTGGAGGTGTGATTTATTCCGATTCTGCAGATAAAGCAACACGTTTTATTGCTAACTGTAATCAGAGAAAAATCCCGTTGGTTTTCCTTCAGGATGTTACAGGTTTTATGGTGGGTTCCAAATCCGAACACGGCGGAATTATAAAAGACGGCGCAAAAATGGTAAATGCAGTTTCTAATTCTGTGGTTCCAAAATTCACGGTGATTACAGGAAATTCTTATGGCGCAGGAAATTATGCGATGTGCGGGAAAGCCTATGATCCAAGATTAATTGTTGCTTGGCCGTGGGCAGAATTAGCGGTTATGGGCGGATCCCAAGCAGGAAACGTATTATTGCAAATCCAAGAATCTTCGCTTAAAAAACAAGGAAAGGAAATTTCGGAAGAAGAAAGAAAAGAAATTCTTGATAAAATCCTGAAAGATTACAACAAACAAATCCAGCCAACTTACGCCGCAGCAAGACTTTGGACAGACGCAATTATCAACCCTCTAGATACCAGAAAATGGATTAGTATGGGAATAGAAGCAGCTAACCATTCTCCAATTACGGAAAAATTTAATCTTGGAGTGATTCAAGTTTAAATTAAAAATACAATAATTGAAAAACTCTCTTCATTGAGAGTTTTTTTTATGACTATAAATCAAGATTGATTTTAATAAAATTAAAATTATTTTTAATTTTATTAAAATAATTATTACATTTGTAAAACAAAATTAAAATTAATGAAACTTCCTATCATCTGTCCAAGTTGTGACCATACGCTTAATGTTAGCCAAATGACTTGTCCATCTTGCGCAACTCAAGTGAATGGTGATTATGAACTTCCTACTCTTTTGAAACTGAATAGAGAAGAGCAGGAGTTTGTCCTCAACTTTTTTCTTTCCAGCGGAAGCATCAAAGAAATGGCGAAACAAGCAGAACTCTCCTACCCGACGATGAGAAACAAAATGGATGATCTCATCGAAAGAGTAAAAAAACTTCAAAACTGAAAACGATGAAAAACATTCCTGTAAGAGTCGGTTGGGAATTATTGCTTTTCGTTTTTGTGGTAATGATTTTTTCAACTTATCAAGAAATTTTAAAACATAATTGGAAAGCTCTGACATTTTCAATGATAATTTTTGGATTGGTTTTAGGTCTTTGTTTTTCAATCAAATATAAATTAGACCAAGAGTTTTTCTATATCAAAAATTCGATTTTTGGAACCACAAAAATTGATGTGAAAGAAATCTACAAAATAGAAAAAACCTGGAATCAACTTTCTTCACCGGCTCCGAGCGTTATTGGAAGAGTTGAAATCTATTACAGAAATAATAGCATCGTAATCTCTCCAAAAAACTTCGAAGAATTCAAAAATGAACTTCTGAAAATTAATCCAAATATTAATGTAAAAGAATAAACTATGACCTGGAAAACTATTTTTAATCCGTTTGAAAAATATGATGAGAAAAACCTCCTGATTACAGGAATACTATTTTTCATTCTGAACATCTTTGGTTGTTATTATGCCGGAAATGTGAATGACAGTATTTTTCACCTTTCTCATTTGGAAGAAAACCAAACAATTTGGGATGTTTTGAAAATCAACACCTTGAGTTATATTTTGGCAATCATCGTTATTTTTATTCTTGCTAAATTCCTTAATAACAGAACAAGAATTATCGATATTATCAATACTGTTTTGATTTGTACCATTCCTATGATCTTGATAATGCCAATTTCCGGAATGTCTTTTTTGAAAAATGCAACTGAAAGTATTACGAAAAGCGCCGGCAACCCAAATCAAATAGAAACAATCAACCTGATCGTTGTTACAGTTTTTGCATTAGCAACTTTACCATTTATGATTTACAGTTTCGTACTCTACTATAATGGATTCAAAACGGCTACAAATATCAAAAAGTGGCAACATATTGTACTCTTTGCAGTGGTTTCATTAATATTAACAATCTTTAGTCAAACTATACTTTAAACAAAATATAATTCTATGAAAACCAAATTTTTATTGGTGCTGATTTTATTAGCACAGACTTTTTACGCCCAAGACTTAACGGGTTCTTGGCAAGGAGAAATCGATCTTGGCGCGATAAAACTCCCTCTGATTCTGAATAAACTTTGGTCAAGATCAATTGCCTAATGTAAAATGGGATTCTAATACCAGATATCAAGTTGGTTCCATTAGCAAATTATTCAATTATGTTGATGCAACAAGTAGAAAAAGGAAAACTGAACCTCAGCGACAAACTTTCCTAATATTATCCAGATGCTCCAAATGCTGACAAAATCACAATCGAAAATCTTTTAACTCACAAAAGTGGTCTAGGAGATTACGCAGGAGAACATTACATCACCAGCAAAGCTAATCTGAAAAACACTTTTTCAGTTCTTGACAATCAAACTAATGTTTTCAAATCTTACGAGAACCAAGACGGAAAATGGGTAGAAGTTGAAGATTTTGTCTAGGCGACATTGTTTCAACGCCTAATGATTTGAATCTTTTCATTAATGCTTTATTCGATGGAAAGTTTTTGAAAAAAGAAACGCTAGACAAGATGTTGCCAAATCCTAAAAAACCTATGAATTTTGGATTAGGAATAATGGCTGTTCCGTTTTACAATCAGGTTTCTTTTGAACACGGTGGTGATAGTGCGGGAAGTCACGCTATCACATCTTATAATACGAAAGAAGATTATTCGGTTTCAATGATTATTAATGGAGAAAAATATCATCATAATGAGTTTGGAGCAGGAATATTGAGTATGATTTATGATGCAGATTATACTTATCCAAAATTCGGAAACGACGGAAAAATTTATAACTATACCAAGAAATAAGCAATAGAGATTGACTAATTAAAAATTAACAGGAAATTTTAAAAACACAATTCATCAATAAAAAACGAGGCTTTTCATTTCTGATAAGTCACGTTTTTGTTCAATTTTCTAAAACTTTCCCCGTAATCTGTTTACGATGCTGAATTCCCCATTCGGCAAGATGTTCTATGATTTTTTTCAGCGTTCTTCCGTAGTCTGTCAATTCATATTCTACACTGATTGGTTGAGTATTGAGAACGGTTCTTTTTACCAATTGATTGATTTCTAAATCTTTCAATTCGCTGCTCAGCATTTTCGCAGAAATGCCTTCGATTTCTTTCTGTAAATCCGAAAAGCGCATTTTATCGTAACACAAAGCCGCAATGATTGCGATTTTCCATCTTCCTTTCAGGATATCCATCGTATCCTGAACAGCTGCAAGATTTGATTTTGGGCATTTTATTTTCATAAAGAATTTTTATTTCAGATTATATTAATTTTCATTAAATCAAATTTATAAGAATCTGATTTTCAAATAAGTTACTTTTTCGTAACGGTAACTTTTTGTAACTTGATTACAAAAATAAACTTTTCTTATTTACCTTTGACTCTTCAAATCAAAAAATTATAAAAAAATGAGTTTATTAGAAGACTTGAATTGGCGTTATGCAACTAAAAAAATGAACGGGGAAATCGTTCCTCAAGATAAAGTAGATTACATTGTGGAAGCCGCGAGATTAGCTCCATCTTCCTCAGGTTTGCAACCATACAGATTATTCGTAATCACTAACAAAGAATTATTGGAAAAAATCCAGCCGATTGCTTTCGACCAAGTTCAAATTACTGGAGGTTCTCATCTTTTAGTTTGGGCAGCTTGGGACGGTTATTCTCATAACAGCATCTCCGAAGTTTTCGAAAAAACCACATCTGAAAGAGGAATTCCAAAAGAAGCGATGGACGATTATAAAACCAGACTTTGGGGAATGTACGAACCACTTGGCAACGAATGGCACGCAACTCACGCAGCAAAACAAGCTTACATATCTTTTGGATTGGCAATTGCTGCAGCTGCTGAACAAAAAGTGGACGCAACTCCAATGGAAGGATTTAACAATCAAGCTCTAGACGAATTATTAGGACTCGCTGAAAAAGGTTTAAAAAGTGTTGTGATTTTACCTTTAGGCTACAGAGATACAAGCGATGACTGGCTGGTAAATCTGAAAAAATACAGAACTCCAAAAGAAGAATTCATTACAGAAATCAAATAAATTAAAAAGCGTCCTGATATTTTCAGGACGCTTTTTTGTCTATTATCTTTTATCTAAATGTCTATTATCTAAAACTTAATATCCCAAAAGTTTCAAGACATCTTCAGCTCTTTGCTCTTCTCGGAACAATTCGTAAGTGATATTTCCGTCCTCGTCTTTATCAATCAAAATATGCTTTGGCTGAGGCATCAAACAGTGATGAACACCACCATAACCACCAATCGTTTCTTGATAAGCTCCCGTATGGAAAAAGCCAATATATAACGGTTTTGTCTCATTGAAAACAGGAAGATAAATAGCGTTCGTATGTTGTTCAGAATTATAGTAATCATCTGAATCACAAGTTAATCCGCCAAGAAAAACCCTCTCGTAAGAATCATCCCAACGATTAAGTGGCAACATAATAAAGTGACGAGAAATCGCCCAAGTATCTGGCAAAGTAGTCATAAAAGACGAATCAATCATATTCCATTTTTCTCTGTCGTTCTGACGTTTCTGAGAAATAATTTTATATAAATGTCCTCCACTTTCTCCAACTGTGAAACTTCCGAATTCTGTGTAGATATTTGGCTCTTCAACACCTTCTTCTTCACAAAATTTCTTGATCTGAGACACGATTTCGTTCACCATATATTGATAATCGTAATCGAAATTAAGTGAAGTCTTGATTGGAAAACCGCCACCAATATTCAAGGAATCAACTTCCGGAGCAATTTTTTTCAATCTTGCATAAACACGAAGACATTTGTACAATTCGTTCCAATAATAAGCCGTGTCTTTGATTCCCGTATTGATGAAAAAGTGAAGCATTTTCAGCCTAGCATTCGGATGTTCAGCAATTTTTTGGCTGTAATAAGGAATAATATCTTTGTATCCGATTCCTAATCTTGAGGTATAAAATTCGAACTTCGGCTCTTCCTCAGATGCAATTCTTATTCCGATATTGAAAGTTTTATCAATGCTTTCCGTAAGTTTATCTAGCTCTCTGTAGTTATCTAGAATAGGCGTTATATTTTCGAAACCTTTGTTGATAAGGTCAGAGATTTTTGCCAGATAATCGTCAGTCTTGAAACCGTTGCAAATCACCTCGATATCTTTATCAACTTTCCCTTTCTCATAAAGCGATTTCACGATATCCATATCGTAAGCCGAAGACGTTTCCAAACTGATGTCATTCTTCAAAGCTTCCTCTACAACGAAGGCAAAATGACTGGACTTTGTGCAGTAGCAATATCTGTAATTTTTCTGATAATCGTTCTTTTCAAAAGCTTCTTTGAACCAGAATTTTGCCCTTTCTATATTCTGAGATATTTTTGGTAAATAATTGAACTTCAAAGGAGTCCCGAATTTTTCCACAACTTCCATCAGATTGATGTCGTGGAACTTCAGATTATTTTCTTCTACACTGAATTCCTCAGTCGGAAAATAAAGCGTTTGGTCAATTAGTTCAGAATATTTTATTTTCATTTCTGGCTAAAAAAGTTTAATTGTTTTACGATGCAAAAATGATGAAATAAACTGAATATTCACGTTAATAATTCCATAAAAATTAATGAATTAATTCCCGACAAAAATCAGCAAATCACCTTTTTTATACTTGATTGTAACATCTTTATTTTCAGCAATATTCCGAGTTCCGATTCTTTCTCCGAGAATCAAATCTTCCTTATACAAAGGCCATTTCAATCCTTTTGTTTCGATATTTTTGGCAATTGGAAAAGGCATCAGGGAAATCATTTTCCCTTTGACATCAGAAATTGTGAATTTTTTCGGAATAAAGTAATATGATGAATATTCATCAAAAAAATGAAGATTCACTTTATCTTTAAATGCAAAAGCAACACTCAGATTCCCGAGAAAATGGTCCTGCTCTCCTCCACTTCCACCAAAAACATCGATGTTATCAAATCCTTTTTCGATAATGATTTCTAAAGCTTTATGAAAATCGGTTTTATTTTGGTCAGGAGTTTCTATGATTTCAAATTGATAATTCTGAGCTTGCTGAATAATTTCTTCTTCAATTTTATGTGAATCGAAATCTCCCGAGATAAAATCCAGCTTATCCAAAGGAAATTTCAATTGTTTCAAATAATGAAAAGCGCCGTCTGTACAAGCAATCAAATCATAACCTGACAAATTAGGAATCGCTTTTGGAGAATCTCCGTTGATGAAAAGAAGTGCTTTTTTCATTTAAAAAATTTAATTCTAACTTCTATAATTAGGATTCCAATATTCTTCTGGCTCATTATGAAGTTTCGAAATATATCTTGCCAAAACAAAAAGATAATCAGACAAACGGTTCAGATACTTGATTAATTCCGCTCTCACTTCTTCGGATTGATTAAGGAAAACCAAACTTCTTTCTGCACGTCTGCAAACCGTTCTCGCTACGTGAAGAAAAGTCGCCGCTTTTCCTCCTCCAGGCAAAATGAAATATTGCAAAGGTTCCACTTTCTCTTCCATTTCGTCCATCCAATTTTCCAGCTCTTCAATTTCTTTGTCGGAAATCACGAGGGGCAATCTTGCTTTTCCATTAGCCAAAAACAATTTATCAATTGGCGTCGAAGCTTCAGAACCGACGGTAAACAAATCAAACTGAATTTTTTTGAGCTGATTAATAACATTCTCATCCTCGATATGAGATTTTGCAACACCAATACAAGCATTCAATTCATCGATGTTTCCATAAGATTCTACTCTTGCGCTGGCTTTAGAGATTCTGCTTCCGCCGTAAAGTCCGGTTTCGCCCTTGTCGCCTGTTTTTGTATATATTTTCATTCTGAAATATTATTGGATAAAATTAACCTTTTTATTTTTGAACCACATACGCACAATAGAATTTAAAATGAATTTTTTCTAAAAGTTCAAATAGCTATTTAAACTTAATTCTGTTAAGCATTTCCTATGTGTCTATGTGGTTTTAAATTAATTCTTAACTTGCTGTTATGAAAAAACCTTTTCAGAAAACAACCAATCTTATCCACATTTTCAATCAATTGAAAAGTTTTATAAAACCTTACAAATGGATGGTTTTCGGAACTTTGGCATTGACTTTTATCGGCGCTTTATTTGCACAAGTCAACCCGATTGTTTTAAAATATACAGTTGATGAAGTCACAAAATTGACACAACTTCCTCATCCAATGTCAGAAGGAATTCACGTTTTGATTCTGATTTCGATTATACTTTTAGGAAAAGAATTGGCTAATATTTTTATTCAGTTTGGGCAGAAATTTTATGGCGAAAAAATTAGAATCAATGTTAGCTCAGAATTAGCGCAAGCGGCAATTGACAAAATCCTGACTTACAGAATCGCTTATTATAACGATGACCGACACGAATCAGGAAAACTTCAAATCCGCATCGACAGAGGAATTGAAAGCTTGACAAAACTCGTCCAAAACTTTTTCATCGATATTCTTCCATTATTTTCAACTGCGATTATTGCATTGATTGTAATGTATATGCAGAATCTTTATGTTGGTTTGGTTTCGACATTTGTAATTCCAATTTACTTTTATGTGACATCAAGACAAGCGAAAAAACTAGGAAATGTAAGACGAACTTTAAGAAATCAAAGAGAACAAAAAACTTCCGGGCTTCTGAATCTCATTAATTCGATAATGGTGATTAAGAGTTTTGTTCGTGAAAAATTTGAAGGCAGAAAACAATACAATCTCCAGATGCAATTGATGGAAAGTCAATTGTACACAAGGCGAACCAGTTTTATTTTCGATGGATTGAAAACGTTTATCGAGCAATTTGGCGTCGTTTTGATTATCCTTTTGACGGTTTATCTTGTACTTGACCAGCAGATGACGATTGGTGCGATTATGCTTCATATTATGTTGTTTAATAATGTTTCTGCGCCTATCCGTCAGCTTCACAGGATTTATGATGATATGAATGATGCTTTCATTTATGCCGAAGGTTATTTTGAAATTCTGAATGACGACGATGAAACCGAACCGAACGGAACAATTAATAATATTCCAATCCAAGGCAGTTTCGAAATCAAAAATGTAGATTTCACTTATCCAAACGGAATGAAAGCTTTGAAAAATGTTTCTCTCAAAATCGAAAATGGAAAAACGACGGCTTTGGTTGGATTAAGCGGCGCTGGAAAATCAACAGTTATCAATTTGCTTTGTAAGTTTTACGAACCTGATTCTGGAGAAATTCTTTTGGATGGTAACAATCTAAATGATTTCGACAATGAATATCTGCGTGATGACCTCGGTTTGGTTCTTCAGAAAAATCACATTTTCAAAGGAAGTATTGAAGATAATATCCGATATGGAAATCTGGAAGCCACTCTTGACCAAATCAAAGAAGCGGCGACAAAAGCTTATCTTCACGAACAGATTTTGGATTTACCGGATGGTTACAATCACGATGCAACACAACTTTCCGGAGGTCAACAACAAAGAATTGCCATAGCAAGATTATTCTTAAAAAATCCGCCAATTATTTTCTTGGATGAGCCAACGGCAAGTCTGGATGCGATTGCAACAGAGCAAATCAAAAACTCTCTGGACGCAATTAAAAAAGACAGAACTGTGATTATTATTTCGCATTCGTTGTCGCAGATTTTGGATTCGGATATGATTTATGTGATGAAAAAAGGCGAAGTTGTAGAAAACGGAACGCACGAGGAACTTTATGAAAAAGAAGGAACTTACCGAGAAATCTTCGATGCTTCTGCAAGAAGTCTGAATCTTGATAGACTCGTGAAAACTTACAAAGATGAATGATTAAAGTCTCGCAGATTGAGCAAATTGAGCAGATTATTTTGTTAAATCTGCAAAATCTAATTAATCTGCGAGAAAATTAACTTCAAAAAATTACTAAAATCAGTTTCTATTAATGAGTCATTGAAAACCCAAAAATGAACGAAGACCATTACATTAAAAAAATAGACCGAGTCACATCGATTCTGACACAACTGCAAACTAAATCAATTGTCCGTGCTCTGGATTTGGCGGAGAAATTTGATGTAAGCATCAGAACGATTTACAGAGATATCAAGACTCTTGAAAATGCAGGGATTCCAATTTTTGGAGAAGCTGGTTCAGGTTATTCTTTGGTTGACGGTTACAAACTTCCGCCTGTGATGTTCACAAAAGAAGAAGTTTTGAGCTTCATTACTGCCGAAAAATTGATGCAGAAATTTTCTCACGAAAGTCTCGATTCTCATTACAATTCTGCAATGGAAAAAGTAAAAGCGGTCATTAGAAATTCGGAGAAGAATCTGGTTCAGAATATTGAAAATCAAATTGACATCTATTCTTATCGACCTGAGAAATCTGATAATATCAAAAATATCATTCCAACAATTTTGGAAAGTATTGCTGATAAAAAACAATTGAAATTTCATTACCAAAATGTTAAAGATGAGGCTAGTGAAAGAATCATCGAAGCTGTTGGGATTTTCTACGAAGTCAATTATTGGTATGTGATGGCATTTTGTACGATGCGAAAGGATTTCCGACAATTTCGTGTGGACAGAATTTTAAAAATTGAGAAAACTGAAAATCCGTTTCATCAAGAATATGGAAACGTTGGCGATTATCGAAAAAAATCTAAAAATCAGAAAGTTGGTGTTAAGCTTTTGGTTGAGAAAAAAATCTTGCCTTTTCTCGTCAATTCGAAAAAATATTACGGGCTGATTTCTGAAGAAGAAATTAATAAAAAAGTACTGATGACTTTTGAAACCGAATGGATTGAAGAAGGTTTTCCGCGTTGGCTAATTACGTTTGCAGACTTTGCAGAAATCATAGAACCCGATTATCTCAAAGATACAATGAATGATTTAATCAGTAAAATTTCTAGCCAATTGAACAAAAAATAAAGCCTGCCAAAAAGCAGACTTTAAATTCAAATCAAGCATATAAAATTATCTTTCTCTCTCCCAGAAAAACGGAGGTTCAATTCCCAACGCTCTCAGGTAAACATAACCTTGTCCTCTGTGATGAATCTCGTTGTCCACGAAATAAAGAATATTCTGATAAATCGGAAATTCATACTGTCCAAAAAGATTGAACATCTCCTGAAAACGCTCTTCCGAAATTTGAGAAAAATATTCATTAATCGTTTCTGTTTCTTCATCCCATTTTGCAAGGATTTCTGCTTTGGTTGTTGGTTGGAAAGCTTCTTCGTTGAAAGCATCAATCGTTTGTCCAACGATACTTTTAAGTGCTGGTCCGCCAATAGCCAATAATTCTAAAGCCAATTTTGCGAAAGGTCTCATTCCGCCAATTGAAAACTCGAATAAATCTTTCTCTGGAAAAGCTTCGATCACTCTTCTTGTCAGATTTCTGTGGCCTTGCCAATGGATTAAAAGCTGTTGTGAGTCCAAGACTTTTGCGTTTGCGTTCATAATAGTTTGTTTTATTTGATACAAATTTATGGCGCAGTTGTGACAATAGTATGTCAGTAGAGTTTTGGGAAGATTAAATATTATTGAAAATAAATTTTAAAAAAATAAGATTATTCCGACCGCCTAATAAAAATCATTAATTGTTGAATCTTTGTCAGCACGTGCTGGATAATCTGGGTCAAAATCATAAATTGGTTCTTTACTTTGTCCTGTGATTATTTTTTTAGCAAACACCCATTTATTATTTACCCACTTACCTCTAAAAATTATTGTTGGAGTTCCGTTATTAGTAAAAAAGTGAAATTGTAGATAAACACCTAAATTTTTATCAAACTTAAAATTTTCAATTTCCTTAATTCCATTTTGTCGAAAATACCCCAAATTACTTAATGTACTATGTCTGCTCCTATTTTGATATTCACTAGCTTGCATACTACTCATTTTATCCCATCCATTCATATTTATATACCACATTTCAACATTTGAAAGGGGATATTTTCCTTTTTGTATTATAATAAATTTGAAAAAATCATTTCCTAACATTACTGGCATCATATCCAAATAACTATCTCCTCCAGTTGAATATCCCGTCAAATCATCTTTGAGTATCTGATTCTGTTGCTTTAAAGAAGTTATCTCTAATTTTTGCTTATCAGAATCAACTCGGGAAGAAATACTTTTTCTCCAAGTTCCAATACCTGCAGTTAAAGCTCCTAATACACTCAAAATTACACCAATAAAAATAACGTTATCTGGTTTCATAATTAATATCTATATAATTCCATCCATTTATATCTTCTCAAACCGAAAATTCTCTCCAAGATAAGCTTTCCTTACATCTGGGTCGTTTGCCAAATCTTCAGGAAGACCTTCTTTCAGGATTTTCCCTTCGAACATAATGTAAGTTTTGTTTGTAATTGCCAAAGTCTGCTGAACGTTGTGGTCGGTAATCAGAATTCCAATATTCTTCTCAACCAAAGACCTTACAATTTTCTGAATATCTTCCACCGCAATCGGGTCAACTCCTGCAAAAGGTTCATCCAAAAGAATAAAATTAGGACTTGTAGCCAAACAACGAGCGATTTCGGTTCTACGCCTTTCACCTCCGGAAAGCAAATCACCTCTGTTTTTACGAACGTGCTCCAAATGAAATTCTTCAATCAATTCATCACATTTTTTCTGCTGTTCTTTTTTGGAAAGCTTCGTCAATTGCAAAACACCCAAGATATTATCTTCAACAGACAACTTTCTGAAAACTGATGCTTCCTGTGCAAGATACCCAATTCCGTTCTGCGCACGTTTGTACATCGCATCTTTCGTAATATTTTGCTTATCCAGAAAAACATTGCCCAAAGTTGGCTTCACCAATCCTACAATCATATAGAAAGAAGTCGTTTTCCCTGCTCCATTTGGTCCCAAAAGTCCAACAATTTCTCCTTGCTGAACCTCCAATGACACGCCTTTCACCACCTTTTTCGGTCCGTATTCCTTGATTAAATTTTCTCCTCGTAAAATCATAAAACAAAGATATATATTTTTTTGTTGGAAGACAGATGTCAGAAGATGGAAGTTAAACTTTTACAATTTATTATCTTTGCAAAAATCTTAAAATGCTCATAGAAAGCCTTCAAAACGAAAAAATCAAAAGACTGACAAGACTTCTATCCAAAAATCAAGACAGAAGAAAAGCTGGCGTTTTCATCGTAGAAGGTCAACAGGAAAACGAAAGAGCATTACATTTCGGGAATCAGCCAGAAGAATATTATATCTGCGAAAGCATTTTCAACGGAAAATTACCAGATTCTAAAATTCATTTTGTTTCCGAAAAACTTTATGAAAAAATCGCTTATCGTGGAACAACGGAAGGGATTATCGGGATTTACAAATTAGAACAAAGAAATCTTGACGAGTTCAAACCAAAACAAGATTCTGCAATCATCATTTTAGAAAGTGTAGAAAAACCGGGAAATCTTGGTGCAATCTTAAGAAGTTGTGAAGCTTTCGGAATCAACGCTTTGATTATGACAGACCCAAGAACAGATTTCTATAATCCAAATGTGATTCGTTCAAGCGTAGGTTGCTTATTCGGAATGAATATCTTTCAAGCTTCCAACGAGGAAACTTTAGAATTCCTTAAAATCAATGATTATAATATCTTCACCACTTTTATGAGTGATGATGCGAGAAATATTCAAGAGAAGAATTTGAAAACCAAGTCTGCTATTTTATTTGGAACTGAACATTCTGGCTTAAGTGATTTTTGGAAAGGAAAAGGAGAAAATGTTTTAATTCCAATGTCAGGAACAATAGACTCTCTAAATCTAAGCAATGCCGCAGCGATTATTTGTTATGAAATCCTAAGACAGAAATTAGAGAAATAAAAAAAACCGCTTCTCGAAAGAAACGGTTTCAAATTCTTAACTGGGTTAAGATTATTTTTTAGCAGCAGCAGAGTCTACTTTAGCAACAGCTGAATCAGCAGCAGCTTTAACAGAATCAACACCAGCAGTAGCAGCTGAATCAACTACAGCAACAGCTGAATCAGTAGCAGTAGAATCAGCAGCAGCAGTATCTACAGTTTCAGTTTTTTTACAAGCTACAAGAGCAACAGCAGCGATAGCAGCTACGAATAATGACTTTTTCATAATAATAAAAAAATTTAAATTGTTAGTTAATAGATTGTCCTTATTTGAACGGCACAAAATTATAACGAGAAAAAATTTTTGTTTTGAAAATTAATTGTAATATATTTGTAAAACACGATTTACAAATAACAAATACTGTAAATCAACGAATTAAGAATAAAACAGAATTTTGAGCGATACCGAATTTTTACATTTTCAATCCTTAAAAAAGGCTGTTCAGGACAAATATCTTGAAACGCATTCCCCAGCATATGATGATATTTCCAAATGGAAAGGAATAGATATTATTTATTTCCAAGAAGATTTGAGACAAAAGGCTAAAGGAAATATAAGTGAGAAAACTTTTTATACTTACTTCAAAAATAATTCTCAGGAAAAAATCCCGCGAATCGATATGCTTAATATTCTAGCTGTCTATTCTGGATACAGTTCTTGGTCTGACTTTAAAAAGAAAAACCCTATAATTACAACTGAACAAAGAGCTGTAATTGAACCTAAAACTACTATTGAAACCGAATCACAAGTTTCTGAAATTATAAAAATTGAAGAAAGCAATCTTTCAGAAAAAATTACAAAACCTCTTGTTTCTATAGACAATCAAGCTTTTGATGAAATCAATCAAAATATTAATTTTAAAAGTGAAAAGCAGAGTTTTCTCAGAGGATATCTTTGGTTAGGAATTTCGGCATTTTTATTTGCTGTAGTTCTTGTATTGATTTTTTATGACAATCTCTTCTATAAAAAATACACTTATGCTTTTACTGATGCAGATAGAAACTCATCTATAAAAGGAGAGCTGGATGTGAAAATCATTAGAGAAAATGAGTCTCCTATTCTTTTCAAGGTAAAACCAAATTCGCCTTTTGTTTACGAGACAAAAAGTAAAAGTTTAAAAATGGTAATTTCTTCTCCTTTCTACAGGACAGATGTTGTTACTAGAGATCTCACGAATGCTCCTGAATCAGAAAACATAGAATTGAAACCGAACGATTATGCTATTCAGTTATATTATTATTCAAAATCAATCATAGATTTTAAGAAAAAAACGAGTGAACTAAATCGACTCATCAGCGACAACGCACTTATTTACCAAGTGGTTGATAGTGATATCTATGGCATTGAGACCTTAGATAAACAGAAATACATCTCGCTGGTTACGCTTCCGACAACTTCTTTGGAAAAGCTGGAAGTGATTGATTCTCAAATGAAAAATGGAAAAATAGTAATGATTAGATTCAAAATCACAGACGATGAAAAATCAAAATAAATTTTATTGGTGGGTTTTATCTCTATCAATGATCATCTTAGGATTTATTTCCTGCAACAAAAAGTATGAAGGCGAAGAGAACTCTTTGGAAACAATTAGAAATGCTAACAACAATGTAAGTTATTCCAAAACAAAACTGGATAGTTTGCAGGCAACCAATGTAATTACATCTCAAAAAGTTCAGGATTTGCTTGATTTATCCACGCTTTACACTTCGGGAAACAAAGACACAGAAATAGATTCAGTAATTTACACGCAAATGCAAGCCCATTTTCTGACAAAAGATTCTAATAATCTGAAGCCTTTGTTAAAAGAAATGGATAGTTTGAAAGTGAGGTTTGCCAAAGTGAATAATCTAACAACTTCAAAATCTGTTATAGACAAAGACACATTGGATTTTGCCAATTTTGATGTCGAATATTATGACAATAAAAGAACGTATATCACGACTGTTAATAGAAAAGCGCAATATATGTTGAAAGCTTCTCCTGTAAAATTCCAAAAAGAATTCAAATTCTATTTCTCAAATTTCTACAAGAAAGATTCTGATACTATAAAAACAACAAAACCCGCTCTATAGCGGGTTTTGTTTTAATTAAATCTGGGATTTAATTATTTTTTGATTTCTTCTTTAGCAGCTTTCTCGTCAGCTTTTACTTCTGCTTTAGCAGAATCAGCTGTAGCTTTTACAGAATCAACTGTAGCAGTTGCAGTAGAATCGATTGCTGCAACAGCAGAATCAGCATTAGCGTCAACAGAATCAACAGCAGCAGCTTCTACGTTATCAGTTTTCTTACAAGCTACAAGAGCGATAGCAGCAATAGCAGCTACAAATAATGACTTTTTCATTTTCTAAAAATTTAAATTATTAATATTGTTGTTTGTGAATTATCGTGTTATAATTACAAGACAAAGGTAGAACGGTCTGATAAAAATCACCAATAAATACTTTGTAATCTCATTGTAAACATTTTTACAAATTAACAATATTGATTTTCAATGATTTAAATTAAAACCACAATATTCATAGGGGGTAATTAAACCATCTAAAGGCAAATCTAGTTCAAAAACATCGGAGACATCTTCTTTTGGAGAGAAGAAATTTAATCCGATTTTATTATTAATTTTATAATTCCCAGAAAAAAAAGAATCATAGAACCCTTTTCCATATCCAATTCTATTTCCAGATCTATCACAATATAACAAAGGCGTCAAAACATAATCTAAATCGACATTTGAATCGACATCAGAAATCGGCTCTTTGATTCCCCAACTATTAATTTCATATTCTGAATCTGGAAAAACCTCTACAGAAATCAATTTTTCATTTTGAATTTTCGGAACAAAAACCCGAATTTTATTATTAAAAAAATAATCAATAAAAATCTGAGTATTTACTTCATTGAATTTTTGAATCGGTAAAAAAATGTTAACTTTTTGATTTTCAATAACATTAAATTGTAAAACAAATCGTTCATAGATTTTTTCAGATAAAAAATGGACCTCATCTTGTGATAAAGCCATTCTTTTCTCTTTATAAATCGTTCGAAGTTCCTTTTTTGTAAGACTAAAATTCATCCTAAATTTCTTTAACTGAAATGATATTCACAGGACAAGCTTTAGATGCTCTATCGCATGGTTCAAAAGACTCATGTTGTGGCGTTTTAATCGTGTAAAAGCCTTTTTTATCAATCGATCTCAACAATACTGATTTACCATCTTTTTTAGACATCCTAAAAAACTCTGGCGCGAACTCTTCACAATAGTTGCAACCGATACATTTATCTCGCTGAAGTGTTACAATTACCATCTTTAGGAATCAAAATATAATAGAAAAAATTCTTTATTAAGCTTGAACTATTTTATACAATCTATCAGAAGGACGAACACGGAAATCTGTCTTGATTGTAATTACATCAGATTTAGAAGCTTTGTTAGCTTCTGGCTTTTCGTCAACTTGCATGGCTTCAATAATCATTTCTTGTGAACCTGTTGTAGGACCTTGAATCAAAACTTTATCTCCCACAGTCAAATCATAAGCTTCTATAAGAAATTCTGCAATATTAGATTTTGGATAAAAATGACGACCTTTCCCAACGTAAACTTTCTTTTGAATAGCACTAGAGCCGGAATTGTCAGACCATTCACCTAATTCCTGACCAAGATAATATCCGCTCCAAAAACCTCTATTATAAACTGTTTCCAGCCTAGACATCCATTCTGTAACTTTTTCCTGAGAAAAAGTCTTTTCTGAAATAGCATCAATTGCATCTCTATAAGCTTTTACAACTGTCGCAACATATTCAGGAGCACGTCCGCGTCCTTCGATTTTTAGAACTTTCACACCCGAATCTATGATCTGATCAAGAAAACTGATCGTACAAAGATCTTTTGGTGACATCATATACTCATTATCAAGTTCTATTTCAAAACCTGTTTTCTGATCGATGACCGTATATTTTTTTCTACAATTTTGTTTGCAAGCTCCTCTATTAGCAGAAGAGTTGGCTGAGTGCAAACTCAAATAACATTTACCCGAAACAGCCATACAAAGAGCTCCATGACCAAAAATCTCAATCTCAACCAAATTCCCAGATGGCCCTCTTATATCATCTTTTATAATCTGGTCACATATTTTTTTGATTTGGGTAATACTCAATTCGCGACTCATAACCATTGTGTCGGCAAAAAGTGCATAGAATTTTACTGTTTCAATATTTGTGATATTGATTTGTGTAGAAATATGAACCTCCATCCCGATTTGTCTCGCGTAAGAAATTACCGCTTGATCCATCGCAATGACTGCTGTAATATTAGCCTCTTTTGCTTTATCAAGAAGTGTTTTTATAATAGATAAATCGTGATCGTATATAATTGTATTGAGTGTAAGATAGGTTCTCACTCCTTTTTCTGAGCAACGTTTATTTATTTCTTGTAAATCATCAATGGTGAAGTTCATTGATGCTCTAGCACGCATATTCAGTTGTTCTACACCAAAATAAATGGAATCTGCACCATTATCCAAAGCCGCTTGCATTGATGTAAAATCGCCTGCTGGCGCCATCAACTCTATTCTACCACTGTTTGTCATCTTAAATCTTATAAGATTTTATACAACTTATCGGACAAACGAACTCTGAAAGGAAGCTCAAAAGTAACTTGATTACCCACTTTAGCTATTTCAGTTGAAGCGCCATTTGCAAAAAGTTCTGTAATTGTAACTTCTTGCTCACCAGTTGTTGGCCCAGAAATCAAGACTTTATCACCTACAACAAGCTCATTATTTTCAATTAAAAACTGAGCAATTTTAGATTTGGTAAAATAATGTTCTGCTTTACCAATCAACGTTTTTTTAACTTTTATTTTTTGGCGGACATCCTTTGTTTTTGCCTCTGTTGCTTTAGCCAACGTAAATGTTGACAAATCCCCGGATTGTTTAAACTTCAACGCATCAGATTTGCCTTTTCGGAAAATTTTGTTACCAACCTGCAATCCTTTTCTTCTTGCAACCTGTTCTTCCCAAGGCAAATGGATGGTTTCCAGGCATTCTGTTGAGCAACAGTTTTCCATCTTAGCTTTACATTCATCACATTGGATGAACAACAAATGACAAGCATCATTCGCACAGTTTGTATGATTATCACAAGGCTTTCCGCATTGATGACACTGAGAAATAATATCATCCGTAATTCTTTCTCCTAAACGGTGGTCAAAAACGAAATTTTTTCCAATAAACTTACTTTCAATGTTTTCCTCTTTTATTTGACGTGTATATTCAATAATTCCGCCTTCTAACTGGTAAACATTTTTAAAACCTTGATGTTTGAAATAAGCACTCGCCTTTTCACAACGAATTCCTCCTGTACAATACATCAACAGATTTTTATCTTCTTTGAAATCTTGTAATTGCTCATTAATAATAGGTAAACTTTCACGGAAATTCTCCACATCCGGTGTAATGGCGCCTTCAAAATGCCCCACTTCACTTTCATAATGATTTCTGAAGTCTACTACAATTGTATTTGGGTCTTCCAACATATTATTGAATTCCTGAGCTTTTAAGTGAATTCCTTTATTGGTCACATCAAAAGTTTCGTCATTCAAACCATCAGCAACAATTTTGTTTCTTACCTTGATTGTTAATTTCAAAAAAGAGTGATTATCCTGCTCAACAGCCACATTCAAGCGAATGCCTTTCATAAAATCATAAACTTCCAGCGTATCACGAAAAGCATCAAAATTCTCCGCAGGAACACTCATCTGAGCATTAATTCCTTCGTGCGCTACATAAATACGACCCAACGCGTCAAGAGCGTTCCAGGCTATAAATAAGTCGTCACGAAATTTTTTGGGATCTTCAATTTTGGCGTACGCATAGAAAGACAATGTAAGGCGTTCCTTACCAGCTTCATCAATAAGTTGAGCTCTTTCTTCTGCGCTTAAGGTGTTATACAGTTGCATGCTATAAACGTTTTAAGTGAGAAAAATAATGGTGCAAAGATACAAATATTAGTTGATAGTTTCCAGTTGATGGTTGTCAGTTTTTGGGCGTGTCCCTTTCCAAGGCTAAGTCCAAAGCTTGGGTCGGGCTATCCGTTACAATCTTTTCTGTTTTGTAAACAGAAAAGGATTTCCTCTACTATCCCTCACGCATTGGCAATTCGATATTCCCAAAGATTATATTTGAAACAATTTATCTTTATTATATTTACGTCATTAAAATTTGAAAAATGAAACCGCAAGGTTCGTGAATTCCTTAAATAAAAATAAAAAGATAATGAACAAAAAAATCCTTGTTTCTGTTGTTATGATGACAGCAGTTTTCTCACAAAGTATTAATGCACAAGAAATTACATTAGACAAAATCTACTCTGGATATTACCGTGGAAAAGGAATTGCTGGAATTGCTTCCCTTAACGATGGTGAAAACTACGCCACTATAGAAAAAGACGGAATCGCAAAATATAGCTATAAAACATTCCAGAAAGTTGGAAATATCGTAAATGGAAGTTTCGAATCTTACATTTTCTCTCCAGACGAATCCAAAATTCTTCTTCAGAAAGAAAGTGAACCGATTTACAGACATTCATTCTTGGGAAAATTTGATGTTAAGGATTTGAAATCAAATACAGTAATGCCACTTAATAATGGAAACTGGATTCAGGAACCGAAGTTTTCTCCGGACGGAAGCAAAGTGGCTTTTATCGTTGATAATAATTTGTTCTATCAGGATTTGACTTCCGGAAAAATCACGCAGATTACAACTGACGGAAAGAAAAATTCTATAATTAATGGACTTGGAGACTGGGTTTATGAGGAAGAATTTTCACACGCAGATTATTACCAATGGAACAAAGCAGGCGATGCGATTGTTTTTGTAAGATTCGATGAGTCAAAAGTTCCAGAAATTTATATTCCAATCTACGGGAAATCGCTTTATCCAACGGAGATGCGATACAAATATCCAAAAGCCGGAGAAACTAATTCAACAGTTACTGCTAATCTTTATCAATTAAATTCAGCGAAAACAACAGCTCTGAATCTTGGAAGTTTTGAGAACCATTACATTCCACAACTTTGGCAAACGAACGATGCTAATGAAATTGTCATTGCAACCAGCAACAGACATCATAGCAAAGTGGATTTGATAAAAGTGGATACAAAATCCGGGAACTTAACCAAATTATTTTCGGAAACAGATAACGCTTGGATAGAAACCGACAATTTGACTTTGGAATTCTTGGATGACAACTCTTTCCTTTGGGCTTCGGAGCGTGACGGTTACAGACAATTGTATTGGTACGACAAATCTGGAAAACTGAAAAAACAAGTTGCAAAAGGCAATTGGGAAATCACAGATTATTATGGTTACAACCCGAAAACCAAAGAAGCTTACATCCAAACCACTGAAAAAGGAAGCTTGAATAAAGTCGTTTCTAAACTGAATATCAATTCCGGAAAAACAACTTTGATTTCTTATCCAGAAGGAAATAACTCGGCAAGTTTTAGCAAGTCTTTCAACTATTTTATTAACACCAATTCTACTGCTGCTTCTCCTTACAAATTTGTACTAAAAGATGCGAATGGAAAAGAAATTAAGGAACTTCAAAACAATAATGAATTGCTTTCTAAACTTCAGAAAGATAACTTTGTAACGAAGGAATTCATTACCATTCCAAATTCTGTTGGCGACCAATTGAACGCTTGGATTATCAAACCTAAAAACTTTGATCCGAACAAAAAATATCCATTATTTATGTTCCAATATTCTGGTCCTGGTTCTCAACAGGTTTCTAATTCTTGGGACGGCGGAAACGGAATCTGGTTCGAAATGCTGGCTCAAAAAGGTTACGTTGTAGCCTGTGTAGATGGACGCGGAACAGGCTATAAAGGTGCAAAATTCAAAAAAGCAACTTACAAACAATTAGGCAAATATGAAATTGAAGATCAAATTACTGCTGCCAAATGGTTTGGAAATCAGTCCTATATAGACAAATCTAGAATCGGGATTTTCGGTTGGAGTTTTGGTGGCTATATGACTTCTTTGGCCATGACAAAAGGTGCTGATGTTTTTAAAATGGGAATTGCTGTCGCACCCGTTACCAATTGGAGATATTATGACAGCATCTATACCGAAAGATTCCTACAAACGCCACAGGAAAATCCGGAAGGTTACGACCAAAACTCACCGACAACTTTTGCTAATTTATTGAAAGGAAAATTCCTTTTGATCCACGGAACAGCGGATGACAACGTGCATTTCCAGAACTCAATGGAGTTTTCCGAGGCTCTGATTCAGAATAAAAAGCAATTTGATTTTATGGCTTATCCGGACAAAAACCACGGAATCTATGGTGGACAAACCAGACCTCAGCTTTATGAGAAAATGACGAATTTCATTTTGGAGAATTTGTAGAAATTGCTAAAAGTCGGAAGACTAAAGTTTGAATATAAAAACCGCGGAAAATATTTCTTTTGCGGTTTTTTTAATAATTGTGTAAGCTTCTATTGTCAATAATTGTAATTAGAAAAATAGTGTGATTTACTTCTTGGTAAATTAAGGAATTATGTTCGTCAATAAGACATTTTCTATAATTTAGGAACTTAGATTTTGGGCAAATTTCTTTATTAGATTTAAATCGTTCTATAAGAGCATCAAAACTATTTTCGAACTTTTCAACTTCTCTAATCGTCCAATTCTCTAACAAATAGTCTAAAACTACAAAATAGTTTTGGAGAGACTCATCTGACCAAATAATTTCCACTTAGACAGTTTTTGAATTAAGGTATTCCTTTATCTTTTGTTTCGCTTCATCGTGGGAAATAACCCTTCCCTCTTCAATATCAGAAGCACCTTTTTCAATAGATTCTTTTTGGCTTGTGGATAAATAAGTTGCCCAATCCTCATTGACTTGTCCGTTATACTTTTGTTTCAAAAAAGCAACATAATCACTCACCTGTTGAAGAAGTTCTTTTGGCAAAGACTTCAAATCGTTTTCCAAATCTTTTATCGTGATTTCCATTTTCTGAATATTTAAGCTTATCAAAGTTAGAAAAATTTTCTAATCCATTTTAAAATCTTATTTTTGGGAACGTTGTGAAAAATTAAGCTATGAAGACTAAACATCCAAAAGGGTTACCTTTTTTGTTTTTTACCGAGATGTGGGAACGTTTTGGTTACTATTTGATTCTCGGAATTTTTGTTCTCTATTTGATAGAACCTCAAGGCTTGAATGGCGGATTGGGAATTCCTGATAAAGATGCCGATGATATTTTTGGGACTTTTATTGCGCTGACTTATCTAACACCGTTTCTTGGTGGATTTTTGGCTGATAGAGTTTTAGGCTATATCAAATCAATTTATCTTGGTGGCATTCTGATGGCGATTGGCTACATTGGTGTAGGTGTTTTCAAGGATTTGCCTTTGTTTTATGGTTCATTGGCTTTAATTATCATTGGAAATGGATTCTTTAAACCGACGATTTCTACACTTTTGGGAAATCTCTATTCCGAAGAACCTTATAAAGCAAATAAAGATTCCGGCTACAACATTTTCTATATGGGAATTAATATTGGAGCTTTTATCTGTAACATTATTGCGGCGTTTATGCGTAATAAATTCGGTTGGGGCGAAGCGTTTATTACGGCCGGAGTTGGGATGTTGCTTGGATTAGTAATTTTCACAATAGGAATGAAACATTACAGACACGCGGCGGTTATGAAACCAAGCCAAGAAGGCGACACAAAACTATCCGAAATTCTGATGAAGGTTTTTGTTCCAGCGATTGTTGCAGGCGTTGTCGGTTGGTTTGTTCCGACGATGATTTTTGGAACTAATATTTTTGGTAGCACAAATACGGATGCATTTATTTTTGCTTGCGTTCCTGTGATTTATTTTTACGTTTCCCTTTATTTCAAATCAAATCCGTTGGAGAAACCTGCGATTGGTGCTTTGCTTTCGATATTTCTTATCAGCATGTTTTTCTGGGCGGTTTTCAAACAAAATGGAACTGCATTGACAAGATGGGCAAATTATTACACCGACCGAAGCGTTTCCGAATCTGTAGAAAAACCTTTGGCTTCACTTTATTTGGTTGAAGAAAAAAGCTATGCTGATAAAGAAACCCCAATTTATGACAATCAATATCGTTCTCAGAAAGGTGACGATGGGAAGACTTTGAAAGAAACCGGGAAAGATATTTATTTCAGAAATATTTCGGCAGAAAGAAGGGCTGAACTGGAAGCTAAAACTGACAAGCCAGTTTTCCTTTATAACACAGAATTATTCCAATCGATAAATCCATTTTGGGTAATTGCATTGACTCCAGTCATTGTTGGTGTTTGGGCGATGCTCAGAAAACGAGGAAAAGAACCTTTGACGCCAAGTAAAATCGTTTTGGGATTATTCATCACCAGTTTGTCTTGTTTGGTAATGGTAGGCGCCGTTTACGCCGGAAACAATGGAGCCGAAAAAGTTTCTGCACTTTGGTTGATTGCTGGATATGGAGTCGTAACAATCGGAGAACTTTGTCTCTCGCCGATGGGATTATCATTCGTTTCCAAATTATCTCCAGCGAGATTGACAGCCTTGATGATGGGTGGATTTTTCTTAGCGAATTCCGTGGGAAACAAATTGTCCGGAATCCTTGCCAGCACTTGGTACAATTATGAAAACAAGGCCAATTACTTCTTGGTCAATTTTGGACTGTTGATTTTCGCAACCTTGTTGGGGTTGATGATGTTGAAGAGATTAAATAAAATAATGAAAGAAAGCGGACATTGATATTATAAATGATAAGAGATAAAAGATGATTGATTTAGAATTAATCATCTTTTGTTTTTTGAAATGCTAATCTCGGAGTTCCGTCCGCAACGTATATGATTCCGCATTTTTGGTAACCAAGTTTTCCAAGAACTTTTTGCATTGCGATATTGGTTTCGTGGGTATCGATTCTGATATTCGGGAATTGGGAAAAACACCATTCGAAACAGAATTGTGCGATTCCTTTTGCTTTACCATTAGAAGCGAGACGATGGATAACGCCATATTTTTCTTCATTAATCCAAGCTCCGTTTTCAATCACTGAATAATTTGGGTCGTTGCCAATGATAAAATCAAATGATGCCACAACTTCATTGTCATTAATAATCAGAAAATTAAAACCATTTTTGATACTTTCCAAAATTAATTCCCGTGAAGGATAACCATTCGTCCATTGCACTAGGTTTCCATTCTCACGCATCAATTGTCTTGCGATATCGATACAGTTCATAATCTCATTAATATCTTCCGGAGTTGATTTTCTGATTTCCATCTTGTAAAAATAATTTATTAGAATTGTATTAAAGCTGCGCAATTTAACTTCCCCGTTTATGAAAAAAAACTATATTTGTTACCTTTAAGAAAATTTAACAATTATTTTATATGGATACAGTTACGACTAATTCAAAACATCCTAAAGGTTTGTGGGTACTTTTCGGGACAGAAATGTGGGAGCGTTTCAATTTTTATGGAATGAGAGCATTGTTGACGCTCTTTATGGTAAATTCTCTCTTAATTAAAGAAGCAGATGCAGCGATTATATATGGTGGCTTTTTGGCATTGTGTTATTTGACACCACTTTTAGGAGGTTTTATTGCTGATAAATATATTGGAAACAGAAATGCAATCTTGGCAGGAGGTTCGTTGATGGCACTTGGACAATTGCTTTTATTTTTCAGTGCTTCTACCTTTTCTTCAGATTTAGGAAGTGCGAAAGGTTTGATGTGGCTGGCACTTTTCATCATTATTTTTGGTAATGGTTTTTTCAAACCTAATATTTCTTCGATGGTGGGAAGCCTTTATCCAAAGCAAGAAAAATCTAAATTGGACTCTGCTTTTACTATTTTCTATATGGGAATTAATATAGGAGCATTCTTAGGTCAGTTCATTTGTCCATACGTTGGAGATGTGAAAGATGCGGATGGCGTGCGAGATATTTTCGCTTTCAAATGGGGATTCTTAGCAGCTTCTATCGCAATGATGATTGGAACGGTTACTTTCTTTTTCTTTAAAAACAAATATGTTGTAACACCGGAAGGCAGGCCAATTGGTGGATTACCAAAAAATAACACAAAAGACGATTTTGAAGAAGGGGAAAGTCAAACTGCTAAATTTTCAGGCCAAAATATGGGAATAGCAGGCTTGTTATTTGTCGCTCTTTTCTTTGTTTTCAGATATATTTTGGTTAACGAGATTGGATTCAGCTCTGTGGGGATGGGACAATTGATTAAAGGTTTGATTTACCCATTCATCTATGCAGCGGGGATTTCATTGGCATTTTTGATTATGAGTTCTGCTGAAAATAAGGTTGAAAGACAAAGAATCTGGGTGATTTATATCGTTTCATTCTTTATCATTTTCTTCTGGGCAGCATTTGAACAAGCTGGTTCATCTTTGACTTTCATTGCGGATAATCAAACCGACAGAAGTATTTTTGGGTGGGATATGCCACCATCAATGGTGCAGATTTTCAATGGGTTGTTCGTGGTCTTATTGGCACTACCATTCAGTTTGCTTTGGGATAAATTAAGAGCTCAGGGCAAAGAACCCGTTTCTCCTTTGAAACAAGCCATTGGTTTAGCATTGATTGCTTTATCTTATTTGATTATCGCTTATAACGTTAAAGATTTAGGAAACTCTGGTTTATTGGCAATAAAATGGCTAATTCTACTATATTTAATCCAAACAATGGGAGAGCTTTGTTTGTCTCCGATAGGATTATCACTTGTAGGAAAATTAGCCCCAAAGAGATTTGCATCTTTATTATATGGTGTTTTCTTCATTTCCAATGCTGCAGGTTATGCGCTGGCAGGTTCTTTAGGAGCCATCATCCCGGCAACAGGTGACAAATTTGCAAAAGCTGAAAAACTAGGAGTAAACCTTCAAGATGTTTTGGACAAAAAAGTAACGTTGAGCGCCGAGCAAGTAGCATTGTTTGAAAAAGAACAAATTCCAGTAGCAAACACATCTTTCGCAGGGATAGAAATCCACAACTTGTTCGAGTTTTTTATGGTTTTTGTAGTTCTGTGCGGAATAGCTTCTGTGATTTTAGCAATTTTATCTCCAAGATTAAAGAAAATGATGCACGGTGTGAACTAAAAAACTTTCACATTTATTTATAAATTCAAACCACCTTTGCGGTGGTTTTTTTATTTAAATTTGTTTGTATTTTAATATCAAAACAAAATTATATTCGATGAATCTTACACTTGAAGAAATTCAGAGTTTCAAAGGAAAATATCCTAAACAAATTTGGTCTTTATTTTTCTCAGAAATGTGGGAACGCTTCTGTTTCTATGGGATGCGAGGAATGCTGGTATTCTTTATGATTTCTCAATTAAAATTTGGTGATGAACAAGCCAATCTTCAATACGGCGCAACACAGGCATTTGTTTATGCATTTACTTTTGTAGGTGGTTTGTTTGCTGATAAGATTTTAGGATTCAGAAAATCTCTTTTTTGGGGTGGAATTTTGATGATTATCGGAAGTCTTATTCTTGCCTCCAATCCGCACGATTATTTCTTTTTAGGGATTTCTTTCACCGTTGTAGGAACAGGATTTTTCAAACCGAATATCTCTACAATGGTTGGAAAGCTATATAAAGCAAACGATACAAGAACAGACGCAGGGTTTTCTTTGTTTTATGCAGGAATCAATCTAGGAGCACTTTTGGGTGGTTATCTTTGTATAGCAATTGGAAAAGGCGAAATGTTGTCTCATTTAATTCCAGAACATAAAAGATGGAATGTCGCTTTCGGATTAGCAGCCATTGTAATGGTTGTGAGTTTGATTAATTTTATTTTTACTCAAAGACAATTAGGACCAATTGGTCTTCAACCTCAAAAACTGAATTCCGATGGAACTTTTTCGCCTCTTGATAAATGGAAAGAATATGGTGTTTACATTCTATCATTAGTCTTCATTCCGCTAATTATGATAATGGTTTCTGTTCCGCAATACACCGATTATTTTATGTGGACAGTCGGACCATTGACACTACTCTATCTTTTTTACGAGATGACAAAAGTGACTTCACAAGAACGTAAAAAACTTTGGGCAGCCTTGATTTTCATTATTTTCTCAATTCTATTCTGGGGAATTTACGAACAAAGCGGTGGTTCATTAAGTATTTTCGCTGCGAATAACCTCAACAAAGACCTTTTTGGATTAGACCCAAATGGCGTTAATAATTCCGGAGGAGCTTTCTTTATTATATTCTTAGCACCTTTGGTTGGATTACTTTGGATTTGGTTAAGCAAAAATAAACTGGAACCCAATACAATCATCAAATTCGGATTAGGTTTTATATTCTTAGGATTAGGTTATTATGTTCTTTTCGGGACTAAATTTTTCGCCAATCTTCAAGGAATTACTTCTCTTAATGTTTTCACAATCGCATTGTTAGTTATCACTTTCGGGGAATTATGTTTGTCACCAATTGGACTATCGATAATGACAAAATTATCCACAGAAAAACTGCAAGGAATGATGATGGGAATGTGGTTTTTAGCTTCTGCTTACGGACAATATGTTGCAGGACAAATAGGTGCAGGATTGGCAAAAGTAAAATCTGGCGCAACTAATTATGACGCTCTTATCACTTACACCGATGGATATAAACAATTGGGATTATATGCCTTGATTGCCGGAGTTCTCTTAATTTTGATTTCGCCATTCGTAAAAAAACTGATGCAGGGAGTAAAGTAAAAAAATAATTGAAACGTCTAAGATTATGTGAAGCTGACTAAAAGAATTATAAAAACCACACACAAATGAAAAAAATAATACTAATATTTCTTTTAACAGTAGGATTCTTCGGAATCGCACAAGTCAACTGGATGACACTTGCTCAAGCTTTGGAAGCTCAAAAAAAAGAACCGAAGAAAATCCTAATCGATTTCTACGCAAATTGGTGTGCACCGTGCAAAGAGATGGAAAAAAGCACTTACAATCATCCTGAAATTGCCAAAATAATCAATCAAAATTATTACGCCGTTAAGTTTGAAAGTGACGGAAATGACATTGTTAATTTCGCTGGACACAAATTCACAAATCCAGATTACAAAAGCAAAAAAGGGAAAAATGGGCTTCATCAATTCTCGAAATATATGAACATCAACATCATCCCGACAATGGTTTTTCTGGATGAAAAAGCAGACCCGATTACGAGTCTTTCTGGTGCTCTAAAAGCCAAAGAAGTTGAGCCTTATTTCACTATGATTGCAACCAATGAGTACAAAAATATCAAGACTCGAAAAGAATGGGAAAATTATCGGACTAAATTTAAGTCCAAGATAAAACAATAAAAACATCCTTACTGGGATGTTTTTATTGGCTATTCATAATGAAACCTACACTTTGCAATCAAGATTTTATCTTCTTCATATTTATAAATCAATCGGTGCTCATCATCAATCCTTCGAGACCAAAAACCTGAATATTTATGTTTCAAGGGTTCTGGTTTTCCAATCCCATCAAATGGATTTCTAGAAATATCTTTCAGTAGCTCATTGATTCTTTTTAGTTTCTTTTTATCCGTTTTCTGCCAATACAAGTAATCTTCCCAAGATTCATCCACGAAAATATATTTCATATCATTCTTCGATTAATTGTTTTTCAAAAGATGTTTCAGCTTTCAATTTTTCAATCGCAGAATCCAAACGTTTTTCATTAATTCTGGAAGACAATTCGTGATTAGTCGCCATTAGCGAATTATATTCTTCAAGAGACATTACTACAATGCCAGAATCCTTACCTCTATTTATCAGTAAAGTTTCGAAATTTTTAGAAACTTTGTCTAAATAAGATTTAATATCTTTTCTAAAATCGGAAACGCTAGCAATTAACATAATTATTCGGGTTAAATTTTGTACAAATATAAGTACAATATTTTGTATTAGACTACATTTATAAAAATTAACAATTATTGCAGGTCACAATAAATTTCCCGAAATTCGTCGGAACAAATTTTCCTTAATTGACTTTAGAAACTTCCATAGAATTTCTCAAAAACATCGGAACCGAACGCGCAAAACTCATAAAAAACGTGTTGGGAATTTCGACTGTAGAAGATTTGTTGACGTTTTATCCAATCCGATATATTGATAAAAGTAAAATTTACAAAATCGGAGCTCTTACAAAAGAACCGGATGCAGACATTCAGTTACGAGGAAAAATAACGGATATTCAGGAAGTTGTTTACGAAAAAGGGAAAAAGCGACTTTCCGCAAAATTTCGTGATGAGACAGGAACGATGGATTTGGTTTGGTTTCGATATACGAATTGGATGAAAGAAGCGATTCCGCTCAACAAAGAAATTTTCATTTTCGGGAAAGTCAGTTTCTTCAATGGCAACTTTTCTATGTCTCATCCGGAGATTGAAGCTGATGAAAAAAAAGCTTTGTACGGCACACTTTTACCTGTTTATCCCGGAAGTGAAAAACTTAGTAAACGAGGAATTAGTAACAAGTTTTTTCAAAACGTCATCTACAGTCTTCTGAAAGATTTACCCAATTTAATTTCGGAAAATTTACCTAATTATTTGATGAAATCTTTGAAATTAATGGATAGAATTAATGCTTATTATGACATTCATTTTCCTAAAAATTTCAAACAATTTGAAGAAGCGGACAGACGATTAAAATTCGAAGAAGCATTTTTTTTTCAGTTGGGTTATGGACTCAAAAAACTTCATCAGAAAACAAAATCATTCGGAAATCCGTTCCCGATTGTCGGTGATTATTTCAATAATTTCTATGAAAACAATCTTCCTTTCGAATTAACCAACGCTCAAAAACGTGTTCTGAAAGAAATCAGAACCGATATGAAACGTTCCACCCAAATGAACCGTCTTTTGCAAGGCGATGTTGGTTCGGGAAAAACGATGGTTGCATTATTAACAATGCTCATTGCGATGGACAATGGTTTCCAATCTTGTTTGATGGCTCCGACAGAAATTTTAGCACAGCAACATTTTAATTCGATTCAGGAATTATTAGAAAATACAGGAATCAAAGTCAGACTTTTGACAGGTTCTTCCAAAACTAAAGAAAGAAAAATTATTCACGAAGAATTAGAAAACGGAGAATTGTCTATTCTGATTGGAACGCACGCCATTTTGGAAGACAAAGTAAAATTCAAGAATCTTGGTTTGGCTATTATTGATGAACAACATAGATTCGGAGTAGCACAACGGGCAAAACTTTGGGCAAAAAATAATATTCCACCACATATTTTGGTAATGACAGCAACGCCTATTCCGAGAACTTTGGCGATGAGTTTTTATTCGGATTTGGATGTTTCTGTGATTGATGAATTACCTTCTAATAGAAAACCGATTATTACCGCTCACAGACGGGAAAAAGACCGACTTTCTGTTTACAATTTCTGCCGAGAAGAGATTGAAAAAGGTCGTCAAATCTACTTTGTTTATCCATTGATTGAAGAATCGGAAACGCTAGATTATAAAAATCTGATGGAAGGTTTGGAAAGCGTGATGAATTTCTTCAAAAGCTACAATGTAACGATGGTTCACGGAAGAATGAAACCTGCGGAGAAAGACATCAATATGCAGTTTTTCGCTTCCGGACAAGCGCAAATAATGGTCGCCACAACCGTGATAGAAGTGGGTGTTAACGTTCCGAATGCGTCTGTAATGGTCATAGAAAGTTCGGAAAGATTCGGTTTGTCTCAACTTCATCAGTTGCGTGGACGTGTTGGTAGAGGCGCAGAACAAAGTTATTGTATCCTAATGTCGGACGATAAACTGAGCAAAGAAAGCCGAACGAGAATCAAAACAATGGTGCAGACGAATGACGGTTTCAAAATTTCGGAAGTTGATATGGAATTGCGTGGTCCAGGCGATATTCTGGGAACTCAACAAAGTGGTGTTGTGGATTTTAAAAAATTGAGCTTGATTGAAGATTCGGCGATTATCAAAGCTTCAAAATTGGCTGTGGAAAAGATTCTGGAACAGGATTCACTACTTAATCATCCTGATAATCAAATGATGAAACAATATTACATTAGACAATATAAAGGGAAGAATAAGTGGGCGCAGATTAGTTAGAGAGTCTGAGTGTGGAAGAGTTTTTGAGTTCTTGAGTAATCCATATTTCTTTCGAAAATAAAAAGCCAACTATAAATAGCTGGCTTTCTAAATTTAAAAAATAGTATATGAAGAAAAATTACTATCAGGCATCAGCTTGATTTCGTTCTGCGACAAATCTAAAATTATCTCTGATATTGAACTTTAAAGAATCATTAATCGTTTATTAAAGAATGGTAAGAATTAATTAAGATAATTTGCCCTAAAAAATTAACATTGTATTCTTCACAAACTTAAAAACAGAATTAATAAAATTTTACAAAATAATTATTCATTTAATATTCAAACAAATAGGAACTAATTTCAAGCTAACTAAAACCCCAAAAGAGTTTTTAAGTTTTTACCATTATTTTGAATATTAATAATTTATTCAAAAGAACTAATAATTTTCATCAAAAATAAAATCACAAAAAAAGCACTTGCGAATGAACAAATGCTTTTCAATATATTTTTGGAGTTATTGTTAAAGGATAAATTCCATCAAATAATCATCCATTACGTAGCCATTTCCGATATCAAAAACGCCTTCATCATAGACTTTGAAACCCTGAGATTCGTAAAAACTTTTGGCTTGATTATTTTTATTAACAGCTAAAATGATTCTTTTATCACCAATTTTTTTTACTTCTTCTTTTATAAAGTTCAAAGCTTTTTTACCCAAACCTTTTCCCTGTGCTTCTTTTAGAAAATAGATTCGATGGAGTTTGGTTGTCCCCAATTCTTGATGAAATTCGAAACCGATGAAACCTAGAAACTCGTCATTTCCTTTGATTAAATAATAATGGAAATTTGGGTTTTCTAAATGAATTTTGAGTGCGTCACTAGAATAAATCAGATCCAACATATAATCAATCTGTTCTGGTTTCAAAATATCGGCGTATGCAAAATTCCAAGATTTTTCTGCTAAATCCTGAATAATAGAAATATCTTTTTCTTCGGCTTTAATAATCATATTTTTTAAAATATTTCTTTGATAATTTCTAAAGATTTTGGTTCTCGAAAATCTGTAAAATGATAATGGTAATAAACTAAAATAGAATCCAGAAAATTTTGTTTTCCCATTCGGCTTAACTTAATATCATAAGGATTTGGGGAAATAACTAATTCTTTCCAAATTGCCGAAATATCCTTATTGAAAAAATGATGAGATTCGGTCTCTTCGAAGGTTCCAGACTCTGGATTGAGATAAGTTTTATCCGAAAACAAAGGCTGTAACCCTTGTTGTTTCAACAATCTGAAAATAAATATCAAATGTGATTGGAAATTATCCATTTGTAATTGACTCAGAAAAAGAGAAATCTCAGAGTAGATATTTTGATTTTGATTTTCATTTCTTAAAACCTGATTTAATAAATCTGAAATAAAAAAAAGAATAGAATTTTTACGAATATCTGTACTGAAGAGATCTGCATTTTTCTGTTCTATCTTCAAAATGTTTCGGATATTTTTCTTTTTGTCAGAGGTATAAAGCAACAACTCATTGAGAGGAAAAAGGAATGCTTTTTTCTTGTTTTTAGGCGCATAGATTCCTTTGGCAAAAAAACTTTCGAACCCATTTTCTCTACAAAAACAATGGAGAACAGCATCGTGATCTCCATATTTTGTATAAGACAGTAAAAAAACTTCTTGTGTCATTC
The DNA here is from genome assembly GCF_003385395.1 of Epilithonimonas hispanica. GTDB lineage: Bacteria > Bacteroidota > Bacteroidia > Flavobacteriales > Weeksellaceae > Epilithonimonas > Epilithonimonas hispanica. Next base: position 76,138 of record NZ_QNUG01000006.1, on the reverse strand, counting down.
TTTAATTCACAACAGCTATTTTTGCAGTTGCTGTGTCGGTTCCATCTTCGTTTGTCATTAGTACATAATAGATTCCAGAAGCGACTCTTACGCCTCTCTGATTATTCAGATTCCATTCGAAATAACCTCCGTTTGCCACTGCGGAATGAACCAAATTTCCAGCGGCGTCTGTGATTCTAATGTTTGTTTTAGAAGCTAATCCTCTGATCCTTACATTACCTTTGTATTGAGCATAAACAACTGGATTTGGATAAACTAAAACATCTCCAAAGTTGGAAGTTACCTCGGTTACATCACCTTGATAAACCATAATCCCATCCAATGTTGCAAAATAGACTTTACCAGTCTTCTCGTCTACTTGGATATCCGTTACACTATCATTGGGTAATGGAGAATTAGCTTTTGTAAAATGGTATATCGTTCTATCTCCACTAGGACTTAGGTAGAATACACCACCTCCATCAACCGAAACCCACTTTTGATTTCCTGAGTCCACCGTAATTTGTAATAACAAAGCATCACGGAAAAGCTCTTCCGCCAATCCGTTTTCTTCTATGATAATCTCATCTGTTTGCGGGCTATCTTCTAAGATTGCTGATTTTGGATTTGATAAAACTCTAAGCCCGCCTCTAGTACCAATCCAAAGATCATCATTTTTATCTAATGCAACGCTTGCACATCTATTATCAGTGGGTAAATTATTGTTTTTATTTAAAAACTTAAATGCATCATCAGATGTTGTAGCTGGTGTATTATTGTAGTTGTAAACCAGCATACCACCTGGTGTATAAGGTACAGGAATATAAATCATCCCGTCCTTTGCCAATGGCTTTTGAACATTATAAGTTACTGCAACATCAGTTAATGCAAAATTATCTGACTGTCTATTGTAGTAATAAAAACCACCCCCTTTAGTTGTATGGGAAACGGAACAAAGTAAATTATTTGTATCGTCAAAAGCACACCCAAAAGGTCTATTGATGTATGGACCTGCTGGTAAGCTATTAAGTTCTGTAAGGTAAGTCTTTGCCAAAACATCATCTGTCATTTTATAGATGCCTTTGCTATCAGTTTGCGTATAGTTGGTAAAAAAGACTTCAGAAGGATTGGAAGGATTAGGAACAACATCCATGATATTAAAAGTAATACCTGAATTTTGAATAAAATAATTTGGATATATCCACTTAGATCCATCAAAATGATAATAACCTAAATGGGAAGGATTTGGTGCAGTATCATAATCATCTCTTACACCTGAAGAAACCCATATCTGATTATTGAGAAGAGACAGTTTGTATGATGTGTTTTTATAAGGGCCATCCGGTTTCAAACTAACTTTTTGTTCATTATAAATCCCATCAAGTTTTGTCCCTGTATACAATATATTATTATACATTATTGCCGTATTCAACTCTTCGCTAGCATTGAAATTTTTCTGTTGTTCACCATTCACACTGTAAACATAAACCTGACTTTGATCTGTAACAATAATCTGGTTTTCTGTAACTCTAAGGTCTCGAATATCTCCAAAAGTTCTTGGTATATTAGAAAACGTAGTACCATCACCATATCTAACCTGATTACCAGAAGTAAAAGCAATAATATTATTAGCATCTACTTTTCTAAAAATACCAGATTGTATAAAATTCGGGCTTACATTCCATTCAGAATAAATGGCAAATGTAGAATTGAGTTCATGTCGTTTTAACCCTAAATTAGTAGCTACATATACAAAATTATCTTTGATAACTGCCGAATTAACAGCTTCATAAACGCCTCCACTTGCAAAAAATGCGGTATCCCCAAATTCTCTACGAGAAATATTAAAAATAGAAACTCCATATCCGGCAGAAATTACAGCTCTATCTCCATTAATAGAAATATGATTAATTTTTTTACTCCCATTGTATCCTGTTGCTAATGGAATATCAACAATAAAATAAATCCCATTGGACGTTATAACATCCATAGATCCATTTTGGTAACCCACAATCCCAGTTTGTGTAGCAGCATCGTAGTCAAACGCAGCAATCTTAACATCATGAAGACCGTTGGCTTTGGACAGTTTTTTGATCTCTCCTGTTGATGGATAATAGAAGAAAATACCATTTTCTGTAGCAGCAATCAATCGGTCATTATCTTCTCTAATTTTTAAAACATTGTTATACGAGAACAAATCACCCCATTTACTTGTCTGAGCGAATGTAATAATCGCTATAAAAAAAGATAAAAGCAATAAATTTTTCTTCATTCTAAACTAGTATGTTTTCATCTATTAACTGATTATTCCAAGAAATATTTTTTACATCCTTATTTTTATCAAAATAAAAATCTAACCTACCCAACAAAATCCCTGCCCATCCTACTTGATTCACAATCACATTTTTATGATCTTTATTTTGAAAAGTCATAGGTTCTGGCAAAAAAGTATGTGTATGACCTCCTAAAATCAAATCTATTCCCGAGGTCTTCACAGCCAAATATTTGTCCGAAATCTTCTCCGGATCATCTTTGTAATCGAAACCAATATGAGAAAGACAAATGATGACATCACATTTTTTTTCATTTTTCAAGAAGTCAGCATAATGTTGTGCCACCTCAATTGGATTATGATAGATAGTTTCGCCATAATTTTTCTTTCCGACTAAACCATTCAACTCAATTCCAACACCAAAGATTCCTACTTTGATTCCATCTTTGTTGAAGATTCTATACTGCTCGGTTTTCCCATCAAGAATTGTATTTTTGAAATCATAATTGGAACAAATGAAGGGAAACTTCGCATTGGGTAAAACTTTCAAAAAACCTTCTAAACCGTTATCAAAATCATGATTTCCCATTGTAGAGGCATCATACTTCATCATACTCATTAGCTTAAACTCCAGCTCTCCGCCAAAAAAATTAAAGTAAGGAGTTCCTTGGAAAATATCCCCCGAATCCAGAAGCAAAACATTTTTTTCCTCACTTCTTATTTTATTAATTAAGGAAGCTCTTCTTGCAAAACCACCTTGATTGGGATTTTTTGTATAAGAAGCGTCAAAAGGTTCTATCCTGCTGTGTTGATCATTGGTATGCAGAATCGTGAGTTTGTGCGCTGATTCTTTTTTCAGAATATCAAATTGCTCTGCTAATAAAAGATTGGGAGCTATTGTCAAAGCAAGACTTCCTCCACCAAGGTATTTTAAGAATTCTTTTCTTTTCATTAGTCCTGTACTTTTTTATCTTTGAAAATTAATCTTACATCATTAGGCTCCGAAACTTCTGGGTTTTGTTTGAATTTTTCCAGAAAAAGATCTCTCATTTTGATTCCCGTAGAGATGAGCTCTCCTTTTCCAAAGAAAAACATACTATCACCTCCCAAAGCTAAATAATCCGAAGTGGCGAGGTAATAAGTTTTATTATAATCTATCGTTTTTCCAGCAATAAGTTTTTTGGACAAGCTACCATTTTCTGTTTCGATAACGAGATGCGAAACAGGATTGTTCTTCTGAGTTTTCAAATAATAATCAAATAAACCTTCCAGCTCTTTTCCACTAATTTTAACGATAACAATCTCATTCTCAAAAGGCATCACCTCATAGATTTGCTTGGTAAGGATATCACCTTTTGGTATGATGGTTCTTATTCCGCCGATATTGATAACTGCAGCATCTACACTTGGTAGATTATTTTTCTTCGCCCACTCATCTGCTCCTTCAAAAGTATAATCTGCTAAAAGATTACCTAGATTACTGTTATCACCAGACTTTGTAAGTTCTACATTGGTATGAGAAATTTTTGTATTCATTTTACCTTCCAACTCATGTTTGTAAGGCTGGATAATAGCATCCATTTCCTTATTCTCATCAATGTCACTGGTAATATAAATATTCTTTTCGGTATGGATGTTTGCAATGTTAAGAGGTGCTTTACAACCAACTAACAGAAACCCAATGAGTCCGAATCCCAAAAGTTTGTTTTTCATTACAAGAAAATATGGATACAAATCTAATGAATTTAGATATTTTAAACTAACTATTTAATCAATAGACCTATTATAGATCTATTAATTCTTGGTTAGAAGCAAGATGGTTTCATCTTTTCGAAGTCCAAAATAATCATCTTCTCCAAATGTTTTTATCTTAACTTCAAAACCTGTCTTTTTCAAACGATCTGCTAAGCTATCAACAGAATATATTCTTACATGATCTTTTTGTCCAAAATACTTCAGCCGATCAGCTTCTGACTTTATGCTCGCATCTTCGTAAATCTCTCCTTGTTTAAAGGGCGTTTGGACAAAAGCGGTTCCTTTATTTTTCAAAACCCGATATAACTCTTTCATAGCTATTGCATCCTCATCAATATGCTCAAGAATATGATAGCAAAATATAAAATCAAAAAATTGGTCTTCTTTTGGAATATCCGTGATGTCGTATTGATATTCTGAAATAAAATCTGTAGACAAATCCGTTGGAAAATACTGGATGTTCTTTGTTTGCTTCAATCTTCTATACAATGATCGTGAAGGTGAGAAATCCAACAATCTTATCTTCTCTTGATTGGAAAATTCTTTTTTAAACTCCGCAAACAACCGTCTATCTCTAGGCATACTTCCACAACCTGGGCAAAGTTTTTCCTCTCGTTGATTTAATAAAAATTTCCTAAATTTTCTATCACATATTGTACATTGATGGCTATTTCCCCAATAGAAGATGCTAATAAATCTTCTGAAGAATAATTCGTTTTTGATTAAAAAATCTTTGGGCAGAATTTTTTTTAGGCTATTGTACATTAAACAAAAATAATAAATTAAAAGTTCATAATAATTACAAATGAAGCCACAGAATGATTTGATTATGATTCATATTGAAGATAAATAACCTAAAAAGACAACACCTGCGAACAAGAATAATATTTTTTTTCAATATAATCTGATTATCATAAAAATTACACCTTACATCACACATATTTACAAAAATATATTATTTGATGTATGTTTTCAAAAAAGAAACAGTACAAAATGTTGTTTTTCATTATTTTTGTGTTTTTAAGTGGTGTATGACTCTCAACTTTCTTCAACAAAAAGGAATCTTATATTTTTTTATCTGTCTTTCAGCAATATTTTTCTTATTCAATCCAGCGAAATTTCCGGCTGATGATGGCTTTTTCTACCCTCAAATTGCTTTCAATATCGTTCATGGGAAAGGTTCTTACTTCAATGATTTATATCTTACAAATGGATATCATCCGCTTTGGATGTTTTTTTGTGTCATTGCGGAGCTCATCAATCCGTTTGCCAAACAAAATGTAGTTTATATACTTTGGGCTTTACAAGTCATTTTTGTGTTATTAAGTTTCAAAAAGCTAGAAGTATTTTTCACAGATAATGTTGTTGGCAAAATTCTGGGATTCTTTTGCATCAGTATTTTATTTTTCAGCTTAGGAACACTTTATCTTATTGAGGCACATCTTAATCTGTTCTGTTTTTGCTTGCTGCTTTGGTTTTTAGCAAAACAAAAAAGCAACGATTGGATTTTTGGACTCCTATTTTCACTTGTTTTTCTCAGCAGATTGGATAACGTTTTTCCATTAGCATTTTTAGGAATTTATTATTTGGTTCAAAGAAAATGGGATTATAGAGTTTTTCTAAAATCCGGAATCATAATTATATTAATCGTAGGCGCTTATCTACTGAGTAATTTTTATTGGTTTGGAAGTCTTGTCCCAATTAGTGGAAGAATAAAAAGTTCTTTTCCTCATCTCCAACCCAACCTGTATCTAACGATCATTAGCAAGTTTTTCTTAGCAATTAATCTTATTGCAATATTATTTTTAATATTAATAAAAAGCACAAAATACCACTCTCTCAAGTTTTTCTTTGCATTAGGTTCATTATTCCAAATCCTTTATAACATTGGTTTTCAGTCTCAAATTGGACAATGGTATTATGTTGCGCAAACTTTGGTTTTGGTTTTATTGATTGGAGACCTTACATTGTTATTAATAAAAAGAAGAAATTCCAATTACGTTGTTTATCCTATTTTGATTTCAGGAATTTTAATTTCTTGTCTTATTGGATATTTTAAAATGAGTAGTAATTTCAGTATTCAATTTACTTTGTTAGATGAAAAATCTGAAATTGCTGACAGAAAACAAGATGAAGTAAAGGTTTTTGCTGAAGAAATTAAAAATACCTTACCCGAAAATTCAAGAATCTACACTTATGATTTTCCCGGAAAATTGGCTTTTTATTCTGATCTTAATATCATTCCTGCGGATGGATTGGTGGCAAATAAAACTTTCTTCGATGAAATATCAACTTTGAAATTTGATCAGTTTTTAAGAAAGAATAAAATTAGTTACCTCAATTTGCCAGCGGCTTTCATCAAAGATGATGATTATAATTTTATAGGGATTTTCGTAAAAGTAAGAAAAGGAAAAGCCACTTATTTCATCAAAAATTCGATGACAAAAGAAAAATTAGACTCGTTGGATTTGAAGAATTACAAGCTTATAAAATCCCATAAAAACCCTATCAAAACTTGGCAAAAAGAATATGATTCTATAATTGTTTTCCAGCTACAGTAACAATAAAATTACTTTTCAGACTATATATGTTCAAATTTTGTTTAAAATAAATTAACTTTGAGAAATTTAATTTTCAAATAATAATGAGTCAGTTAAAAGGCGTAGGTGTGGCTTTGGTAACACCTTTCAATGAAGATCTTTCTGTAGATTTTGATTCTCTTACCAGATTAATAGATTACAATATAGACAACGGAACCAATTTCCTCGTTGTTCTTGGAACTACAGCAGAAGCTGCAACACTTTCCAAGGAAGAAAAGGAAAAGGTGGTTGCGCACATCACTAAGATTAATAATAACAGATTACCTCTTGTTTTAGGAATTGGAGGAAACAATACGGCTGAAGTTGTAAAACAAATCAAGGAAACAGATTTATCAGATTTCGATGCGGTACTTTCGGTTTCTCCTTATTACAACAAACCAAACCAGGAAGGACTTTACCAGCATTATAAAGCTTTGGCTGAGACTGGCGAAAAAATTATCATTTATAATGTTCCGGGAAGAACTGGACAAAACGTAGAAGCTTCTACAACATTACGATTGGCTAATGAATTCCCCAATCTTTTTATGGTAAAAGAAGCCGCTCCGAATATCCTTCAATATTTTGATATCTTGAGACAAAAACCTGAGAATTTTTCTCTAATGTCTGGCGATGACGAGTACACACTTCCAGTAACTTTAGCAGGTGGAGACGGTGTGATTTCTGTAATTGGACAGGCTTATCCAAAAGAGTTTTCTACAATGGTAAAATTGGCTCGCAAAAGAGAAGTAGACGAAGCTTACAAGATTCATAATTCTTTGGTAGAAATCACCAGATTGATTTTTGCAGAAGGTAATCCTTGTGGTGTTAAAACTATTCTTGCAGAAAAAGGGATTATCAAAAATTACTTGAGACTTCCACTTGTTGCTGCTTCGGAAGGGCTTCAGGAAAAGATAAAACAAGAGATGCAAAAGCTTTCTTAATAAAACAAAAAGGTTCAGAAATTTCTGAACCTTTTTACTTACATATCTAATTTGATTTTATAAACATCTGAGGAATTTCTCACAATTCCTTCTTGGAAAAATCCATCATTTTGCGGAATTAGTTCTATAAAATCAAACACTTTACAACTTTTTGGTAACCCCGAGAAAACTAATGTAAACCAATATTCTTTTCCAAAAGGCACATCTGTCCAATCCGGAAAAAGACTGATATTCTCAAAATGAACCAACTTTGAAACGTGCTCAGATTGTCTATCAACCAAATAAGTGGAAGACCAAATCCTGATTTTCTCCTCCAGAAAAAATTCTGATTTGTAGCAACAGTGCAAAATCACCTGCTTTTCTTCTATAATTTCCGATTGGATTTTCTCCAGAAGTTCTTCTGCAATGTATGGTTTTACAATAGTTTCACTCATTTTGATTGAGTTCAAAAATTAATATTCCAATTCTAATTTTTCTTTAGAATATTCTCTGATTTGATTGATTAATTCTGGATGTTCAGCTAATTTTTTTCCATAGCTTGGAACCATTTCCAGAAGTTTGTCGTGCCATTCATTTTTCAGTTTTTCACCGAAACATTTCTCAAGAACCATAATCATTGCAAATGCAGAAGTACTAGCTCCTGGAGAAGCTCCTAAAAGCGATGCAATATTTCCTTCTTTATTTACCACAACCTCAGTTCCAAATTCCAATCTTCCTCCTTCGAAGCGGTCTCTTTTAATGATTTGAACTCGTTGTCCAGCGTGTTTCAATTCCCAATCCTCTTCTTTTGCATCTTTTACAAAATCTCTCAAATGTGACATTCTCTGAGACTTGTTCATTGTCACCTGCTGAATCAGATATCTTGTCAAAGGCATATTGTGCCACCATGCTCCAAATAATGAACGGATATTTTTGAAATTAACACTATCCGGCAAATCCAAATAACTTCCTTCTTTCAAAAACTTAGTTGAGAAACCTGCAAATGGACCAAACAACAATGCTTTTTTACCGTCTATGATTCTAAGGTCAAGATGCGGAACCGACATTGGTGGCGCTCCAACTGTAGCTTGCGTATAAACTTTAGCATTATGCTTTTCTACCAATTCCGGATTAGTTGTTACCAGCCATTGTCCACTTACTGGAAAACCACCGTAACCTTTACTTTCCTCGATTCCTGAACTATCCAAAAGAGGTAAAGCATATCCTCCGGCTCCAATGAAAACAAATTTAGCTTTCAGATTATGTTTAGTAAGGGTTTTTCTGTTTTTAACTTTCAGTTTCCATTCTCCTTTTTTCATTGGGGAAACATCTTTTACTTCGTGATAGGTGAAAACATCTATAGATTCTTTGTCCTTCAAATAATCAATTAGTTTTGAAGTCAATTTTCCAAAATCCACATCTGTTCCCTGATCCATTTTTGTAGCAGCAAGTTTGTCGCTAGACATTCTTTTCTGCATCATTAGTGGAACCCATTTTTCTAAAGTTTTGTGGTCATCTGCGTATTCCATTCCTTGGAACAATGCCGATTTTTGCAATGCAGCGTGTCTTTTTTTAAGATACTCTACATCTTTTTCACCAAAAACAAAACTCATATGCGAGCAAGAATTAATGAATTCTTTCGGATTATCAATCAAACCTTTGTTGATAAGATAAGACCAGAATTGCTTAGAAACTTCGAATTGTTCAGCAATATATTCCGCTTTTTTAATATCAATTTTACCTTCTTTCTCTGGTGTATAATTCAGTTCACAAAACGCTGAATGTCCCGTGCCTGCATTATTCCAAGCAGATGAACTTTCCTTTGCTACTTCACCAAGTCTTTCAAAAATTACAATTTTGAGCTTTGGGTCAAACTCGTGGAGCATTGCCGCCAAAGTTGCACTCATAATACCACCGCCGATTAGAGCAATGTCATATTTAGGTTTAGGAGTCATTTATTTAGATTTTTCGAGTGCAAAATTACTGATAAATGTCAACTTATCAGACTATTTGACTTAAAAAATCTTATCATTTGTTAAGAAAAATCAAATCTATTTTTAAACAAGGCTTTGAAAATTTTATTTATTAATTTTGCATCGGCTTTGGAAAATCAAAGTTTGAAGAATGAAAGCTTTAAAAACACTGAATCCATATTTCTGGAAACATCGCGTCTTACTTTTTTGGGGATTTTTATTTATTATTCTAAGTAACTTTTTTGCGATTTACAAAATCCAATATATCGGACAGACAATCAACATCATAGAGAAAAACTACTCAACTCTCAAGTTATCTTCTGACCTTAGCATTCTTGATAACGTCAAGAATAATTGGGCTTATTTCAAAATCATTTTTATCAATTCCGGAATTCTAATCGGCTGTTCTCTCCTATCTGGTTTTTTCACTTTTATGATGAGACAAACGATAATCGTAGCTTCCAGAAGAATCGAATATGAGTTGAAAAACAAAATCTATCGCCAATATCAAGAACTTTCAATTACCGATTACAAAAAGACGACAATTGGAGATTTATTAAATAGATTAAGTGAAGATGTTGTTGCCATTAGAATGTATCTTGGTCCTGGAGTAATGTATGTTGTGAATTTAATTATTCTATTAATTATCACAAGTATCTATATGTTTATGACGGATTTGCAGATGACACTTTGGACGTTAATTCCGCTACCCATTTTATCTTATGGGATTTATAAAGTGAGTGACATCATTAATAAAAAATCGAAAGTGATGCAGAAAAGCCAATCTGCAATTTCGACTTTTGTGCAGGATAGTTTTTCTGGAATCCGTGTTGTGAAATTCTTTAGTAAAGAAAGATATATTGAGAAAAATTACGGAATCAAGGTTAAAGATTACCAAGACAAAGCACTTGATTTGGCTAGAACAGAAGCTTACTTTTTCACGATTATCATTTTTGTCATCGGACTTCTGAACGTCGCAATTCTTTACATTGGTGGTCAAAAATATATTGCTGGGGAAATGAGCGTCGGAACTATTGCTGATTTCTTTATGTATATTAATATGCTGATTTTTCCTTTTTCAATGCTTGGCTGGGTAACCTCTGTCAATCAAAGAGCAGAAGCCAGTATGCAACGTGTGAATGAGTTTTTGGAAGTAGAATCAGAAATCGTCAATACAAATAATGAAGTTTATCCAATCAATGGAGAAATTGAATTCCGAAATGTAAGTTACACTTATCCAAATACAGGAATCAAAGCGATTGATAATCTAAGTTTTAAAATTGACGCGGGAAAATCTCTAGCCATAATGGGAAAAACAGGAAGTGGCAAATCGACAATCGCTCAACTTCTTTGTCGTTTGATTGATCCAGACGAAGGTGAAATTCTCGTTGATGGAAAAAATCTAAAAACCCATAATCTGAAACTTTACCGAGACAAAATCGGTTACACACCACAAGAAAGTTATCTATTTTCTGATACGATTGAGAATAATATTGGATTTGCTGTTGACAATCCAAATCACAGCTTGGTAGTAGAAATGGCGAAAAAAGCAGATGTACATAAAAATATTGAAGAATTCAAAAATCAATACGAAACAATGGTTGGAGAACGTGGCGTAATGCTTTCTGGAGGGCAAAAACAGAGGATTTGTATTGCCAGAGCTATGATAAAACAGCCTAATATTTTGATATTTGATGACTGTCTTTCTGCATTAGATACAGAGACGGAAGAAAACATTCTACAGAATATCGACAATGACATCAAAACCACTACTTCTATTATCATAACTCACAGAGAATCAAGCGCAAAAAGAGCAGACAAAATTTTGCATTTGGATTAATTATTCTAATATATTAATTTAAATTTATCAAAAATTTAAGAAAAACACTCATTTTAAACGTTTTTTTAACAAATAATTTTGAAATTCAGAGAATTCTATTATATTTGTTAATACACATTTCTAAAAATAAATAACAATGAGTGATTATAAGGAAAGACATGAGAATGAGATTTTCACTAAAGTGTTGAAAGCAGGCAGAAGAACGTATTTCTTTGATGTGCGAGAGACTAAGGCAGGTGATTATTATTTAACCATTACAGAAAGCAAGAAGAACTTTGGAGAGAATGGTGAAGCAACTTTTGAAAAACACAAAATCTATCTTTACAAAGAAGATTTCAAAAGCTTTCAAGAATTGTTTAATGACTCAACAGATTTTATCATCCAACAAAAAGGCGAAGATGTAATCTCTGAAAGACATGATAAAGACTTCAAATCAAAATCTTTTACAATAGAATCAGACGACGAAGTTTAAAAATAAAAAAAACGCATTATAAAATGCGTTTTTTATTTTTATAATCTTGATTACCATATAAAAACAAAAAAGCATTTCATAAATGAAATGCTTTTTTTCTGTGGGTGAATGAGGGGTCTCGAACCCCCGACCTCCGGAACCACAATCCGGCGCTCTAACCAACTGAGCTACAATCACCGTTTTTGCGTGTGCAAATATAACACTTTATCTTTTAATTACAAATTATTCCTTCAAAATTTTTAAGTGCAATCAATTTTTCTGTTGTAAAACCTTCTGCAAACTCAACCCCAGAAAGCCTTCCCAAATCTTGAGCTCTGTAAGTCAGGCTTTCTAGGAAGTCTTTTGTCGCAATAGGTGTTATTGGTTCTTTTGATTCTGGATTGTAAAATTGTGTTTTATAAGCTAAACAAGCTTCTATTTTTTGGTCCATAAACCCTGTAATATCAATCACAAACTCAGGGACTACATTTTTCCATTGGATATAATGAAAAATATGCTTAGGTCTCCAAACTTCCTGAGATTCGTTATTATCAAACGTTTCTATCTTTTTAAGCCCAGATAAGAAACAAGCATCAGAAACTAGTTTTGCAGCTTTTGCATGGTCTGGATGGCGGTCATCTATAGCATTTGCCAAAACAATTTCTGGTCTATACTTTCGGATTTTCTCTACTATTTTAAGCTGGTATTCTTCAGAATTATTAAGAAACCCATCTTTTAGTTTAAGATTCTCTCTGGCAGTAATACCTAAGATTTTTGCGGCATCGGATGCTTCCTGAGCTCGTGTCTCTGCTGTTCCTCTGGTTCCTAATTCGCCTTCCGTCAAATCAATAACACTAACTGTTTTACCTTCAGAAATTAATTTTATAATTGTCCCTCCACAACCTAACTCAACATCATCGGGGTGCGCTCCTATTGCCAGAAAATCACATTTCATAATTAAAATATTTTATACAAAATTACTAAAAACAAAACTTCCCAACTTTGTAGGTTGGGAAGTTTTTATAATTTAATAACCTAAATTATTTATTCAATGTATTTTGAAGATTAATAGCATCTTGGTATGTTGGGTCATACTCCAAAGATTTTGCGACATCTTGTTTAGCCTTTTCAGGATTTGTATCTTTTTCCATAAATGCAACAAAGAAATATGCATAACCCAAACTTGGTTTACTAGCTTCGATCTCTGCTGGTTTTACAAGAGAAATAAATTTCTCATAAGAAGCTTTAGCCATATCATTGTTTTTGGCTTGTTGATAAGCATAACCTTGACTGTAATAAGCAGGAGCCCAATCTGGAAGAGCAGATGACATTTTGCTCCAAGTTAAAATAGCTCCATCCCAGTTTTGAACGTTCTGATACTCTGTAGCTAATTTGTAAAGTGAATCTGTATCACTAGGATTTTCTACAATCTTTTTCTTAAGAGCTTCTATTGCTGGTGAAGTAGGACCTTGATCTACAGAAGCTGAATTGATTCCTCCTTTTACTTTTGCTAGTTCCTCGTCCCATTTTAATGTTTCGTCTTTTGCAGCTTTTGCAACAGCAATTTTTTGTTGAGAAAGTGCCTCCAACTGTGCTTTTTTAGCAGCATCTTTTTCATCTTTCGCCAATCCTGCAGCAATTAAACCTTGTAAACCATCATCAGATGGTTGGATTCTACTTTTTTCTGCTTTTGATAAAAATGTCTCAATGTTTTGTTGAGCTCCTACATAATCTCCATCTCCATACTGGATATAAGCACGCAATCTATATTTGATTACATCATCTACTTTATCAAAAACTGCATCTAATGTCTTTTTTGCATTAGCATAATCTTCATTTGTAAAATAAAGTTTAGCAATTTCTAATTGTGTATATGGATCCTCATCGGCATATTTGGTATAATTAATCAAATTCTGAGTTGCTTCTGCATTCTTCTGATATTTGATATTAAATCCTGCCAAAGCTTTGTAAGCTGGTGCATAAGTTGGATCTACAGCTATTGCTTTATCAATATTAGTTTTGGCTTGTTGCCATTGTTGAGCAGCAATCCAAAGTGTTCCTTTTCTTGTGTAAACAGAAGCTTTATTTTTTGCAACAGCCTCTGCTTTATCATAAGCTGTCATTGCATTTCCTGGATCTTTCTTGATTCTATAAGCATCTCCAAGAGAATAATAATAGTTAGCAGGGACACCTTTTTTCTCTGCTTTTTCAATTGCTTTGTTCAAAAATGTAATTGCTAAATCTGGAGAACTATTTTTTTCAAACAACGTCAAAGCTTCACCAGCACGGAAAAGAACTTCTGCATCTTTTTCTCTAGAGTCTTTTACAATCTGCTGGATTTCTGCAACTGCAGACTTATCTCCCTTTCCTAATTTTACAGAAGCTAAGCCGAGTTTATTCAAATAACTTTTAGGATCTGCAGCAAGTCCTTTGTTGAAGCTTTCTTGTGCGGAATCAAAATTTGGATCAAATTGAGTTAAGAATGTATTACCTAAGTAGAAATAATTGTTAGCATCTTTAGGATCTTGATTAATAAGGTCAGTGAAATTTTGTTTTGCTTTCGCATATTTTTGGCTATCTACAAAATTAATACCGTCTTGTACAGATTGTGCAAAACTAAAACTTGTAAAAAACCCTACTGCTGCTGTTACAGCAATCTTTTTTGATAAATTCATTATATACTCTGTTTTCATTTTTCGTAACTATAAAATTCTTTTAGTGACAATATTTAGACCAAAATAAATATTTATATTTAAACTTTCTGTTAAATAAATATTAAAAGTTCAATTATCTCATTTGAACCTCTCTTTTAAAAATATTATACGGCTGGAGACCTTCTTTCTCTACAACAATCTGTCCTAACTGTTGACAAGAAAATCTAATAAATCCATTTCCCAGTCCATAATATGCTTCATTCGTAAGTAGATATAATACTCTTGTGAATGGATAAGTCATATCTTTCAGATTATCACCATAAACATCGTAAGCTTTGTTATCCTTTATTACTTTAAGAACTTTCAACTCATTTCGAAGTTTTTCAGCTTCTTTGCCAAAAGGTCTACTAATAGTATTATAACTGATAACGCCTATTTTATCGGGATAATTTTTAAGTTGTTCTGCCACATTCTCATTTCCATTGATGATAGAAAACTTAAGATCCGAAGGATTTTTATGGAACTTCTGAGCAATAAAATTAAGATTACTGGAATTAGTCCCATCAAAAATTAATCTTTTTTTGTCTGATGAAAGTTCATTGTAGATTTCATCTATAGAAATTGATTCTAATGGAGAATCTTTTGGAACCACAAAAAGAACAGCATCAGCAGCAAATCTGGCAGGTTTCCAAGGTAAATCAATCTTTTTGTCAAAAGCCTCTTTTTCTTTTTTCGACAATTCTCTGGACATTACAATCACTCTAACTTTCTTATCCAAAAGATCAAGCAATCCCAAATCTTCTTTTTTTATAACAAGATTAATTTTTGTTTTTGGATTAAGTGCAGTATATCGTTCAACTAATGCTTCTGAGACGCTTTTAAAAGATTCATCAGCTTCAATTGTAATTTCACCTTTATTTGGATTGTCAATATCTTTATCTTTTGAACAAGAGTACATCATAGCAAAACTTGCTATAATCAGAAAAAATATTTTTTTCATTTTAATTATCTTTTTTGAGCGCTAATATTGCTCTTACAAATCTGAATATACCATAAACTATTAATAAAGCTCCCAGAGGATAAGCGATATTAGATATTACGATTTCCAGATATCTGTAAGCAATAATAAAGATACCGAAAGCAATGTAGAGAAATCCTACAATTAGAGAAAGCCATTTATACATATCACAAATTTAATAAAAAAAAGAGAAGTTATAATAACTTCTCTTTTATATAAAGTATTACAAATTAAATCCTTATTGGAATTGCATTGTAACAGGAATAGAATAATAAGATCTTACATTTTCTCCATTTTTCTTAGCTGGAGTCCATTTTTTAAGTTTCTTAACAACTCTAATTGTTTCTGAGTCAAAATCACTATTTCCAGATTTTTGAGTAACTCTAACATCAGAAACAGTTCCATCTCTTTCCACAATAAACTTAAGTTTAACAGTCAATTGACCTTCTCCTTCCATTGATGATGTATCAACATTATCCGCGATAAATCTTCTTACACCATTTAATCCTCCTGGGTAATCCGCATTTTGATCTACAGATTCATAAACTTCGTTCGTATTAATTTTAACCTCAGCAACCTTACCTGTTCCACTAGATGGTGGTGGAGGCGGTGGAGTATAAGCAGGAGTCTTAACTCCTTCTTGGTTAGCGAGCCCCGTGGTTGTTTCCAATTGTTTTGTAATTGGTGGTGGTGGTGTTTCAATCTTTGGTGCCTTCTTAGGTTCAGGAACAACATTCTGAATCACCTCTTGTTGTTCCGGCTCCTTTGGAGGAGGCGGAGGTGGTGGTTCTTCTTCTTTAGGTTGCTCTAGGATTGGTTCTTCTTCCAAGATATTCACCAACTCAGCCTCTACTTCTACTTTATCTTTAGCATTCATTTGCTGAATTTTAAGATAGACAAGAGGAGAAACCGCAAGAAGAATAAAGAAAGCAGTTCCTATCAAGAAAGATCTTGTAAGCAACTTAGGATACGCAGTTCTAAGATCATACGCACCGTATTCTTTATTTCTATTTTCAAATACAATCTCGTCAAGAGAAAGATCGTACTTCAAATTTTCGTCTGCCATTTTAATAATATTAAATATGATATTTGTAGTGAGAAATTACTCCCCAACTTTCTTTTTGTAAATGGCTAACTCCCAAGGTTTGATATCGGTAACCCCATATCTTTCATTTTTGGTAATGGCCATTTCATCAAGAATATCTACAAAATTCTTATATACTGCATCGTCTGTTGGCTTGATAATTACTGTGAATTTTTCTTTATCAGATGCTCCAGCTCTTGCTCTCTCAATTACTTTCGTAATACCTTCTCTATCGAAGTTTGTTTCAACAAGTGTTTGATCATTAAGACCAGCTTGATCCTGTTGGTGATAGAAAATTTTGTTATCTTTTCCTATAATAATAGAAATTGAATTATTCAATTTGATTTCTGTCTCTGGTGGTTCCTGGTGCTCCTTCGGTTTTGCCGGAAGACCAAGATCCATCACATTTGGTTTACTAAATGTTGTGGTGAACATGAAGAACATCAACATTAAGAAATTCAAATCAACCATCGGTGTCATATCTACACGTGGATTCTGCTTTTTCGAGCGGACCTTACCGCCTTTCCCGGAATCCTCTTTTACTTGTACTTCTGCCATTTCTTGATTAATTTTTATTTGTCTCTTGTGATGTAATCAACCAAAATTTAAGAAAATCAATATCTCTTAAACCTTCAAACAAGCTTTTTACTTTAGGATATTTTGTAGTCACATCTCCTTTAATCGCTAGCTTGTAGTTAGGATTAACGGCAAGACTCTGCTCTACCCAATCAATTAATTGCTTATTTGTACTATCCATCGGGATACCTTCTTTTGCTTTGAAAGCTTTTTGTTGTTCTGCAGGCAGATTCAAAAAACTTTTCAACTGTCCCATTGGTACGCTTACCGCTTCTACTTTTGCAAATGCAGCTTTTTCTGGGTTTGTAAAAGTCATTTTGTACTTCGCTCCCATTTTATCCAAAAGTTGTATTTTCTCTGAACCGTTATCTACCGGCTGAAAATAGAATACACCATCTGGAGTAACACTTACAGTCATAAGACTTGCATCAGGAAGTAACTTCTCTGATATAGAAGAAGGCGGTTTTATCTGTGCCACATCGGGCTTTTTGAACTGGGTAGTCATAATGAAGAATGTAAGAAGTAAGAATGTTACGTCACACATTGCTGTCATATCTAGAGCTACACCATGTCTTTTTGGTTTAATTCTCGCCATTATTTTGTCTATTTAACTATTTGATGAAATTTAAAATGTAAAACTACATTTTAAGAAAACACTCAGTTTCTTAGTGAAACTCAGCAAAAGATTGTTGGATGCTCATAGAGATCTCGTCGATCTTGTAAGTCAAACCATCAATTTTTGATGTAAAATAGTTATAAAGAATAATTGCAATTGCAGAAGTACCAATACCTAAAGCTGTATTCATCAAGGCCTCAGAGATACCGATTGATAATGCAGCAGCATCTGGCGTTCCACCTGCTTCTCCCAACGCTTGGAATGAACGAATCATACCTAATACCGTACCTAATAACGCTACCAACGTTGCAACTGTTCCTAATGTAGAAAGAATATTCATGTTCTTTTCTAACATTGGCATTTCAAGAGTAGTAGCCTCTTCAATAGCCTTATTAAGACCAGCCATTTTTTGTTCTTTGTCTAGAGTTGTATCGTGAGCTAATGCTTTGTAAGTCGTAAGACCTTCTTTCACTACATTCCCGATAGAACCTTGTTGTTTGTCGCACTCTTCTAAAGCTTCATCTACTTTATTTTTGTTAAGTAAGCTTCTGATTGTTAAAACAAAGTTATCTACATTTCCGCTTCCGGCTGCTTTGCTCAATACAATAGCTCTTTCAATAGCGAAAACAATAACGATAATCATAAAAGTAATCAACACAGGAACAAGAACTCCTCCCATATAAATAACTCCTAATCCGTGTGGGTGCAATTCTGTCCCTTTGATATCAGCAAATGCTACTGAAGCTGTACCAGCTGTACGTGCATCCTCCTGAAAGTTAGATGGATTACCTAAAACAAATAAAAAGATTGCAATACCAATAGCAAATAAAATTGGTATAATTACCGCAGGATTAAGACCTCCCTTTTTTCTAGCAACTACTTGCTCGTCTGTGTTTGAAACATTCATTTCCATATTAAAACTAAATTATAATTGTTAAATTTTATCGTGTAAAATAAAGTCAATTTTTTGAAAAATGCAAAATTATTTCGGGTTTGACTTCTAATTTTTTTATCTACTAAATTAACTCACTTTAAATATTAATTAAATAAAAGCAGGGTTTTTATGAATTCTTTATCTCTTTTCAAAACATTAAGGAAATATAATTAAAATTACACTTCATTATTTATGATTCTCATTTCAGTATTTTCCAATGCGAAGAATAATAAATTTTCTTAATATCTCTTAAGATTCTCTAAAATCAGATAACAATATTAATGATTTTCCTTGGAACGAAGATGAAATTTTTAACTGATTTATCTCCTAAAAACTTCTTCACGTCATCATTTTCCATCATTAGTTTTTCAACTTCTTCTTTTCCTAGGTCAGACGCCAACTTTATCTTAAATTTCATCTTCCCATTGAAGCTCACTGGATAATCAATCTCATCTTCAATTAGATAGCTTTCATCAAGCATTGGAAATTGTTCAAATTCAATAGATGTGCCGTTTCCTAGCAAATTCCATACCTCTTCGCAAATATGCGGTGCATATGGTGAGATAATAACAACCAAAGGTTGCAAAATATTGCGTTTGTTACATTTTAATTTCTGTAATTCGTTCACTGCAATCATAAAAGACGACACCGAAGTATTGAAAGAAAAATTCTCAATATCGTAAACCACTTTCTTGATTAATGTATGTAGAACTTTATATTCTTCTTTTGTTGGCTCTTCATCAGAAACAGAGAAATTATCTCCGTCAAAGTATAGATTCCAGAATTTTTTCAGGAAACCATAAACTCCACTTAGACCTTGCGTGTTCCAAGGTTTGGATTGCTCTAATGGACCAAGGAACATTTCGTACAATCTTAATCCGTCTGCTCCATATTCATTACAGATGTCATCCGGATTTACTACGTTGTATTTTGATTTGGACATTTTTTCTACTTCACGACCTGTGATGTATTTTCCCTCTTCCAAAATAAATTCTGCATCACCATAATCTGGTCTCCAAGCTTTGAAAGCTTCAGTATCTAATTCATCTGTTGTTCCTTTTAATAAAGAGACATCAACGTGGATTGCTTGAGTTTTATAATCTTTCGCTAAATTTTTAGAAACATATTGATTAGTTCCGTCAATTCTATAAACAAAAGCACTCATTCCCAAAATCATCCCCTGATTAATCAACTTTTGGAAAGGCTCATTTTGTTCAATATATCCTCTGTCATTTAAGAACATATTCCAAAAACGAGAATACAACAAGTGTCCTGTTGCGTGTTCGCTTCCACCGATATACAAATCAACTTGTCCCCAATAATCTGACAATTCTTTTTTACAGAAAACCTCATCATCATTCGGATCCATATATCTTAAGAAGTACCAAGAACTTCCTGCCCAACCTGGCATCGTGGATAATTCTAATGGGAAAACCGTTTTATCATCAATCAAATCCGTATCAACCACTTTTTGATTCGCTTCATCCCAAGCAAATGTTTTGGCATTTCCTAATGGCGGGTCGCCATCTTCGGTTGGCAAATATTTTTCAACCTCGGGAAGTTCCAAAGGCAAAGCAGAATTTGGCAACGTGTAAGGCATTCCTTCCTTATAATATATAGGAACCGGTTCGCCCCAATATCTTTGTCTTGAGAAAATTGCATCACGCTGTCTGTAATTCGTAGTTCCGTGACCAATTCCTTTATTTTCAATTTCAGCAATTATTTTTGCTTTGGCATCATTATAATTAAGACCATTCAAGAAATCAGAATTCACACAAACCGAATCTTTAGAATCATAAGCTTCTTCCTGAACATCCACATCAGATTCTACAACCTTTATAATTTCAAGATTAAATTTCTTCGCAAATCTGTGGTCACGCTCATCGTGTGCAGGAACAGCCATCACAGCTCCAGTTCCGTAACCCATCAACACATAATCCGAAATATAAACCGGAATTTTGTTCCCATTAAAAGGATTAATTGCATAACTTCCCGTAAAAGCACCACTCACATTTTTCACGTCGGCCATTCTATCACGTTCTGTTTTTTTCGAAGTTTCTTCTATATAATTAGCAATTTCCGTTGCTTGTTCTTCGGTTGTTAAATTTTGAACCAAAGGATTTTCTGGCGCCAAAACCATAAAAGTCGCACCGAAAATTGTATCAGGTCTTGTTGTGAAAACTTCGATTATTTCTCCATTTTCAGTAGCAAATCTAACTTGCGCTCCTTGAGATTTTCCAATCCAATATTCCTGAGAATCTTTCAACGGTTGTGGCCAGTCCAAAGTTTTCAACCCTTGCAACAATCTTTCCGAATATGCAGATATTCTCATACTCCACTGCATCATTTTCTTTTGGAAAACAGGGAAACCGCCTCTTTCGGATTTTCCGTCTTTTATTTCGTCATTCGCTAAAACAGTTCCCAATGCAGGACACCAGTTTACAGTTGTTTCCGCACGGAAAGCCAAACGGTAATTTAATAATATCTCTTCTTTTTCAATTTCAGAATAATTTTTCCATTCTTCTGAAGTGAAATTCAATTCGTCATTTTGATTCGCTTCAAGGCCTTCAGTTCCTTTTTCTTCAAGATGTTTTATTAAAGTTTCAATAGATTCTGCCTTGTCTGTATTTTTATTATACCAAGAATGAAACAATTGGATAAAAATCCATTGTGTCCATTTATAATAAGAAGCGTCCGAAGTTCTCACTTCCCTACTCCAGTCGAAAGAGAAACCAATTTTTCTTAATTGTTCCTCATATCTTGTGATATTTTGTTCTGTTGTAATTGCAGGATGCGTTCCTGTCTGGATGGCATATTGTTCTGCCGGAAGACCGAAGCTATCGTAACCAACCGGATGCAAAACATTAAAACCCTGATGTCTTTTGTATCGCGCATAGATATCAGAAGCAATATAACCGAGCGGATGCCCCACGTGAAGTCCAGCTCCAGAAGGATACGGAAACATATCGAGGACGTAAAATTTCGGTTTATCGGTTGAGTTGGAAGTCTTGTAAGTCTGGTTGTCTTCCCAGTATTTCTGCCACTTTTTTTCTATCTGCTGATGGTCGTAAAACATTCTATAAAGTAAGAATTAATAATGAATAATTTTTTTTTAAGATTCACAAAGTTAAGATTTTGAGAGGAAATGACAATTTTAAATTTTTAACGCTATTAAAACTCAAAAATGAAGTCTCTTCTCTTTATTCTTTTATCTTCTTGTCTTTATCTATCTTTGCAAAAAATCGCAAATGCCCGAAATATCAATCATCACGCCGAGTTACAATTCCTCAAAATATCTTCAGGAGACGATTGATTCGGTTTTGAAGCAAACTTTTCAAGATTGGGAATGGTTGATCACGGATGATTGTTCGACAGATAATTCGGTGGAAATTCTGGAAAAACAAACTGATTCAAGAATCAAAGTTTTTAAAACTGAGAAAAATGGCGGTGCCGGACACGCAAGGAATATTTCGCTAGAAAATTCAACAGGAAGATTCATAACATTTCTGGACGCCGATGATTTTTGGGAACCGAATTTCCTAGAGGAAATGATCAATTTTATGAAATCTGAAAATGCTGAATTGGCTTATTCCACTTATTCGCGTTGTGATGAAAATTTGAACCCTACCGAAATTGGAGATTTCGAAGCGGATAAAGTTGTAACATTCAACAATCTTTTGAAAACCTGCAGACTGTCACTTTTAGCATCCATGTACGATTCCAAAAGAGTGGGAAAATTCTATTTTCCAGAAGGCACAAAACGCGAAGACCACGTGATGTGGCTGGAACTTTTGAAGAAAATTCCACAAGGAAAACCTTTGAAAAAAACCTTATCAAAATACAGAATGTTGCCAAACAGCGTTTCCCGAAACAAATCAAACATTATGAAAGACCAATATCTGGTTTACAAAGATTATATGAAATTCTCGACTGTAAAATCGTTGTATTACACAGCGAATTGGGCGTTTAACGGTTTTATCAAATATTCAAAAATCTTCAATTAATGGAATATTCAAAAGAATTCAAGCAGGCTTTGAGCGAATTTTCGCCGGCCGAAAAAGACAAATTGATTTTCCGATTGTTGAAGAAAGACAAATTGCTTTCCAAGAAACTCTATTTCGAATTGATTGACCTAGAAACCGTTGACGACAAACGAGATGCAATGGAAGAAATCATTCATGAAAAAGTTTCGTTGGCTTCAAAATATATTGCAAATCAAAAATATTTTCTCGTTCTCATCAGAAAAATAAGTGCTGAAATCACTGAACACGTGAAAATCACGACGGATAAATTTGGCGACGTTTCCTTGAATTTATTTTTAATCAATGAAATATTAGAACACAACGAAAAACTTGGAACACAAAGATTTGATAATGTTTACAAACTTTACATTTATCTCATTAATAAAATCTTCAAAGCGTTGACTTTAGTCAAAAAATTGAACGAAGATTATTGGATGGAATTTGATGACTTGTTAGAAAATCTCAATGAGAAAATTGATAATAACATTTATTTAAGCAAACTTTGTGTCAATAATGGTTTAGATTTCAATTGGCTGAAATGCGAGAATATTCCTGATCATTTTGAACTGATTGTAAAAAATATCAAAAGTGAAGGTTTTTTGAGATGATGTTTAACCACAAAGACACTACGTTTTCACAAAGAACACAATTAAGTATTCGGAAAAGCAAATAGTGAACCTTGCGCAAAAACCTTGTGAACCTTGTGTTTAAGCCATAATTTTCTTCACAATAATCTCCGTAGAATTCGGTTGAGAGTTGACAAATTCAAAGGCTTTCTCTGACATTTCTTTCAAATAAGATTTTTCTTCGCCTTCGGTTTGGGAATCTTTTTTAATCACTTCTGTAATAAAAGCCGAAGCTACTACAAAATCATCAAAACTTTTTCCGCCTTTCGCTTCAATCAATGCATCAGCTTCAGGATTTTTCTTGTATTGATTCCCAAAAATCACAGGAACGCCATAAACCGCAGCTTCCAAAATATTATGCAATCCTGCAGAATGAAATCCTCCGCCAACAACCGCCAAATCTGCATAAGAATACAATTTGGATAATTTTCCAATTGAATCAATAATTAGAATTTGTGAATTTGCAAAATCGTTAAATTGTGAATTTGTTTCATTTTCAGTTTTACGATTTTGCGTTTTCACGATTCCACTATAAAGAATAGCGTTCGGAAAAAGACTTTTCAAATGCGGAACTCTGTGCAAATCGTGTGGCGCAATTACGATTTTGGTTTCAGGAAGTTTTTTCACCAAAACCTGCGCAATATCTTCTTCTGCCTGCCAACTGCTCCCTAATACAATCAGTTTTTGATTCGCTTTGAATTCTTCTATAAACTCGAGATGGTTGTCTCTATCAAGAAACTGTTTCACTCTATCAAATCTTGTATCTCCGGAAACTGTAGAATTATTTAAACCGAGTTTTTTCGCCAAAGCCTGAGATTTAATCGTCTGATGAAAAAACCAATCGATATTTTTCTGAAGCTGTTTTGCAAACCATTTCCCATAACTTTCAAAGAAAACCTGATGCTCATAAAACAGAGCCGAAATCACATAATTTTTTGTACCTCGATTTTTCAGTTCTTCTAAAAGATTGTACCAGTAATCATATTTCACAGTGAAGAAAATCTCCGTATCAAAAGTGGAAACAAATTCTTTGACATCTTTTTTTCTATCAAAAGGTAAATAACAAACCGCATCGGCAATCTGTTTTCTTTTTTTCACGTTTTCATAACCTGAAGGCGAAAAAAAAGTCACCAGAGTTTTGTGTTCCGGGAATTGTTCTTTTAATTTTTCGAGAACTGGCAGGCCTTGTTCGTACTCGCCCAAACTCGCAGCGTGCATCCAAAGTACTTTTCGTCCTTGGATTTTTTCACGAACGATTTTCAAAGATTCTTTTCTTCCTCGGACCCCTTTTTTTGTTTTGGAATCGAAGAGCGAAAAGACTTTCATCCCGAAAATCATTAGATGGATAGAAAGATTGTATAGCGATTTCATCTTTTATTTTTCTACTGCAAATATAGACTTTCAGAAAAATAGAGAAAGGATGGAAGACTTATAATTGAATATAAACTTTTTATGACAAATCTTGTTTTATGATGAATCTGCAGCCCGACTTGAGCGGAAATCCTTTTTACGCAACAAAGTGGAGTGAAAAGATTGGGAGCGGAAGGCGGATTAAGCTGCCCAAATAACTACCATCTTTGAAAAGTAAAAATTAACATAAAAAAGTTTTTAAATATTTGTCATTCGAAATAATATTTCTATATTTGCAATCTGAAAATTTAATAAAATTACGAACTAAATATATTAGTGATGAGTAAAAGAACATTCCAACCATCTGAAAGAAAAAGAAGAAACAAACACGGTTTCCGTGAAAGAATGTCTACACCAAACGGAAGAAGAGTGTTGGCAGCTAGAAGAGCGAAAGGCAGAAAGAGCTTAACTGTTAGTGCATCTCGCGCTAAGAGATAATTTCTTAAAATTATCATATACAAAAATGTCTGGACAATGTTCAGACATTTTTGTTGTTAAAATTTCCCAAAAGTAAAAGCTTAAAAATAAGTTTTTGCTATTTTTGACTTTCACAAACTTTCAATTTCCGAAATTATGCCACACAGAAATGACCCGGGTATCGATATTATAGATTTGAGCAGCGCAAAAATTGTTCAGAAAAACTTTACCGTCCTGAATAATGTTGACCTTCATATCAAGAAAGGAAAATTCTGTTATTTGATTGGAAAAACAGGTTCTGGAAAAAGTTCTCTTCTGAAAGTTCTTTACGGGCAACTTCCTTTACAAGGCGGAAGCGGACAAGTCGCAGGCTTTGATTTGAAAAAATTAAAACAATCTGATGTTCCTAACTTAAGAAGAAAATTAGGAATTGTTTTCCAAGATTTCCAATTGTTATCTGACAGAAACATTGAGAAAAATCTTCTTTTTGTCCTACAAGCAACCGGCTGGAAAGACAAACACAAAATGGAAACAAGAATTGATGAAGTTTTGTCAAGCGTTGGAATGAAAACCAAAAAGCACAAAATGCCACACCAACTTTCTGGAGGTGAACAACAACGTGCGGCGATTGCAAGAGCACTTCTGAATCATCCAGAATTAATCCTTGCAGATGAGCCAACAGGAAACTTAGACCCAGAAACGTCTAACGACATTATGACGCTTTTGAAAAATCTTGCAGAAGAAAATCATTGCGCGGTTGTAATGGCGACACACGATTATCATATGATTCAGAATTATCCGGGCGAAGCTATCAGATGTGAAAATGGCGAAGTTTCTGTTTTGGATACTGCAGAATTATTCGAATAAAATACAGAAGTTAGAGATTAGAATTTAGATGTTAGATTCAAATTCTAAAACTTTATAAAATACAAATCTCTTTGAAAATTCAGAGAGGTTTTTTGTTGAATAAATGGAAATCTTTTGTCAGCTCAAGATATTCATCGGAATACACTCTTGGCGATTTTTCTATGACAAAATTCTCTATTGTTGTTTCTGATTCTTTTAAAGAATATTCTAAAACTACTCTTTTCGGTTCAGCGTTTTGGATTCCTTTGATGATGATTTTCCTTTGGAGAAATAAATTATCACTAAGACAAATCCGAGTAAATTCCTTCTCGGAATCAATTGGAATAATAACAGAAAACAAACCTGCATCAGAAAGTAATTGTGAAGCTTTTTGAATCAAATCAGAGAAATCTAATTCCAATCTTTGTCTCGCTAGAATATCTTTCTCAGAGCTATTAATTTCAAAATAAGGTGGATTTGAAATAATTAAATCAAACTTCTCATCAGTTTCAAGATTTTTAAAATCTTGGAGTTGACTTTTGATTCTATCAGAAAAAGGAGAATTATAAAAATTATCTTGAGAAATTTGCACTGCTTCAGGATTAATATCAATTCCTAAAATATTAGCCTCAGAATTGCGTTGAGCCAGCATCAAAGCGATAATTCCGGTTCCTGTTCCAACTTCCAGAATTTGTTTTGCATTAATGACATTCGATAAAGCGCCTAGCAAAACCGCATCTGTCCCTACTCGGAAAACATCGGAACTTTGATTAATATCAAATTGTTGAAATCGGAAAGGTTTCATCTACAGATTAGAAGGCATTGAGATTGTGAAAGTCGCACCCTTATCAATTTCGGAAACAACAGTGATTGTTCCGTTATAATCTTCCACCATCCGTTTTACCATTGTTAATCCAATTCCCATTCCACTATTTTTTGAAGTGAAATTCGGGTCAAAGATTTTATTGATTTTATCATCAGAGATTCCTACTCCATTATCCTGAACAGTAATTCTGATTCGCTTTTCAATTTTTTCTAAATCAACATTAATGACAGATTTTCTATCATCCGCTTTCGCTTGACTTGCATTGGTTACAAGATTTGTAATGATTCTTGCCAGATAATCTTTGTCAATCTTCATCTTGATGTTATCGTGATTGGCGTGGATAAAGATATTTTCATCACTGAAAATCGTCAGCACATTTTTCACTTCTTTGTTCAGAGAAATTTCTTCGTCATTCTTTTGAGGTAATTGCGCAAATTCAGAGAAAGCACTTGCAACTCTACTGATGACATCAATCTGACCAATCACAACTTCACTTAGATTTTTAACTTTAGTAGTGATATTCGGGTCATTAGGGTCAAATTTCCTTTCAAAATTCTGCATCATCAGCTTCATTGGCGTGAGCGGATTTTTCACTTCGTGCGCTACTTGTTTTGCCATTTCTTGCCAGGCAGACTGTTTTTCTGTATAACTTAGCCTTTCCCGCTGGTCTGCAATTTCCGAGATCATTTTATTATAAGCTTTCACTAATGCATTCAGCTCATCATTCTTGTAATATTTAATTGGTTGAAGATTTTTATCAAACAAATTGATTCTGCTAATCATTGATGTAAAACGTGTAATCGCATCCGTCAAATTATTCGAAATAATCCAACTTAACCAAATACTGAACAAAACAATCAAAAGATTAATCCCGATGATGTAAGCAAAATAATGCTTGAAAACAGACATATAAGCGCTCTCGTTGTGATAATACGGAAAATAAACATAAGCGATATTTTCCAGCATATTGTTTTTCAGAACCATATAAGAAGAAACAATCGTCGCCTCAAGCTTCTCATCATAAGACTTGTCGTCGTATTGTTTTCCGTTTTTCTTGATTGCCTTTATGACATCGGCAGGCATTTTTTTTTGAGCAACAAGATTCGGTTCTTTGTTAGAAAGGAGATAATTTCCGTTCAGGTCATAGATGATGATGTCGTGTTTGTTGATATCTGCAATCTCGTAAATTTCGTTTTCCAGAACCGCAGGAATATCTTTGGTCTCAACCATAGAATGACTGAGTGCATAATCCAAAGAAGACATCAGCGCTTCGGATTTGTTCTGCATATCGGTTCTGCTTACCATCTTGGCATTATCACGCAAAATCACAAACGATAAAGCCGCCGAAGTCAAAATACTAAGGAAGCAAATCGCCAAAAACCCAACAAAAACCCTGTTTCTTAACCGGTAACCTTTATAATCACTAAATGACATTTTGTTTTTTCAAAAGTTTCGCAACATACTTGCCGATGATATCGAATTCCAGATTCACGACATCACCTTTTTTCAGATGCTTCATATTCGTAAACTCCCAAGTGTAGGGAATTATTGCCACAGAAAACCGATTTTTTCCACTTTCTGCAACCGTTAAACTTGTTCCATTCAAAGTAATCGAACCTTGTGGAACCGTCGTATATTCTGCAGACTCTTCGTAATTAATTGTAATAAAATAACTTCCGTTTTGGTCTTCGATACTTTCCACAGTTCCGGTTTTATCTACGTGCCCTTGAACAACGTGTCCATCCAATCTACCTTCGAATTTCAAACAACGTTCCAAGTTTACTTCCGTTCCAACATTCCAGAACCCAAGATTGGTTTTTTCCAGCGTTTCATTGATGGCAGTTACCTTATAAGTATCATTATTTATTTCCACAACCGTCAGGCAACATCCGTTGTGGGCAAGGCTTTGGTCGATTTTCAATTCGTGTGTGAAAGTACAACTTAAGACAAAATCAATATTACTTTCATTTCTTGTAATTTTCTCAACTTTTCCGGTCGCTTCTATTATTCCTGTAAACATTTTTTTTGATTTAATATTTTTTCAGGAGCTTAATCCCGCTTTCCGTTGCAATCTTTTCCTTTTCAAAGAAAAGAAAAAGGATTTCCACCACAATCGGGGCTAGGGTTTTTGTCATCAATACAACTTTAGTTATAAAATTGAAGCGCTTTCCTACAAAAACCTATCCTAAAAAAACGTAATTTTGTAAAATTCATTTTAAACGTCAAAGATAAGCAAATGAGCTCCAAACACCATAAAATCAGAGTAGGAATTTCCATCGGCGATTTCAACGGAATCGGCCCAGAAATCATCCTAAAGTCTCTGAAAGACAAAAGCATCACAGATTTTTTCACGCCGGTTATATTTGGTTCAGGAAAACTGTTTACTTATCAGAAAAACGTTTTCAAACTGCAAACGAACTTCAATTACATCAATTCGGCAAAAGAAGCTCAAGGTGGAAAAATCAATATGGTAAATCTTACCAAAGAGAACAGTAATGTAGAATTCGGTGTTCCAACAGAAGAATCCACAAAAATGGCGATTGATTCTTTGGAATCTGCAACACAAGCGCTTCTCAACAACGAGATTGATGTTATCGTAACCGCTCCTATTAATAAGGACGAAATGATGAAATACGGTTTCGCTCACGCAGGACACACAGGATATTTCGAAGAAAAAGCGGGCAAAAAAGCGGTAATGTTTATGGTAACTGAAGATTTGAAAGTCGCTGTTTCCACACACCATATTCCGGTTTCTGAGATTGCCAACAACATCAATAAAGAAAAATTAAAAAAACAAATCAAGCAATTAGTCTCAACACTAAAAGAAGATTTCTGCGTAGAAAAACCAAAAATTGCGGTTCTTGGACTTAACCCTCACGCTGGCGATGGTGGTGTAATCGGCAAAGAAGAAATCGAGATTATAGAACCTGCGATAAAAGAACTTTTCAATAATGGAACTTTAGCATTTGGGCCTTATCCTGCTGATAGCTTTTTCCAACCGGGGAAATACAAAGCTTTTGATGCGGTTTTGGCAATGTATCACGACCAAGGATTAGCGCCTTTCAAAACAATCGCTTATGAAGAAGGCGTGAATTATTCAGCCGGACTTCCTTTTGTAAGAACTTCTCCTGACCACGGTGTTGCTTATGACATTGCAGGAAAAAATTTAGCAGATGAAACTTCTTTTTCGGAAGCCATTTTCACAGCAATTAAAATTTTCAAAAACAGAGAAGAATATCACGACCTGATGAGCAATCGCCTCCGTCCGAAGCCAGCACACGCAAATAACGGGATAGACGAAGACCTCCCGAAAGAAAAATAACTAGACAAAAAATTAGTTTTTGGGAAGTAATTTTTTGTAGTTCAAGTATTTCCAAAAAATATTTTGTTATTTAAAAAAAATAAATTATTTTTGCAAACCGTTTTTATGGACAGAATTAGAAACTATGACGTTGCCTTTATAGGCTTAAAACCGGGAAAACACGATTTCGAATTTGAAATCGAACAAGAGTTCTTTGATTTATTTGAGACTGAGCAGGAATTTTTCAATCCAAAAATAGTTGCAGATGTTCTTTTGGACAAGCATACAACGTTTTTGGAATTTCATATTAATGTTTCAGGAACGGTTCAATTGATTTGCGATATCAGCAACGGTGAATTTTCTGAAAACATTGAGAATGATTTAAAAATTCTTGTAAAATTTGGTGAAGAATATGACGATAGTAATGAAGATGTCATTACCATCGACAAAAAAGACAGTGACTTCAACCTTGCTAACCTTATATATGAAACTGTAGTTTTATCGATTCCGATGAAAAAATTAGCACCATCTGTAAGAGACAATGATGAATATCAAAAAATCCTTGACCAATACAGTCCGAAAGAAATTGAAGAGGAAGAAGAAAGCATAGACCCAAGATGGGAAGCTTTGAAGAAATTAAAAGACAACAATTAAGAAATAACAACAATATAATTCGCAAGAATTTTTAAAAAGTACTAACAATGGCACATCCTAAAAGAAGACAGTCGTCTACAAGAAGAGATAAAAGAAGAACTCACTACAAAGCAGTAGTTCCTCAATTGGCAAAAGACGCAACGTCTGGTGAAATGCACTTATACCACAGAGCGCACTGGCACGAAGGAAAACTATACTACAGAGGAAAAGTTGTAGTAGAGAAAACTGTAGAAACAACAGAAGAAAACTAAGAATTATCTTTGATAATCTTATACTTAGCATAAAAAACCACTCGGATTTTATCAATTTGAGTGGTTTTTTATTATATTTGGCGTTCAAAACAATTTAAAAATTTTATGGATATAAAAGACATTCAGAATCTTGTAAGATTTGTAGCAAAAGCAGGAGTTTCCGAGGTAAAATATAAAAATAAAGACTTCGAAATCTATATCAAAACTCCACTAGGAGGCGAGCCTGTAAGCTATGTAACTCCTCAGGTTGCATATCAAGCACCAGTTTCTGCTCCTGTTGCAAATACTGCTAGCCCAGTTGCAAATACAGAAGCAACAAGTTCTGCTGACGATAGTAAATATATCACAATCAAATCTCCAATGATTGGGACATTCTACAGAAAACCATCTCCAGACAAAGAGGCTTTCGCCAACGTAGGCGATTCTGTAACAGAAGGAAAAGTAGTTTGTGTAATCGAAGCAATGAAACTTTTCAACCAGATTGAATCTGAAGTAAGTGGAAAAATCGTGAAAATCTTGGTAGAAGATTCTTCTCCTGTAGAATACGATCAACCACTATTTTTAGTAGATCCTTCTTAATTATAATTGATTAATAATGATTGATAATTGATAATAAAATCAATTTCAAATTTCAAATTTCAAATTTCAAATTATAATAAGATGTTCAAAAAAATATTGATCGCAAACCGTGGCGAGATCGCAATGCGAATCTTGCGAACGGCAAAAGAAATGGGCATAAAAACCGTTGCAGTTTATTCCACAGCGGATAAGGACAGTCTTCACGTTCGTTTTGCGGACGAAGCGGTTTGTATTGGCCCTGCAATGAGCAAAGACTCTTATCTTAAAATCCCTAATATTATTGCGGCAGCGGAAATTACCAACGCAGACGCAATCCACCCAGGTTACGGATTTCTTTCAGAGAATGCAAATTTCTCTAGAATCTGTGCGAAAAATGGAATCAAATTCATTGGTGCAACTCCTGAGCAAATCGAAAAAATGGGAGACAAAGCTACCGCTAAAGCTACTATGAAAGAAGCAGGAATCCCTTGCGTTCCCGGTTCAGACGGCTTGATTGATTCTTACGAAGATGCAAAAGCTATTGCAAAATTGGTTGGTTATCCTGTTATGATCAAGGCTACTGCTGGTGGTGGTGGAAAAGGAATGAGAGCAGTTTGGAAAGAAGAAGATCTAAAAGAACATTGGGATTCTGCAATTCAAGAAGCTGTTGCAGCTTTTGGAAACGGTGGGATGTATATGGAAAAACTAATTGAAGAGCCAAGACATATTGAGATTCAGGTTGCTGGAGATCAATTTGGAAAAGCTTGTCACCTTTCTGAAAGAGATTGTTCTATCCAAAGAAGAAATCAAAAGTTGATTGAAGAAACGCCATCCCCTTTTATGACAGATGAACTGCGTGAAAAGATGGGAGCTGCTGCTGTAAAAGCCGCTGAATTTATTGGATACGAAGGTGTTGGAACGATAGAATTCTTGGTAGATAAACACAGAAATTTCTACTTTATGGAAATGAATACCAGAATCCAAGTAGAGCATCCAATCACCGAGCAAGTTGTAGATTATGACTTGATTCGTGAGCAGATTCTATTAGCTTCTGGAACGCCAATCAGTGGAAAAAATTATTATCCAAAAATGCACGCTATTGAGTGTAGAATCAATGCTGAGGATCCTTATGCTGATTTCCGTCCATCTCCTGGAAAAATTAAAGAACTTAATATTCCTGGTGGACATGGTGTAAGAGTTGATACTCACGTTTATTCTGGATATACAATTCCTTCCAATTATGATTCTATGATTGCAAAATTAATCGTGACGGCTCAGACAAGAGATGAAGCGATTGCAAAAATGAAACGTGCTTTGGAAGAATTTTATATTGAAGGTGTAAAAACTACGATCCCTTTCCACAGACAGCTTTTGGAAAACGAAGATTTCCTTGCCGGAAATTATACCACCAAGTTTATGGAGGATTTTGTAATGGATAAGAATTTTGATAATCATATCTAAATATTATTCTACTTATAGATAAAAATGCCTAACTGAAAAAGTTAGGCATTTTTTGTAGTTATTATTGAATTCAAATTCATTATTTTTACCAAAAATAAAAGATATGTCAACAGCAGTTCAGGAAAAAAACTCTCAATATTTTATTGATCTAGAAAACCAATATGGCGCGCACAATTACCATCCGCTTCCCGTAGTTTTGGAAAAAGGTGAAGGTGTCTTTGTTTGGGACGTAGAAGGTAAAAAGTATTACGACTTCCTTTCCGCTTATTCGGCTGTCAACCAAGGTCATTCGCACCCCAAAATTGTAGACGCATTGGTGAATCAAGCTAAGAAATTAGCTTTAACTTCAAGAGCATTTTACAATTCTAATTTGGGTGAATACGAGAAAAAGATTACAACTCTTTTTGGCTTTGACAAAGTTCTTCCAATGAATTCTGGTGCCGAAGCTGTGGAAACGGCTGTAAAATTAGCCAGAAAATGGAGTTATGAAGTGAAAGGAATTTATGAAAATGCAGCAAAAATAGTTGTCTGCGAAAATAATTTCCACGGAAGAACAACCACAATCGTGTCTTTTTCAAATGATCCTGACGCTAACAAAAATTATGGACCTTTCACTCCTGGATTTATTAAAATTCCTTATAATGACTTGAATGCTTTAGAAGAAGTTTTTAAACAAGACTCTAAAAATATTGCTGCATTTTTGGCAGAACCAATCCAAGGAGAAGCCGGAGTTTATGTTCCGGACGAAGGATTTTTGAAAGGCGCTTCAGACTTATGTAAAAGGTACAACGTTCTTTTCATTGCTGATGAAGTTCAAACCGGAATTGCAAGAACCGGAAAACTGATTGCCTGCCATCATGAGAATGTTCAGCCAGATATTTTGATTCTTGGAAAAGCCCTTTCTGGTGGGATGTATCCTGTTTCTGCAGTTTTAGCGAATGATGAAATAATGAATGTTATCAAACCTGGACAACACGGTTCTACTTTTGGAGGTAACCCAATTGCTTGCGCTGTTGCGGTTGCAGCACTTGATGTTGTTGAGCAAGAAAAACTTTCCGAAAGAGCTGAAGAATTGGGACAACTTTTCCGTTCTGAAATTGAAAAATTAATCGAAAAAACAAATTTGATTACAAAAGTTAGAGGAAAGGGTTTGCTAAATGCAATCATAATTAATGATACACCAGACAGCAAAACCGCATGGAATCTTTGTCTAAAACTGAAAGAAAATGGGCTTCTTGCAAAACCAACTCATGGTAACATTATTAGATTAGCACCGCCTTTGGTCATTACTGAAGAACAACTTCTGGATTGTGTAAAAATTATCGAAAAAACCGTTTTGGAATTCGGTGATCAATAATTGATATGAAAATCCTCGTTATTCAAAGGAAACATATGGGTGATGTTTTGGTATCTTCAACAATTCTTCATCAACTGAAAAAAAAATATCCTGATTCCGAAATTGATTTTCTTGTGGACAACAAACATCAACAGATTCTTTTTGGAAATCCGTTGGTAAAAAACATCATTTTATGGAATGAAGAAAACATTCGTAAAATGATATTGATGACTTGGAAGATCCGCAGAAACAAGTACGATATTATATTAGATTCTTCTTCAAAAGTAAATTCGGGTATTATCACATTTTTTTCTAACGCGAAAAAAAGAATTGGTTTTTTTAAAAAATATACTCAGGTTTTTTATAATGCTCCGGTTAAAAGAAAAAAAGAAACCACATCTAAAAATACAACTTTGAGTATTGAGCATCGTCTACAATTATTGGAACCATTGGACATATCCTTCCAAGAGGTTTTCCCAAAGACTTATATTTTAGACGAAGAATTATCATCAGCTAAACATATTTTATCCAAAAATGGGCTTTCTACAAATGATAATCTTATAATGATTAGCACTTTTGGAAGCAAAGAAGAGAAAACTTACCCAATAGAATACATTGCAAAAATATTGGATTATATTGTTAACTTTCAGAAGGAAGCAAAGCTTCTATGCAATTATTTACCTCATCAGCAAGCACTTTTTTCTCGAGTTTACGATTTGGTGTTGCCAGAAACTCGCAACGCCATTGTAGTAGATTTTGACACTAGAAACTTAAGAGAATTTGCAGCTGTTACAAGTCTTTGCAAATGTTTGATAGGGAACGAAGGAGGCGCAACAAACCTTAGTAAATCTTTAGGTATTCCTACATTTTCAATTTTTGCACCGCATGTTAGTATTTCCGATTGGGGTTGGACCTCTCAACCTGATCGTGATATGTTTTTACATTTATCTGATTTTGTACCTAACTCGTCTAATTATGAAGACTTCAAACCAGAGTTTTTAGAAAAGCATATTAATACTTTTTTAGAAAAAAATATCTGTGCTAATAATGGTTGAAATGAAAGAAACAACAAAATTATCTTTAAAAATAAGTGGTCTTATCATCACTTATAATGAAGAAAAAAATATTGGAGAAGTTCTTAAAAGTTTTGATTTTTGTGATGAAATCATTATTATAGACTCTTTCAGTACAGATAAAACTTTAGAAATAGCCAAAACTTTCCCCAACGTAAAAATCATTCAAAATCAATTTGAAGACTTTACAAAACAAAGAAATTTTGCTTTGGATGCAGCAAATAACGATTGGGTATTATTTTTGGATGGTGATGAGAGAATTACTCCAGAACTGAGAGAAGAAATAATCGTAGAGCTGAACAAAGCAGATAAAAAGGATGCCTATTATTTTTATAGAAAATTCTATTTTGCGGGAAAGCCTATTAATTACTCTGGAACTCAAACAGATAAAAATTTCAGACTTTTCAAAAAGTCAAAAGCTAGATATATTGCAGAAAAAAAGGTGCATGAAACCTTAAATGTTGATGGAAATATTGGTGAATTGAGGAACAAACTTCTTCATTATTCGGTTACTGATTATGAATCTTACAGAAAAAAAATGATTCATTACGGAATTTTGAAAGGTCAAGAACTGGCTCAAAAAGGTAAAAAGTACAATGTTCTAACACAATATGCGAAAACAGGTTTTAGATTTTTTAAAAGTTATGTCCTAAGATTAGGGTTTTTGGATGGTAAAGATGGTTTTATTTTAAATAAATTGCAGGCTCTAAGTGTTTGGGAAACTTACGAAAGTCTAAAGAGAGAGAATAAATAAAGGATGAAGATTTGTTTAATTAGTTTCGATCATTGGCAGTATGATGCTCATATTGTAGATACCTTATTAAAAAAGGGTATAGACGCTTACCATATCAACATTGGTAAATATCAGCATCCCACCAAATTATCTCGTCTAAAAAACACTTTATCAAAAATATTTTTAGGAATCAATCCCAAGTTAGAACTCCGTCAGAAATTCATTATCAGCGAGTTGAAAAAGAGAGGCTTTCAAGATCAGATTCTGGTTATCAACCCAGAACTAATTGATAGAGAATACCATTTAAAAATCAAAAGCTATACAAAAAGATATATTGCTTATTTATATGACAGCTTAGCCAGACATCCAATTGATAATCTGATGGAAGGTGTTTTTGACGACATCTATTCTTTTGACAAAGATGACATCAAGTCATGTCATTTTAAAGAAGCCAATAATTACATCTATCTTGATTATGTAAGACATGAAGATCAACATCCTAATTTTGATGTCTGCTATCTAGCTTCTTTTGATAAACGCATCTCTACAATGAATAGAATTGCAAAAAAACTGGAGCAACTGAAAAAATCTTATCAATTCATCATTGTTGGAAAAAAAACTTGGATTAAGCAGCTTACGAAGATTGGTGATAACAAATCCTCTGTCAAGTACCAGATAAAAAGAGTTGAACATGCTGAGATACTTAATTACTATCTCAATGCAAAAGTCATTTTGGATCTTGTAAGAGACAATCAGTCGGGATTAAGTTTCAGGATTTTTGAAGCAATGGCTTTGGAAAAAAAGATCATTACAGATAACGAAAAAATAAAGTATTATGATTTTTATAACCCAAATAATATTTTGGTGTTAAATTCTGAATATATTGCTATTCCAAAAGATTTTTTTGAAACCAAGTATCAAAAAGTTCCTAAAGATATTTATGATAAATATACTTTGGATAAATGGGTGGAGAGTGTTTTTGAAATATAACTTAATATGGGGATAAAAAGGAAATTAAAAGATTATTTCAACAAAAGAGAAAAGCTTAAAATTTTAAAAACCAATGACATCGTTAATATTGAGGAATACTATGTAAATAATAAAACGATTGTTTTTATATCAAAAGTCTTTCCAACCCATGATAAAGATTCCGGATCTAATAGGATTAAGGAAATAATTCTTCAATATAGAAAGCTGGGATTTAATTGTATAATCTGCGTAGAAAAAATTTTTGAAGATAATCTTTATGTACAATTTTATAAAAAAAATAATTGCATCGTATATGTAGAATCTCCCAAATACAAAAGTGTATTTCAATTTTTGCAGAATCTCCCAAAAGTAGATTTTTATTGGTATAATGGTGCCGAAACTTTTGATGAATATTTTTCAAAAACAAAAAAAATAAATCCGACTTCTACCACTATCTATGATATGGTTGATATTCATTTTCTTCGGATAAAACGTGCTATAGAACTCCAACCAACATCTGTTCAACTTCAAAAAGAATACAAAAAATTTTACGAAATAGAAACTCAAAAATCCAAACAAGCGGATAAAATAATTGCAATTTCTGAAAATGAAAAATTGATGATGAGTGAATTTTTAGACGATTCTAAAATTGTTGTTATTTCTAACATTCATTATCCTAAAATTAAAATAGAAGAAAGACAAAGTTTTGAAAATAGTAAGGATATAATTTTTATTGGTTCAGTTCATGAACCTAATATAGATGCAGTTGATTTTTTATATAAAGAAGTAATGCCGAAAGTGTGGAATTATCTACCGGAAATAAAAGTCAATATAATTGGTAATGTGATAGAAAAACTTGACATTTCTATGTACCCAAAATTTAATTTCCTCGGATTTGTAGAAAATATTGACAGTTATTTTAAAGAAAATAAAATTATGGTTGCGCCCCTTCGTTATGGTGCGGGTGTAAAGGGCAAAATAGGACAAGCATTCGAATTTCACCTTCCTGTTGTTACGACAGAAATAGGTGCGGAAGGAATGAATTTGGTCAATAATCAAAATGCTTTAATTGAGAATAATGCGAATGATTTCGCAGATGCTATTATAAAACTGAATAATGATAAAAGACTCTGGGAAACTCTAAGCCAAAATGCAGAAGGAAGTTTAAAACCATTTCTTTTGGCAAATGTTTCTGAGAAGATAAAAACCCTATAATTCTGCACGAAAATGACTTCCAGAATAAATTATCATGGCTACTTTGACGGCAACTTTGGAATTGCCGAAGCAACCAGACTTAATGTGTTAGCGTTAGAAAAAAGTGGTTTATTTATTAATAAGATTAATTATTCCATAGAACAGAACCATCAACGTTTAACAGAAAATGTTCCTGATTGTGATATAAATATTTTTCATGTTAACATTAATGTGATCACACTTTTTTTTGCCAGCAACAAAGATTTGAATCTTGTGGGGAAATATAACATTGTTTATTGGGCTTGGGAATTCCCTGAAGTTGATAGAGAGAAAATTGAAGCGCTAAATGCTTTTAATGAACTTTGGGTTCCAAGTGATTTTTGTGTGAATATTTTTACAAAATACACCCAAAATCCGGTTATAAAAATTCCGCACGCAATCGAGATTCAAAACCATTCCAAAGAATTCAGCCGCGAAGAATATCATATTCCAAAGAATTCCAAAATCTATCTAACCATTTTTGATTCATTAAGCTCAACAGCAAGGAAAAATCCACAAGCAACTATTGAATCCTTTTTGAATACACACTCAGAAGACCTTGGAACCTGCTTAGTAGTTAAGACTTTTAATGCAGAGAAAAGCCCAAATACTCAGCAATTAATCAATACCTTTAAAAATTATTCTAATGTGGTTTTTATTTCTGAGCATTTTTCTAAACAAAAATTATTTTCATTAATTCAGCAATGTGATGTGTTAATCTCTTTGCACGGATCAGAAGGATTCGGGCTGACAATGGCAGAAGCAATGGCTTATGGTAAGATTGTGATTGGAACCGGCTATTCCGGGAATTTGGAGTTTATGAATGTCAACAATAGTTTTTTAGTAAAATATGATCTAATAACTATTCCCGATTTTGTTTATGGGTCTGATGAAACTCTCACTCTTGCAAAACCAAATACAAAAGATGCTTCAGAAAAGCTTTCATACATCAAAAACAATTTTGACGATTTAAAAAAAATTCAACAAAATGCGAATATAGAAATCACTCAAAATTTCTCTTTAGAAAACATTGGAAACCTTATGAAGCGTCGGTTAGAATTTGTAATGACTATGAAATCAGAATATAAAGCTTCTTCACAAAAAGCTCAAAATATATTTTACATTAACGAAATCAAAGTATTAAAGGCAAGGATAAATTATTTGGAAAAGACTATTTATAACAAAATCAGAAAGCAGATTAATAGTTTTTTTAAAACACTAAGAAATAAAAAATAATGGATAATCAATTTGCTGGAAAAACAATACTTATAGGAATCGCAAATTATGTTGGTCTTCCAGAAAGATTCCAAGAAAATCTTGAGTTCTTGGGATTCAAAGTCATTGTATTGAAACATGATACAAGCAGAGTTCCTATTCCCTTAAAAGACTCTATCATTCATATCTATAAAAAATTCATATTAAATGATAAAACACACAAGCAGTCAACAAGAAACAAAATAAAAGAGACTATACAATTAGATTTTTTAGAGAGAATTAATGAAAAAATAGACTATGCTTTATTTACTCGACCTGATTTATTTAGCATCGAAGTTATAAAAAAAGTTAATCAATTATCTGGCAAATCGATTGCCTATCAATGGGATGGAATTGACCGTTACCCAACTGTTAAAAAATATTTCAATCTGTTTGATAAATTCTTTGTTTTTGATATCAATGACACAAACAAAAATCCAAATTTAATTTTTACTACCAATTTTTATTTTGACGATTTAATCTCAACAAAACATAGCATAGAAAAAAAATCTGTCTTTTTTGTTGGATCTGCCATGAAAGACCGCTTTAAAACACTGAACGATATTGCTTTAAAATTAAAGCAACTACATCTAATTCCTAATTTTTTTATTTATAATTATGGAAAGAAAAAAATTGATAAAAATAAAAATTACAATTTTTCATTATTAATAGAACCTCTTTCTTTTAAAAGCAGTATTATCGAGATACAAAAATCAGATTTTTTACTCGATTTACATAATCCTGCTCACAATGGGCTCTCATTTCGAACATTTGAAAGTTTAGGATATAAAAAAAAATTGATTACTAATAATTCCTTAGTCAAAGATTATGATTTCTACAACCCTAATAATATTTTTATTTTTCAAGGAAATGATTTCTCTGGAATAGAAGATTTTATGAAATCTCCATATGAATTATATAACGACAACATTTACAAAAAATATAGTTTTACTAATTGGATAGACAATATTTTAAAATGAAAATGAGCTGAAGTTACAGCTCATTTTTTTTTTACTCTCTATCATACTCATCCTCCAACCTCACAATATCATCTTCACCAAAGTAAGTTCCAGTCTGAACTTCTATGAAAACAACAGGCTTATCCGTAAGATTCATGATTCTGTGTTTAGCACCTAGTGGAATAAAGATGCTTTGTCCATAAGCCAAAGGAATTTCCTCACCATCCAAAACTATTGTCGCATTACCTTCGATGATTGTCCATTGTTCTTGTCTTTTGTAATGAAACTGATAGGATAATTTCTGTCCAGGATTCACTTCAATTCTTTTTAATTTATAGTTTGGTTCATCTGCCAAAACATAATATTTTCCCCAAGGTCTTTCTCCTATTTCTAACATAGCTTATATTTTTAATCGTCAAAAATACTATTTCGTAAAAGATTAACCAAATTCAAAATGCAAAACGTTCAAAATTTATTAATTTTGCACCACATTTTTTTAGACATAAGATTATTTATAAATAATCTTAAAAAAATAATTATCTGAATATGAAAAAAGTAAGAGTGCGTTTTGCACCAAGTCCAACAGGAGCTTTACACTTAGGAGGCG
Organism: Epilithonimonas hispanica; assembly: GCF_003385395.1. GTDB lineage: Bacteria > Bacteroidota > Bacteroidia > Flavobacteriales > Weeksellaceae > Epilithonimonas > Epilithonimonas hispanica. The sequence goes on along the minus strand of NZ_QNUG01000006.1, from coordinate 34,951 downwards.
TTCGAACTGCTTTATATGATTACCTTTTTGCCAAAAATCAAGGCGGAGAATTTGTTCTTAGAATAGAGGATACAGACACTGCAAGATATGTAGAGGGAGCTGAAGATTATATCATGAACTCTTTGGAATGGTGCGGAATTATTCCTGACGAAAGCCCAAGAGTTGGCGGACCTTATGCGCCTTACAGACAATCTGAGAGAAGAGACATCTACGACAGATATAAAGAGCAGATTCTAAAGACAGATTACGCTTATCTTGCTTTTGACACGCCTGAAGAATTGGATGCAATCCGTAAAGACTTTGAAGCTAGGGGCGATGTTTTCGCATACAACCATCAGACAAGACAGCAATTGAGAAACAGCATTTCTCTTTCATCAGAAGAAGTTCAGAAATTATTGGATTCAAATGTTCCTTATGTGGTTCGTTTCAAAATGCCAATTGACAGAGTTCTCAACCTTCAAGATATCATCCGAGGAAATTTTTCAGTAAATACCAATACGCTAGATGATAAAGTTCTAATCAAAAACGATGGAATGCCAACTTATCATTTCGCCAATGTTGTGGATGATTTTGAAATGAAAATTTCTCACGTTATCCGTGGTGAAGAGTGGTTACCATCTATGCCTTTACACGTTTTACTATACGAGGCAATGGGATGGGAAGCGCCAGAATTTGCGCATCTTTCTTTAATTCTAAAACCAGAAGGCAAAGGAAAACTCAGCAAAAGAGACGGCGCAAAATTTGGTTTCCCAGTTTTCCCAATGGATTTTAAAGATCCGGAAAGCGACGAAATCTGGAAAGGCTACAAAGAATCCGGTTATTTCCCAGAAGCTTTTATCAATATGACTGCGCTTTTAGGCTGGACACCAGCAAACGACAAAGAAATTGTTTCTATAGACGAAATGATTGCAGAATTTGACCTTCATAAAGTTCATAAAGCTGGCGCACGATTCGATCCTCAAAAAGCAAAATGGTTTAATCAAGAATATCTTAAACTAAAGTCTAACGAAGAAGTTTTAGTTTTATTAAAAGAAGTTGAAGAAGTAAAAGCTTTGAATCTTTCTGATGAAAAATTATTGAACGTAGTTTCATTAATGAAAGAAAGAGCAACTTTCGTTATTGACATTTATAACGATGGAAAATTCTTTTTTGAATCACCAACTTCCTACGATGAAAAAGCATTGAAAAAAGCATGGAACGACACAACTTCTGCTATTTTGAAAGATTTTTCTTCTAAACTAGAAACTTCAGAATTCGATTCTGAAACATTGAAAGAAGCCATTCATCATTTTGCAGAAGAACATTCTTTGGGAATGGGAAAAGTGATGATGCCTCTACGTCTGGCTCTTGTAGGAGAATTGAAAGGTCCTGATGTTCCAGATATTATGAACATTATCGGAAAAGAAGAAACGTTGTTGAGAATAGAAAGAGCTATTAGTTTAAACTAATTAATTTGTCAGTCTGAGGCTCTCGAAGACTTTTATTAATATTAGAAATCCATTTAAAAAAAATAGATTAATTTTGAACGGTTTAATCCAAACAAAATATGGAGTATTTAGAATTTGAACAACCTGTAAAAGAACTGATCGAGCAGTACGAAAAATGTGTACAACTAGGTACAGAAAGCGGAATTGACGTAGATGAATCCTGCAAAAAGATCAAGACTAAAATAGAGGAAACTAAGAAAAAAATATACGGAAATCTTACACCTTGGCAAAAAGTTCAGCTTTCCAGACATCCGGACAGACCTTACACACTTGATTATATCAATGGTTTGGCGGATGCAGGAAGTTTTGTAGAACTTCACGGTGATAGAAACTTTGGTGACGATCCTGCAATGGTTGGCGGAATTGCCAGTATCAGTGGAAATACCGTAATGATTATTGGAACTCAGAAAGGTAGAACTACCAAAGAACGTCAACACAGACGTTTTGGAATGTCTAATCCGGAAGGCTATAGAAAAGCGCTTAGATTGATGAAATTGGCTGAGAAATTCGGGATTCCTGTGGTCACATTGGTTGACACACCTGGAGCTTATCCTGGTCTTGAAGCTGAGGAACGTGGACAAGGTGAAGCGATTGCCAGAAATATCTTTGAAATGTGTTCTCTTAAAACACCAATTATCACAATTATTATTGGAGAAGGTGCAAGTGGTGGTGCATTAGGAATTGGCGTTGGAAATAAGGTTTATATGATGGAGAATACTTGGTATTCTGTTATCTCACCAGAAAACTGTTCCGCAATCCTTTGGAGAAGCTGGGAATACAAAGAAACTGCAGCAACCACAATGAAACTAACAGCAGAAGATATGCTGAAACAAAAATTGATTGACGCTATCATACCAGAACCGCTTGGAGGTGCTCATTATGATCTTAAAGCAACTTTTGAAAATGTGAAAAAGGTTTTATTAAAAGACATCAAAACACTTTCAAAAGAACCTGCTGAGAAATTGGTAAATGACCGTCAAGAGAAATTCATTGCGATGGGAGAATTCAAAGGGTAATTATTTTTCTTTGATTATATAAAATAAAACCTTTCAGAGTTTGAAACTTTGAAAGGTTTTTTATTTCTATTGATTGACAGATGTTGATTGGAAGCCGAATCTGCGCCCCGACTTGAGCAGAAATCCTTTTTTGCTTGTACTGCGAGTTCTATTTAATCTGAAATCTTCCTGCAAAAAAGATTGGGAGCGGAAGGCGGATAAAGGCGCCCAAATAATTCATAAAAAAAGCGATTCAAATAATTGAACCGCTTTTATTTTATAGAAAATCTATTGATTATTCAGCATCGAAATCAGCATCTGCTTCTGCAGAAACTTTTTCGCCTTCTTCTTTAGATTTTTCTTTATCTGCTTTTCTTTGAGACAAACCTTCTTTGATAGAAGCTGAAACTACGCTCAACAACATATCAATAGATTTAGAAGCATCATCATTTCCTGGGATTACGAAATCCACTTTTCTTGGATCTGAGTTAGTATCTACGATACCGAAAACTGGTATACCCAATTTTTTTGCTTCGGTTACTGCGATGTGCTCTCTCATGATGTCAACTACGAAAATAGCTGAAGGAAGACGAACCATGTCAGAGATAGAACCTAAGTTTTTCTCAAGATTAGCTCTTTGACGATCAACTTGAAGTCTTTCTTTTTTAGATAAAGTTTCGAAAGTACCATCTTTCTTCATTTTATCGATAGAGTTCATTTTCTTAACTGCTTTTCTGATAGTTACAAAGTTTGTAAGCATACCACCTGGCCATCTTTCTGTGATGTAAGGCATGTTAAGTTCAGCAGCGTGTTTTGCTACTACTTCTTTCGCTTGCTTCTTAGTAGCTACGAAAAGAACTTTTTTACCAGCAGAAGTTAATTTTTCCAAAGCCGTACAAGCTTCGTCCAATTTAACAGCTGTTTTATGTAAATCTACGATGTGAATACCGTTTTTCTCCATGAAAATGTATGGAGCCATATTTGGATTCCACTTACGAGTCATGTGACCGAAGTGTACGCCAGCCTCTAAAAGGTCTTTTACATTTGCTTTTGCCATGTTTTCTTGTTTTTGTTAGTTTACTTTCCGCTTTTCCGCAATCAACTTTACTTTAGATGGGAGTAAAGTTTGGATGCTAAACGTAACGGGCAATATTTTAATTTAGATTAATAGATTTTAGATAAAAGATAATTGACCAAAAAAAGTCTGAAATCCAATATCTGCAATCCGATGTCTGAAAAAAATTAACGTTTTGAGAATTGGAATCTCTTTCTCGCTTTTTTCTGACCTGGTTTCTTTCTCTCTACCATTCTTGCATCTCTAGTCAACAATCCATGAGGCTTAAGAGCCAATCTGAATTCTTCGTTGATTTCGCATAGTGCTCTAGAAACACCTAGTCTGATAGCTTCTGCCTGACCAGTAATCCCTCCTCCAAAAACATTAACAGTTAAGTCATATTGACCTAGAGTTTCTGTTAATAAAAATGGTTGATTCACTTTATAAACCAAAACATCCGTACAGAAATAAGTTTTAGCATCTTTACCGTTTATAGTGATATTACCAGTTCCTGGCTTCACATAAACTCTTGCAACAGAAGTTTTTCTTCTTCCGATTTTGTGTACTATAGACATATCAATTATTTGAATTCGTTAACATTGATTACTTTTGGCTGCTGCGCTTCGTGTTTGTGCTCAGTTCCTTCATATAGATAAAGGTTTTTGAATAAAGCAGAACCTAATCTTGTTTTAGGAAGCATTCCTTTAACAGATTTTTCCAATACTTTAAGAGCATCTTTTTTCTTAAGCTCCTCAGCAGTCATAAACTTCTGTCCACCTGGATATCCAGTGTGCCAGATGTAAGTTTTGTCTGCCCACTTGTTTCCGGAAAGTGTAACTTTCCCAGCGTTCAAAACGATTACGTTGTCTCCACAATCTACGTGTGGCGTGTAATTCGTTTTGTGCTTACCTCTCAAAATCTTTGCAACGGTAGAAGCTAGTCTTCCCAACGGTTGCTCAGCAGCATCTACAACAACCCATTCTTTATTTGCTGTAGCCTTGTTTGCCGATACTGTTTTGTAACTTAATGTATTCACAATTTATCGTTTACGATTAAACATAATTTTCCCTCAAAGGGTGTGCAAAGGTATGAATTTTTTCTCGGATGAAAAATTTTCCTCAGAAAAATATTTTAATTTTCTAAAAATTAATACGTTAACCAATCATTAATGGACTAAAAACTTTCTGAAATTTGTCAAAATAGACTTTATTTATAATTCGGGATTTTTATATTTTTGAGGAAAATTCTATAAAATGAGCCACGGAAAACTGAGAGAAGAAAAAGATTGCCTTAATTGCGGACACATTGTTGAGGAACATTATTGCCCACATTGCGGCCAACAAAACATTGAAACCAGACAACCTTTCCATTATTTGTTCACTCATTTTGTAGAAGACTTCACCCATTATGACGGGCAATTTTGGGGAACTCTCAAAAATCTTCTTTTCAAACCCGGTAAATTAACCAATACTTATCTGGAAGGTAAAAGACAAAAATTTGTTCCACCGGTTAAGCTTTACATTTTCATCAGTTTTATTACATTTTTCCTGTTTGCTGTATTTCCACCTTTCAATATTAATTTCGAAGGTGAAAAAGAATCGCAGACTGAAAAGCAATACAAAGCCAATCAAGTTGAAGATGCCCGTAAAATGCTGGACAGCATCAAGGCTGAAGGTTCTTTTCGTGGTAAAGATTCTGTGGCCATCAATAAAGTGAATGCCATATTAAAAGATTCCGCGCAAATTGATGACTTAAAAAATAGCTTTGATATGAGTAAAAAACTGGATGATGATTTCGAATTTAATGGTTACACAAATAGAAAATCATATGATTCTGGAAAAGTGAAAAATCCTTCGTTTTACGATTTCATCAATGTTCCTGTTGCTCATAAATTTTTTGAACTAAAAGAAAAAGGCGTGACAAAAGGAGAAATTGTGAAAAAACTAACAGAAACATCATTTCATAATCTCCCGAAAGCACTTTTCATCTACTTACCGATTTTTGCATTTTTCCTGTGGATTTTCCATAACAAGAAAAAATGGTGGTATTTTGACCACGGGATTTTCACACTGCATTATTTCAGTTTCTTATTGCTGACCATTTTATTATTTTCTTTTTTATATAAATTATCAAATGTCACACCTACTTCAATCAGTGTAATTATTTACTTACTGATGAATGTTGTATTTTTCTATAGTATAATTTATTTCTTCATAGCTCACTACAAAGTTTATCACACGCACGGCGTCATCAGTTTCATTATTGGTAGCATTCTGTTTATGTTCAACTTCTTTGCATTTATGTTTTTGGTTATTGGACTTGGAACTGTAAGCTTCCTGATGATTCATTAAAAAATAAAAAGCCGGACTTCTTTCGAAATCTGGCTTTTAAATTATATCTCTAAATCATTTTCTTTACCCCAACCCTAAAGAGTGAAAAATAATTTTAATACCTCAACGATTTGCTTTCTCGGAAGCTTGCAATCATATAATAAGCTACGAAAACTGTAGAGAACTTAATAATAGACGGAACTGCAGTTTCGAAATCAAAGAAGATTAACCCAACAGCAACCAAGAAAACAATTCCAATCAAGGAAATTCCCATTTTCTTTGGCAAAGACCATTCCGGATGGTCAACGAAATAAGCCAATCCCCAGCCAATCCCAAACGCAGCAGCCACATAAAGCTCTACCCAAAAATCTGCCTGCTCTCCTGTAAAACGTCTCAGGAAAAAACTAATTAAAGTTCCTACTACAAAATACATCAGCGCTTTTACCATTTCAAAAAATTTTGACAAAAGTAAGAATTGTAATTTATACAAATCTAGAGTTTGCTCCAAAACCACAAAAGTCACAAAAGCCATTTGTTCTTTTTTGGTTGATCAAAAGTTCAAAAAAGATGATGTTTAATGCATTTTCCTTTTTTGAACTTTTGCTGTTAAAGTTTTTAATGATTAAAATCAATCAGAATCAAAACTCTCCTCAACAAAATTCCTTAGATTTGTGTAAATGATATTTTTATGCGCGAGGTAAGGCTCAATTCTATTCTGGATAATGACTTCTACAAAATCACAATGCAAAATGCAGTCGTGAAATTATTCACGAACGAAATTGTAAGATACGAATTCATCAACCGTGGGAAACATCAATTTCCGGAAGGTTTTGCAGAAGAACTCAGAAAGTCTGTCAACGCAATGGCAGAACTAAAACTTACCAAAGACGAAAAAAAATATCTGAAAGTCACTTGTCCTTATCTTGCTCTACCCTATCTCGATTTTTTAGAAGGTTTTCATTATGACCCTTCTGAAGTAAAAATCGAACAAAACGGAAACGAACTAAAAGTTTCGGTTGAAGGTCTTTGGTACAGAACCATTCTTTGGGAAGTTCCTCTCCTATCTCTTATCAGCGAACTTCATTACGAGATGAATCATATGGAGCGTCAAACCAACGAGGAAGTCATTAATAAAACCGTTGAAAAAGCGGTTCATCTTACAGAACTCGGAGTTCCGTTTGCTGAGTTTGGAACTAGGAGAAGACATTCTTACAAAGTTCATAGATTGGTAATGGACGCTTTAATTCAAGATAAAAAATCGACTTTTACGGGAACTTCCAATGTTCATTTGGCTATGCTTTACAATGTAAAACCAATTGGAACACACGCTCACGAATGGTTTATGTTTCACGCTGCGGAATTTGGTTTCAAAATGGCGAATTCTATTGCATTGGAAAATTGGGTGGATGTTTACCGTGGCGATTTAGGCGTTGCTCTTTCTGACACTTATACGACCGAAGTTTTTTTTCAGCAGTTTGATAAGAAATTTGCAAAGTTGTTTGACGGCGTTCGTCACGACAGCGGTGACCCTTTAGAATTTGCTGATAAAACGATTGCACATTATCAAAAGCAAGGTATCAATCCGTTATTCAAATATATTATTTTCTCCGACGGTTTGAATCTTGAAAAAGTGGAAGAAATCACCAATTATTGCAGAGGAAGAATCGGAATTTCTTTTGGAATTGGAACTAATTTGACGAATGATGTTGGTCTTAAACCAATGAATATCGTAATGAAACTTATCAGTGTAAAAGGCATCAATAATGAATGGATTCCGACTGTGAAATTATCTGACGAAAAAGGGAAATACACTGGTGACCCGAAAATGATTGAGTTGGCGAAAGAGTTTTTGAGGATAAAGTAATTATGAATAAAGAGAAGTCTAAATTATTTAGAAAAGTTAATACTACCACTTTTAATGTTCATCACAATTTTTGTGGAGATTTTAAAGATGCAAGGCATAAAAAAGAAACCTTAGAATTAACTAAAGGAAAAATGTCTGGTAAAAAAGAACGTGGTTTGGATTACACTCCTCTTTATAGATTTCTATTATCAAAAGTTGGCTATGATTGGAATGAAGTTTTTAGTGAAGCAAAATCAAGATTAGATAAAAGTGAGCCGATATTTTGGCAAGTTGCGTTAACCGAACAAGACAAAAAAGATTTTATTCGAGTTGGTGAATCTTATTATTTTTCTGGCTTATATGTTGATAATATTGGTATTCTACAATTAACAAATCCAAAACTTCAAGCAAAAGATATGAAACCATACTGTGATTGTTGCACTCACACCTTTAATGGAAAATTATTTGGAACTGAATAAATAATCTTTTCTAAAATAACTTATCATTATCTAATTATTACATCAATATTCTTATTGATTTTTCAAAAACCGACACATTTTTAACATTCTCCGCATTTATTTTCATTCGGGAAAGTGAGAATACACCTTTCTATATATAAATCTCTGTTAATTTTATGTAATTCTCATTGTCGCATCAAAAAAGTTTTTAATTTTACTTAAATCGAAAGTTTAAAATTTAAACAGAACCAAAGTCAATTCATTTTGCTTTGGCATAAGATTTAATAATAAATAAAACACAATTAAAAATAATTTTATACTATGAGAAAAACAATCAAAATTGCTGCTCTTGCCTTGATGGTTTCAATGACAGCTGTTTCTTGTAAGAAAAAAGTTTCTGATGCGGAACTGACTTCACAAGCAACTACAGTAATCACAGCTTATCCTGGAACTACTGTGGAAGTGAAAGAAGGACAAGCTCACCTAAGCGGAGTTTTCGCAACGGAAGCTGATAAACAAGCAGCTATTGCAGCTCTTAAAAAAGTAGAAGGCGTGAAAGACGTTCACGATATGGCAACTGTTGCTCCTGTGGCAGCGCCTGTCGAAGTAAACACTGTGGACGCGGCAGTTTTACAAAAAGTAAATGATGCTCTTAAAGATATCCCAGGTGTAAAAGCTGAAGATGTTGCAGGCACATTGACATTGACTGGTTCTACAACTTCTGCTAATGCAAGAAAAGTGAAAGAGTCTGTAGATGCGCTTAAGATTGGTAAATACGATAACAAAATCACTGTAAAATAATCACAAATGAGTTTACAAGACAAATATGCAAGTGTAGTTTCTGCAGCTCAGTCAGCAGGGCTTTCAGAACTTTCTGTTCAAGAACAAGACGGTGTTCTTTACATCACGGGAAAAGCAACCAATAGCGCTTCTAAAGATTCTGTTTGGAATGCTTTAGGAGCAATTGATTCTTCATATACGGCAACCGACATTAATATTGATGTTCAGGTTTCTGGATTGGCAGCTGGTGCATCTTTAACGGTTGCAACAGATCAATCTAACCTCAACATCAGACAAGAACCTTCTACAGAAGCTGCTGTTGTTGGAAAAGCAGCCAAAGGCGAAACCGTAACTTTGTTAGAACAATCCTCTGACGATTGGTGGAAAATTAAAACCAAAGATGGTGAAGAAGGTTATGCTTATGCAAGATATTTGAAAGCTTAATTTTGAACTTTTAATAACATTGAAAACCTCTGATTTTTCAGGGGTTTTTTCTATTTTTGAGGTTTACTAATCATTCGAAATGAAAATCAAATTCCTTATTATTTTTGTTCTAATGTTCATCGTCAGAATTAATGCAACGTCGCAGGAGCTAGACAGAATAATATTAGAAAACAAAGAATATAGTCTTTTGAATAATCCTTTAGAAAAATATTTCGAGCTTCATCCTGAAGATCATCCTATTCACGGTGAAAAAATCTTTAAAACAAATAAAAAAGGAGTTGTTCCAAGCGGTATATTTCTGGATTCTGCTAATTTTGGATATTCCTATTTATACACGCAATATATTTTACTCACAATTCAAAAAGATTCCGTTATAAAAGAAAAATTTGTTAATGGTTGATTATTAATACAAAACCTCTTTTGTCAGAATACTTTCAATATTATCCGGATAATCCACTTCTAATCTTTTTTCGGAATTAATCCATTCTCGGATTTTGATTGGGTCCAGTTTGTCCGAATTGGCGATCCCCATTTTGTGAAGTGCAAACGCATTACACTCTTGCTCGTATTGATTTTCTATTGGGATAACGAATAATTTCTTGTACATAAAAAGCGCTTCTGCAGGTGTTTCGAAGCCTGCATTACAAAGGATTCCTTCGCAAGATTCGAACAATTCCAGATATTTTGTTTCGTCAATCGGGAAAACCTCTACGTTATTGAATTTCTGATGTTGCTTGGCATATTTTGAGAAAACCTTCCATTCAACATCAATTCTTGTAAGGAAATTAGTAATTACCTCATCCGAAAAACTTGGAAGATAAACCAAATAATGACCTTTGTTTTCAGGATTCAGTTTTCTGATTTTTTGTCTGATAACAGGCTTCTTGATATGCGAATTATAGTTCTCAAAATGAAACCCAATTTTCTTGTCACAAGGCACATAATACTTCAAAATCATATCGCCGAGCCAGTCTTTTTTCTCAGGTTTTGGCGTTTCTTTAAAGGTCAAAGACGCTTGATGACTCAGTTCTACAATTGCTAGATCTTTTAATTTTGCCGCCCAACCTGTCAATGGTTCAAAATCGTTGATAATCAAATCATAAGCACTCAAATCTAAATCTTTAATGACTTTCGCAGCTTTAAAAAAATTATTCTCAAAAAACGTTTTCTTGTAAGACAATCCACCTGTTTTGTTATAAAGCAGAGAAATACCTTTGAACCGGAAGTCGATGTCAAAATCTGACTTCAATTGGGTCTGATGCCCACTGATTAAAGTATCCACAAGCGCGTGCTTTTTCAAAATCGGGATGATCTCCTGAGCTCTCGCAAGATGTCCGTTTCCTGTACCTTGGAAGGCGTATAATATTTTCATATCGCTTTAAAAAATTAAATATTTGTGTTTCTTTATTTTAGCATTATCCGTTTGAGGCTCTCAAAGAATTTATACAATCTGAGTCACGATTTTCATTAGTTCCGCGCTGTTGATTTCCTTCATTTCATCGATTTCCTCATCCAGCAAATTGTGTTTTTCATCTTCATAAACAAACAATTTCCACTCACCATTATGATATTCCAGAGCGGAAAGGTTTTCCACCCAATCTCCTGAATTCAGATAGATACATTTGCCTTTTTTGTTTGTTACTTCTCGGATTTGAGGCTGATGAATGTGTCCGCAAATCACATAATCAAATTCATTTTCAATGGCCAACTCGGAAGCGGTTAATTCAAAATCACCGATATATTTTACTGCTTTTTTGACATTGTTCTTGATTTTTTTTGAGAAGGAATATTTTTCTCTTCCCATTTTTTCCAATCCCCAGTTCACAAGATTGTTAATCGCAATCAATAAATCGTAACCTTTTCCACCCAACTTTGCAATCCATTTGGAATGCTGAACTGATGCATCAAAAACATCACCGTGAAAAATCCAAGCTTTTTTCTCACCAAGTTTCAAAACGTGTTTGTTACACAACTTCAATTTCCCTAATTCGAAATCTGTAAAATTTCTGAATGCCTCGTCGTGATTGCCTGTGATGTAAAAAACCTCCGATTCTTTGGTCGCAAATGAGATTAATTTTTTGATAACCTTGAGATGAGACTTCGGAAAATAAGATTTTTTGAACTGCCAGATGTCGATGATATCACCATTCAAAATCAAAGTTTTTGGACGGATAGAATTCAGATATCTCAGTAATTCTTTGGCTTTACAACCATAAGTTCCAAGATGTACATCAGAAATAATGACAATTTCAACATCTCTTTTCATATACAGATATGATTTGTACAAAGAACGAAATCTAATTTAAACTGAGCGTGAATGCTATTTTATTTTTGTTGATGAGAAATCTTGATTTTTCACTGATTGACTTAATATTAATTTAAAATATTGGTGGTTATTCTCTCAAAAATATTAGTTTTGTTCAGTTACAATTTATATTAAAGAAGTTTTAAAATTTTATTGGAACACAGAGCACACAAAGAATTTATAAAATAATGCTCAATAGTTCACAAAGTCGCTTCGCTTATAAGAGAATTTATTCTTTGTTAAGTTTTACGCCTTTGTGAGCCTTAAAACATTTCAATAAATGATATCTCAGTGGACTTTGTGTTCAAAATATTTAAATATATAGAAAGTTATGAAAGGTCAAAACAAACTGTTTTTCGCAATTATTTTTGCATTGATTTTGGGAGTTATTTTAGGAGGCGTTGTGCACACCAATTATCCCGATTCGGCAGATGACTTTTCAAAAAACATCAAACTTCTTGGAACCGTCTTCATCCGACTGATTCAGATGATTATTGCGCCTTTGGTTTTCTCCACTTTAGTTGTTGGGATTGCAAAAATGGGCGATATCAAGATGGTTGGTCGTGTTGGTACAAAAGCGATGCTTTGGTTTATTACAGCATCTTTGGTTTCATTAATGATTGGATTGGTTTTAGTGAATTGGCTGGAACCTGGTCACGTGACAAAACTCCCACTCACAGATGCTTCTTCTGCTTCCGAAATCGTGAGTAACAGCAAAGGATTTTCTATGGAAGACTTTGTAAAACACATCATCCCAAAAAGTTTATTCGAAGCTTTTGCGACCAATGAAGTTTTACAAATTGTTGTCTTTTCTGTAATGTTTGGGATTGCATTGTCAGCAATGGGCGAAGAATATACAAAACCAGTTATCAAAGGTTTGGACGTGATTGCTCACGCTATTTTGAAAATGGTGGGTTACATAATGTGGGTTGCTCCGCTTGGCGTCTTCGGAGCGATTTCTGCAGTTGTTGCAACCAATGGTTTTGAGATTTTCAAAGTCTATGCAATCTATCTTCGAGACTTCTTCTTTGCCTTAGCTGTTCTTTGGCTGGTTTTACTTTTGGTTGGCTATATGATTCTTGGTAATCGACTTTTTGATTTGTTGAGAAGAATTAAAGAACCATTATTGATTGCATTTTCCACAACAAGTTCCGAAGCTGTTTTCCCAAAATTAGTAGAAGAATTAGAGAGATTCGGATGTAATAGCAGAATTGTTTCTTTCATTTTGCCTTTGGGATATTCTTTCAATTTGGACGGAAGTATGATGTATATGACGTTTGCATCTATTTTCATTGCACAGATTTATGGAATTGATATGCCTCTTGGACAACAAATCATAATGCTTTTGGTTCTAATGTTGACGAGTAAAGGAATTGCGGGTGTTCCGAGAGCAAGTTTGGTAATCATCGTCGCAGCGTGTGGGATGTTTGATATTCCTGTGGAAGGAATTGCTTTGATTCTTCCAATTGATCATTTCTGCGATATGGGAAGAAGTATGACAAATGTTCTTGGGAATGCGTTAGCGACTTCTGCTGTGAGTAAGTGGGAAGGACAATTGGAAAGTTAATAGAGGATTATGAAGAATTTAAAAAAAATTTTATTAGCAATTATATTTATATTTTCAGCATTAAACTTGAAAGCTGAAACCTGGAATGAACCTTGGCAAAAAGAAATTATAGAAAAATCTGATTATTTTGTTTTTGGCAAAGTGATTGAAAATAAAGGTAAAAATGCAAAAATTAAAATCGAGAAAAGATTTGGAAATGAAATAACTCCTGATGAGATAATAATTGATAATTATTGCCTTCTTGAATTAACGAGTAGTTCTGGGGAAACTATAAATATTGATTTAAAAAGAAATTCTTCTTATTATTTATTTTTAAAAAAGAATAAGAACAATAATTATTCATTACCTACACCAACTTCAGGATTTGCAGAACTTGATAATAAAAATGTTATTGCAACATATAGACACAGCTATCACCAAGCATCAATTCCTCAAATTATTTATGAACTAACGTTTGAAAATATTTGGAGTTATTACAAGACAGGAAAATTTGATAAAACAAAAATTTTAAATTTTATTAATGATTACTTAAGCAAACATCCAGCGGGTTTTGCCGAAAATGAAATTTCATTATTCTATCTTCAACATTCCGCTTTAGAAACAGCTTATCTTCTTGATTTAATGCCAAATATTAATGACGTTTTAAAATTTGCAAAGTCTGAGAATTTTCATTCAAGAGTTTCTGCTTTACAACTTTTAGGTAATTATAAAACTAAAGAAAGTGACAACTATCTAATTTCTGTAATTTTAGATAAAACATCTGCTAACTTTGAAAAAGTAATTGCAATCTGGTCTATAAAAAAATCGAATAATAAAGAATATTTCGAACTTTTAAAGAAAAATATTTCTCAGTTGTCCGACAAAAGTGAAGGATTTGGAGGAAACATTATGGATCCTAGAGTTGGCACATATTTTCCAAGCCCAAAACAAGCTGTCGAAAGTCTATAATAATACTAACTGCGGATTTAGGTTTCTACAGAATGACAAAATTGGATTTTCATTGTCAAAACTGGATTCGAAGGAAAAATCCCATAGCCCTGATGGGAACGGCATCCTTTTTTGTGATTGCGGGAAAAGTTTCTAAAGATTGCTTCACTTCGTTCGCAATGACAAAAAAGATATAGTGAACAGCAGGTTCCCGGCTCCTAAAATGAGTTGGAGCGTTTGAGAGTATGGGAGTTTTTACCTTATCATTAATTTTTTGAACACTAAAATGCTCAAACCCTACTACTCAAAAACCCTGCCAAAAATCATCTAGATAGACAAAATCATAAATTCAATTAATTCTAAATTAATTTTAAAATCCGTAATTTTGTAGCCACTTAAAGAATAATAAATTTTATGCTGACGAAATCAAAAGTTCAGGATTTTCTGAAAGAGATAGAAGTGGATGACCTTGTGAGTAATTTCCAAGTGATGGGCGATGATGTGTATATCGATATGACGTCTCACTCGCCTGCAATGCACGAGAAAAAGAAATTGGAAGTTGCTATGAAACAAGCTTTTGCTTCGGAATTCGGGGAACATATCAACTTGAAATTGAAAATAACTTCTCCTGAATTGCCGGCTACGCCCGCGACGAACGAAATCAAAGGGAAACAAATCCCGGGAATTCAGAATATTATCGCCATCGCTTCCGGAAAAGGTGGTGTTGGAAAATCTACAGTTTCTGCTAATCTTGCGGTGACGTTGGCAAAAATGGGTTTCAAAGTTGGATTGCTGGATGCGGATATCTACGGACCGTCTGTTCCTACAATGCTTGATACAGAAGGACAAAAACCAATTTCTGTAGAAGTAAATGGTAGAAATCTGATGAAACCGATTGAAAATTATGGTGTGAAAATGCTGTCAATTGGATATTTCTCAGGCGCCAATCAAGCAGTAGTTTGGAGAGGACCAATGGCTTCTAAAGCTTTGAATCAGATGATTCGTGATGCGGATTGGGGCGAATTAGATTTCCTTTTGATTGACCTTCCTCCAGGAACCGGCGATATTCACTTATCTATTATTCAGGAAGTTCCGGTTACAGGAGCTGTGATTGTAAGTACACCTCAACACGTTGCGCTAGCCGATGTGAGAAAAGGAATCGCAATGTTCAATATGGAAAGCATCAACATTCCTGTTTTGGGATTGATAGAAAATATGGCTTATTTTACGCCAGAGGAATTACCTGAGAATAAATATTATATCTTTGGAAAACAAGGCGCTCAGTTTATGGCAGAAGATTTGGGAATTCCGGTTTTGGGAGAGATTCCATTGATTCAAAGTATCAGAGAAGCCGGAGATGTTGGAAGACCAGCGGCGCTGCAGGAAAATTCCAAAATATCTGAAATTTATACAAAAACTGCCCAAAATATGGTAGAAAGTCTTGTAGAAAGAAACAAAAATCTACCTGCAACCGAAGCCGTGAAAATCACAACAATGGCTGGTTGCTCGCCTAAGAAAAAATAATAAAATGGATAATACAAATCAAATTCAGGAAGAACTGGTAACGAAAGTAATGGACGCTTTGGACAGCATCCGCCCGTTTTTGCAAAAAGATGGTGGCGATATTGAGCTAGTAGATGTACAGGAAGACAAAGTTTTTGTCAAACTACTCGGAAACTGCTCTAGCTGTGGTATCAGCAGTTCTACAATGAAACTGGGTGTGGAAAACACCATCAAGCAATTTGCGCCAGAGATACAAGAAGTTATCAGCGTTTAAAAAGTAAAAATCCCGATTCAGTTTTTGAATCGGGATTTTTTTATTCTAAGTATTTTGTTACTCTACGATTTCTGCATCGATGATTTTGGAATTTGGATTATTCCTTTGACTTTCCCAAAGCAGAAATTTGTCCACTTCTTTCATTAATAAAGGAATTGCTAAAGCTAAGATTGCTAAATCATCCAAAGCCCCAATCACAGGTACAAAATCTGGAATGATATCAATAGGCGAAACCACATAAATCAAAGCCAAAGCTGGCAACAGAATATCTGTGAATTTCATTTTATATTCTCCTTTGTAATACAATTTTATCATTCGGAAAACAGAAGGAATCTTCTGCAAAAATCCTTTGTGTTTGATGGCTTCCTGAGCTAATTTAAATTTTGAATATTTCATTTTTGTTTTTGTGTTTATTTTTCAACGAATCAAAGTTCGCAAATTCTATTCCATTGTATTTTTAATAATTGTTAATTAACTTTCTTTAAGATTTACATTATTTTTTGAAATCTTTAACCACATAGGCACATAGAAAAAATGCTATAATAAGAGTTCACTAAAGTTAAAATAGCTATTTAATCTTTAGTAAGTATTTTAAAATTCAAAATCATATGTGTCTATGTGGTTTTAAAAATTTACGTCAATTTGTCCGTCAGTTTTGCAAATTGTTTTTCTGCACTTTTTCCTTCATACAAAATATCATACACAGCATTAATGATAGGAAGTTTCAGTTTTTTTTCTTTACAAATAGCATAGATTCCATTCGTTGCATAATAACCTTCGGCAACCATACTCATTGACTGAATGGCAGATTTCACGGTATAACCTTTTCCAATCAAATTCCCCAAGTTTCTGTTTCTGGAAAATAACGAATAAGCCGTTACAATCAAATCTCCCAGATAAGCACTATCATTCACATCTCTTGGTTCCGGATAAATTGCTTCCAGGAAAGTTTCCATTTCACGAATGGCATTGGAAACATAAACCGCAATGAAGTTATCACCGTAACCTAAACCGCTTGCAATTCCTGCTCCGATGGCATAGATATTTTTCAGAATCGCAGAATATTCGTTTCCGAGAATATCGCAACTTGTATTAACTTTAATATAAAAAGATGACAAAATCTCTTGCAAAGTATCCGCATCATCTTGTTCAGCAACAGCAACAGTCAAATAAGACAAACGTTCCATCGCCACCTCTTCTGCGTGACAAGGACCGGCAATAACCGCCTGATTTTTGAATCCGATTTTGAATTCATCACGAAGATAATGTGCCACGATGTCATTATGTTTCGGAACAATCCCTTTGATAGCAGAACAGAATAATTTGCCTTGATAATCGCAAGTCAGTTTCTCCATAAATTCTGCCAGATAGATGGACGGAACCGCCAGAATAATCACATCACAATTGGAAACCAACTCGTTGATATCTGTTGTAATCTGAAGTTTTTTAAGATTAAAACTTACCGTTGTCAAATAGCTCGGGTTGTGCCCTCTCTGTTCGATAGCACCTTTTACAAACTCATTTCTCACGCACCAATGCACAGACTTGCAATTTTCCAAAAGCATCTTTACAATAGCCGTTGCAAAACTTCCGCTTCCTAAAACTCCAACGCGTGTACTTTTAGTTGCTTTAGTCAATTTCTTTGTCATTTTTGTTTGGCTTTAATAGCAACTACAAATCTAAGGTTATTTATGAATCTACATAAATCTAAGTTTGCTTTAACAATAATTTAAGAATAATTAACTTTTGTTATAGATAAAGACATTCGTAACATCGATTAACATTGATAAAAATAAAAATTCCTTACTTTTGCAGTCCATTTTAAAAATCAATTAATGGTCCAATTTCTGAAATCGAAGAAGAAAAAAAATATTGTCCTTATATTATTACTAATTATCTGTTTTATTGAAGGTCTAGTCATCGGGAAACTTTATAATGGAAAAGATGACAAAGTCTATCAGGTCAATATTGTAAAAATCAATAATGAAAAAGACAGTATCGACCATCTTCAACTGAAAACCGACCTCGCTCTTGTTGACCAAAGCATCAGAAGCATCGATGGATTTCTAAAATCAAAAAACGTTTCTGACCTTAGAATTGAAAAACTGGCAAAAGATAGTTTAGAAAATGAAGTTTACTTGGCAAAAGTCAGTAATCGATACAGCCAATATTTGGTTGACCTTGAGCAAAGATTACAGCAGATTCCTTTGGGAATTCCGACTGACGGTTATATCTCTTCCAATTTTGGAATCAGAAAAAACCCTATTCCTCCCAAATCTGCGGACATTGCTAACAATTCTAATGTTGCTGAGGAAAAAGACAGCCTTGGTAATGTCGTGAAAAGACAAGCCATAGTAAAAGAAGACAAAAACGCATCCAGCAACGCTCCTGCTGAGAAAGACCAAATGCAGTTCCACAAAGGATTAGACGTCGCTGTAGCTTACGGAAGTCCTGTGAAAGCAGCAGCGGCTGGAAAAGTGATTTTCTCCGGTGTGAGAGGTGGTTACGGAAATTGTGTGATGATAGAACACGGTAATGGTTTGGTAACTTTATACGGACATCTTTCCGAGCTTTTGGTTGAAACGAATGACAGAGTAAAAGTCAATCAAATCATTGCAAAATCTGGCAATACTGGACGTTCTACAGGACCTCATCTTCATTATGAAGTTCATAAAAATAATCATCCGGTTAATCCTAGATTGTTTTTGAATTTTTAATTCAATAGGTCTTCGAGAACCTCAGACTGACAATTGAATTGTCTTCGAGAGCCTCAGACTGACATTACAAATTGAAGTAAATTTCTTTCAATTAACTTTTACGCAAAGATTTTATTAAGATTAAAGTTTCCAAAGATTCAATTAATTGCTTAATTTCATTCGAAATATTATCCAATAAAAAACGCCCGACTCAAAAGAATCGGGCGTTTGTATTTATTTTAAGAATTATTTCTTCAATACTTCAAGAAACTCATCGTGAGAGATTGCAGTTTCGTTTTTCTTAGATTTTTCCAAGATAACGTCTTTCAATTTCGCCATAGCAACTTCAGAAGAAATTTGTCTTACTTGGTTCTCGTCTTTCAACATTTCTGCTGCATATTTTTGAACCTCATCATCTCCTAAATGGTGGATTCCGTAGATTGCTAACTGGTTTCTTACCAATTGCTCAGCTTGTCCAAGAACTTCAGCATAATCCAAATTGATTTCGTTATCGTTCATCAATTTTCCTTCAAGGATTTGACCTTTGATAATGTTTTTTTCGTTTTCAAGGATTTCTTTTGCTTGCTCCTCAGAAGTGATATTCTGATTAGAGAACAACAACCATTTGATTAAGAATTCTTCTGGTAATTTAATTTCTTCTTTCTCGTTTACTTGCTCAAGAATTTTGTTTACGAAATGAACATCAGCATTTTGTTGGAAATACTCATCCAATTCAGTTTTCACTCTAGCTTTCAATTCTTCTTCAGTCGTGATAACATCTTTACCATAAACTTTGTCGAACAACTCTTGGTTAAGTTCTGCCAAGTTCAATCCGTAGATATCTTTTACAGTTACTTCAACCTCGTTGTGGTGAAGGTGTTCTGCTTCTTCCTTGCTGAAACCTAATTGTTTTGCCAATTCTTCTTTAGCTACTAAATCTTCTTTAGAAACTTTTACAGAACCGTCTTTTTTCAATTTTTTAACCAAATCGTAAGCTTCTTTTTGCTCTTTAGAAACAGTGATGTTTTTTGGAGCGTGATTGTGCTCACCTTCTGCATCAGCTTCTACAACTTGAGAAACTTCCAAAGCAACGTAAGAATCTTTACCAATTTTCTCTTCAGCTACTCTTTCTGCAAAACGCTTTTGCATATTTTCTACACTTGTAGATATTTCTTTGTCAGAAGCTTCTACTTTGTAATGAGGCGCTTCATATTTAGTCAAATCCACAGTGAATTCTGGCTCGTATCCAACTTCGAAAGCTACAGACAAAGACTCAGCATTGTGGTTGAAATCATTAACTGGCTGAGGAACTGGTTGTCCAACTAGTCTTAGTTTGTTTTCGTTTACATAACCGTTCAACGCTTCAGAAACCTGCTTGTTGATTTCTTCGAAAGCAATTCCTGCTTCATATTGTTTTCTAACCATACTCAATGGCACTTTTCCTTTTCTGAATCCAGGAACCTGTGCATTTTTTGCATAGTTGATCAATTGCTTTTCTACTTTGTCCTTATAATCTGCTTTCTCCAATGTCACCGTAAGTAATGCACTTACCTCATCGTGGTTTTTAGCTGTAACGTTCATTAATTGAAATTTTTAGGTTGCAAAAGTAGTCAAATTCTGAGGAACTTCAAAATTAAATACAATCTTGAATTTTATAAAAAATCATAAAATTTCATTAAAAAAACAAAGATGCCTTACAAAAGACATCTTTATTTAGATATAATTGAATGATCTTGGGATTAATGAGCATCCACAGTAATATCAACATCCGTCTCACCTCCAGTTGTCTGACCTAATTGATTGGTTGCTGACGGATAGTTTTGATTAACTGTTGAAGGACCGTGGATTAATTTGATATTCATTTTTCCAGTTTCTTGAGTAGAATTAACAGTCCATTCTGTTTTCAAACCTAATTTTTGACCGTCTGTTCTTACAATATCGTCCGCTGCTCTCAACACAACAATATCCGCATTAGCTGGACCAAATGTAATAAAGTGCTGATCTTTTTCTTCCTCAATCTCATCAGAAGAATGGTAATGATCGTCGTGCTTGATTTGGAAATCTAATACTGCCGTATAAGTATCACCAGCGTGCAAATGCAAATGTCCGTCTGCTTCTCCACTGATTACATTAACTGTTTGGACATCAGAAGCATTAGCTTTATTAGTCAATGTTAAAACAACTTTTCCGATTTCGTCGTGCTCGTGTACATCTTCAGGAACTGCATCATCATTTCTACAAGACAAGATAAAAAAGGCTGCTAAAATTGCTAGTGTTATATTTAATAATTTTTTCATTTTGTTTAAATTTTAAGTTGTAATAATTAAAAATTGTATTTCAGAGTAACCACAAAATTTCTCCCTGGCTCGTACATATAATATCTTAGCCTGTTCAGATATTCGCGGTACTCTGTGTTAAATAGGTTGTTGATTCTGAAATTAAAATTCAGATTTTTAAATAAGTTAGCTCCAATTGAAGCATTAAATAAAGTATAAGCCGCAGGTGTAGAACTGAAATCAACTGTTTCATTATACTCCACACCGTCTTTAATAAAAGTAACCGGAAGATTTCTTATTGGAAAACGATTTTGTTTAAATGTATTTTCGTTCTCCAAAGCGATATAAAAATTCTTTGGTTTATTAAGCGTCAACTCGATTGAATTTCTAAGTTTTGCCGGCATCATTAGAATCAATGGCTCATTATTAGAAAGGTCGGCACCTCTCAAAATACTGAAACCTGATTTCCATTTCAGATTATTCAAAATCGACAACTCTGCATCAGCATCAACTCCAATCATTCTGGCTTTGATTTGCTGATAAGTCCAAACTGGAAAAACACCTCTATTGGTATTAAGAACACTGCTTGGAACTTGATTCACAAAACTGTCAGAATACATCAAGTAAGGATTGATTTCCAAATGTAATCCTCTCATTACATCAAAATGACCTGCTAATGAAAGATTAATATTATAAATCGTTTCTTTCTTGACATTCAGATTTCCTTCTTCCATAATGGCTGCAGAATGATGCAATCCATCCGAGAAAAGTTCTGCAGGATTGGGTGTTCTTTCAGCTCTTGATAAATTAAGTCTAAATTCATAATCCTGAGTCGGTTTATAATCCAAACCAAGATTAGCTGACAAATTATGATAATCCAAAATTGGTCTTGTCAAAGTTCTGCTGCCAGATTCCTGCACAAAAAATTGTGGGAAAATTGCGGCATAATTGGCTTCCCATTTATCAGAATCATAATATTTATAAGAATCATATCTGCTGAAGTCATATCTTACAGCAGCTTCCGCATTCAGTTTAGAATTGAATTTATATTTAAAAACAGAAAAAGCACCTGCATCATATCTATAATAATCCGGAATTAGACGTCTGGCTTTGGTCGCAGGATTTGGATAATTGTCCTGATATCCTACTGAGATTCCACTTTCCAAACTCCAATTGGAACGTTCCAGCAGATGAACCAAACTCGCCGAATGGGTGATGAGTCTCAAATCCATAGAAGGTAACTCATTCAGTTCGCCTCTTCGGATATCATATTCTTTTCTTCTGTTAAGCTGAAAGCTATATTGAAAAGTCAGTTTTCCGAAATCTGCAAAACGTCTGTAAGCTGTCAGTTTTGCAATATGATGTTCCACTTCTTGCTTCGGATGGTCTATATCATAACTGAAGTTGTCCAAAAAGTAAGGCTGTCCAAAATTAACGGCATTATAAAAATCCTCGGGACTTGACAAATGTGCACCCTTGTAAATCCCGAATTCCTGATTGGTTCCACTATACGACACATCAAAACCTTGCAGAAAACTACGCTTCCCGAACGAGAAATTAAATGAATTAAATTCCATTCCGGTATTTTGCAACGTATGATGTGGCACATACTCGTCACCCGTTTTTCTATAGCTTCCGCCTGCTTTTACAAACCATTGGTTTTCCCAGGCTTTGAGAACATTAGCCCCAATTTCTCCGCCTCTTCCATTAGAAATCCCTGAAAGCCTCACATTTCCCATCACGGTATCTTTCTTTGGCAGATTCGCAGGCTCTAGAATGACAACACCGCCAACACCTTCATTCCCGTACTTCAAAGCGGATGCACCTTTCACAACATCAATATGTTCAAAATCATTGACATCGATATTTGGGGCGTGCTCTACACCCCATTCCTGTTCCGCCATTTTCACACCGTTGTTTACGATAGAAATTCGGCTTCCATACAAGCCTCGGATGACAGGTTTTGTGATATTATTTCCTGTTTTCAAAGCTGATACTCCAGAAATTTTTGATAAAAGATTCCCAAGATTTTCCGTGGAATTCCTCTCTATTTCTGCTTTGTCCAGCGTTCTCAAAATCACAGAACCTTTGTTTTTATGATTGCCGTGAATTGTTACACCTTGGATTTCGTTGCTGTGATGTTCCAAGGTAATTGCCAAATGAACATCCTTTGTAACTCCTACATTTTCAGTATAATCATTACAATCAGGATGTTTTGCAATGAGTTTGTACTGACCTGCAGGAATTTGCTTAAAAGAAAACTTTCCCGTTTTATCTGTTTTGGTGGAGAATTCTCCGATTTTTACCACAGCATTTTCCAACATCGTTTTGTCGTGAAAATCCTGAACAGTCCCTTGAACAGTATATGTTTTCTGTGCGTTTGTAATTGCCAATCCACAAAAGATGAACAATAAACTATATATCAATTTCATTGTAAAATAAAAGATTGCATACTTTTCTTTTTAAAAAAGTATCTATAAAAAAATCTTGAAATTTGTTTTAATTATCGACGGATTCGCACAAATAAAAATGTACAAATTATAATTAAGTACTTAACAGAAAATAAATAACTGAATGTAATCCTTTTCTATTTTCTTTCATCTACTTAACACCATTTTATCTTTTAATATTGGCTCCGATAGGAGCAGTATGTTTGTAGTAGATTATTGAACGTGTAAGAAAGAACTCCGGAGGAGTTCAATATTTACCAATAGATTCTAAGCACAAATTGTATAATATCCAAAACAAACCCAAAGGCTCATTTTTTCATTAATAAAAATAAAATAGTCGATAAAGCGTAATTATGAAATTGATGGAGGACCTCGAAGCTGAAAGGTGTATTTGGTCGCTGACCATATTTTTTCCTGTACAGAAAAAGTTTGTTGTGCTTCGTTGGTATGGTTTTCAAAATGAAAAACGAATTCTTCCGGAACCAATGAGTTTCCAGTAGCTAGAAAATGACAAGCCAAACAGTCTCCGGATTGACTTTTGGAAACTTCTTTGGAAATGCTTTTCTCCGTTTTTTTGAATCCTGAATCTCTGAAGTAAGATTCGCCTTCGTGATTGTGTAATTTTGAAGAAAACAAAGCCACAAAAAGATACATCGCGGCAAAAAATACCGAGATAAAATTCTTAACAGCTTTGTTCTTTCTGATTAACATCAATGCAAATGTAGAATATTTTTTGTGAAAAATACAGATTATGTTAAATCCTATTTCTCTTCTTCAAAATACAAACGGTAATATTTCCCTTTGTCATCTTGTCCGGTTTCCAATTTATCTCTGTCGCCGTGGATATAGATATGGAAATTTTTATCGAGTTTGATGATGGATTTAAAATGTCTCTGCTGCTTCTTAACCGCCTGATTATTAATTGGAAAATCTTCTGAAATCGAGATTTGCATATCGTTTTCATAATCCGATTTGAAGTTAGAGAAACTTTCTATCACATTATCATCCACCAACACTTCTTTTACAAAATCATCGTATTTGAACTCTTCTTTATCTTTGAAGAAATTGATAGACTTGTTCAAGAAATCTGCTTGGTCTGCTTTGGAAACTTCGTATTCTTCCGGTAATTTTTGGGTAATGAAATCTTTGTAAACAGACAAAGTTTCCTGTGTATGGAAGTACTCGTTGTCGCGTTGTTTTACTTTTAGGAAATCCTCGAACCAGTAATACATATCGCCGTTTTTGTTATTATCTACAACTGACAAAACGTAGCCACTTTCTTTTTCGCTGTTATAAATCAAAGCCGCCTTATCAATCTTGGATAAACTGATTCCGAAATCTCTTTCGATTTCAAAAGATTCGTCCTGAGGATTGATTTTCAAAAAACCTTCTCTTTTTTCAGTTTTGAAAATCCCGATAGAATCCGTCTTTTCACTTTTACCATCCGCAGACTCAAAAATTTCGCCTTCAAAATAAACCAGAAACATCTCACCCGCCTGAACTCTCGGATTCTCCGCCGCTTCAAATAGATGCTTAGCAATATTCTCAGATTCCCATTGGAACTTGGCTTTATCTTCAAAAATCTCCGACACAGCACTGTAAACAGGATTGTTTACCAAATAAGAATCACTGTAAAACTGAAATTGTTCTTCAGATTTAAAAGCACTGATGAAGTAATTCCCCAGCAATTCTTTCATCTCCTCATCCAGCTGTAGCTCCTCCTGAGAAAGCGTTAGAGATTCTCCATTGATTTTATTCCCGACTCTGTGAACTGTAATTTTTGAAAACATTATTTTTTGAAAATTTTTAATATTTTAGTTTTTTTTGCATTTTCTAACAAAACATTGGGTCTTATAGCTGAATTAAAATTATGAATTTCCAAAAATTCATTTTCCATTAATTCAACAATTTCAACATATTTTGTTAAAACTTTTTCGTTAAATTCCTCTTCTCTTAAATTATCATCCTCTACAAACTCTAATATATTCATCATTAGTAAAGCAGAATGTTCATCAGAATCTATTAATGTATAATTAACCGTACTTTCAAATAATTTAAATAAAATTCTTTTATATGCTATATATCTTTGAGTATTTTCGACCTGTTCCTGTCTTCCATCCGGAGTAATCCCTCTTGCTCCAACAGCAACGAAAGAACAACCTGGATATTCTCCCTCTAATATTGGAATAACCTGAATACAAGTATGTAAAACAGACCAAACCTCATTACTTTTCGTCAGAAATGAAAATCTATTTTTTGAATCCTTATGATTTTTATCGTAAAATTTTAATGCTAAAATATTCTTATCAAAAACTTCACATTCTAGAAAATACGTAATTTTTGATTTATCAGATTTAAAAACAAAAAGATGAGCTATCAATTGCCCATCTCTATAAATTTTTCGATGATTTCTAATAGGATATATCTTCATTATTTTAATGAAAGATTAGTCCAAAGTCTTTTGTAAGGATTATAAAATCTTAATTCTTTTGCATCACTTAATCTAGTAACCTTATCAGTCCCTACTGGTTTCCATTTTAATCTGTCTGCTTTTTTTTGTGAAGCAAGACTACCTGAATTGGAGATTTTGCTTGTTTTCATTTTATTTAAATCTTGTCCGCAAATATATGCAATTTTTTTACCATTATATATTAGTTTGCGTTTTTAATCAAAAAAGATAAAATTTACATTACTTTATCCTCTAAATTAATTATAAAATATAATTAAAATTACTAAACATAGAATTTTAAATCTTTTTCTTAGAAATCAGATTGAAATACCCCATACTTATCCAGTTCTCACACTCGGGGATTACTTTTAATTTTTCATGACGTAAACCTGTTCTATATTTTGGATTTCGTTTTTATTCAGATGAGAGGTTTTCTCAAGTTTTACAAGGAACGAAGCCACTTCCTCTTTAAAAGCAGGCGAGCCAATATTCTCACCTTTATCATCAAAAGAATCTGCCAACACTTCTCCTTTTGGACTTAGCATCAACCAAAATGGCAGTCCGGCAGTTTCTCCTTTATACTTGTTCATCAATTCCTGTCCGCCAGGATTTTCCAATTTTTTCTTTTCACCACGTTCCTGAACATCTACATAAGCTGTCAAATAATTGTTATCGAAAAGAGGTTTTGTAGTGGGGAGATTCATATTGTTTTCCATCAGTTTGCACCAGCCACACCAAGAAGCGTGGAATATCAAAAGAACATTTTTATTTTCTGTCTTAGCTTGAGTAAGTGCATTGCCTAGAACTATATCTGCTTTCTCCTGAGCCAATCCAAACTGCATGGCGAACAAAGCGATGACGATAATCAATTTTGAAATCTTCATTAATAATATTTTTAGTATAAACGAATTTAGGAAGTATTTCTCTTCAAAAAAAAAACCCAGCCGAAGCTGGGTAAAAACTAATAACCATGAAAACTCAAATTAAACATGAGAATCGCTTCAATTGGAAGCAACAACCAAGCCACACGGTCTTAATTTTATCACAACAAATGTTATAATTATGTTAAAATTAAAATTATACTTTTTTTCCCAATGAAAAAAAATCCCCAAGCTTTCATCTTGATAATTCAACTTTTGTCAGTAAAAACATTAAGGATAAAAAAATTAAAAAATAAGTCCTAATTCCTTGAAATAGCCCTCAATTTCTTTGTCTAATTCAGAGCGTCTGGCTTCCAAAGACTTAATTTCCTGCATTACAGTTTGTATATCAATCGGCTCTTCGTCTATATGAGTACTTACATAACGGGAAATATTAAGGTTATAGCCATTTTCTTCAATCTCACTCATAGGAACTCTTCTGGAATACCTTTCTTCCTCATTACGGAACTGATAAGTTTCAACGATTTTGTCGATATCATTAGGTTCCCCGTTTTCGCCCTCACGCAGACGGTTTTGTCGTTTGTCCTTTTTATAGCATTCGCTTGCATTGATGAACAAAACATCATCAAATCTTTTGCATTTTTTCAAAACCAGAATACAAACCGGGATATCTGTGGAAAAGAATAAGTTTGAAGGGAGTCCAATTACGGTACCTATGTGGTTGTCTTTCAATAATTTGGTTCGGATACATTCTTCAGCACCACTTCGGAACAATACACCGTGCGGAAGGATTATTGCCATAGTCCCCTCATTGGAAAGATAATGAAATCCGTGAATCAAAAATGCAAAATCGGCCGCTGATTTGGGCGCCAAACCATAACTTTTGAAACGAAAATCATCTGCCAGACTATCATTAGGTTCCCATTTTAAACTAAACGGAGGATTAGCCACAATCCCGTCACATTCGATTTTTTTGGTAGGATTCATTTCATTCAGCATATCCCAATCATTGGTAAGCGTATCACCGTGGTGAATCTCAAATTCGGTATCTTTTACCCCGTGTAGCAGCATATTCATACGGGCAAGGTTATAGGTAGTGATATTTTTTTCCTGTCCGTATATTTTTCCGATGTGCCCGCCGCTTTCTTCTAATTGCCTACGTACATTTAATAGCAAAGAACCTGAACCACAAGCGAAATCAAATACTTTATCTAATTTTTTCTTTTCTCCCAATGCAGGATTCTGGCTATCTAAAATTACAATTTTAGATAAAATGGTAGACATCTGTTGCGGGGTATAGAATTCACCTGCTTTTTTTCCTGAACCAGCAGCAAACTGTCCGATAAGATATTCGTAAGCATCTCCTAAGATGTCCGTATCTGTAGAAAAAACCGCAATTCCTTCAGCAATTTTCTGGATAATGGTACAAAGCTTTTTGTTTCTTTCAGGAGCTGTTTTGCCCAATTTTTCGGAATTGAGGTTGATTTCCGAAAATAATCCCTGGAACGCACTTTCGAAAGATTCATTTTCGATATAGCGGAAGCCTGCTTCCTGTGTTACGAGTAAATCATCATTTTGGGTTCTGGCAAGCTCAGAAATATTACTCCATAAATGTTGCGGTTTTATGACATAGTGGATTTTCCGACGCATCTGTTTTTCGAAATCAGGCACATCTGCTTCGTTGGCTTTATACCAAATCCCTAAAGCAGTTGATTTATCACCTTCTTTTAATTGAGTATAATCTTTCCCTAATTCTTTCTTTGCCGCTTCTTCATAATTATCCGACAGATAACGGAGGAATAAAAATGAAAGCATATAATCGCGGAAATCATCTGCGTTCATTGCTCAACGCAGTTGGTCGGCTATTTCCCAAAGGGTCTTACCCAATTGTTGTTGTTGTTGCTTTAATGTCATGATTATTTTATTTCTTCATCGAGTACTTCGGGTAAATAAAATTCATATTTCCTGTATGCCGCACATGTATGGGGAGCTATTTTTGGAGAAGTCAAGTAGGGAAAGTAACAAACGATAATTATTAATTACTAAATCGCTGTAAACTATTTGTTTACAGCGATTTTTTATTTTAGGTAATTTTTAATAATGCTTCATTTTAATCGTTTTTTATTATATTTTTGTATCATATTTGTACCGCGAACTAATTGGATATAATGTGCGCCTTATGCGTTTTAACAAAAAGCTATTTAAAATAAAATTAATTCTAAACTATAATAAATATTCAAAAAAAATATAAACATTTATATAATTAAAATCACAAGCGTATCAACTATGCACAACCAACAAAAAAATAAACTTTTTTAGCAAGGTATACTATATTTGAAAAATACACATTGTAGAAAATTCGACCGCAATCTATTAGTAGTGAAACTGATATTTTATCAAAACCCACCTTTAAACAAGTAATTATCTTCTGATATGACGATATTATTTTTTTCCATTAACATCTTATTGTCGGGGGTTTACTAGTTATTTTATAACTATAAACATAATCTTAATATAAATCTCATAAATCTATCAAAACAATTAGTTTTCCTGAATGGCAATGCATTCTATTTCGATGCTTGCATTTCTTGGTAATGACTTTATCTCAACTGTACTGCGTGCCGGAAAGCGGTTTTTGAAATAATGATTATATATCTTATTTACTGTTTCAAACTGTTTCATATCTGTAATGAATATGGTGGTTTTGACAATATGATCAAAATCGGAATGATTGTCCTTGAGAATAGTTTTTAAGTTTTCAAAAATCTGTACTATTTGTTCTTCAAAACCTTCTTTTAAGCGGTTTGTTTTTGGATCTATTCCTATCTGGCCCGATACAAACACTAAATTTTCATAGCTGGTTGAATGGCTGTAGGGACCTATGGCTTTTGGTAAATCCGTATGTTTTACTGCTACAATCTGTTTATTTGTACTGCATGACAACAATGTCAGGGCTAAGAAAAGTAATATAAATCTGTGCATTTTAATTCATTTAATATTAAAAAAGAGGTTAGCTTTTTAGACTAACCTCATACTATAATTATCCTATTTTTTGATGAAGTTTAATAATTCGGTATTAAATTTATCCAACTCTTCGATGAACAAGGCATGACCGCTTTTTTCAAAAGGAACTAAAGTTGAGTTT
The DNA here is from genome assembly GCF_003385395.1 of Epilithonimonas hispanica. Lineage (GTDB taxonomy): Bacteria > Bacteroidota > Bacteroidia > Flavobacteriales > Weeksellaceae > Epilithonimonas > Epilithonimonas hispanica. Next base: position 5,087 of record NZ_QNUG01000006.1, on the reverse strand, counting down.
TTAAGCAAAATATTCATTTGTTCGGTAAGATCATAAGAACAGATTTTATCTAACTTACCGTGTAAGATTAAAGTAGGAATTGTTATTTTCTTCAAATCATTACGCAAATCGCTATCTCTCAGAGTTTTTAATCCTTCAGCCATTGCATAAGGTGATGCCTGAGCCTGAATGCCTCCCAACCAAGCGCCATGACCTTGAGAAACGCTGGTCTCATTGGCTGGAAATATCTTACCGAATGTAGCAAATAATTCTGGACGGTTAGTGTTGTTCAGATTGATCAAACCATTAACATCTTCTTTAGTCCACAGGCCATAATTAAAGTCTGCACGTTTTGTCCAGATCGGTGCTGCCGCTCCAAATAATGCCATCTTGGAAACGTGTGCAGCATTGTATTTGGCCACATAGTGAATCACTGTAGCGCCACCCATGGAAAATCCGCCGATAGTCGCATTTTTAATATTCAATTTGTCCAAAACAACCTTGATATCATCTGCAAATACATCATAATTATATTTGCCTCCCGGCTTATCAGATAACCCGAATCCTCTTAAGGTGATACCAATCACACGATATCCTTTTTGAATAAAATCGGCATACTGATATTCGTACATGGCATCACTCAAGGGCCATCCGTGGATCAAGACAATAGGTTCTCCCTCACCAAGGTCGGTCACATGTAGTTTCACATTTTTCTCTACTTCAATATATTCTTCTCTGCCATAAGATGCAGGCGTTCTCTTCGTTTGTGATAAAACTGTATTTGAAATTAATGTTGTAAATAATACGACTGCTAAAATTAAATTTTTCATGTTTCTTTAAATATTTATTATTGTTGTTATTTTTGACACTACAAAGTTGCTCTTATTCCTCAGGCCTTCCAATGGACGGCTTTCGCTTTGAATTGTACTTTTTGCCTCTCTTGATTTCTATTCTTTTATAAATGATAGGATATCCTCGTTGATGACATCGGCATTAATAGTGGGCATTCCGTGGGAGAAGCCCGGATATATGATCAGCTTGCTGTTTTTCAAAAGCTCAGCGGCTTTAACAGCTGTGGTTGCATAAGGCACAATTTGATCATCGTCACCATGCAATACCAACACAGGTATTTCTACACTTTTTAGATCTTCAGTAAAATCGGTCTCCGAAAATACTTTGATACAATCATACTGCGCCTTGATACCACCCATCATTCCCTGTCTCCACCAGTTGTCCTGTATTCCTTTTTTAATAACCGCATCTTCCCTATTGTAACCATAGAACGGAACTGTAAGATCCTGGTAGAACTGTTGTCTGTTATGACGTGTATTATGGCGGATATCGTCAAAAACTGCAAGTGGCACCCCTTCCGGATTATTGGTATCAGCAATCATATAAGGTGTAATTGCGCTGATCAAAACCACTTTGGATACCCGGTCTTTTCCGTTTTGGGCGGCATACCTGATCGCCTCGCCACCACCTGTTGAATGCCCTACATGGATAACATCCCTTAGATCCAGGAACTCTACCAGTTCTGCAACATCAGCTGCATAAGTATCCATGTCATTTCCCTTATAGGTTTGAGTGGATCTTCCGTGACCTCTTCTATCATGGGAGATTACTCTAAATCCTTTTTCAAGGAAAAACATCATCTGAGCATCCCAGTCATCGGATGATAATGGCCATCCATGGTGAAAAAATATCGGCTGTCCTTCACCTAAATCTTTGAAATAAATTTCTGTTCCGTCTTTTACTGTAAACTTGTTCATGTCTTTATTATTTAATGTTGTTTTATTTTAACATTGCAAAGTTGGGGTAAATTCAGGGGCCTATCAATGGATGGTTTTCGCTTTGAATTGCACTTTTTCCCCCGACGAAGGTTATTTGGTGTTAGATAGCATTATCTACAGTTCGAAAGGGTATAATAATGCAAAAAGCACAACCCAACAGGTTGTGCTTTTTGCATTATTTGATAACGCTCTATTTAAACTGTTTTCTAAAGTTCGTTGGTGATATTCCGGTATGTTTTGTGAAAAAACGGACAAAGTACGCATCGTCCTCATAATTCAGGCTGTAGGCAACTTCTTTCACATTCATGGTGGTATGTGCTAAAAGGCGCTTGCTTTCCAGAATTATCCGGTTTTTTATAATATCATTTGGCGTTTCTTTACTGACCATGCTTATTTTTTTGCTGAGGTTCTTTGGTGTAATACAGAGCATGTCAGCATAGTCGGCCACAGTGTGATGCGTTTTAAAATGCTGTTCAACCAATTTGCTGAATTTCCGCAAAAACTGTACGTCAGCCTGTTGCACGCTGTCAGATAATTGGTGCTGTTGCTTCCAGATCCTTGTCGATTTTAATATAATCAGTTTTAACAATGTTCTCAGCATCTCTTCAGTACTAGAATCTTCGTTCCCCAGTTCGGACTGAATATCGCTTATGATCTTTTGGATCTCAACAGACTGCTCTTCGTTTAAACTGATAAAAGGAATCTCAAATACATTATTGTATAAAATACCATCGCAGGCAACTTCATGATCGTGAATTTCTACACAATAAAAATCTTTGTTAAAATGCATCAGTTGTCCACCTATAGTTTCACAGGGCTTTAAAATCACATGTGGATTAATAAACAATAAGGCATCGGTTTTCATGGCTATCTCCTGAAAGTCGACCTGGATGATTGCATTTTTTGGGATAAACAGGACTTTAATATGCTCGTATATTTTATTCAGGGAATCGTTCTGAGCCGAGGCTTTGCTGAATTCCAGCTTACCAAATTTCTTATATGAAAATTCTTTTATCATTTAATGATTTAAAAGATTATTATGTAGATATCTTTAGTCAAAAATTCTGCTGTAAAAATAGATAATAAAATATCAAAAATGCGATAGTATTTCGTGTTTACTCAACAATGCAAGATGTTTTAGTTTACATCCAGCCAATTAATGGACATTAAATAGATTATTTCACTGTAACAGTACTCATTTACCCACCATTGACCAGGTACTATTACTTTTTTGAATACAAGTAATGGTTTATCTTTTTTACAATATAGGTAGCAAGTTCGGAAGCTCTAATCTTGCCAATATTTTTTGCGAAATGATTTTTTCCTGTCGGAACCCAAAGTACTTCACCTGCTGTCAGGATAATAGGTTTTTTGCCTTCCCAATTGCTTTCTTAAGGGTTGGTGACATCGTTCCGGAAATAACTGTTCCTATGATCTAATGGCTCTCATTCCAAATTTCGTAGCCATGACGAGGAATTCCTTTATCAGCCATTTCAAACCCTACCAACTTTTTGGATACTCCTTTTTCTTTTTGGATTTTTAAAAATCCACTATGAACAAAGTCTTTATTAAATTTAGTAATCTAGCCTAGTCCAGCTTCTAAAGGAGAAGTATAATCATCAATATCATTCCCATACAAACAGTAGCCCATTTCCAAACGTAATGTATCTCTGGCTCCTAAACCTATCGGTTCTATTCCTTCTTCTTTTCCTTCTTCAAAAATAACGGATATTGAAAATCAATTAGTTATGTTTTTATGGTACAAATATGATACGAAATTAACGAATATAAACAAACGTATTTATTGAACATTTCCTCATAATATTAGCTTATGATTATTTAATTTACTCATTATCTTTGTTCTTTAGTAAGTTGCTGATGCCACATTTTTATGAAAGGTATCTGTTTTTTATTCTTTTCTGAATCCAAACTGGTGCGTATTTCAATTGAGACATTAATACTTTTTCGTCTATTTTCTTAATATAGACTGTAAGTTTTTCCTCAAAATCTTCTGAAATATTTTTCTCTCTTGTAATTTTATACGCTTGAATGATGAGCTGAAGCAATTCATCCTTAACCGCTAAATTTCTTGGGGCAGTTTTCTTAAATTTAATGATGCTTTTTCTTATTTTAATTTCTCTTTGCGCACCATCTGTAAGATAAACCGCGTGTAGCGGAATTTGGTTAGAAAGCCCCAACAAATACATTGCCATCGCTCCCGTAGGTGCAATTCTGGCTTTATCTCTTTTCGCAATTTCCTTTGCAATTTCTTCGCTGCTTGGATAGACCGTTCCTAAAAGCTCATCTTTCTTAGGAACCAAATAAATTCCGTGAGCCAACCGAACCAAAACTCCCTGCTCTTCCAACCGCCTTAGAACCTACCGAATATTCTCCGCAGAGCCAAACTTCAGAAAGTCTTCTGCGAAAAATATTTTTCCCTTAGATGATTTCTTAATCTTGGTTTCTATATGATTATGAGTAGTTTGCACAGTTTCTATGAATTAATATTGTCACAAATTTAGTAAATATTTGTGACAAAATATGGTTTATAAATCTTTAATCATAATACATTAGCGCAACACCTCGTCTTTTGGCAAATTCCTGCAGTATGATTATTCAAAACAAACCTTATTTATTCAAATGCTTTGCAATAGCGGTGTTTAGCAAATGTTCTTTTTTCCGAAGCTGTTTAGAAAAAATTTTGCTATCGAAAATTTTTTCACACCTTTTAATATAGCTAAAATAGTTTGATTTATTTTTATTTACAGATGGTTTAACGATCATTGAGAACTCATCTCTCGCATTTTTCACAAGAAATGTTCTATTCCGAAACGTCTGTTTAATTTCTCCATTCTCCCCATCTAAATCTCGTAACGGTTTTTTGTATAATTTTTTAATTTGATTTTTAAACACTGCTTTTGGAATATTCGGATTTTTGTTTCTTATTGCTCGATTAGATCTTCGTCGAACAATAGAAATTAGTCTTCTATAAAATTTAGCAATATTTGTTGATTTTATACAAGTATTGTATCCTCGAAATTCAAATCCAAGGTATATTAAAGGCGCGTCTTTCCTTACATTACCTTCAACTTGCTTAAAGGAAGTTAGTCTACTATTTTGTTCTTGATTGTATATTGATTTTCTAAAAACGAAAGATTCGGTTTTTGAAGAACTTATTTTTAGATTGCTTTGTTTAATAAGATTTTCAACATAATTTTTTATGTATATCCGTTTTTACTCATATCGCTGTAATATTAGCAATAATGAGCCTTTCGAAGAGTTTGTCACCAAAATATCTTCGGTTTAGCTTATAGATAA
>NZ_QNUG01000005.1 GCF_003385395.1 Epilithonimonas hispanica | reverse complement strand
GCTTTTCACTAAACTTAGAAAAAATATGAAAAATCATATTATGAAAATGGAAGATAAGATTTTACTCCGAAAAAGAGCCATAATTGAAACGATTAATGACGAACTAAAAAACCATTGTCAAGTGGAACACACCCGACACAGAAGCGTCAATAATTTTATGATCAATATTTTGGGAGGACTAACAGCCTATTGTTTCTTTCCAAAAAAACCGTCACTCAACTTGAAAAAAGTAAATGACGGTCAATTATTTTTGAACTTCGCTTAACCCGAACTCAGGTTAATTTATAAAAAAACAAATAATCTGGGGTACAAAACCGCAAAAAGACGAATAACAATGGAACTTCGAGATATGATTACGGCTATTTTAATCGTTTTTGCAGGAGGAGACCCTACAAAAGTTTTTAAAACCAAAACATAAAAAATGGCCGGATTTTTTTTCCGACCATGACTAAGCAAATTGCTCTCTTTTTTATTTTCTTTTACGTTGTTGATTCTGATTTTGCTGTTGCGACGACATTGTATCTGGCATCCCAGGAATTGCTGGTCCAGACGCTTTCCCTCCCTCACTAGCATCTAATTCTTGTTTTAGTTGCTTCGCTTTCTCTTCATCCACAGACATTTGTCGCGGCGGTTTTTGAGAAATTGCATTTCCAGACTCATCTGTAAGCTCTAGTTTAACATCACTTTTCAGATACTTCAGCAGTTCTTTTGCTTTGATACCTTCTGGTGTTTTAGCATAATTAAGAACAATCTGTTCCAACTGCAGAATCATGATCTCTTTACCTGCAGTTTTCCCTGCATTATAGGCATTTAATAAGTAAAACTTAGGAACCAATGCATCTTTTGGATGATCTACAATTGCTTTATCTATCATCTCAGATGACTCTTTAAACTTCTCCGTTTCATACAGCTTGTAAGCATCCGCATACAATTTTTCTACATCCGCAGTGGATTTATTAAAATCTTTGCTTTTAGGATTTTTTACAAATTCTGCATAAGATGTATATGGATATTTTTCCAAAATGAGAGCCTTTGCTTTTTCTGCTTCAACAGGATTTTTTTCGTAATTGAAAACAAAAATATTGTACAAAGCCTGCAAATCTGTCTCTTCATCTGGTTTTGCATCAACTAGATCAAAAAGAGTTTTTGTAGCCAGTTTTGTATTGCCAAAATAGTTCTCATACATCGTTCCCATTCCTAGGCTTGCTGTGTCTCTATCTTTTTTAAGCTTTCCTAATTCTCCGGCAGAAGTTGGGATTTTCTCGATATAAAATTCTGGCTCCAAACGTCTTGGGTCTGGAGCATTAGCTAATCCTAAAGCTTCGTTTTTTAACTCCTCAATAGTTGACGATTTTGCAGAATAGCGCCAGTTATCAGCTAGGGTTCTGTTTCCCCACGTCTGCTTAAAAGAACTTTCTCCTCTCGGGATATTATTAGAATTAGCAAAGTAAAAGGTAGAACCTCCAGTAATCCCAAAGTTTTGAAAACTATTGGCATCAGTAGAATTGCCTGCAAAAATAGAATTGGCATTATAGTCAGAATTGTCAAAACCTTTGCTGCGCTCTGCTCTTCTTTTTTCTAGTTCTTCTGCCGCTTCTTTTGCTTTTATTTTTTCAATATGTTTCGCAAAATATTCTCTTTGCTGATCGGGAGACATTTTTGCTAAATTAAGTATACTATCATTTTTCTTAACTATATAATAGTTCTTTGACAGTTTTTTGATATTGGCGGTAAGACTCGTCAGTCTCTCTTTTTCCGGTTGATAGCTCATCACAGCCAAAGCACTATCATAATAGATACCTGCAGTAAGATAATCATCCTTAGAAAAATACTTCTTTGCAATTTCCGAGTATGTAAGTCCACGAATCTGTGGATCGGACTGTTTTTCCTTCAAAGCCTTTCTGAAAAAAGAATCTGCTATAGAATCTTTGGTTGCAGAAGTGGCAATCAAACCACTTGCATAATACAACTCGTTTTTGCGAGAAGCGTAAGTCCCTTTTTTGGCAATATTAGCAATGTAAGCGATTGCTTTTTCGTAGCTATCTGTTTTGTTATCAAAAGTTTTAGCAATCTCGATTTGAGATTTCACTTCAAATTCATAGCTGTTAGCATATTTGTAAGCTGCAGCAAATGACTCTCTGGCCTCCTCTTTTTTATTAAGGCTAGAAAGAATCTGACCACGTAAAAAAGCAATTCTGCTTTTCGTTTTTCTTTCTTTGTTGTACGTGAAAGCTTCTTCCAAGACTTCGGCTGCAAGTTCTTTTTTGCCCCATTTCAGGAAATTGTCTGCTTGATAAACCTTTAGAATTCTTAGATGTTCTTTTTTAAGTTTGATTTTCGGATTTTCCTCAAGATCTTTGAAAACCTCATCAGCACGGTAATATTCTTTTAATTTGGTATAATTAGCGGCTTTGTAAATATGCGCCAAAGGAATCCTTTTATCTTTATCCATCGTATTGAAAAGATAACTAAGAGCATCCAAAGATTCTAGATATTTCCCTTGATACATTCTTGCTTTTGCTAAAAGAATGTAAGCATCAAATATCTTCTTATTTTTCTCAACACCATTTACTAAAACAGAATATTTTGTAATCGCTTTTATAGCTTTAGCTTCGGTGATCTGTAGAATAGTTGCGCCTTTTTTGTTGCCATTATTCCCAGAGCTCGCCGCCATTGTTCCATTACTACTATTATTAAAACTAGCCGTATTAGCAGATCTAGAACTTCTCCCCCCAATTCCCATTGGCGCACCAGAATCGTTGTTACCACTGGAAAAACTATTGGGCTCAACAACAACATCCTCTGTTGTATAAACAGAGATATATGGATCATAAAAATTATCCACATGTGCTTTGTCCCGATTTTCCATTTCAGCATTCAAAGCTTCTTTACTATTGAACAAAGTATTGTGGTATGTCATAAATCTATTGACTGGTCCACTTTTGGTTTTCTTTTTCTTTTTACGCGGATTACAGGCCAATACGCTTACAACAGCAAGTATGATTAGTAAATATTTTCTCATCTAATTATTTCAATTGGAAATTGAGTCTTCAATATGTAAAAATAACGAAATTTTGCAAGGAAAATTATCTAAAGAGCCGGGTTTTAAAAATTCTCTGGAAAGCAGTTCATTTTTTTGAGTTCTTCGTAAACCAAATCTACCGGAAAACCCATCACAGAATAGAAAGACCCCGAGATGTTTTTGATTTTTGCCATTCCCAGCCATTCTTGGATTCCGTAGGATCCGGCTTTGTCAAAAGGTTTATAATTTTTGATATAAAAATTAATCTCTTCATCACTTATTTCTGAAAACTCAACATCAGTTTTACTGGTTTTGCTAATTTCTGAATCGGCAGTTTTAATAGTAAAAGCGGTGTAAACCTGATGCGTTTTTCCAGAAAGATTTTTAATCATTTCAAAAGCTTCTGCTTCATTTTTTGGTTTGAGAAGAATTTTTTGGTCCAATGCAACAATCGTATCGGAAGTCAAAAGAACCTCATTTGGATTGACATCGAAAGCTTTTGCTTTTTTCTCAGAAACATATTCCGCAATTTGATTAGGTTTCAAATCTTCAGGATAAGACTCATCAACATCAATTTTAACAATTTCAAATTGATAACCTAATTGAATTAATAGTTCTTTTCGCCTAGGCGAATTGGAAGCTAGTAATAATTTCATTTACAATTATTTAAGCAGATTTTATCTCTTCGTCAAGATTCCATTTTCCTTGGACTTTCATCACTTGTTCTATCACGTCCCGAACCGCTCCTTTCCCACCAAAAACAGGCGAAATATAATCCGAAACAGCCTTAACTTCCGGGACAGCATTAGCAGGACAAGCAGAAATCTCCGCCACTTTCATAATCCCAATATCAGGAATATCGTCACCCATCATAAGAATTTCGGAATCCTGTAAATTGTATTTTGATTTGAAATCTTCGTAGTCAGAAATCTTGTGAGAAGACTTGGCATAATAATCTTTGACACCCAGATATTCCATTCTATTTTTGACCATCGGATCGTTTCCGCCTGTGATAATTCCGATGATATAATTTTGCTTCAAAGCCTGAACCACGGCATATCCATCCAGAACGCTCATAACACGTGACATATTTTGATCCGGCAAAAGGTAAACACTTCCATCTGTAAAAACTCCATCTACATCAAAAACAAAGGCTTTTATATTTTTAAGTTTTGGTAAGTAACTCATTTAAGATTTATTAAAAAATTAGAATAAAAAAGTCCCCAAAATTGAGGACTATAAAAGTAAGGATTTTATGTAGAAATTAAGGATAAAGAGCCGGTTCTATTTTGTTATTATCCTGTTTGATCTGGTCTTTTTGGAACTTTTCCATATTTCTAAGCATTTCAGCAGGATCTGTCATTTCTTTTCCATTGATATTGACTCTCATCTTCACTCCAGGTCTTGAAATCATTTGCCTCATATCTTTTACTGGATCGTTTTTATAATCTTTCCACTGTTTTATAAATTGATCTTCCGTCACTTCCAGCTCTTTCCCACCTGCAAGCGATCCTATTCTTACAGTTCTTCCGCCAACAGTTGTGTCATTATCTGTTTTTTCAATTTTTTCTACCTCATCAAATTTTTTGCTTCCTGCAAATTTGAAAACGTGCGTTCTTGTAGAGTCTTCCATTTCTAAGACTAGACCTGGCAATCCGTGAAACTTATAAGGTCCATCCTGAAAAGGGAAATCTTGCGAAAACCAAGCTGTCCAAATTCTTCCACCAAAGTCAAGACTTGCTTTTTGAACATCGAACTTATCAATCGTTTTTTTTTCGGGAAGTATTTTCCAATCCATTTTTTTGAAATCTGACACATCAAAACGGTTTTGCCCCATCGAGGTATGAAGATTAATCTTGAAATCTGGATATTGTTTCACCACAGAAAATGGCACTTTTGAAGGATTATTATCATTATAATTAATATTGGTAGATCCCATCGACAATTGCTTTTGCACATAAGCTTCTTTGATAGAATCGCTCACAAACTTTTTCCTGCTGTAGAACTTGCTGCCGTCTTTTTTGATATCCAGGTACATCAGTTCTGTATCCATAGAATCTTTTTTCTCGATATTCGAAATAAACTTGTACTCGTACATTATTCTAGTTCCTTGAGCGAAAATGAATAAGTTCAAAAAGCTCATCATTAATAAAAATATTTTTTTCATACCTAAAAATCTAGTGATTTAAAATTAAGAAAAATAAAAAGGCAGACGAAAAAAATCGCGCTGCCTTTTTGGTTATAATAAAATAGTGTGTTACTTGAAATTGAACTTTACGGTGAACATAAATTGGCTTGGACGGATGTACATTTGATTGGTCGTTACAAGTTGCTGTAAAACATCTACATTTACCGTTTCATAAACTTTTCTGTTGGCGATGTTCAACCATTTGAATTCGAAATCAATTTTTCTCTTAACCCAAGTATATTGATAAGATAAGTCGAAGAAAGAGTTTCTAAAGCTTTGCCCACTTGCTTTTGTAGACAGATCATCCCAGTTGAAACCAAAAGTATGATTATCGCTTGGATAAATATAGGCTGCTAGATTATGATTCCAACCGCTGGATTTGAAAACTGTATTGTCATTTTTGTTGGTATTTTTGCTCCAGTTCAGATTGATGTTATAATCTAAACTAAACCAACTGAAATATGTGTTGTTAAATTTGATCCCCAGGGTTTGTCTACTGTTTGCAGACTCTCTTAAATCGGAATTAAAATAAGAGAAAGAATTGGAATCTGTATTGGTACCGCTTATAGATAGATTGGTTTTGAATTTTGGAAAATATTTGCCAATTTCTGCACCTTCTGTCTGAGTTCTGATTGAGTTCTCCTTACTTTGCAATTCTAACTCTGAGATGAAACCATTAGTTTTATAACTTTCTATTAAGTTTCTTTTGTTGGTAGAATAGTTATATCTCACATTGAAGAACAAATTATTCAAAGGGTTTCTATACTCTAGTCTGGAGCCAATCATTCTGCTCAAATATTCTGGCATCTCAATATTGTCACTAAATCTTTTTTGCAAATTGGTAGGACTTGTCAGCATATTTCCGCCATACAGAAATCCGAAGTTTCCAAAATCATAAGATTGATTGGCGAAAGCCCAGATTTTGAAAAAAGATGCAAAGTCTAGGTTTGCAAAGAGGTTTGGCTCAAAAACAGTTTTACTTTTATCCAAATAATTTTGTCTGATATTATCTTTGTAAGTAATACCATAGAAATTCATGGGAAGCGTTAGGTTTAGGTTGAAGTTTTGAGATTTGAAGTTAACACCAACTTGAGTATATGGCATTACTTCGTTCCAATCCATATCATTTTGTCTATCTGTTCCAAGGAAATAATTATTATTACTAACCTCTCCTGTAATAGCAGATTTTAAATTGTTAAAATTCATATTCAAACCAAACTCTGGTGTGAATGTCCATTTCCTATAAGAAAAGCCTACAGAAGCGGAGTGATTAACTTCGAGGGTTTTGGAAATGGCGTATTGTCTAATTTTATCAAAATCGCTAAATCCAAAGTTTTCCATATAGTTTCCTGGAGAAACCGTAAGTGTCTGCTTGTCTTTCTGATACTTAACATAACTCATAAAATTAACAAGCTTATCGTTCCAAGGAATAATTGTGCTTAATGAATTTTGGAATGTTCCTGTTGGAGAATCTAAAGACTCGTCCGCAAATTTATGAATTGGTGTTGCTGTAGGATCATTTGCTAATGGAGGGAGATTGTTGTCTACATTGGCTCTATCTGTATTCCAGAAGCTGTTCCAAGTTGTTGTGTTTTTGAAAAATCCTTTTTTAGCATTCTTTGTGAAAATTAATTCACCTTTTGCAGCATTATCAAAAAATCTATTATTGGTGCTTGAAATAAAAGTCCCACCTGTTCCGATTGTAGGAGAGCCGGCTTCATAGACTTTTGTTTGTAAATCTTCTCTCTTGATGCTATTATTAGTGTAAGAAGCATTCGCTTTCAGTTCCCATTCTTTATTTTTGAAAGGACTTGTCAAAAGGTTTGCTGAAAAGAAATGAACATTATTCAAAAGATATCTTTTTTCAGGTACATCCGGAGTTCCAGCAGTTTCTATATTAGTCCAAGATTTTTGACCCGCCTGAGATCTTCTCCCTTCCCAACGACTTCCGAAGCTTAAAAGATTACCTTCTTTTTCTACACTTTCTCCGTTATTATTGGCTTTGTAATTTACAACCCATTGGTTTTTCTGCCCAAAGAACATAGGCGTCAATTTCACATTCCAAAGCAACGGAGTGAAACCTGCACCAATCTCTCCACGACCAGTCATAGTCACAGATTTTTTCAGTTTGATATTAAGTGCAGCTTGTTCAGAAGGAACTTTATCTCTAAGGATACTTACAGGCTGGTGATTTTCTAGAACCTCAACTTTTGAAACCGCATCTTTTGGTAAAGAATTATTAACTGTTCCGTATCCACCTTCCATAAGATCTTTCCCGTTTACATAGAATTTGTTAATCGCTTCACCTTGATAAAGAACAGTTCCATCTTTGTTAACTTCGATGCCTGGGATTTTTTTCAAAACATCGGCAAGCGTTCTGTCATTTTTATTTTCAAAAGATTTAAGGTCGTAAGAGATTGTGTCACCTTTTTTGGTTATCAATTTTGTTTTAAGTCTCACTTCTTGGATTTCTGTAGCTTGAGAATCCATTGAGAAATTAAGCTTTTGATCACTGTTGGTAATAGAACGCGTAATTGGTTTTTGATTGAAGGCTTTTATCTTCAAATCAAGATTAGTCTCAGAAGAGGTAAAAGTGACTCTATACTCTCCCTTAGAATTAGAAATTCCGTAAGCAAGAATTGCATTTTTTCCCGGTTCTTCGATTGTTACACTTGCACTAGCAAGCGGTTTACCATCACCATCGTTAATTAATCCAGTAATTGTCTTTTGCGCAAATACTGTCAAAGTAAAACTTAGCACAAAAAGGATAAATAGAATTTTTTTCATTGTTATTAATTGTATCACTAAAACATTAGTAAAAGAAACTTACAAAATGTTACAAACTTTTTATTGGAGTATAAAAAAAAGAAATAAGTTAAATACAAAAACCGTATAAATACCTCAACATCCATCGATTTATAAATTCAATCCAATTTATATAATTAATATAAACTAAGGAATGGTTTTTTCTTGGTTGAATGTAAAATTTAATAAATTTGTTCCTTAATATTACATTAACATGGGAGTTATTCTAAAACCTATTGATATTGTAGATGATATCACCAAAGAAGAGTTCTTTGAAAAATACCTTAAGCCACGCAAACCTGTGGTAATTAAAAATATGGCTAGAAAATGGCCAGCTTACCAAAAATGGACTATGGAATATATAAAGGAAGTTGTTGGAGATGTGACAGTTCCTTTATATGATAGTGCCAAAGCTGACCCTGCTGCTCCTATCAATGCGCCAACAACAGAGATGAAGTTTGCGGATTATATCGATCTAATACAAAGAGAGCCAACAGACTTGAGAATCTTCTTCTTTGACCCAATAAAACATGCTCCGAAAATCCTGAATGATTATATTTCCCCAAAAGAATTAATGGGGGGATTTCTAGACAAATATCCAAGTATGTTTTTTGGAGGAAAGGGTTCTGTGACATTTCTTCATTATGATATTGATATGGCGCATATTTTCCATACGCACTTCAATGGAAGAAAACACGTTCTGCTTTTTGATTATAAATGGAAAGAGCGACTTTATCAAATCCCTTACGCCACCTATGCCCTAGAAGATTTTGATATAGAAAATCCTGATTTCGAAAAATTCCCAGCTTTAGATGGTATTGAAGGTATCGAATGCTTTCTGGAACACGGCGACACACTTTTTATGCCGACAGGTTGGTGGCATTGGATGAAATACCTTGATGGTAGTTTTTCAATTTCTTTAAGAGCTTGGGACAAAAGCTGGGCTGTGAAAGCACACTCGCTTTGGAATCTTACAGTTCAAAGAAACTTTGACAACTTTATGAAGAAAAACTTCAAAGCCAATTATATGAATTGGAAAGAGAAAAAAGCCATCGAAAGAGCCAATCATGCTTTAAAAAGAGGTTTACCAAGATAATTTACAAAAGGTAAAATCAACATAAAAAAAAATGCAACTAAATAAATCAGTTGCATTTTTTATATATTAAAAATAATTTGGTCTTAAACTACACCTTGCGCCAACATTGCTTCGGCTACTTTTACGAAACCTGCGATGTTTGCACCTTTTACATAATTCACATAGCCGTCTTCTTCTTTACCATAATCTCTACAAGCTTTATGAATACCAATCATAATCTCTTTCAATCTTGCATCCACTTCTTCTGAGCTCCAGTTCAATCTGATTGAGTTTTGAGTCATTTCCAATCCAGAAGTTGCAACACCTCCAGCATTAGAAGCTTTTCCTGGAGAGAAAAGAACTTTATTATCCAAGAAATAGTTAATCGCTTCCAAAGTAGAAGGCATATTAGCCGCTTCAGTTACACATAGACAACCGTTTGCTACCAATTTGATTGCATCTTCAAGGTCCAATTCGTTTTGAGTTGCAGACGGGAAAGCAATATCACATTTCACTTCCCAAGGTCTTTTCCCAGCAAAGAATTCTGCTTCAGGATATTTTTTTGCGTAATCTTCAGCTCTGTTATTTCCAGAAGCTCTTAATTCTAGAAGATATTCGATTTTTTCTCCTGAGATTCCATCTTTATCGTAGATATAACCATCTGGTCCAGAAATAGTAACAACTTTTCCACCAAGATCATTGATTTTTTTGATAACTCCCCAAGCTACATTTCCAAAACCAGACACTACAACCGTTTTACCAGCAATAGATTCGTTGATAGTTTTCAACATTTGCTCAGCGAAATAAACTACACCATAACCAGTTGCTTCTGGTCTGATTAAAGATCCTCCGTAAGCCAAACCTTTACCTGTTAGAACTCCTGTAAACTCGTTTCTGATTTTTTTGTACATCCCGAAAAGGTAACCGATTTCTCTCGCTCCAACACCAATATCTCCCGCAGGAACGTCTGTTTCAGGACCAATATGCTTGCACAATTCCATCATAAATGCTTGACAGAAACGCATCACTTCCATATCAGATTTACCTTGAGGGTCAAAATCTGAACCTCCTTTTCCACCTCCCATTGGAAGCGTAGTCAAACTATTTTTGAAAACCTGCTCAAAAGCTAGGAATTTAAGAACACTTAAGTTAACTGTTGGATGGAATCTGATTCCTCCTTTGTATGGTCCGATAGCAGAATTCATCTGGATTCTAAAACCTCTGTTCACTTGGATTTCTCCATTATCATCGATCCATGGCACACGGAAAATGATTACTCTTTCCGGCTCAGCCATTCTCTCTAGAAGCTTCATTCCGGTATATTCTTTTTTTGTAGCGATGAAAGGAATCACGGTCACCGCAACTTCTTTTACAGCCTGGATAAATTCTGGTTCATTAGGATTTTTGGCTTCAATTTTTGCCATAAATTCCTGAATCTTTTGTTCAACGTTATAGTGTTCCATTATTCTATAATTATGACAACAAATTTAATTTTATTTTCGAATTTCGCAAGTAATATTTTGATTTTTATTGAAAATTTAACGATATTAATTAAGTTTTTTGCATAATGTATAATTATGTCTTATGTGTTAATAATTTTTGAATTTAATATTAAATTACTTCAAGTTTCAAAAATGTCACTTTTCTAGCTTATCTGATATTGTCGCCCAGAAAGGCATTTGACATAACCATATATCTCCAAATCAAGAAGAATTGGTAATAATTTATGATGTAGAATACCTGTTTTTTCGGCTAATTCGTCCAAAGAAATTGTATGTTCATCTATGATAATATCGAGAACTTTTTGATGTTCGACTTTGGAAGAATCCAGGACGATTTTTGCTTTTTCTTTTGGGAAAAGTTCGGGTTGAAGGGAAAGATTGAGGTTTTCAATCAGTGATTTGATATTGACAATCGTTTCTGCTTTGTTCATCGCAATTAACTGATTACAGCCTTGGCTATAAACATCTATGATTTTTCCTGGCAAAGCAAAAACATCCCTATTGTACTGATTCGCTGCTGTAACTGTAGTCATAGAACCGCCACCATAAGCCGTTTCTACAACAATCAGCTGAGGAGAGAACCCAGCAATGATTCTGTTTCTTTGTAAAAAATTCTCTTTCACCATTCCTTCAAAAGAAGCGTATTCTGTAATCAGAGCACCATTGTTTTCAAGGATTTTCTTTGCAAGATTTTTATTGGAAGCTGGATAAATCTTGTCCAGGCTTTGAGCTAAAACAGCAATTGTTGGGATTTGATTTTTAAGAGATTCTTCGTGGACAGAAGTGTCCGCACCAAGAGCTAATCCACTTACCGTACAAACTTTCGTACCTGACAATTCCGTTAGTAAATCTTGAACAAAACTCTTCCCATAAGAAGTCAATTTCCTTGTCCCGACAATACTTATTGGATTGAAGTCATTACTAAGATTCCCTTTGTAGAAAAGAAGAATTGGAGCGTCGTCACAATTGAGAAGATGTTTCGGGTAAAGTTTTTCGTTTTGCGAAATAATGTTAATCCCTTGTTTTTCACAGAATTTCAACTCTTTTTCAGCTTGTATTAAAAAGTCTTTGTTTCCAATATCCCTAATTGAATTATTTCCAATTCCTGATATTTCTAAAAGCGTTTTTTTCTGAGATTCCCAGACTTTTTTGGCTGAACCAATATTGTCTAAAAGTTTTTTGAGATTGATATTGCCAATGTTTTTGCACTGCTTAAGCGCGAGAGTATAAAGAAGTTCTTCGGGTGTCATAAGGTCATTTGTGTTCTGACCAAATTAAGAATTATTTTTCATTTCTCCGAATTTCATCCAGATATTCCCAAATATTATGTTGTTTCAACTGGGGAAGTTCTTCAAAGTCCTCTGGATGATTGGCGATGTATTCTTGCCACATTTTATCGTCTCTTTCGTTGTAATAATTTGGATATTCCCAGATGAATTTTCTTTTTTTTTCTTCTCCAATCTTTCTGAAAATCAATGCAAGTATAACTCCGGTAATACTTCCTGCAAGATGCGACTGCCAGCTGATTTTACTCGGTTCCTGTAATTGAGAAAAAAATTCTTCCGGAAAAATCCCCCAAATCAAACTTCCGTAATACAAAGCAACAAGAAGAGAAATAGTCAACAACTTCATATTCCAACGAAAAACTCCACTGAAAAAAATGAAAAATGCCAGCATATAAACCAATCCACTTGCGCCAACGATGCAGCTATAATTCCATTGTCCTGTGACGATATCAATTGGCGGAAGCATCCAAACCAAAAGTCCAGAAGCAATCCAACCTATCAAAAATATTCTGGTAGCAATTTTAGGATAAAACTCGAATAACAAAAACAGTAAAATCGCAATTGGCATCGAGTTGCTGACAATGTGGTCCAGATTGCCGTGTAAAAGTGGAGCGAAAATCACACCCTTCAAACCTTCTGGCATCAATGGAATCAAGGCTCCACTACAACCACCGAAGAATCCAATGTTCTGCAAAAGAAAGAAACTCCACATCAATACCAACATAAAAGTTGGTACGAGGAACGATTTGAGTTTAAAAGCTTTTGTTAACATTAATTTTAGTTTCACAATTTTACAGCCAACTTTTTTCTGCGGAAATTTTGTCTGTAAAATACGACATCAGAACGTTAATTTGGTTATAAAGTCCGACTTTTCAAATTTTGATTTACTATTTTTGCCTTTAAATTTTGAATTAATGAAAAAGGTATTGGCGATATTTTGTCTTATTTTGAGTGTCGTATCTCAAGCACAGGTTACTGATTATCAGAAAATAATAGATTCAATTTCACAAAAAAAATGGGATTCTACAGGTGTTGACTTAGACAGTCTTTCTAATCCTAAGATTGTTGACATCAAGAGAATCAAAAAAGATTCGATAAAACTTAATAATAACCTTGTGATTGTTCCCGGAGGAGAAGAAGCAGGTCCAATAACCCCTTCTACAATTCTTACTCTACCGACTCTTAAGCGTTGGTTTATTTTTGGGCAAAATAGTTTAGTTTTCAATCAATCTTCTTTTGCCAATTGGTATGCGGGAGGCAATAACAACATTGGTGTTATCGGAAAGGCAAATTATAATATCGTTTATAAAAAAAACAAACATTATCTAGACAATAATATTCAGTTAGGTTATGGATTTGTTTCCTCTACAGGACAATCTACCAGAAAAACCGATGATTACATCAATGTCATGACCAACTATGGTTATGAATTGGCGCAACATTATTATTTGTCAACTGGTTTTCAATTCCTTTCTCAGTTTACAGCTGGGTATAATTATTCTAACACTCCAGATCCCGTTTATGATGATAGAATCTCAAGATTTATGGCGCCTGGTTATCTCAACTTAGGTATTGGTGTTTCTTACAATCCGAACGAAAATTTCCAGGTGATTCTGAGACCTGCGAATGGAAAATTTACTTTTGTACTAGATAAAAAACTTCAAGTAGCTGGCAATTATGGTCTTGAAAGAGATGGCCAAAGCATGAGAGCTGAGCTAGGTGCAATGGTAAATATTCTTTATAAAATCAAGCTTTTCAAAGATGCTACTTTTGTAAATCAGGTCAATTTCTTTACTAATTATCTAGAACATTCGGAGAGAGTTGACATCAACTATAGTGGAAGTTTGAATCTAAAATTCAACAAGTATATTACCACTGTTGTTACACTTGATATGATGTATGACCACGACCAAATCCAAAAACTACAAAGGAAACAAACCCTTGGAATCGGAATTACCTACAATCTGGGTTACAAAATGGAGAGAGACAGCAACACAGGCGTTATCAAACCATTTTTATAAATTAAGATTTGATTTCTATTTTCAGCAAGAATTTTACTAGCTATAAATGCTTATTCTCAGGACCAACCTGTTCAAGATTCCACAAAGCTTGGTCATTTTTGGACAGAACACATTGATGCTAAACCAATCGGGTTTCTCCAACTGGGTTGCTGGAGGCGGTAATAATGTTGGTTGGCAAGCTGGTTTCAATTACAATTTGACTTACGACAAAGATAAAGACCTTTGGGAAAATCTTATTATTCTTGGATATGGGATGAATAACACCCAAGGCGTTGGAAACAGAAAAAACCAAGATGTCATTAATCTTTCTACCAATTACGGACGCAAAATTTCTGGCAATTGGTATGCTTCTGTTGGAGCTGGATTAATGACACAATTTGAACCAGGCTACGAAGATGGGAACAATCCTGATGCTCTTAAGATTTCAAACTTTATGTCACCTGGTTATGTGAATGTGGGAGCTGGTTTTACTTATAAACCAAATGATAATTTCACAATGACTTTGAGACCTGCCAACGCAAGATTTACGTTTGTTATGGATAAAGACTTGCAGTATGCAGGAAATTACGGATTGAAAAATGATGGAGACTCTATGTTATTCCAATTCGGTTTCTTGGGAACGGCGCAGTATAAAGTAAAGTTGATGGAAAATATTACTTTACAAAATAACGCTTCTGTTTTTTCCAATTACTTAGACCATCTAGAAAGATTGGTTCTTTCCTACAGCGGAATTCTTAATATGAAGTCAATAAATATATTTCTACTAATGTGACTCTTGATTTATTGTATGACCACAATCAAATCAAGAAGACACAGTTGAAACAAACTTTGGGAATTGGACTAGCCTATAATATTGATAACGGTAAGAAAAGGTCGGATGACAAGCGGAATCAAGGTTGGAAATAATATCATTTTAAAATAAAAAAAGTGGAGAATTAATTCGCCACTTTTTCGTTTAACCAACCCAATTCTCCAAAATGTTTTTTGAATTTTTGAATCTTAGGACCAACTACTGCACTACAATATGGCTGTGTTGGATTGTCATTATAATAACCTTGATGATAAGCTTCTGCTGACCAGAATTTTTCGAAAGGAACAATCTCTGTTACATATTTCCCGTTCCATTCTTGTTTTGCTTCGGATTCTTTTAGAGATTCTTCTGCTTCCTGCTTTTGTTTTTCAGAATGATAGAAAATAGATGATCTATATTGAGTTCCAATATCATTGCCTTGTCTGTTAAGTGTTGTTGGATTATGAAGAAACCAAAAGACTTCCAATAATTGTTTATAAGAAATAACCTTTGGGTCAAATGCAATCTGAACAACTTCTGCATGACCAGTTGTTCCTGTGCAAACTTCTTCATAAGTAGGATTGTCTTTATGTCCTCCGGAATATCCAGAAATCACAGAATCCACACCTTTCAGCATATGAAAACAACTTTCCACACACCAAAAACATCCACCTGCCAAAGTGGCATATTCCAAATTGTTTTTATCCATTTTTTGATTTGTTAAAGGTTTTGTTTTTTTCTCCTGCCCATTACAGTTAATGAGAAAAAAACTGAGTATTAATAATAAATAACGATTCATTTTCGGGAAGAAAAAATCCTTTGATATTTCTATCATTTAATAGCAAAAATTATTCCTATCAAAAAGAAACATCAAAGGATTTATGAATATCAATTATTTATTTTCCCATACAAGAGCACTTGCTCCTAGAATGGCTGCATCTGCCTCATCCAACTCGCTGAAAACTAATTTTACTTTTGAGCGGAATATAGGAAGCAGGTTTCTTTCCATATGCAATTTGGCAGGTTTTAACAGAAAATCTCCAGCCTTGATAACACCCCCAAATAACAATATAGCTTGTGGAGAAGAGAACATTACAAAATTTGCTAGTGCTTCTCCTAATTTTTGTCCTGTATATCTGAAAACTTCGATTGCCGTTGGGTCTCCCTTTTCAGCACACTCGTGTACTGTTTTAGAGTTAATTGCGTCTTCAGGATATTGATTTAGCATAGAATCTGGAAACTCTGCACGGAATTTTTTAGCTGTGATAGCAATTCCAGTTGCAGAAGCATAAGCTTCAAGACTTCCTTCGGAACCTGTGCTCCAGTGTTTTCTTCCACCAGGTTTTACAATCGTATGTCCTAATTCTCCAGCAAATCCATCGTGTCCGTAAATCAGATTACCTCCACTGATGATTCCACTTCCAACGCCTGTTCCAAGAGTAATCATTATGAAATCCTTCATTCCTCTTGCTGCTCCGAACATCATTTCGCCAAGAGCGGCTGCATTAGCATCATTGGTCATTTTACAAGGAACACCAAATTTTGCTTTCATCAATTCTGCAAAAGGAACCACGCCTTTCCAAGGAAGATTCGGAGCTAATTCAATAGTCCCCGTGAAGTAATTAGCATTGGGAGCACCAACTCCAATACCGTCCAGTCTTGTATTTTGACTAACCTCGTCTATAAGAGGTTTGATGTTGACGTATAACGCTTCGATAAAATCTTCTACTTGGTTGTAGTCTTCCGTTTTTATACTTCCTTTCGCAAGGATTTCTCCGCGATGGTTGACCAAACCAAATTTTGTATTAGTTCCGCCAATATCTATTCCTATTGCTATTTGCTTAGATAAATCAATTAATGACATTAATTTTTAATTTTTTAAGACCCTAAATTTAGGGAAAAACAAACTAATATACATCAGATATTAAATTAATTTTAAATTTAAACTTGATGAAAATCATCAATAATACTAAAGTGTTTGAATGAAAAAATCCGAATAAGAAATCCGGATTTTAATATCAATTATTTGGTTTGTGTTTTCTTTCTTCTTCCCCACCAAATCATAAACCCTGTGATTGGCATTGATGCGATAATTAAACTAACAATGAAAGCAATAATTTTTGTTGGCAAACCTAATATCGCTCCAACGTGAATATCATAATTTGCTCCAACAACTTTTTCTCCAAAATTCTTATCTTTTGGATCGTGCGTGTGCAGCAATTCTCCAGAGTTTTCATCAAAAATCAAACTGCTGCTTTTGTGATAAGAATAAGACAAATGCTTTACATAAACTTCGAAATTCGGATGCTCGTGATCATCGATATGCGGATGTCCTAAGTCCAATGAAAAAGCAAACGCATCAGGATAAAGCTCAATCACTTTATCGGAAATTTTGTCCAATGTTTTGTCCGTTCTCATTTCGATTGGCGCTTTTGTTGTGATTTTCGAAAAATCAGGATAAGCTGTTTCTCCTCCCGAAAATATCACATAAATCATCGCCTGAACAACAAAGAACGCATAGAACAAACCTGTTATCGTAAGAATCAATGCGAAAATTGAAGAATAGAAACCAAGGATGTTATGAAGGTCATAATTCTTTCTTTTCCATTGCGTTGTATCTTTCCATTGGAATTTGAAACGTTGTTTTCTTGCTGCTTTATTTTTCGGCCACCAAAGAACAATTCCTGTGATCAGCATTATCAAAAAGATAATAACTGGAATCCCGACAACGTAAGTTCCCCATTCCTGCTTCAAAAGAAAACTCCAGTGGATGGATTTTACAATCGCAAAGAATCCGTTTTTCTCATCATATGTCTGCAGGACTTTTCCGGTGTAAGGATTGACGTAAGCCAGTTTGTAAATCGGAAATTCGTCAAAATAATTCCATTGATTTGGCTGATGCTCATACCAATAGAATTGGTAAGACATTTTTTTATCTATCGGAACGTTAACCCAATGGATAGGATACTTTTCTTTGGTTTGCTGGTCGACTAATTTCTCCAACTCCCGGATTGGAATCACTTTTTTGGACTCGATGTTTTGTTCGTTGTGATAGATGTATTCTTTACGAGTCAGGTTTTCTATCTCATCTTTGAAAACATAAAGCGCTCCCGTAATTGCAATTATAAAAATCAGAAAACCAATGGATAAGCCAAACCACAGATGTAGTTTGGCTGACCATTTTTTGAAAAATCCTGGTTTCTTTTTATGATGGTGTTTTTTCTTCATAGATATCTAAAAAGCCAAGTTGCAAACTTAGCCTTTTATTGTTTTAGAATTTGTAAGCTACAGAAAATCTCCAATTTCTAGGAGCCTCTGCTTGGTAATAATAATATGAGCCATAATTAGCACCAGAATATAAATATCTATTGAAAACATTAAAAATATTCAGGTTTACACGGATTTTAGAATTTTCCCAAGATGTTCCTGCATCAAATTTTATGTAATCATTCATTGCCTTAGTCGCTCCAGTAGACTCCCAACTCCAAGTTGTTCTATCAGCCAAATAACTTCCTCCAAAAGAAAGCCCAAACCCTTGGAAAGTACCTTCTGAAAAAGTATAGTTCAACCAACCATTTACTGTGTGTTTTGCATAACCTGGAACTTTATCGCCTTTTTTATTAAGAATTCTAGTTTCATAAGTTACAGGATTTGAATTTTCTACAGGGAAAGCATAAGTCGTCGTTTCTTTAAATTCATTGTCTGTGTAAGCATAATTAAAAATAGCATTGAAACCTTTAAAAATTTCACCTTTTAGGTCAAATTCTACTCCTTGAACACCAGTTTTTCCAGCAAAAATAAAATATTGGTACGTAGGATCAGTTGGATCATTAGCAACAGCATTATTTTTTTGGATGTTATAAAGTGATAATGTCGTGTTCCATTTTCCACCAAACCAATCCCTTTTCACTCCAATTTCATAGCTATTTCCTGTCAGTGGTTTTGCAGAAGAATTATCTCTAAATTTACCAGATTGGGGAGTAAAGGATTGATCATAAAGAGCATAAGCCGATGTATTATCATCAATAGAATAACTTAAACCTACTCGTGGAGACAATTTGTCTGCTTCATAAGTTGTACCGTAATCATTTTGTTTGATATTTGTATATCTAGCTGCTAGAGTTACACGCAGCTTATCGTCTAAAAATCCCAACTCGTCTTGAAGATAAACTCCAGAATAATTTTGATCAATTGTTCCACCAGGAGTTGCTCTTTGATTTAATGGTGCAGAATTCATATGAGCTATCCATTCAGCATATCCATAACCATTTACTGGAGCTTGATATGTTGTTATATTTGTATTAAAAGGGTTTTCAACTGTATCCATTGCGTGAGAAAAGCTCCAGTCAGCCAAATATTTTTTGCTTCCTAAGTCTAAACCTGTCAAAATTCTATGAGAAACAGATCCAGTTTTTTCATAGCCATTCAAATATACCTGACCAAACCTCATTATATTTGAGCCTTCCCAATAAGAAAGACGTCTAATCATTGTTCCATCAGGATTTACAGCATCGGGCCAAATATTACTTGCATCTGTATAATCATTGAGGTAAGTAACCTGCGCAGTCAACCTCCAATTTTTGTTGAATTGATGCTGTAAATTTATATTTACGGTATGATCTTCCATATTTGAGGGCATAATTCCTGGGTCGGTATGAGTAAAACTAACAGGTTTTGTAGCATAACCCTCCGTAGAGAAAACATAAGCTGAACCAACTTCAGACATTTTAGCTTTCTGATAGATGTATTCTGCCACCAAAGTTGTTTTGTCTGATAATTCAATCTTAACAGATGGATTAATAACATATCTATCGTTGAATTCGTAGTCTCTAAAGCTATTTTTTTGAGAACCCATTAAGTTTAAACGAACTGAAACTTTTTTTGAAACTCTAGAATCCAAATCTGTTTCAGCTCTGTACATATCAAAACTGCCTAAAGTAAATCTTGCTGAACCATTGAAATCTTTACCAGTAGGCTTTTTGGTAACAATATTATAAATTCCACTTGGCTCTCCTGCTGACATCAAAAATCCACCAGGCCCTTTTACAAATTCAATATGATCGACATAACTCATATCTTCAGCCAAAGGTCCCCAATTAGAAGTTACATTGACACCATTTAAAAAAGCGCCAGCTCTTGAGCCTCTCATATTGATTCGAGAGTACATTTCTCCCCAATGTTCAAGTCTTTGAGCGCCAGCAACATTTCTCAAAAGCCCATCAGTGATCGTAGTAACTTATTGGTCTTCCAATGCTTTATTAGTAATAACAGAAATATTTTGTGGAATCTTAATCAACTCTTCATCTAAACGGAGAGAAGACGATCCTTGCTTTTCGTTATATTTTTTATAGTATTTATTAAGAATAACCTCATCAATATTATTAGATTTATTAATCGTGTCATTTTCCTGAGCATAAGCAAATGTGGAAATCAATACCACAGCACTCACAATTAGTTTCTTCATTAAGGGAATAATTTTTTGCAAAGGTATTATTTTTATTAATTCTAAATTAGTTTAATGTCTGATTTTTGTCATTTAGTTAAAAACGTCAAAACAAAAAAAGCTGTTGAGTTATTCAACAGCTTTTTTAAATATTTAGAAAATCCTTTGTTATGCAGGAATTTCGCCTTTGTATAGGAAAGAAACAATCTCCTTGTTTACAGCATCTACCATTTCACTGAATAGGTAGAAAGATTCTTGTTTATAAATTACCAATGGATCTTTTTGTTCGTAAACCGCACCTTGAGAAGAACGACGAAGATCATCCATTTCTCTTAAGTGAGTTTTCCAGTTTTCATCAATAATAGCCAAAGAAATATTCTTTTCGAAATCTGTGATTAATGACTCGCATTTTGTTTCGTAAGCTTCTTTCAAGTCTGTAACGATAGTCATTGTTTTGATCCCGTCTGTGAAAGGAACCTGAATCATCTTGAACATAGAACCTTGGTTAAGATAAACATTTTCGATGATTGGATAAGCTTTTTCTTTAAGAAGATTCAATCTTAAGTCATAATCTTCTTTAGCCGCTTTGAAAACTTTATCTGTAAGCGCAGGGATTTGTAAACTTCCAAATTCTGATTCACTCACAGGAGATTCCATTGTGAAATACTTGATAATCTCGAATTCAAAATCTTTATAATTTCCAGTTGCTTTGGCTGAGGAAACAATTGCAGCAGCCGTATCGTAAATCATATTCACGATGTCATACTTCAAGTGATCTCCGAACAAAGCGTTCTTTCTTCTTTTGTAGATAACGTCACGTTGTTTGTTCATAACATCATCATACTCAAGTAATCTTTTTCTAACACCGAAATTGTTTTCTTCAACTTTTTTCTGTGCTCTTTCGATAGACTTGGAAATCATAGAATGCTGAATCACTTCACCTTCTTTATGACCCATTCTGTCCATCATTTTTGCAATTCTTTCAGAACCGAAAAGACGCATCAAGTTATCTTCCAAAGAAACATAGAACTGAGAACTTCCCGGATCTCCCTGACGACCAGCTCTACCTCTCAACTGTCTGTCAACACGACGTGAATCGTGTCTTTCTGTACCAATGATTGCCAAACCTCCGGCTTCTTTAACCTCAGCTTTTAATTTAATATCGGTACCTCTACCAGCCATATTGGTTGCAATCGTTACAACACCAGGCCCACCAGCACCAGCAACAATTTCTGCTTCCTTCTTATGAAGTTTCGCGTTAAGAACTTGGTGTTGGATTTTTCTTAATTGTAATGCTCTGGAAAGGAGTTGAGAAATTTCAACAGAAGTTGTACCCACCAAAACAGGACGTCCAGCCGATGTTAATCTCTCTATTTCTTCTATTACTGCATTGTATTTTTCACGATTGGTTTTGAAAACCAAATCTTGTCTGTCATCTCTTTGGATAGGTCTGTTGGTAGGAATTACGACTACATCCAATTTGTAAATCTGCCAGAATTCTCCAGCTTCAGTTTCCGCTGTACCAGTCATACCAGCCAGTTTGTTATACATACGGAAATAGTTTTGTAAAGTAATCGTTGCAAATGTTTGCGTTGCCGCTTCGATTTTTACATTTTCTTTTGCTTCAATCGCTTGGTGAAGACCGTCTGAGTAACGACGACCATCCATAATACGACCAGTCTGCTCGTCAACGATTTTCACTTCGCCATCAATTACCACATATTCATCATCTTTTTCAAATAATGTATAAGCTTTAAGCAATTGATTCATTGTGTGAATACGCTCAGATTTCACAGAAAACTCTCTGTATAATTCTTCTTTAGCAGCAAATTCTTCTTCTTTAGACAGATTTTTCTTTTCAATATCAGCGATTTCCGTTCCGATATCTGTCAATACAAAGAATTGAGAATCCTCGTTACCCGCAGACATATATTCTACACCTTTGTCAGTCAAATCGATCTGATTATTCTTCTCATCGATTACGAAATAAAGGTCTTTGTCCACGATCGGCATATCACGGTTGTTGTCTGCCATGTATTGACCTTCGACTTTTTGAAGCAATGCACGGTTTCCACTTTCTGACAAGAACTTGATTAATTGTCTGTTTTTAGGAAGACCTCTGTAAGCCTGAAGTAATTTGAAACCTCCTTCTTTGGTATTTCCGTTGGCAATTAATTTTTTTGCTTCGTTGAAAATTGCAGAAACTGTTTTTTTCTGAACCTCAACAATTCTATCGATAGAAGGTTTAAGAACATCATATTCTTGTCTGTCTCCTTGAGGAACAGGACCAGAAATAATCAATGGTGTTCTAGCATCATCAATCAAAACAGAGTCAACCTCATCGACAATAGCAAAATTCAATTCTCCCTGAACTAATTCAGAAGGATTGGTTACCATATTATCTCTCAAATAATCGAAACCGAATTCATTATTAGTTCCGTAAGTGATGCTTGCTTGATAAGCCTTTCTTCTAGAGTCTGAGTTAGGCTGGTGATTATCGATACAATCGATGGTCATTCCGTGGAATTGGTATAATGGCCCCATCCAAGCAGAGTCACGTTTTGCTAAGTAATCATTTACGGTTACAACGTGTACACCCCTTTCTGGCAAAGCGTTAAGATAAATTGGAAGAGTTCCTACCAAAGTTTTACCTTCCCCCGTTGCCATTTCTGCAATTTTACCGGAGTGCAATACAACACCACCAATGAACTGTGTGTCGTAATGAACCATATCCCAAACTACAGGCGTTCCAGCAGCGTCCCAAGTATTTTTCCAAACAGCAATATCACCATCTAGAAAAACAAAATCTTTTGTAGCCGCTAGCTCTCTGTCTTTGTCTGTTGCTTTAACACGGATTTCTCCATTCTGTGCCAAACGTCTGGAAGTTTCCTTAACCAAAGCGAAAGCTTCAGGAAGAATTTCATTTAGAATTTTTTCTTCAACTTCGTAAGAGTCTTTTTTCAGACCTTCGATTTTGTTGAAAAGCGCTTCTTTTTCGTCAACGTTGGTTGAGTTTTTTATTTGCTCTTTAGTATCTTCAATTTGGGTAGTAAACTTAGCAGTTGCAGATTTAATTTTTTCTTTAAATTCTGCAGTTTTATCTCTTAATCCATCATCAGTTAATGCTTGAATTCCAGATTCTACTGTCTTGATTTTTGCGACTACTTTTTTTACTTCTTTAAGATCTTTTGCATTCTTGTCTCCCAAAAAACTTTTAAGAACGGTATTTAAAAAACTCATAATTTGCTATTTGCGGTTTGCATTTAGCTTTTGGCTAATTGCGTAATGTTATTTAATAAAAAAATTTTGGCTAATTTTTTTTTAGTCAAAATTCAAAAAACGAATTAGTATTCGTCTTCGTTCCAGAGGTAATCCTCATCTGTAGGATAGTCGCTCCAGATCTCATCTATCGCATCATAGATTTCCCCTTCGTCCTCGATAGCTTGTAGGTTTTCTACAACTTCCATAGGCGCTCCAGTTCTGATCGCGTAGTCAATTAATTCTGCCTTGGTCATCGGCCAAGGTGCATCGCTCAAATATGATGCTAATTCTAATGTCCAATACATAATATTAAATTTTTTGCAAAAGTAAAAAATTAGGTGATACTTTATACATTTTGACCTTGATTTTCAACAATTTTTAAAAATTAATTTACAATAAAGAAATTATTAATATAAAAACCATCTAAAAATGAGTCAACCCTGTTTTGCCAAAAACCATTCCACAAATTTTTTTATGCCATTTTGGAAGTTTGTTGTCGGTTTATAACCAATCAAAGACTTTGCTTTTGTGATATCGGCATTGGTTTTTATGACATCTCCCGCTTGCATTGGCAGATATTTTTTCACAGCCTTTTTATCGAGGACTTTTTCCAATGTAGAAACCATCTCGTCAAGCGTTACCACTTCACTTTCACCAAGATTTACGATTTCATAAACATCGTTATTGGTCTCAAGATATTTGATCGCTTTTAAGACTCCATCTATTATATCTTGTATAAAAGTGTAATCTCTAGCTGTAGAACCATCGCCATAGAAAGGGATTTCTTGATTTTCCGATATTAACTTCGTGAATTTATGAATCGCCAAATCCGGTCTTTGTCTTGGTCCATAAACTGTAAAAAATCTCAACTGAATAACATTCAAATCATAAAGATGATGATATACGTGCCCTAAGACTTCCATAGATTTTTTAGTTGCCGCATAAGGAGAAATAGGCTTATCAACATTGTCTGCCTCGGAAAAAGGAACCTTCTCACTATTCCCATAAACGCTTGACGATGAAGCACAAACAAATTTATTAATTCCAAATTCGGTGCAAAGTTCCCAAAGATTCTGAGTACCACGGATATTAACCTCCTCATATTCTAAAGGACGCTCAATGGATGATCTAACACCAGCTAAAGCAGCTAAATGGATGACCTGATCAAACTTATGATTTCTAAAAATAGTTTCAAGTCCTTGTTTATCACGAATATCTTGAAAATAAAGAATATAATTATTTGATTCTGTTAATGATATTAATCGAGAAATATCACTTTCCTTATCACTATAATCGAATTTAGTAATTTTATTAGTTGATTCTAAAGTATTTCGGATTTTTATCTTGTAATCATAAAACGAATCAAAATTGTCAACATTAATGACAGAATGTCCATTTTTCAAAAGTTGTTCTACTAAATGAGAACCAATAAATCCACTTCCTCCAGTGATAAGATAATTCATAACATCAGTTGTATTGCGAAGATAGTAATTAAACAAAAAAAGAACCCCTTATTCAGAGATTCTTTTATAATTAACGATTTTATTTTTTCAAGGATTTGATTCCCATTTCGAATAATGCAAAACTTAATAGATCAGCATTTTCACCTATCACTTGCTCTGTTGATCGGCCTGCGCCGTGACCTGCATTCTTTTCTATTCTTAATAATATCGGGTTATTGCAAGATTGCTTTTCCTGCAACTCAGCTCCAAATTTGAAAGAATGCGCTGGAACAACTCTATCATCGTGATCACTCGTGATAATCATTGTTGAGGGATAACAAATTCCTGCTTTTACGTTGTGAACCGGCGAATAAGATTTCAAGTACTCGAACATTTCTTTGCTATCTTCCGCAGTTCCATAATCGTAAGACCAACCTGCTCCCGCCGTGAATTTGTTATACCTCAACATATCCAAAACCCCAACTCCAGGGAAAGCTACTTTTGCTAGATCTGGTCTCATCGTCATTGTTGCACCAACCAAAAGACCTCCGTTGGAACGTCCGGAAAGCGCCATAAATTCTTTCGATGTGTAACCTTTCGCCTGCAAGTATTCTCCGGCAGCAATAAAGTCATTAAACACGTTTATCTTTTGTTGCTTAGTTCCTGCGTCATGCCATTTTTTTCCGTATTCTCCACCACCTCGGATATTTGGAACAGCATAGATACCACCATTTTCCATCCAGATAGCATTCACAACAGAGAAACTTGGCTGAAGGCTGATATTGAAACCTCCATAAGAATAAAGAATGGTTGGGTTCTTACCATCCAACTTAGTTCCTTTTTTGTAATTAATCATCATTGGAACTTTAGTCCCATCCTTTGATGTGTAGAAAACCTGTTCAGAAACGTAATCTTCTGGATTGAATTTCACATTCGGTTTCTGATAAACTTCTGATTTTCCGGAAGCGACATTATATTTGTAAATCGTTCCTGGCGTAATATAGTTTGTAAATGAATAATAGATGTCTTTATCCTCTTTTTTACCGCCAAATCCGGAAACAGTTCCTTTTCCAGGCAAAGAGATTTCTCTGACTAATTTCCCTGTTTTATCAAATTGTTTTACCAAGCTGATTGCATCTTTCATATATTTTCCGAAGAAAAAACCACCAGCTTCCGAAACACTCAACACATTTTCAGTTTCTGGGATGACATCTTTCCAGTTTTCAGGACTTGGATTTTTGATGCTCACTTTTACCAATCTCATATTAGGCGCATCTTTGTCCGTGAAGATGAACAAGTCATCGCCTTGCGTATCTACAATATCAGCATTGATGTCAAAGCCTTTGTTGATCTGTACAAAATCACCTCCGTTTTTCAAATCTTTGATGTATAATTCGTTACCATTAGTTGCATTAGCTGCTGAAATAATCAAGAATCTTTGATCTTCCGAAACACCTGCAGAGAGATATCTTCTTGGCGTTTTTTCACCTCCGAAAATCAACTGGTCTTCGGATTGTTTTGTCCCCAATTTGTGGAAATAAACTTTGTGTTTATCCGTCATCCCAGAAAGAACTGTTCCTTCTTTCGGTTTGTCATAACTGGAATAATAGAAACCTTCATCTCCTTTCCAAGCAATGCCACTGAATTTCACATCAAACAAAGTATCATCAATTTGCTTTTTCGTAATTGCATCAATGATGATGATCTTGTTCCAGTCACTTCCACCTTCCGAAATAGAATAAGCGGCAAGATTTCCTTTTTTATTAAATGAAAGATTAGAAAGCGAAGTTGTTCCTTTTTCCGAGAATTGATTTGGGTCTAGAAAAACCTCGATATTTTTAGTTTTAAGTCCAGTTCTGTAAATCACAGATTGCGCTTGTAAACCATTATTTTTAGAGTAATAAGTATAATCTCCTTCTTTGAACGGCGCAGATATTTTCTCATAATTCCAGATATCTCTCAGTTGAGTTTTAATAGTTTCTCTAAAAGGGATTTTGGAAAGATAATTTTGGCTGTAAGCAACCTCTTCATCCACCCATTTTTTGGTCGCATCAGAGTCATTTTCTAGATCACGATAAACATCGGCTACTTGTGTTCCGAAATAATTGTCAACTTGAGTTCCTTTTACGGCTTTGGGATAATTAGAATTTGTCATAGACTGAGCTTGGGCACCAACATAAAAAACAACGGCAGCTGTTGCAAAGATTGATTTTACTTTCATTTTTAATTTTTTGAATGTTTTCAAAATTAACGAAATTCTTAATAATTATATCATGTCTCTATATTGAACTGATAAATCATTAGTAATTATCCACAGTTACTACCAACAGCTTAATATTAAACTTTGTTAAATCTCTTTAACATTGGAAAATAAATTATATTTTTGTTTTGTTATTGATTTAATCTATTGTTTTTTAGAAACAATCATAAGAAACAAAATAATCTGTAATTTTACATCTGTTAATTATGGCAAAGTCTTACTTAGAAATTTTCGAAAACAATAAAAAATGGGTAGAGTCAAAGCTTGCAGATGACCCTGAATATTTCCATAACTTAGCAAAAACACAACATCCAGATTATCTTTACATAGGATGCTCTGACAGTAGAGCAACAGCAGAAGAGTTGATGGGCGTGGGACCAGGTGAAGTTTTTGTCCATAGAAACATCGCAAATGTGGTGAACACTTTGGACATGAGTTCAACCGCCGTCATCCAGTACGCAGTTGAACACTTGAAAGTGAAACACATTGTTGTTTGTGGGCATTATAATTGCGGTGGTGTAAAAGCAGCAATGACTTCACAAGATCTTGGATTGATGAATCCTTGGTTGAGAACCATAAGAGACGTTTATAGACTACATCACGCAGAGCTAGATGCTATAAAAGATGAATCTCTCAAATATGATCGCCTTGTGGAACTGAACGTGCAGGAGCAATGCATCAATGTGATAAAAATGGCTTGCGTACAAGAAAGATATATATTAGATGAGTTTCCTATTGTTCACGGTTGGGTTTTTGACCTTAGAACAGGAAAAATTATAGATCTTGATATCGATTTTGAGAAAATATTGAAAGACATTCAACAGATTTATAACCTAACTGATTCTGATTGGGTAATGAATAAAAAAAATAATAAAAATCTTATTTAAGATTTTAGATGAAATATTTGAGTATTATAATATTATCGGTTTTTCTAAACTTTACAGCTCTCCCTGGGATTGCTGCAATGTTGGGATGGAAAATACCAAGAACTAATATTATAGTAAATGAAGAGGAAACCCACTCAAATATGACAATTGTAATTTATGAAAAAGCAATTCCTAAAACGATGGACATCCATGATTTCATCAAGTTTTTTGAATTAGATACACAAAAAAAAATAACTATAAGTTGGGAGTCCAAAGTGTATTTCCCACCTCACCTTAGCATCTTCTCTCCCCCTCCAGAAGCTTAATATATAATTTCGTTTTTCTATAAACGTAATTGTTTGCTGTTTATAATAATAGTAAGCCCTACTATACATTAAGTTCATCTACATTTTAAAGAATAATTGATTATCATTATCAATGACTTCTGCTGTTTTATTATGCAAAAATCAAAATCTTTGATCGGAGGAATCAAAGAAAATTTTCCTTCTGGCCTTGTCGTTTTCCTTGTGGCTCTTCCACTTTGCCTCGGGATTGCTTTGGCATCTGGTGCGCCACCGTTATCTGGGATTATCGCTGGGGTTATTGGCGGAATAGTTGTAGGATATATTAGTAATTCCAACATATCTGTTTCTGGCCCGGCTGCTGGTCTTACAGCTATTATCTTGGTCGCCATAACAGATCTTGGCGCATTTGAATTATTTCTTTGTGCTGGTATTATTGCTGGTATTTTACAATTAGTTCTTGGATTTGTCCGGGCAGGTAGTATCTCAAATTATTTCCCTAATAATGTCATCGAAGGAATGCTTGCCGGTATTGGAATTATTATCATACTGAAACAAATTCCTCACGCATTAGGCTTTGATCGCGATTACGAAGGTCACGAATCTATTTTCGACAAAGGGCTCAATTTTGGATATTTTTCAGAATTATTTGGCGCAACTCATCCAGGCGCTATTATTGTAACCTTGGTTTCTATAGCTATTTTATTGGCTTGGGATCACATAACTGTTCTCAAAAGATTAAAGCTATTACCAGGTGCTTTGGTTGCAGTTATTGTAGGGATTCTACTGAATGAATTTTTTAAACTATCAGGAAGTTCTTTAGCAATTACGGAAAAACACCTTGTAACATTACCTGTTCCTAAGTCACTAGATGATTTTAAAAACCTAATCACTTTTCCCGATTTCAATGGATTTACAAATCCTAAAGTTTGGATAACTGGAGCTACGATAGCTATTGTAGCATCTATAGAGACTTTGCTTTGTATAGAAGCATCGGACAGATTAGATGTTAGAAGAAGAATTACCGACACCAATCTGGAACTGAAAGCTCAAGGTATTGGAAACTTAGTCAGTTCTTTCATTGGTGGGCTACCAATGACATCTGTGGTAGTAAGAAGCTCTGCCAATGCCAATGCTGGTGCAACGTCGAAAACTTCAGCAATTATTCATGGTGTGTTGTTATTGATTTGTGTTTTATCAATCCCTGTTATATTAAATCTAATTCCTTTGGCAACTCTAGCAGCGGTATTGATTTTGGTTGGATACAAATTGGCAAAACCAGCCACTTTCAAACATTTTTGGCACAATGGTAAATATCAATTCATTCCTTTTGTGGCAACAGTTTTAGCTGTAGTTTTCACAGATCTACTGAAAGGTGTAGGAATTGGGTTATTAATTTCCGTTTTCTACATTCTTCAAGGAAATATGAAACGAGCTTACTATCTTAGCAAAGAAACTTTGGATAATGCAGATGAGATTACAATAAAGCTGGCTGAGGAAGTTTCTTTTCTCAATAAAGCTGCCATCAAAAAAACTTTAAAAAACATAAAATCTGGCTCCAAAGTTATCATAGATGCAACAACAACATCTTATATCACAACGGATGTTCTGGAGCTGATTCAGGATTTTGCCAACGTAAGAGCAAAAGAAGAAGACATAGAAGTAGAATTATTAGGCTTCAAAACATCATACAAAGATTATGCAAGCGACCAGGATTCGCATATCATCGTCAATCATAAAAGAGCGATGTAAAAACATTGCAGATATTAACTATTTAAAATTTTAAAAAAAATGAAAGCACATACATCCGAAACACAAGCAACCATTACACCAGAAAAAGCATTAGAGTTCTTGAAAGAAGGAAATCAAAGGTTTGTAAATAACCTTAAAGCCAACAGAGACCTTCTTGAGCAAGTTAATGCAACTCGCACTGGTCAATGGCCATTTGCAGTTATTTTGAGTTGTATCGACAGCCGTACGTCTGCTGAATTGATTTTTGACCAAGGCTTGGGAGATATCTTCAGCGTTAGAATTGCAGGTAATTTTGTGAATCAAGATATTCTTGGCTCTATGGAATTTGGCTGTAATGTTGCAGGATCCAAATTGGTTGTTGTCCTTGGACATACTAAATGTGGCGCTTTGAAAGGAGGACTAGACTCTGCAGCTATCGAAGGTCTTGGAATGGATAACCTGAACCACTTGATTGGACATTTTGACCCAATCATCAAAAATATTATCAAAGATGGAGAAGAGCGCTCATCCAAAAACGAAGATCTTTTGGAAAGACTGAATCAACACAATGTAAAGCACGCTATAGAAGATATTCGTAAGCAAAGCTCAACTTTGAAAAGGCTAGAAGACGAAGGTAAAATCAAAGTCGTGGGTGCAAATTACGACGTTGAAACTGGCGTTGTAACTTGGTTATAGGAATTTTTTTTTCTTCATACAATTAGGGTGGTAGGCCGGGTAATTTATTATCCGGCTTACTTATTTTCAAAACTGAATATCTAAAATAATTTCCTTAATTAAAAAACGAAATCCGTAAAGGCTTTTGAAAACAGATACAGATTAATCTATTTTCCATTAAAAGCAGACATTGTGTTCTGAACACCTGCAAATACAAAAGATAAAGCAGCTTGAGAAAACTTCTCTATTCTTTCGGAAAGTTGTTCTTGTTCTTCATTATTCCATTTTCCGAGAACATAATCTGCTTGTTTGCCTTCGGAGAAATCTGCAGAAATTCCAAATCTTAATCTTGGATAATTTTGAGTATTCAGCTGCGACTGTATGCTTTTCAAACCATTATGCCCCGCATCAGAACCTTTCATTTTCATTCTCAAAGAACCAAAAGGTAATGCAAGATCATCCGTAATAATCAATATATTTTCTAAAGGGATATTTTCTTTCTGCATCCAGAATTTAACAGCATTTCCAGAAAGATTAACGTAGGTATCAGGTTTAAGCACAAAAACTTTTCTGCCTTTGTATTTTCCTTCTGCCAGCAATCCGAAGTTTGAAGATTTGAATGGCGCTTCTATCTTCTCTGCAATTTTTTCAGCAATTTTGAAACCAATATTATGTCGGGTTTCCACATATTCTTCCCCTTTGTTCCCGATACCTACGATGAGATACTTCATTATTTTGTATACTGAAAATTTAATTTGTCTCCTCCACTAGAAAGCATTGTTATAGGATATCCATCTGCATCGTAAGTATAAGTCATGTTAAGTGGTTGCGAGAACCCCATCGTTGTAACCTTGACACTTCTGTAATTGTTGGTAGATAGACCTAACATACCCTGATTAGAGGTATTGTAATGTGTTGATAAAATATTATAAGCTAAAGGTAGCGTTCCAAAAGGGTTCTTGTTACTATCGTAATTACTTAGTTCAGATTCTATTACAATTGGAGGGATTACAATTGGAGGAGTAGATGCGGTGGTTGTGGTTAATTTCCAAACAGAAATATTATTTCCTGTGTAGGTTAGATCACTTGTAACTTCAAAAGACAAAATATACTGCCCTGGATTATCCGGATCCTCTGTGTTCATGCTAGTGACCACTTTCGAAACTTTGTCTCCTACGTAAGTAACATTTGTCGTTGACTTATAGAGGACAGCTCCTCCAGATTCGGTTGTTCCGTTAGCACCAACCAATTTACCAGAATTGTATAAAAGATCTACTTTTGTCAGTTTAGTGTCTCCTGATTCTACATTGGTAATATCCATATGTGTTATTACATCATTTGAATAGGTTAATAGCGCAGTTTCCGTATCTGTGCCTACCTCAGTTTTTACAGAAGTTAGTTTTTTATCTGTGTAAGTATAAGTAACAGTGGTAGATTCCCCATCAGAATCTACTCCTGAAACTTTTTCAAGAAGCTTTGTAGTCTCGCTCCCACTTCCTGGATCAGTAGTAGTTGGGTCGTAATCTATCCCGTACAAAAAATCGCCATTATCATCTTGATTTGGACTACAAGATGCCAATGCAAAGATTCCGAATATTATGGTTAGATAATAAAATATGCTTTTCATTGTATTGTTTTCTATTTGCAAAGTTAACTTTTTAAAATAAATTTTCGAATTCAAATTTTTAATTGAAAATAATTCATTTATAATCAAAATTTTCTAAGGAATTCTGACTTTTAAGCTGATTCAATTCTTCAAGGTAAGTTTTAAGTTGTTTCTCATTTAGAGTGTCATTGTTTTTATAAATTTCAACTCTTCTTTTAATTTCGGAATCAAAATAGGTTTTGAAGCTTTCATTATTTTCTTGCTTATTCCATAACTCATAATATTCGCAGATATTGCCAAGGAAATCGTTCAATTCTTCGGTTGTTTTTTCATCTGTATTTTTACCAAATGATGTTACAGAGCAATAGATTGGTTTTTTATCCGGTTCTGTTTTGGTCATAAACTCACGATATTGGTCATCAATCAGAGCTTCGATTTGTTCTTTGTTAAAGTAGATATCTTCATCAATATCTTTCATCTGAACATAATCTCCGGAGCTGAAATTATTACTAAAAGTATAATTCGCATAAACCACAATCTCACCTTTTCCCAAACCGGGCGAAATCCCATAATGTTCCGAAAGATAAAACAATGCAGGTTCAGAATAATCGATGTTGTCTTTTAGGTTCGCAACAAACAGTTCGATTTTGGTTCCGTCTTTGTCTGTGGCTATTCTTTTTTCTAAATCTCGAAACGACTGATATTCATACAAAGTATCCGAAGCTTTTTTGAAATATCGAATAGGCGATTCTGCACTGTAAGTCCGGAAGCCATTACCCGAAACATACTTTTTGTTATAAAGCAAACCATCCATTCTATAGATATTTTTACGATAAGCGTAATAGAAATTAATGGTATTTCTAATATATTTCTTCTCAGAATTGTAACTTATCGAATAAACAGGAACCGATTTGTCTTTGGAATTAAATCTCACAGAAATCCCAGCTTCGTTATCTGCTTCACTTAGAAAAGTCATTTCCTTATCGTAATGATATTTCAGAATTTGAGCGTTGCAAAAGCTAACAGATATTATGATTAGTAATATAAATTTCTGTTCGATTCGATTGAATGGAAAAATAGTCATTAATCTAAATTTCAGAGAAGTTATATGTTTGCTTTATCTGGATTTTGTCTATTGGAGAAGAATGAAATAATCTCAACTCTATCATTTATAATCCTGTAATACAGAGTATTGAATTTCAAAATAATTACTTTTCTTATTTTAAATTTATCCAAAAATGGAAAAATCGCAGGATTGTATGTGATAATTGATAGGATTCTTTCGATTTCGTTTCCCAAACTCTCAATTTCCTTTTCAGAAAATTCTTGTTCCAAATATTCAACAGTTTGGGCAAGTTCTTCCAGGGCTAAATCTGTCCATAGAATTTCAAAGCCTTTTTCCATAGATTTCCCTTGCTTTGGAATGTGGATTTAGTTTTCCTTCATTCGCTTGAGCAATTCCTTTTTCTATAGATTGTTTTTCAACATCAGAAACTTCATCTGTCCAGTCTTTTTTTCTTTCACGAGAAATCAAATCTGAAATCTTTTCAAGAAAACTCAAATCTTCAATTGTAGATAACCATTGAATTAGCTCCAGTTTTTTAGTTTGTATCTGTAAATCAGTATTCATTTCTAAAATTTTATTAATCAAATATAATCAATTTTAACCCAAAATCCTATTCAAAACCAGATTCACCTCATCCACATTCTTCACGTTATCTTTCCGCATCATCAATTGGTTATTCTTTTCTTTTAACGTAGCTTCTGCCGGATTTTGTGTGAGATAAGATATGATTTTTTTGAATTTTTCACTTTGATAAAATTTGTCTTGAGGATTTGCAGGGAAATAACCGAGGAAAACTTTGTTCTTCACCACCAGTTTATCAAATCCAATTTCCGCTGCGAGCCATTTCAGTTCCACAGATTTCAGAAGATTAATTGCTTCATTTGGCAATTCTCCGAATCGGTCTTTCAACTCATTTTCAAAAGCCTGTAACTCTTTCGCATTTTGGATTTCAGCCAATTTTTGATAGAGTGACAAACGTTCTTCCGTTGAACTCACGTAATCATCAGGCAACATCAGTTCTAAATCTGTATCAATGTTGACTTCTTTTGTAGATTTGATGAGCTTGTTTCTGTCTTCTTCATTTTCGAAAAGATTTTCAAAATTCTCATCATCTTTCAGTTCTTCCAAAGCTTCCTGCATCATTTTTTGATAAGTCTCAAAGCCCATTTCATTGATAAACCCACTTTGTTCTCCTCCTAACAAATCTCCCGCTCCCCGGATTTCCAAATCCTTCATAGCAATCTGAAAACCACTTCCCAAATCCGAGAATTGCTCAATCGCTTCCAGACGTTTTCTCGCGTCAGAAGTCATCATATCAAACGGAGGCGTTATCAGATAACAAAACGCTTTTCTGTTGCTTCGCCCGACTCTTCCACGCATCTGATGCAAATCTGCCATCCCGAATCTATGAGCATCATTAATGAAAATCGTATTTGCATTTGGGACGTCAACGCCACTTTCTACGATGGTTGTCGCTACCAGAACATCATATTTTCCTTCCATAAAATCGAGGATATTTTGTTCCATTTGTTTTCCGTCCATTTGGCCGTGACCTGTAATCACTCTTGCATCGGGAACCAATCTTTGAATCAATCCTGCAATATCTTTTAGGTTTTCGATTCTGTTATTGATGAAATAAACCTGTCCGTCTCTTTGTAATTCGTACGAAATTGCATCACGCAAAATCTCTTCATTAAAGCCAACGATACTAGTGTCAACAGGCTGACGATTTGGGGGAGGTGTTTTAATTACCGATAAATCTCTCGCTGCCATCAATGAAAACTGCAAAGTTCTCGGAATAGGAGTTGCTGTCAATGTCAACGTATCGACATTGGTTTTCATCGTTTTCAATTTATCTTTTACCGATACTCCGAATTTGTGTTCCTCATCGATAATCAATAAACCAAGATTTTTGAATTTCACTTTATCCGCAACCAATTGATGCGTTCCAATCACAATATCGATTTTCCCATCTTTCAAACCTGCTAAAGTTTCAGATTTTTGTTTCGCAGTTCGGAATCGATTTAAGTATGAAATATTAACAGGGAAATCTTTCAAACGCTCTTTGAAACTTCTATAATGTTGAAAAGCCAAAATCGTTGTCGGAACCAGAATCGCAACTTGTTTGCTATCAGTCGCCGCTTTGAACGCCGCACGAATCGCAACTTCCGTCTTCCCGAATCCAACGTCGCCACAAATCAATCTATCCATTACGCCTTCCGCTTCCATATCTTTTTTCACGTCCAAAGTCGCTTTCTCTTGGTCTGGCGTATCCTCGTAAAGGAAACTTGCTTCCAATTCATTTTGAAGATAAGAATCCGGCGAATATTGAAATCCTTTCGCGGTTTTTCTCTGAGCATATAATTTAATCAAATCAAATGCAATCTGCTTAACTCTAGCTTTCGTCTTCTGTTTCAGTGACTTCCAAGCGGGCGAACCGAGTTTGCTGAGAACAATTTCTTTTCCGTCTGTTCCGTTATATTTTGAAATTTTATGGAGGGAATGAATACTCACATAAAGCAAATCACCATTTTTATAACTCAGTTTGAAGCATTCCTGAATTTTCCCGTCATTATTGACTTTCACCAATCCCATAAATTTCCCGATTCCGTGGTCGATATGAGCAATATAATCACCAACTTTCAAAGACATTAAATCTTTGAGTGTCAACTGCTCCGACTTGGCAAAAGTATCTTTGGATTTGTAACGCTGATATCGGTCAAAAATCTGGTGGTCTGTGTAAACCAGAATTTTATTTTCAGAATCCACAAAACCCTCGTGAAGTTCGGATTTGAAGCTTTTAAATGGAATTTCGTGCTCGAGTTCTTCAAAAATCGATTCTAATCTGTCTTTTTGTTTCTCAGATGAAAAAGAAATCCAAGTATCAAAACCCTGACCCTGTTTCTCTTCTAAATCCTGAATCAACATTTCGAAATTCTTATGAAAGCTCGGTTGTTGAGTTTGATTGAGTTCTACCGTTTTAAGTTTTGGAAGTTCAAAAGCTTGCGAACTGAAATCAATTGTTTTGAATCTGATTAATCGATTTTGAAATTCAGGTTCAGAAATAAATAATTCTTCCGGCGTCCTATGTTTAATATCTTTACTTAAAGTCTCAAATTTTTCTAATGATTTTTCGTAAAAGTCTCTGATTCTTCTATTGGAAACGAAAAGATTCTTCGAAACCATAAAACTGTCATCAGGCAAAATATCAAGAAATGAAACCTTGCTTCCCGAAACCGAAAAATTCATATTGGAAACCAACTGAAATTCAGTTATTTTATCAACGGAAAGCTGAGATTCTATATCGAAAGTTTTGATGCTTTCAACTTCATTTCCGAAAAATGTGATACGATAAGGTTTTTCATTAGAAAAAGAAAAAACATCCACAATTCCACCACGAACAGAAAATTCTCCGGGTTCAGAAACAAAATCCGTTTGATTAAATTGATAATGATTCAGCAATTCATCCACAAAATCGAAATCCAATTGGTCACCGACTTTTATCTGATGAGAAATTGCTTTGAAATCTTCTTTTTTCAAGACTTTTTCAGATAATGCACCAATAAAAGCGACAATCACTTTTGGAGATTTTCCAGAATTCAGTTTATTGATTACTTCAGTTCTCAGAACGAGATTTGCATTCTGGGTTTTCTCGATTTGATAAGGCTCAAGATGCGTTGCAGGAAAGTACAGAACATTTTCGCTTCCCAACAAATCTTCCATCTCGGCATTGATGTAAAGCGCATCCTCTTTGTCATCAACCAAATAAAGAATCGTTTTGTTCTGAGTCAAGAAAAGTTCCGAAGCCAAAATTGAAACCGCAGAACCTGCACTTCCTTTAACAGAAATATGTTGGTTGTTATTTAATTGAGAAAAAATCTCATTCCCGAATTGTTTCTGAAGCAAGTCCGGAAGCAGATTTTGATTGATTTTTTTTAATTCCATTAATGTAGGCATAAACGCAAAAAGCGATTCCGAGATATTTTCGGAATCGTTATTTGTTACAAAAGTACGAAATTTAAAAATTCAGCAATA
Source organism: Epilithonimonas hispanica (assembly GCF_003385395.1). Classification (GTDB taxonomy): domain Bacteria; phylum Bacteroidota; class Bacteroidia; order Flavobacteriales; family Weeksellaceae; genus Epilithonimonas; species Epilithonimonas hispanica. The sequence goes on along the minus strand of NZ_QNUG01000005.1, from coordinate 91,812 downwards.
ATTCATCTTTCTTATTTTGCGGATGAATTATTAAACATTAATTTAGTCAAAATTTAACCAATGAAATTCAAAACAAACTATCTTTTGCTAGGTCTGCTATTTTCTTTAGCATCTTGCGAAGCGGATTATGTAAACAATTCTCGGGTTTTTGTAGAAGGAAAAATTACTTCTCAAAGCCAATCCGCGAACGGAATTCCTGTTGCACTCACTACTTGGCTTTATCCTATTTCACAAGGAACTACTAAAAATGATGGTTCTTTCAGTTTAGGAGGTCCGGATGTTGCACATGATGTAAAGCTTACTTTAGGAAAAAAAATTGTTAGTTTTTCTACCGATTCAAAAGATTGTTCTTTGGACATAGATTCTCTTTCCATCATTCTTCCTGAAAATCTAGAAAGTGTTAAATTCTCAAATATTACGATAGAATAATGAAAAGATTTTTACTTTCTACAGCCTTGTTTTGTTTTGCGTTTTTTTCCAGCCAAGGCGTTCAGCCGTCATTAGGAATCAATGCTGTTACTTTTCTGCCAATGGGAGATAATTTTCTGAAAGATGGTTTGAAAAATTTTGTTGGCGTTGGATTGACTTATCAAACTGTTTTCAAACGTAATATGGGATTTGGAATAGAGTTAAATCGAGCTTTCTCCGAAGTCAAAGACCGCAGTGTTTATGGCGATTTGGAAAAACCTAGATTGACCAATATTTCTGCTTATTTTATTTACAAATATCCTTTTACTGAAGCATTCAGTTTACAAGGACAAATTGGAGGAAGTTTTATGGCGATTACAAGCCAATCACGCTACACGAAAGATGATTTTACAGAACAAGCGGGCGCATTTTTCTTAGGAACTGAGTTGTCTTATAAATTCCCTAAACTGAAAAAATTAGAAATCTTTGCTTCTCCCAAACTTTACTTTTATGATTCTTTTGTTGAGTTCAGAGACAAGGGATTAGATAAATATTATTCTAAGGCTCAATTGCTGAACATCAACGTTGGAATAAGACTCAATCTTAACGAGAAATAATTTTATTTAATTTGAATATAATTATTAATTAACTTTACGTTCTTTAATAAATTGAACTTTGAAGTTTTCATTCAAAATATTATCTCTTTTCTGCTTGCTGTCGATTCTTTTGATTGAATGTAAAGAGGACGATGCCAATATTTTCCGCGCTTATGCGGAAGGAAAAATTACCTATTCTGACGCTAAGTTTTTGGAAGACCCAATCCATCTTGTAAAAGACAAAAAAATCATTGCAGAAACTTATCCAAAAGAGAGTGGAAGTTTTGTTTTGGCTGGACCTTACGACAAAGGCGCTTATAAACTTCAACTGAAAAACTTCAAGGTAAAGTCTTTTTCAACTGATACCCAAGGTTGCAAAATCTCAAATGATTCTTTAAGCATCGAGATTCCAGATGGTGTGACTTATGTTATTTTCAATGATATAACTTTGAAATAATGAAGAAAATTTTACTCTTTTCTCTTTCATTAATTTCAATTGCTACTTTTTCTCAGAGAAGGAAAAAGCAGGATTGGACAGAAAATGTTCGTTCTTCCATAGACCCGCACGTGAAAGTGATGGTTCCACTTGGTAATAATTTTCTGAAAGACACGTTCGATTATTTTTATGGTTTCGGAGTTGGAGGAAATTTGAATCTTTACAAAAATTTCGGATTAGGAGTTGAGTACACTTACTTTTTGGCTAATGTCAAAAGACCAGAATTGTTCGGTTATCTTGGTGCGCCATCGATGAACAATTTTGATTGGTACATTTTTCATCAAGAAAAAATTACAGAGGATTTTTTTGTAGAAGAAGTTGTAGGTTATAGTACTTACCGTATGAAAAGTCCTTATCTTGACAATAAAGGAGATTTCTCCGAAGGAAACGGCGGTTTGAATCTCGGTGCAAAAGCCATCTACACAGTTGATGATGATGGCACTCAACAGATTGTCCTCAATACAAAACTTAATTTCTATAATTCCAAAATTGCGAATCAGAATCCTGACATCGAGAAATATTATTCCAAAGCGACCTTACTGAATATCGGGATAGCCTATCGTATTAATTTTTAAGGCGTTTTTAAGTTGTTATAATTTCTGGTTAAAGTTTTTTATTCTTAATTTTAGAAGGATTTTTAATATAAATTTGTCAAACCAAAACATCACAGAAATGAAAAATTTATTATCAGCATTGCTACTTACTTTCGGGGTAGGACTAGCAACATCACAAACAACTGCGCCGACAGCTGTAAAGAAACAAGCTCAAAAAACAGAAAAGCAGGCAAAAAAAGTGGAAGCAAAAGCCGAGAAAACAGCTACAGCTTCAACCGTTAAACTGAAAAAAGACGGAACACCAGACAAACGATACAAAGAAGCCAAAACACTGAAAAAGGATGGAACTCCTGACAAGCGTTACAAGGTCAACAAATAATTTTCCTAATTGATGAAGAAGAGAGGGGAAATTTAATTTTTCATAACTTTTATTTTTTTAAGACTTTACACAACTTGTAGAGTCTTTTCTTTTTTGGTTCACGATTTGTTTATCTCTACTTACCAATCCAAAAAAATATCGTTATGAGCACAAAACCAATGCTTACGCTCTCCCAAGTTATGGAGAAGCTAAGAGAAAAAGGAATCACAGATGAAATCGTGATGAACGACAAAAAACAATTCGTCATTCACAGCACGCAAAAAGCATATCGCGCAGAAGACCTGAAAATTATCAGAACTTACAGGTTCGAAGGCGCGAGTGACCCTGCTGACAATATTGCGATGTATCTTGTGGAGGATTTCTACGGAAACAAAGCGATGATTATTGATTCTTACGGTGCAAACAGTAATTACGAAGGTTCAGAATTTGATGATTTTATCAAGTCTCTACCGACAGAAGAGAAAGAAGAATATGATTTTTAAAATCGGAATGATAAAAAAAGGGACTCAAGTTTTTAAGTTTGAGTTCCTTTTTTCTTTAAACGGTTATTTCGAATGTTATTTTTAGCCTCTCGTATTTTTTTCTTTGTTTCTTTCACCGTCTCTTTCACACCTTCCACATTTTCCTTCACTTTATCAACATTAATACTTATTAATGTCTTTTTCAAACCGTCTTCGATACCTTTCCAAAAGAGATTAAAAAATGACCTTTCTTTATTTCTTTCAACATAAACATCCACAGATTCTGGAAATTGTTTCGAATCTTTTCTTACAACCAGATTCACAACTGCAGATAAGAACTTTTTCTTCTCTCTGGTTTTTTTGTCAAGAAGGCTCACTTTCAAATCTTTGTGAGTAATCTTGAATTTCCCGTTCATAATGTCATTATTTCCTTTGAAATCAAAGTTGAGACTTGTGATTGTTCCAGTCGCAGAAACATTGAGATAAGGTTTGATAAAAGGATTGATGTCAACTGCCGGCAAATCATTGATATTTCCAGCAATTGTGAAGTTATCCCGCATATCTGCTGTGTTGAAATTCCAATCCAGTTTCATAGGAGAAACTCCCATAAATTTACAATTGATTGCAATCGGAACCTTTGTATTAACTCCTTTTTGTTTGTTGGAATTCAGGTTTTTGACATCCATATTAAAATAAGTGAAAACGACTTTACCTGGACCGTGTGAATCCGGCGTATCTTCTTCGTACACCAATTTGGATTGAATAAGATTCAGATTTTCAACAACTAAAGGAAACTTTATTGTTCTCAGTAATTTGGAATAAAGCAGTTTTTCTTTCGGATTATCTTTCGGGATTTTGCTTCGGAATATATTAGCATCAACATTTGTGAGCCTTGCATTTTTAAGTTTGATATTCGGTTTATCATTTTCGATTTTCCAATTAATTCCAGAAAAATGAATTCTGTTAGCAGAAATATCGAACAAGTCATTTTCCATAGGAATCATTCTTACGAACTCAGCTCTTGATACTTTTGGTTTTAATTTAAAATTCTTTAAATCAATATTTTGCAAAGACATCTCGAAGCTTGACAAATCCATATTGTAATATTTCCCTGCATCATAAAAAAACTGATTTCCAGACACTTTGTAATCTTTGTAAGTGAAAGGAATTTTATTTTTCGATGTGTCTTCATTCATTACAAACTCTTTCAAATTTGCATTGAATTTTGCTAAGGAAAGTGACTTTTCTCCATTCGATTTCAAGATGGAAAACTGTCCGTTTTTAATATCAAAGTTTTCAAAATCGATGTTAAAGTTGGACTTTTCTTTGTTTGATTTAACCACTTTATTATCACGATTTTGCAAAACAAAAATTGGGTCAACAGCTTGAGCGTTTTTGAAACTCAACTTCTTTTTATTAAATACCAAATCATTGAAAGAAATGCTTTTACTTTTAATGTCAAAAAGCGTTTTTTGAGTTTTGAAATTCTGTTCCCAATTTTTGAAATTAATTAAAGGCTTCAGTTCAAAATCATTAATGGTCAATTGTCCATTAACCGTTTTCAGTTCTGAGGAATTCAAAGAATAAACCTCACCGATTTGTGCATAAAACTGATTGGCAGAGATTTTATAACTGTCCAAAGCAAAAGGCAGCTCTTCAGGATTCTGATTCAGACTAAGATTCTTTAAATCAATATTAAGATTGTTAGCAGAGAAAAGTTTGGTGTTGTCAGGCTTATGAATCTCGATATTTCCTTTTTCTATTTCAATATTTTTGATGGTAAAAGGAATTGGATTTTTTTTGCTTTTCTCCTCTTTTGGTTTTGCTAATCTGATTTTTAAATTTGGATTAATTAGCTTAATGGAATTAGCCTCAATTTGATTATTGTTCAAAAATTCAATAACACCTAATCTGCTGATATTCAAATTCCCCAAGCTTCCTTCGAGAGCTAAGGCTTCAAGATTATTTGGCTGTTTAGTTTTGACTTTAATTTGGTTGGCAGAGATGCTCCCACTTAGGATTTCCACGTTCAGAGATTGGTAAGTAATCTCGTAAGGCGTTTTGGTTTTGAGATAATCGGGTAATTTATATTTGAGCCAAAGACTGAATCCGATATTCAGTAAAACTATGAGAATCAAAACGCTCCCAAGTACGATTGCAGTAATTTTCAGTAGTTTTTTTAGCATATTATTTTATTTTTGGCGGTGGTGGCGGTTCTGGAATTTCTATTCTTGGAGATTTAGTTTTCTGTTGTACATCTTGTCTTGTAACAGATTTCAAAACTTTTCCATTAATATTAATTTCAAAATAATCTTTGCCTTTTCGAGCATATATTTTATCATCTCCAAAACCTAAGCCATAAACATAACTTGGTCTCACTTCATCATAAATTAATGGACAAAGAATCTTATTATTCAAATCAATAATGCCATATTTTTTTTACTTACCGCGCACAATCCACTCGGTCTGAAACAATCAACAACATCATATTGAATTGGAATAACAATCTTTCCTTTCTCATTGATAAAACCCCATTTCCTATTTTTTTTAATTGGAGCTAAACCTTCTGAAAAAACACTAACAGCATCAAAATCTCCTTCTAATTTTAAATTTTTATAAGTAATAAAGAATTCTTTACTTCCTTGTTTTGCATAAGCAAGATGATTCTCAAAAGGATTGAGAAAATCATACTCAAAAGGAATGACGATGGAACTATCTTTATCTATGAATCCCCATTTGTTTTGTTTATTATGAACTCGAAACCAACTTGTTTCCTTATCTTTTTCTATATAATCAATATCAATTTTAGAAATCTTGTTAGGATTTTTTGAACAAGTAAATAAAATCAACAATAGAAAAAATAAAGGATTCTTCATATTATCAAACTGTCAATTCAATCACATAACCTTCGTGTCCTCTTACATTTATAAAATCTCCGCCTTCAAAAGAAAGATATTGTCCTTTAATCCCTTTCAAAACTCCATTGAATTCTGGTTTTTTGTCCAATGTAAAAACATTGATTTTTTCCGGCGCTTCGTAAGGAAAATCCAGTTTTACAATGTCTTGGTCAGTCACCGCAAACTTTTTAAAATCATTAGGAAAGTAATCCGCAATCTTATTTCGGAAATCAATTAAGTCCAAAGAATCTTCATATTCATCCGCCAGCATTTTTTTTGGATTGGTTTTGTCGGCAATATGTTTTTTCAACTCAACCTCAATCATTCCGGCTTCGTAACGGTTTTCTGTAACTGCAATTGGCAAAGCGAAAGTGGCGCCTTGGTCAATCCAACGTGTCGGAATCTGATGTGTTCTTGTAACTCCAACTTTTACATCGCCCGTGTAAGCCAAATAAACGATATGAGGAACCATCTGGATTTCTTTTTCCACTTCCAAATCTCGCTCGGCAATACCAAGATGAGCCTTTGACAATTCTGGACGGATAATCGTGTCACTTGCATAAGGACTTTCGAAAAAGCATTTTTTACAGAATCCCATTCGGTAGATTTTCTCGTCATTTCCACAATTCACACATTGATAACCGATATGTTTGATGTGCAAATCTTTTCCAAAAAGTTGATTCATATTAATCAAATCATTTTTTAGGTTGAGATAGTATTGGATTGGTTGTCCGTTTTGGGAAATCATTTTTAGGATCTGTCCGGAGAATTGCATTTTGTTGTTGGTTAGAAATTGGGATTAAAAGTAATCATTATTTAATTAATTCTGAATTTTATCAATTGTATTATTATAATTTATTGAGCCGTAACTTGATTTAAATTAATTCTGTAAAACAATCAGTTATAAGACTATAAAAATTTATTATCTAATCCTATCATTATATATAAAAAAATTCCGAAATTAGTTTTAGATTTTTTGCTGTCTTTGGACAACAATTTGACAGAAATTTTGTTATTAATAAAAAATTTAGCCCATGAAAACAAACAGTTTAATTCTAGGATTTGTAACCGCTTTAGTTTTATTTTCTTGTAAAAAAAATGATGTCAAAAAAATATCCGATTCCTTTTCTACAACAACAGAAATCGTAGAAAAAGATGGAAAAACAGATACTATTACATCGTCTAATGCCCAAAAAGATATAAATGGTAAAAAAACCTCATCTGTTTCATATCCTTACAAAGCAAGTGATGGAAGCCGAGCAAAAGCGACTTTTATAGACGATGGCAAGGCAAAAACAATTACTATAGAAGCTAACAATAACAAGTTTGTTCTTGACTTTAAACAAGCAACAACAGCAGGAGAAATCTATGAGAGAAATAGTATTTCTGCAGAATCTACGGAAGACTCATTGTTGATTTCTCAAGGAAATAATGTGATTCATCTAGCAAAAGTGAAATAAAATAAAAAACCAGCCGAATTTGGCTGGTTTTTATTTAAAGTTTATCATCAAATACTATCCGTTAAAAACCTGATTTTCCTGCTCTTGAACGCGGATAAAAGTTGTTCTTTTAGACAATTCTTTCAACTTTGATGCACCGACATAAGAACAAGTTGAACGAACACCTCCTAAGATATCTTTTACTGTCTCCGCAACTGGACCTTTGTAAGGAACCTTCACGGTTTTTCCTTCGGAAGCACGATATTCTGCAACACCTCCAGAATGTTTATCCATTGCGGTTTGAGAACTCATTCCGTAGAATAAACGGAAAGTTTTTCCATTTTCTGTGATGAGTTCACCGCCGCTTTCGTCGTGTCCGGCAAACATTCCGCCCAACATTACGAAGTCTGAACCACCACCAAATGCTTTCGCAACATCTCCGGGAACTTTACAACCTCCGTCACCAATGATTTGACCGCCCAAACCGTGAGCTGCATCCGCACATTCGATGATTGCTGAAAGTTGAGGATAACCAACTCCGGTTTTCACTCGAGTTGTACAAACCGAACCCGGACCAATTCCAACTTTGATGATATCAGCACCTGCTAAAATAAGTTCTTCTACCATTTCGCCGGTTACAACATTGCCTGCCATAATAATTTTATCTGGAAAATTCTGACGGGCTTTTTTCACAAATTCTACAAAATGTTCTGAATAACCATTTGCAACATCAATGCAAAGAAATTGGATTTTCGGATTGGCATTCAAGATTGTTTTGATTTTCTCTTCGTCAGCTTTTCCGGTTCCTGTACTCAATGCAATGTATTGGTAGAAGTCATCGTTTTTATCTTTCAGAAAATCAGACCATTCCTGAACAGAATAATGCTTATGAATGGCAGTAATAATTTTGTCTTTGTAAAGTGCTTCCGCCATTTCGAAAGTTCCGACCGTGTCCATATTAGCAGCAATCAGCGGAACGCCGCTCCATTTTTTCTGAGTATGAAGAAAAGTGAATTCTCTCTCTATTGTCACTTCGCTTCGGGATTTGAGTGTAGAACGCTTCGGACGAAACATCACATCTTTGAACCCTAACTTGATTTCGTTTTCTATTCGCATATATCAAAATTAGTATAATTTTTTTGTTTTAATAATTTATATTTTTGTTCCACATGAAACATCTTGTCATTATTGGTCTCGTTATTCCAGAACCGGCTTCTACAGCAGCAGGTTACAGAATGATGCAGCTTATCAAATTATTTTCGGAAGCAAATTATACAATCACGTTTCTAACTTCTTCCAACAATATCGAGTTTTCAGAAAAAATCGAAATCCAAAAAATCGACATCAATAATGAAAGTTTTGATGAAAAGATAAAAGACCTCAATCCAGATATTGTTCTTTTTGACCGATATGTAACCGAAGAACAATTTGGTTGGCGAGTTTCAGAAAATTGTCCAAATGCTTTGAAAATCATTGATACAGAAGATTTGCATTTTCTGAGAGAAGCAAGAAGAAAAGCTTTTGTTGAAAAGAGAGAAACTAGTAATGAAGATTTGATTAATGATATTTTCAAGAGAGAAATGGCTTCGATTTTGCGATGTGATTTGTCGCTTATCATTTCAGAATTCGAATATCAATTATTGACAGAGAAATTTAAAATTAATCCTGATATTCTGTTTTACATTCCTTTTTTTATTGAGAATATTGAAAAAAATAAAACTGCTTTTGAAGAAAGACAACATTTTGTAAGCATTGGAAATTTCCTTCACGAACCGAATTGGCAAACTGTTCTCAAATTGAAATCCATTTGGAAAAATATTAGAAAAGAACTTCCAAACGTAGAACTTCATATTTATGGCGCTTATGCTTCGGAAAAGGTTTTTCAACTGCATAATGAGAAAGAAAGTTTTTTGGTAAAAGGAAGAGCCGAAGATGTTAAATTACTTTTTAATCAATACAGAGTTTTACTAGCTCCGATTCCTTTTGGTGCAGGTTTAAAAGGAAAACTTTGGGAAAGTATGCAATTCGGATTACCAAATGTGACCAGCTCTATTGGTGCAGAAGCAATGCATAAGAATTTGCCTTGGAATGGATTTATAGAAGATTCTGACGAAGGATTTGTGACAAACGCTGTTGAACTTTATCAAAATGAATCCATTTGGAATCAAGCCAACAAAAATGCAAATGAGATTTTGAAACAAATTTTTGATAAGAAATTGTATGTCAATCAGTTTTGGGGAATCATTTCGAAAATCGAGAATAATCTCGAAGCTCATCGGACAGAAAATTATCTCGGAAAAATTTTGCAACATCATCAACTGAATTCGACAAAGTATATGGGTCGCTGGATTGAGGAGAAAAATAGAAAACAGTAATTTTTTATTTTTCATTGATGTAACTGAAGTTCTAAATTCTGTTTTCTATTTTAAATTCTGTAAAATTGAGCAATTCTTACGGAATGAAAATAATGTAAAATAATTATTTGTTATAAACTATTTCAAACCCATCCCTTTCATTCAAAAAAGGAAATTTATTTCGGAATTCTTTTAATTCATCCAAGTTCCATTCGGTTATGATGAGGTTGTTTTTTCTTTCAGAGATTTCTCGTCCGTCTGGAAAATAGACTAATGAACTTTCCTCATATTCAAGGTTATAACCATCTGTTCCAATTCGATTTAATCCAAAAAGAAAAGCCTGATTTTCAATCGAACGTGCTTTTAAAAGAGATTTCCAAGCTTCAACTCTGGATTTTGGCCAATTCGCAACATATAAAACGGCATCATAATCATTCTGATTTCTCGAAAAAACTGGAAAACGTAAGTCAAAACAAACCTGCAAAAGAATCTTAAATCCCTTATAATCAATGATTTTTCGATTTGTTCCTGCTGTGTAGATTTTATCTTCTCCGGAATAAGAAAACAAATGTCTTTTGTCGTAATATTCGAAATTACCATCCGGAAAAATAAAATAAAATCGGTTATAGAATTTCCCATTTTCCTCCACAGAAACACTTCCTGCAACTGCCGAATTTTTACTTTTGGCAAAGGATTTCATCCAAATCAAAGTTTCTAGATTTCTGTCGGCAACCTCATCGGCTTCCATACAAAATCCGGTAGAAAACATCTCTGGTAACAGAAATAAATCCGCTTCAACGGAACTAAATTCTTCTTCAATTTGTTTAAAATTCTGTTCCTTGTTTTTCCAAGAAATATTGAGATTGAGACCTGCAATTTTAAGTGTTGACATACTTCAAAAGTTTACTGCAATTTAAAACTTTAAAAGTGTCAATCATAATAAAGTCTTAATAAAAATCGTTCAAAAAAGGAGTAATTGCGTTAAAGTTTACTAAAAAACCGTTAAAAAGTTTGATTGTAACAATCTGAAAATGATTTATATATAATTTTGCACCACTAAAACAAAAACTTAATATTATAATTAATGAAGAAATTCCCATTATTGTTATGCTTAGTTTATTTGGTAACCACTTCTTTTTACCCCACAAGTTCTGAGAACAAAATCTCTCAAGCCAAGACCATTGTAAAAGAAAACAAATTAAGCTCAAGAAAGAGTTTCTCACCACAAAATCCCGCAGAAGAAATCTATAAAGAGCTTCAGTTTACGGATGAAAAATTGAATTTTGAAGTCTTCGAAAAAGCCTTTTTAGGATTTCAAAATTTGAAAAAATCCGGAAAACTGATTTCGTCAGCTAAGTTGCTTTCGATTTGTGATTTTAGTTTGTCTTCTAACAGGAAACGCCTTTGGGTGATTAATTTGGATGAGAAAAAAGTACTGTTCAACACATTGGTCGCACATGGAAAAGGAACGGGCGAAGAGTTCGCAACCAATTTTTCCAACATAGAAAATTCGCATCAGTCAAGCCTTGGCTTCTATATTACAGAACAGACTTATAATGGCGATAATGGCTATTCTATGAGGCTTTTTGGGATGGACAAGGGCTATAATGATGCGGCGCTGGAAAGATGCATTGTGATGCACGGCGCAAAATATGTAAGTGAAGATTTTATCAAATCTGAGAAAAGATTAGGAAGAAGTTGGGGTTGTCCTGCGGTTTCCAAAGAAATGGCGAAACCGATTATTGATACAATAAAAAATCAAACGTGCTTGTTCATCTATTATCCTGACCAGAATTATCTTGCAGGTTCTCAGTGGCTGAAAAACACTGAGAAAACGGATTCAATCCTTGGTTCTCCAAAACAGAATATGGCAACGAATTAAATCATTGTATTCTGTAAAACGTACAATGTAAAAAGTATTAAAAACCCTTCAGAGTTTCTGAAGGGTTTTTTTTAAATTTTATGGGTTTTTCACTAATAGTCTGAAACCTTCTCCATGAACGTTGATGATTTCCAAGCCTTCATCATCTTTCAGAAGTTTTCTCAGTTTTGCGATGTAAACATCCATACTTCTTGCTGTGAAATAATTCTCTTTTTTCCAGATTTTTCTCAATGCCAAATCTCTTGGCATAAAATCGTTTCTGTGGATGCAAAGCAATTTCAAAAGTTCATTTTCTTTTGGAGAAAGCTTGTATTCGTTTTCGCCAACTCTTAGTTGTCTTAACATAGAATCGAAAAAGATATTACTGATTTTGAACTGCTCTTGGTCTTCGTTTTCCAAAACAGCGCTTCTTTGTAGAATTGCTTTTATTTTATAAAGAAGCAACTCAGTATCAAATGGTTTCGTGATATAATCATCTGCTCCCAATTGATAACCTTTCAGGATATCTTCACGCATATTTCTAGCCGTCAAGAAAATGATTGGTGTGTTTTTATCAATTTTCTTCACATCTTCTGCCAAAGAAAATCCGTCTTTTTTCGGCATCATCACATCGAAAATGCAGATGTCGAATTCCTTTTCTGTAAACTCTTTCAGTCCTATTTCTCCGTCGGTCGCCAGTGTTACCTCGAAGTTGTTGATGGTTAAATAATCCTTAAGAACTGCGCCAAAACTTTGGTCGTCTTCTACTAATAATATCCTGTTGCTCATAGCTTTGTAATTAATAATTAAAATTGAAGAATTCTTGATTCTTCGGTTTTGTCAATATTTTGATTGGTTGTTTAAAATTTAATTTCGATTTTTTCCTTGATGTTTTAGTTCTGCTTCATTCAAATCAATTATGGTTTATATTATCGGAAGTTTTATGGTGAATATGCTTCCTTTTCCTTTATGAGAATCTACGTGGATTTGACCTTTATGATTCTCAATAATCTTTTTCACATAAGACAATCCAAGACCTTGTCCTTTTACATTATGGATGTTTCCTGTTTCTTCTCGGAAGAATTTTTCAAAGATTTTGTTCTTGTTGGTCGATTCCATTCCCATTCCTTTATCAGAAATTTCGATGACGTACCAGTTTCCTTCATTTCTTGTACTAACCTTTATTTCAGGCGTTTCCGGAGAATATTTGTTAGCGTTATCAAGAAGATTAATCAAAGCATTCGAAATATGAAATTCATCGATTAAGAAATTATATTTAGTCGCATTAAAATCTGTTATCAAACTTCCGTTTCTTTCATTTACAATTAGTCGGAAAGATTCGGCAATACTTTTTATCAATTCCCGAACGTTGGTTTCTTTCAAATGTAGAGGCATTTCGTTTCGTTCCAGTTTGGACATATTCAGAACTGTTTCTACTTGCTTTTTCATCCTCAGATTTTCCTGTTTTATTAGTCCTGAATAATATTTGACTTTGTCTGGGTCAGTGGCGATTTTATCATTGGCCAAAGAATCCGTTGCAACAGAAATCGTTGCCAAAGGCGTCTTGAACTCGTGAGACATATTGTTGATGAAATCTGTTTTGATTTCTGCAATTTTCTTTTGCCTCATCATATAATTAATCGAAATAATATAAATCCCCAAAATCGTCAATAACGAAATGAAAGTTCCCAACAACATTGGCAAATTATGCTTCACCAAAGAGTAATCTTTTCGAGGAAAAACAATTGCAAGTGTATAAAGTGTTCTATCTTTGCTGTCTGTAAAAAGCGGATAAGTGTAATTGGTTTTATCTTTTTGGTCGAGATAGATGTTGTTCGCAACCGTCGTTAATTGATTGGTTTTGTTGATGACACCAAAGCCAAATTTGGTATCAATTCCTTTCAATCTCAGTTCTTTAGAAATGACGGAATCAATGGTTTTGCTGTCAACTCGTTTTTCTATCGGAAGGTTGGTCGCACTCAAACGCGCAAATTCCTTCATCTGATAAGAATTATTATCAAGGTCTCGACTGATGTTGGTTGTCAAAGGTTCTGGTGAACTTCTTTTCAGTTTTAATTGTCCTTCGTCTTTATAAAGTTTCGTTGTGTACAAAGTGTCACCTTTTGCTGAAACGGGGATGTTTTGTTTTTCAACAATGCTTGTTTGGAAAAGAATATTCGAACGATTGGCAGAATCAGAACTTTGCTGAATATAAGTCTTAGTTGGCTGATTTTTATAAGCTAAAACCTCTTTTCCAACATTATTATAAGTCTCATTCCAATATTTGTTGACTTCGATTTGATTCACTTTTTGAGTGGAAGTTTCTAATGCAGAATAAACTTTATTAGAAAAATCCTGCTCGAGCGAAGTATATAATTCTTTAATCCAATATAACTGCAAAGAGACAAAAACTACCAAGGAAATTGTCATAAAAACAGATATAATAGGAATAAACTTGTTGTTCATATGTTTTTTTAAGTTTGAAAAGTTAAAATTACTCTTTTTAAGAATATCTCAACAATAATAACGGCCTGTAATTATTAAATATTTCTTAAAATGAAAAGATTTAACATTTTATTGTGAATATCAAATATGTTGCCATAAAAAAATCGGAACTTAAAAATTCCGATGTTTTCTTTATTTCAGTTCAATCTCTTCATCAATAAAATACTGTATAATCGCTTTTTTCATTAAGAGCGATTGTTCGTTAGGTTTTAATTCCGGAAGGTCGTCTAACTTTTCAAATTGTGGCCAGCCATCTTCATAATGCGTGAATTTGTAATATCCAAAAGGTTCCAGCAACCTGCAAACCGCAATATGAACCAAATTGACTTTATCATCTTTCGTGAATTTCTGTTGCCCGCTTCCCAATTCCTGAACACCAATAATGAATAGAAAAGTTTCTATTGGCGGATTTTTTTCAGTTTGAAAGTTGACTTCAAAGAAATGTTCTATTTTTTTCCAGATTTCTGCTTCGCTCATAATTAATTTTTTAAGCCTTCAATTTTAAATAAGAATGCGTACTCTAGAGCAATCTCTTTTAAACTCTCGAATCGTCCGCTTGCACCGCCGTGTCCGGAGCTCATATCGGTTTTGAAAATCAGAATGTTCTTATCTGTTTTCAAATATCTCAATTTTGCCGTCCATTTTGCCGGTTCCCAATATTGAACCTGAGAGTCGTGGAAACCTGTTGTTATGAGTGTATTTGGATAATCCTTCGCCTCGATATTATCGTAAGGCGAATAGGATTTCATATAATCATAATATTCCTTTTCGTTTGGATTTCCCCATTCGTCGTATTCTCCCGTTGTCAAAGGAATGGTTTCGTCCAACATCGTTGTCACAACATCTACAAACGGAACTTGCGCCACAATCCCATTGAATAATTCCGGATTGTCATTCATCACAGCTCCCATCAGAAGCCCACCAGCGCTACCTCCCATTGCATAAAGATGTTTTGGAGAAGTGTAATTTTCTGATATTAAATGATTTGCAACATCAATGAAATCAAAAAATGTATTCTTTTTCTGCAACATTTTTCCGTCTTCATACCATTCTCTTCCAAGATATTCTCCGCCTCGGATGTGTGCGATAGCGTAGATGTAACCTCGGTCTAGCAAAGTTAACCTTACACTGGAAAAACTGGCGTCAACGGTGTGACCATAACTTCCGTAACCGTAAAGGAGAAGTGGCGTTGCAGCAGATTTCTTGGTGTCTTTATGATAAACCAGAGAAATCGCAACTTCTTTTCCGTCTCTGGCTTTTGCCCAGATTCTTTCTGATATATAATTTTCCGAGAAGAATTTTCCGCCCAAAACTTCCTGTTCTTTCAAGAGTTTGGTGGTTTTTTCCTTCATATTGTATTCGTAAGTGGAAGAAGGTTTTGTCAAAGATGTATATCCGAAACGAAGATTTTCTGTGTCAAATTCCATATTCGTTCCGATATACGCCGTGTAAGTTGGGTCGGAAAATGGCAGATAATGAGAATCTCCGGTTTTGCTTTCTATGATTTTGATCTGAAGAAGTCCTTTCTCTCGTTCTTCAATCACGAAATAATCATTGAAAATTTCAAAACCTTCCAACAGAACATTTTCTCTATGAGGAATAAAATCTACCCAGTTTTCTATCTCCGGCTGAGAAACTTTTGTCTTTACAATTTTGAAATTCTTGGAATCATCGGCGTTTGTAATGATGTAAAAATCATCTTGATAATGCTCCACAGAATATTCCAAATCCTCCGTTCTTTCCTGAATGATTTTCCAATCAGCAAAAACATTATCTGCAGGAATGAATCTATGTTCATCTTCATTAGTACTTGATGAAGAAATAAATATGTATTCTAAAGATTTGGTTTTAAAAACATTAACATCAAAAGTCTCATCTTCTTCGTGGAAAATCAAAATATCTTTTTCTGTATCTGTTCCCAACTCGTGACGGTAGATTTGATAAGCTCTTAGACTTTCATCTTTTCTGATGTAGAAAATGTGCTGATTGTCATTTGCCCAAACAGCTTTTCCGGTTGTGTTTTCGATTTTATCTTCGAAAATTTCTCCGGTTTTAAGATTCTTGAAAAATATGGTATAGATTCTTCGCCCTGTTTTATCAGAAGAATAAGCAATAAATTGATTATCAACACTTACAGAAACGCTTCCGATATCAAAATATTCTTCGCCTTCTGCCAAGATATTGACATCCAAAAGAATTTCTTCTTCATTCTCCAATGATTTAAACTTTCTAGAGAAAATCGGATATTCTTTCCCGTCTTCATAGCGGACGATGTACCAATATTGATTAAAGAAATAAGGTAAAGACTGGTCGTCTTTTTTGTAACGGGATTTCATTTCCTCAAACAATTCGTTCTGAAGGTCTTCTGTATCCTTCATTACAAAATCTGTGTAAGAATTTTCTTCTTCTAGGTATTTTATAACTTCGGGATTTTCACGTTCATTCATCCAGAAAAAAGGGTCGTTTCTTTTATCGTTATGAATTTCTAGAAGTTTATCTATTTTTTTTGCTTTAGGAGCATTCATTTTGAAATTGATATTAATTAAAATCACATAGGCACATAGATTAATTTTTTTATACAAAGAAAAAATAGAGAGAATGTAAATATCTTCTATTTCAACTTTAGTAATCAATTAATTTATTCGGAAAACTATGTGTCTATGTGGTTAAAAGTAGTTTTTTGAAGTGATTTTCAGATTTAACAAAAATAAACAAAAAACCATCTTCTCGGAAAGAAGACGGTTTTGATTTATGTGTTCAATAATTATTTATTGATGTTTCTAACATATTTTTCTATAGCCATTGTCATAGATGGCGTTTCCTTGGTTGGAGCCATTACGTTGACAGTTAATCCAGCTTCTTCAGCAGCCGCTTGAGTCGTTGTTCCGAAAACAGCAATTTTGGTGTCATTTTGTTGAAAATCAGGGAAATTGATTCCTAAAGATTTGATTCCTTGATGACTGAAAAATACCAACATATCATAATCCTGAATACTGATATCTGTCAAATCACTCGCAACAGTTTTATACATAACTGCTCTCGTCCAATCTACATTGGCTGCATCCATCACTTTTGGAATCTCCGGAGTCAAAACATCGGAAGAAGGTAAAAGATATTTTTCAGAAGGATATTTTTTGAACAAAGCAGCCAAGTCTGAGAAGTTTTTCTCTCCAAAGCTGATTTTTCTTTTTCTGTAAACAATGTGTTTCTGTAGATAATTGGCAATCGCCTCTGACTGACATATGTATCTCATAGAATCTGGAACAGAGAATCTCATTTCCTCTGCAAGACGGAAATAATGGTCGATTGCATTTTTACTTGTGAAAATAATACCTGTGTATTGAGTAAGGTCAATTTTCTGTGTTCTGAGTTCTTTAGCATCCACACCTTCTACGTGAATAAAAGGACGAAAATCGATTTTGATTTTCTCTTTTTTTGCAATTTCCAAATAAGGTGATGATTCGTTAGGAGCAGGTTGCGATACTAAAATTGATTTGATTTTCATCTTAAAATGTGTATGTTACATTCAATAAAATAAGAATTTCCAAAGTACTAAAAACGGTACTATTTGAAGCGTGCAAATATACAAAAATTTATAATACCTTTTTTCTGGTAAAATTGACTGATTGTGGAAAATGTATATTAAGTTTTTTAAAAAGAAAGAAAAAATAACCATTCCAATGATGAAATAGAAATATTTCACAAGGTCGACTGGAAAAAAATAAAGCGCAAAAGATGCTATTATAAAAACAATAGATTCTAGAAAATAAAACTTACTGGAAACCAGTGTCAATCCTTTCAGATTTTTACCACTTCCAATGCTGGAATAGAACAAGAACGTTAAAATGTTTTTGATAACATCAAAACTTAATAATGCCAAAAATGTAAAACCAAATTTATTGATTTGGAAGCCTAAAACATCTATTGAAAAAAGCTTTGGAACAATCGGAACAAATTGTGATAACAAAAGAGCAGTCATCAAACACTTCACAATAGAAATAATCAACCAAGAAGGTGTGAGATTGTTGGAGTCTTCTAGTTTTAGCAACAAAAAGTCTTTGACATTAGAATCTCTTTGAAAAACAGACAAAAGAATAATGTATATAAAGATACTCCCAAGAATACAATATACCACCCAATCATTATGCTCTGCGATTCTTACCAACGGTCAAAATTTTTTGCAAAAATAAGAATAAGAAATGTCTAATTAGACAATATTTTGTTTTTTTTGATTAAGAATCATCAATTAGAATACTGCTCTAGCAATCCAATCAAAGAATTAACATCATGAACACCACTTTCTTTCCAAAGCAATTCCCCGTTCTTGAAAATCGCTAAAGTAGGAACACCACGAACGCCGTTTTCTGACGCAATAGACGGAAATTGGTCAACATCTATTTTTACAATCCGTGCTTTTTGCCCTATCTTTTCCTTAACAGAATTCAAAACGGAAGACTGCACTTTGCATGGCTGACACCACGTTGCAAAAAAATCAATTAGAACTGGACGTTCGGATTGGATGAGTTCTTGAAATTTTTGTGACATATTAATAAGAGATTAGATTAAAACAGTTTTCTTTAAACAAAATAGGCACATAGAAAAATATATTTTTGAAGAAGAGTAAATAGAATGAATTTTATTTCTCCTAAATATTAATAAAAACTTATATGTCTATGTGGTCCAAATATTTACAAAGTTTTACTTTGACAAACAAAATTGCTCAGTGGAAATTTCTCAGTTTTCTTAATCGCATTGAATCCACCGTCAACCTCAGTAAAATTCCTATAACCTCTTGACTGCAAAATACTCGCCGCAATCATACTTCTGTAACCTCCGGCACAATGGATATAAAAATGTTCAGAATTATCTAAAGAATTAACCCAATCATTAATATAAGCCAACGGTTTGCTGTAAGCTTCGTTGACATGTTCTGCCTCGTATTCTGTTTCTTTTCTCACATCAACAACTTTCGCACTTTCAGAATATTCACTAGCAAATTCTTCTACAGAAATCCTCTTGATTTCGTCCGTTTCTTTTCCAGAATTTTTCCAAGCATCGAAACTTCCATCCAAATAGCCTAAAACATTATCAAAACCGACCCTGCTCAATCTGGTAATAGCTTCTTCTTCAGTTCCGATATCAGAAACTAAAAGTATCGGTTGCTGAACGTCCACAATCATTGCTCCAACCCAAGGCGCAAAATCACCTTTGATTCCGATATTGATAGATTTAGGAACAAATCCTTTATGAAAAACAGCAGCACTTCTCGTGTCCAAAATCAAAGCTCCTGTTTCTTCCGCCGCAGTTTCAAAATCTTCAACAGACAAAGGATTATTTCCTTTTTTCAGAACTTGGTCAAAACTTTCGTAACCTCCTTTGTTCATTGCGACATTCATCCCGAAATATTTTGGCGGCGCTGTTAATCCGCCCAGAACTTCATTAATAAAAGATTCTTTATCTGGTTGATTCAGTGCGTAATTGGTTCTTTTCTGATTTCCCAAAGTATCCACCGTTTCTTTCTGCATATTTTTACCACAAGCAGAACCCGCACCGTGAGCCGGATAAACTGTAATTGAATCATCCAAAGGTAAAATCTTGGTTTGAAGACTTTCGTAAAGCATTCCGGCCAAATCTTTTTCCGTGATTTCACCTGCTTTCTGAGCCAAATCCGGTCTTCCAACATCACCCAAGAATAAAGTGTCTCCAGAGAAAATGGCTGTTTCTTTTCCATCTTCATCAATCAAAAGAAAAGTAGAGCTTTCCAAAGTATGACCTGGTGTGTGAAGAACTTTTATCTTGACTTTTCCAATTTCAAAAATTTGATTATCTTCTGCAATAATTGCTTCAAAATCTGGTTTAGCTGTTGGACCGAAAACAATTGGTGCATCAGTTTTTTTTGATAAATCAAGATGTCCAGAAACAAAATCTGCATGAAAATGTGTCTCAAGAATACATTTGAGTTTCACTTTATCTTTTTCCAAACGCTCAAGATAAGGTTTAACTTCTCTTAGTGGATCTATGATTGCCGCTTCATTTTCAGAAGTGATGTAATAAGCGCCTTGAGCTAGACAACCAGTATATATTTGTTCGATTTTCATTGTGAATCAATAGATTATATTCAAAAATTTAGTTTTTAAATTTTTTGAACTTTTTAAAGATACAAATATGAGGTTATTTGGACTAACTATAAATAATTTTTAACTGATATTATTTATGATTCCAATTTAAAATTAAACAAGTGCTTGACTTTTTTTATAATTTCGAAAGCCTCATTTAACCATTACCCAGATACCTACACCAACACCAGCGTAGGCAGCTACTGTAATAATGTCAGCTATTGGTTGGGAAAATCTTCTTTCTGCAATCGTAGATTGATTGATTTGGTTTTTATGGAATTTAAGAATCTTTTTCGGTTTATGAATAACATGCGCCACCAACGTGTCGCTTTCCCATTTGTCCACTTGTATTTTGTAGCTTCTATCAGCTACATCGATTTTGAAGAATTTGCCCACTTCCAATTTTTCTATAATGCTCGTTGGTTTGGGTTTTTTCTCTTTCTCCGGTTTTGTATTTCTTGATCCTCTAGTAGCAATTTTTGCTTCACTTGCTCTACTATCAGCAACTGAGCTAACCGCAAACTGTTCTTTTGATTTGACACCTTGTTCTCCCTTGTTTTGTAATCTAGTGTTAGCTTCTGGTGTTTCTTCTGCTTCCGCAGCAACTTTATATGTGTAGCAACTTATCAGAGAAAATGACAATATAAGGAGGTAAAAATGTTTTTTCATTAGCCAAATTTAAGAATTAAACGGATTATTTTTAATTTTCTTTTAATGAATCTTATTTTTCGAAAATTTCACAAAGAACAGTCTCATAAACTTCATTTTTACTATTTTTATTGACCAAAACAATTAATATGATTCTGAATCCTGTTGACATCGTAGAACACATTGATAAAGAAGATTTCCAAAAAAAGTATTTTAAGCCTCATAAACCACTTCTGTTAAAAGATTTTGCAAAACAATGGGGCGCTTACGAAAAATGGAATCTGGATTATATCCGAGAAAAAGCAGGCGAACAAGTTGTTCCAATCTATGACAACAAACCAGCCGACGCTAATAAAAGTTCTGATACACCAGCAACCAAGATGAAGATGAAGGATTATATTGACACAATAAAAAGTAAACCTTCTGATCTCAGAATCTTTTTTTACATCATCACAGACAAGTTACCAGAATTACTGAAAGATTTCTCTTATCCGGATTTGGGAATGAAATTTTTCAAACGACTTCCCACATTATTTTTTGGTGGAAGCGAAGCGCACGTTCTGATGCATTATGATGTTGATTTGGGAGATTTTTTTCACGTTCATTTCGGAGGAAAGAAAAGAATTTTATTGTTTGACCAAAAGCAAAATGAATTACTTTATAAAGTTCCTTTGTCCGTTCACACGATTGAAGAAATTGATTATGACAATCCTGATTACAAGAAATATCCAGCTTTGAAATATGCAACCGGAACGGAAATCTTAATGGAACACGGTGACGCATTGTTTATTCCCGGCGCATTTTGGCATTACAACCGTTACTTAGAACCAGGTTTTTCCTTGTCTATTAGAGCTTTACCCAATCGTCCTTCGAAGTTTCTAAGTATGCTTTATCACGTTTTCATAATGCGATATACGGACAAGCTGATGCGGAAAATCTTCAAAGCAAAATGGGTAAAATACAAAGAAGAATGGGCTTACAGAAAAAGCTCCAAAGCTTTAGCAAAGTTGGAAAAAAAATAATCTTCCGGAAACCTTCATTCTTTTTTCTGCATTTTAATTTCGTATTTTAGCGCTTCTAAAATCCCGAAAATTGGCAAAGAAAGAAACTCCGTTAATGACGCAATACAATACGATTAAGGCGAAATATCCTGATGCATTATTGCTATTCCGTGTTGGAGATTTCTACGAAACTTTTGGGCAAGATGCGATAAAAACGTCGCAGATTCTTGGGATTGTTCTCACCAAAAGAGCCAATGGTGAAGGTCATATCGAATTGGCCGGATTTCCACATCATTCTGTAGATTCTTATTTACCAAAGCTTGTTAGAGCCGGAATGCGCGTTGCGATTTGCGACCAGTTGGAAGACCCAAAATCCGTCAAAGGAATTGTAAAACGTGGTGTGACGGAATTGGTGACGCCAGGTGTTACTTTCAACGACCAAGTTCTGACTTCCAAGAAAAATAACTTCCTGCTTTCTCTTCATAAGGAAAAAGAAAAATACGGAATGGCGCTTGTGGATGTTTCCACTGGTGAATTTCTCGTGAGTGAAGGTAATCTTGAGAAATTACTTCACATTGTTCACACTTTTGACCCAAGCGAAATTATCTATCAAAGAACTTCTGAAATTCCGAATCAGCTTAGAAATAAGAATGTTTTCAAGTTAGAAGATTGGGCGTTCAAATATCCTTATGCTTACGAAAAACTGACTTCGCATTTCAAAACACAATCTTTGAAAGGTTTTGGAATCGATGAACATAAATTAGGAATTACCGCAGCAGGAGCAATTTTTGCTTATTTGGTTGAAGATACTCATCACGCGCTTTTACAGCACATTACGAGAATTCAAGTGATTCCGCAAGATGATTATCTGATGATGGATAATTTCACGCTGAGAAATCTCGAGATTGTTTATTCTGCAAATCATCAAGGGAAATCTCTACTTGATATTATTGATAAAACTTCTACTCCGATGGGTGGAAGATTGTTGAGAAGACGTTTGATTCTTCCCTTGAAAAATATCGGCGACATCAACAGAAGATTGAACCTAATTGAGTTCCTTAACAAAGAAGATTCTTTGAAATACGACATCAAAGATTTGTTGAAAGGTATTTCTGATTTGGATAGATTAATTGGGAAATTAGCCGCTGAAAAGATTTCACCGAAAGAATTAGTTTATCTCCGTCAAAGTATCATTAATATTAATGAAATCAGAAAACATCTGTTAAAATTTCCGGATGTTCTGGCTTGGATTGACCCTTTTATCAATCTTGAAGAATTAATCGAATTCATCAAAAATCATTTGAATGATGAACTTCCTGTCAACATCAACAAAGGAAATGTTATCAAAGAAGGAATCTCAGAAGAATTGGATCATTTGAGAAATCTTCAAAGCAAGGGTCGTGGTTTCTTAGACGATATGTGTCAGCGTGAAATCGAAAGAACTGGAATTACGAGTTTGAAAATTGATTTCAATGGCGTTTTCGGTTATTATATTGAGGTTCGAAATACGCATAAAGACAAAGTTCCTGAAGATTGGATTCGTAAACAGACTTTGGTAAACGCAGAACGTTACATCACCGAAGAGCTGAAAGAATATGAAAATCAAATTCTGGGCGCTGAAGAAAAAATTGGAAAATTAGAATTGGAACTTTACAGAAATGTCTGTGAAAATGTTCTGATTTATATTGACCAATTGCAGGAAAATTCAAAACTGATTGGCGAATTGGATTGCGCAGTTGGTTTATCAGATTTGTCTGTCGAAGATAATTACACCAAACCAATTCTAAATGATTCTTTCTCAATTGACATTCAGGAAGGGCGACATCCAATCATCGAAAAATCTTTACCGCTTGGTGAATCTTATATCCCGAATGATGTTTTTCTGGACAAAGATTCTCAACAAATCATAATGGTAACCGGACCGAATATGGCCGGTAAATCAGCAATTTTGAGACAAACTGCGATTATTGCTTTGCTGGCTCAAATCGGAAGTTTTGTTCCTGCGAAACACGCTGAAATTGGAACGCTTGACAAGATTTTCACAAGAGTTGGGGCAACAGATAATTTGTCTGCCGGCGAATCGACTTTTATGGTGGAAATGAATGAAGCGGCAAATATTCTTAATAATATCTCGGACAGAAGTTTGATTTTGCTTGACGAAATTGGACGTGGAACTTCTACTTACGATGGCGTTTCTATTGCTTGGGCCATTGCCGAATATCTTCATCAACATCCGACTCAGCCAAAAACGTTATTCGCAACGCATTATCACGAATTGAACGAAATGTCTGTCAACTTCGAAAGAATCAAGAATTTCCACGTCTCCATTCAGGAGGCAAAAGGGAATATTATTTTCCTCAGAAAGTTGATTTCAGGAGGAAGCGAACACAGTTTTGGTATCCACGTGGCAAAGTTGGCAGGAATGCCTTCCAAAGTTGTGAATCGCGCAAATGAAATTCTTAAAACTCTAGAATCAACCAGAACAACACAAGATTCCGGAGAGAAAATAAAACGCGTGACAGAAGAAAATC
This sequence comes from Epilithonimonas hispanica, assembly GCF_003385395.1. GTDB lineage: Bacteria > Bacteroidota > Bacteroidia > Flavobacteriales > Weeksellaceae > Epilithonimonas > Epilithonimonas hispanica. Next base: position 67,566 of record NZ_QNUG01000005.1, on the reverse strand, counting down.
TTCAGCTTTCATTCTTTCAATTGGATGATCCTGTTTTGGAAAACATCCGCGAAGAATTGACAAGAATTGACATCAATACGTTGACACCAATTGAAGCTTTGATGAAGTTGAACTCGATCAAAAAGATGATTGGTAGATAACGATTATTTAGAAATCTTATCCACTGTATTTTTTTGAGAAGAAACAGCAGCAGAGTCTATTCCTTCATTTCTCATATGTTCTGCGCTTAGATCGTCTTTTCTTTTATCTCGCTTATCCTTGTCTGGAATACAACTTAACATTAAAGAAGCCAATATTCCCATAAAAAGTATCTTTTTCATAATAATTTGATTGATTAAAAATACTTTTTCAAAAATTAAACCAAGTTTAAGCTTTTTGAAATAAAAAAATCGGCATAAAATATTTACACCGATTTTTTGTTATGATTTAAAAGCTATCAATTGTGAATCTCCAATTAAAATTCGACTACAAAAACTTCTTAATTGCTGTTTTAATTTTCTTAATAGAAATCCTGATTGCTACAAAACTCAAAGATATTTTCTTTATAAGAGCTTTTCTGGGCAATGTTTTTGTGGTGATGTTGATGTATTATTTCATCAAAGCATTTTTCGATTTCAATTCCAAAAAGCTCATTGTCGGAATTTTTATTTTTTCCTGTCTGATTGAGTTTGCCCAATATTTTCATTTTGCAGAATTTATGGGACTGAAAGAAAATCGTGTAATGATGATTGTCCTTGGCAACTCGTTCAGTTGGTTGGATATTCTTTGTTATTTCGCGGGATGTGTGGTTTTGTTTTTAATCTCCAAAATTAAATTGGAATAAAAACAACTGCTGCAACCGCTGCGATTGCTATAATTGCAGAAACCAAATAATCTGGCTTTTTAACTTCTCTCACTTCGTTTTTCTCGATTTCTACCATTTCACCTGCTTTGTTTTTTCCATAGATTTTGGTTGCATCAATTTTCAAAACTTCAATTCTTTGTGACTTCGCATCTTTGGTCTGAATCGTGTATTTTTTATACAAATCGATGGAATTATCTTGCAAAGGTTTTGTTGGAGAAACTACTCTGGTTTGGCAAGAGAATATGAAAAGTAAACTTGATAATACAAGCAGTCTGATGATGTTTTTTCTGAATTTCATTTTCAAAGTTAATTTTTCAAATTTAATAAAACATTTGTTACATCGAGTTAAGATGTTGCGAAATCAGCCAGCTCTCGCTCCAACAGGCTTGGAAATTAAAACCTCCCGTAACAGCATCTATATCAAGAACTTCACCAGCAATATAAAAATTTGAAAGAATCTTTGAAGACATATTTTTAAAATTAATTTCTTTAAGATCTACTCCACCAGCCGTTACAAACTCATCTTTAAAGGTTGATTTTCCTGTAACCAAAAGTTTTTTAGCACAGAGATTTTCAAGAATTAAGTTCATTTCTTTTCCCGAAATATTAGCAATCTGCTTCTCCGGATTGATTTGATTGATTTCCAAAATCTTGTTCCAAAAACGATTCGTAACATCAAATATTTTGGATTGTCCGATAGATCTTTTAGGATTCTGATTTTTAAATTCTTTCAGTTCTTCTTCAGCTTCAGCAATTGGTTTTGAGATGAAATTAACCTCGATTTCAAACTGATATTTCAATTTTGCCAGAGTTCTTGCTTCCCAAGCCGATATTTTCAAAACTGCAGGACCAGAAAGTCCCCAATGTGTGATAAGAAGCGGTCCAGATTCTTCAGTTTTTAAACTCGGGATTCTAACTTCCGCATTTTCAAAACTTGTTCCAGGAAGATCTTTCAGCAAATTATCTTTGATATTAAATGTGAAAAGAGAAGGAACAGCTTCTACAATTTTATGACCCAGATTTTGAATCAATTTCACAGATTTTGGAGAACTTCCTGTCGTGTAAATTACAATATCGGCTACGAAATCGCCTTGTTTTGTTTTAATTAAATAAGTTTCATCATCTTTAAGAATCTCCGAAACGGAAACCTGAGTTTTAACTTCAAAACCTTTTTCTCGAACTTCATTAATCAAAGCATTCATAATACTTTGAGAAGAATCTGTTGTTGGAAAAATGCGATTATCTTTTTCGATTTTCAAGGGGACATTTCTGGTTTCGAACCAATCCATTGTGTCACCAGGTTGAAATTTTGTAAAAACACTCAGCAATTCTCTATTTCCTCTTGGATAAAATTGAACCAATTCCCTCGGATCAAAACAAGCGTGTGTCACATTGCATCTTCCACCTCCAGAGATTTTCACTTTTTGTAAAACATCAGAGTTTTGTTCGAGAATTGTAACGTAACACTTTTGTTCATCAAGATTAGCTGCTGCAAAAAAACCAGCTGCGCCTCCACCAATAATGATTATTCTTTTCTTTTTTGACATTAATTTTAATTTCAATGAAACCAATATGTCGCGTGTTCGACACTTTTGTATTCGATGCACAAAATTACATTTTTAATATCCACCTCAAATGGTTAATTTTGAAGAATATTAAAATCGAAAAAAATGTCTGTTTATTACCATAAATTCGAAGTAAGATGGAGCGATATCGACGCTAATCGTCATCTTGGAAACTCAACCTATGTTGACTATTGCTCGCAAACGAGAATGGCTTTCCTTAATAAAAACAAAATCGGATTAACTCAACTGAATCGTTGGGGAGTCGGTCCTGTGATGTTACACGAGCGTTATTCTTTCTTCAAAGAAATCTATGCAGATCAAACAGTTTTTGTTGGCTTGGAAGTAGCCGCAATGTCAGAAGATGGGATGATTTATCAATTCGTTCACAAGTTTTATCTTCCCGATGGAACCCATTGTGCAACAGCAGAAGCAACCGGTGTTTGGATTGATATGATGTTGAGAAAAACAACAACTCCGCCAGAAGACATCCTATTGGTAATGAACGAATATAAATCTGAAAATGTACAGACGATTTCCAGAGAATATTTGAAGACGTTACCTTTCCGACCAGAGAACATAGATGTTTCTCTGTTAGAAAACTTTAAATAAATTTTTAAATTAGTGATAAAAACGAATTATCATTAATTATTTACAACTCATCATTAATAAAAAATTATGCTCGAAGATAAATCACAAGAACTCACACCTATTTCCAAGCTTGGAGAATTTGGTTTGATAAAACATTTAACAGAGAATTTTCCAATTGTTCAGAATTCTACAAGACTTTCTATTGGCGATGATGCAGCTATTATTGATTCTGAAGGTCAAAAAGTTGTTGTTTCCACAGATATGTTGGCGGAAGGTGTTCATTTCAATTTGGGTTACGTTCCACTGAAACATTTGGGTTACAAATCTGTTGTTGTGAACCTCAGCGATATTGCGGCGATGAATGCAACACCAACTCAAATTTTGGTTTCTGTTGCTGTTTCTAATCGTTTTCCGGTTGAAGCTTTGGAAGAAATCTATGCTGGAATTGCCTTAGCTTGCAACAGATACAAAGTAGATTTAATTGGCGGAGATACAACAAGTTCCAACGCTGGATTAGTCATTAGCGTTACTGCAATTGGTCTTGAAAACGAAGATAAAATCGTAAAAAGAAATGGTGCAAAACCAAACGATCTATTGGTTGTAACAGGAGATCTTGGAGGCGCTTATCTTGGGCTTCAGATTTTGGAAAGAGAACATTCTGTTTATTTGGCAAACCCAAATATGCAGCCTGAAATGGAAGGTTACGATTATATCTTGGAAAGACAATTGAAGCCAGAAGCAAGAACGGATGTGAAAGCTAAATTAGCACAATTGGATGTTTTACCAACATCTATGATTGATGTTTCTGATGGGTTGGCTTCTGAGATTCTTCATTTGTCGGATCAGTCAAAAGTTGGATTCAATGTTTATGAAGAGAAAATCCCGATGGACGAGACTACGATCCATACAGCAGACGAATTGAACCTTAATCCTGCAATGGCCGCGCTAAATGGTGGCGAAGATTATGAATTGCTATTCACAATTGCTTCTTCAGATTTTGATAAGATTAAGAATCATCCAGATTTCACGATAATTGGTCACGCTACAGAAAACAATGCAGGTAATTTTTTGATTGCAAGAGGTTCTAATCAATTGATTCCGTTAACAGCACAAGGTTGGGATGCATTTTTGAACAAAGAGTAGTTTTGGAATAAAACTTGTAAAACACAATTAATTAAAAAAATAAAACGATGAAAATTGTAAAAATTTCAACCTTATTATTAGCTGGATTAGGAATTACGGCTTGTGTTACCAATCCTGTTACAGGACGTACTTCTCTTCAATTTGCTAACGATAGCGAGATAGCAACTGCTGCTGCTGCAGAGTACAAAACAACCCTTTCTAGCTCCAAAGTAATTACTGGAACTGCCGATGCCAATAGAGTCAAAAATGTAGGCGCAAAAATCAAAAATGCAGCTTATGCTTACTATAAAAGTATAGGCAGAGAATCTGCATTGTCTGGTTATAATTGGGAATTTAATCTCATCCAAGATGCACAATTGAATGCTTGGTGTATGCCTGGTGGAAAAGTAGCGTTTTATACAGGTATTTTGCCCGTTTGTAAGGATGATAACGGAATTGCAGTCGTAATGGGTCATGAGGTTTCTCATGCTTTAGCAGGACACGGAAATGAGAGAATCTCTCAAGCCATGGTTGCTCAATATGGTGGAAGTCTCCTTGGAGGTACAATTTCTAACGGGCAATGGGCAGGAATCTTCGAAAAAGTATATCCTGTAGGAGCACAAGTTGGACTTTTGGCTTACGGTAGAAAACAAGAATCTGAAGCTGACGAAATGGGATTACAGCTGATGGCTATGGCAGGTTATGATCCAAGAACAGCAACTACATTCTGGCAAAGAATGGAGGCTTCTTCAACAGGAAGTAGACAACCAGAATTTCTTTCTACCCACCCAAATCCCGCTAATAGAATTGCAGATTTGAATGCTGATATGCCAAAAGCGCTTCAATATTATAAAGCTGCTGGCGGAAAACTTTAAACTTTTTTAGTAAATTTTAGAATCTAAATCACAATACTATGAAGGGTTTAAGTTTAACAGGGCTTTTGTTATTGGCCTTAGCTTTTGTTCTTTTTTATTTCAATGATAATTTTTCTGTCATCAAATTATTTGAACCCATTACTTTGATGGGAATTTTGGCAGGAATCGGAATTGGTCTTTTTATTGGAGGAATGATAGGCTACGTCAGCAAAGGAAATGCTGTAAAAGAAGCTCAACTGAAAAGAGAGTTCAAAGAACTTCAAAAGCAAAAAGCGGAATTGGAAAAACAACAAGCCGTAGAAAATATAAACAATAGAAGCCTTTAATAATTAAAGACTTCTGATAAATTGACCGGGCGTAGTCTTGGTATATTTTTTAAATATTTTATTAAAATAAGTAATATTATTAAAACCTGTAGCATAGCAACTTTCTGCTATGCTTTTTTCTTGGGAAAGTAGGATGCAAGCTTTGTCAATCCTATATCGATTAACAAACTCGACAAAAGTTAATGAAGTTGCTTTTTTGAAAAAATTACAGAAAGCAGGCTTCGTAAGATTAGCCAAATCTGCGGCTTGCATAATATCCAGCTCATTCTGATAACCATTTTCCACATAGGTGAAAACCGCTTCCAGACGGTTCCTATTTCTGGAAACTATTGTATAAGGCATCACTTCTGTATTCATTAGTTCGTAGTCTTCTGTTTTGGAAAGTTCAAAAAGAAGATCCAGAAGTAATAGATATCTTGTGTAACCTTCTGCCTCAGTAATTTTTTCTAATTTGGGAATCAATCGTTTTTTAACTTCCGAAGAAAAAAGAACGCCATATCTTGATATCTCTATTAGTTTTTTAATAGAATTAGTATCTGGTTCTCCTTCTGGCAAACAAAGAATATCTTCTCGGAACTGGATTACGATTTCCTCGTGTGGATCTGTAGCATTAAGACCCAGTCCAGAGTGTGGAATATTAGAACCAATCAATACCAAAGCGCCATCTTCGAAGTGGCTTTTATGATAGCCAACATGTCTTGTTCCTTTACCTTTCAGTACACAAACAATCTCAATTTCTGGATGATAGTGGTATTGCCAGTTGAGTTCGGAAATGGGAACATCTTTGATATGGAGAACTCGGAAAGAGCTATTATCATCAGGCGAAATATGTTCTAGAATTACCTTCATTCCTGTTAATGCTAAATTTATGTAAAAATAAACAAATTAGATTAATATTGTTCTGTTTTTTATTTATTATGTTAAACAAATATTTGATTAAAGCCTTTACATTTGTAACACAAAATCAAGTTTCTCACAAAGAATTGGTTTTGTAAATTTTTAAGGTCTATATATGAAGAAGGCTGGAAAATTGTTTTTCCAGCCTTCTCATTTTTATGATAATAAAATATTATTTGAAATTATAGCCTATACCTAAGATAAACATACTTGGGCGGTTGTCATATCTCACTTCCTCTCCTGATACGTTATTGATAAATTTTCTTGTATCTTTTGAAAAAGCGCCTTCGTATCTTGCATTGATAACAAACTTAGACAAAGTTGCTTGCGCTCCAAATTGATAACCTACCGTAAACTCTTTCGTAGCATTTTCCTTAAAGTTTGCAAATGTGTTGTCTGTGGTAAGGTTATAAGAAGCCACAGGCCCTACAAATGCCGCTAATTTGCCCAATAAGAAATTATGTCCTAGCAAAACAGGAACATCAATTCTATTACTTTTTGCCTCAATATTAACATTTCCTTCTGTTACAGTTGTCGCAGTAGCTTCATTCTTGATAGAAGTATAATAAATTTCCGGCATTACAAACCATCCTCCCACTGGAGAACCAATTTTGAAAGATAAACCTGCATTGAAACCAGAATTTTCTTTTTCTCCGTTAATGGTATTTGTAAAATTATCCCAGCTAGCCGAAGAAGTATTGAAAAGAGCATTAGCTCTCACTCCAACGGTGACTTGCGAATAGGCCATTATTCCTAAAAATACGGCTAGTGTACTAATTAGTTTTTTACTCATTTTGAAATTATTATTGTTTTGAAATTTTTGGATTGTCTTTCTCATTGTTTTCGGGTTTTGTGTCAATTAAACTAGTTTGATCATTCTCGAGCATAAAGTCTCTCAGTTGCTTGAACAGTTCTGATGAATAAACGAAATCTATCAGATGTTTATTTTTTGCAGTTGCAAGAATATCTTTGTTCCCCTCCCATTCTTTAACTCCTAGTCTTAGATAAAGGATTTTTTCACCAATCGTCATCACAGAGTTCATATCATGGGTATTGATGATTGTTGTGGTGTTATACTCTTTGGTGATTTCCATCAAAAGATCATCAATCACATTGGATGTATAGGGATCTAATCCGGAGTTGGGCTCGTCACAGAAAAGGTATTTCGGATTATTAACAATTGCTCTTGCAATAGCAACTCTTTTTTGCATCCCTCCAGATATTTCGGAAGGATATTTTTTATTGGCATTTTGAAGATTAACTCGACCAATTACCTCCAGAACTTTTCTTTTTTTCTCACGATAAGTAAGATTTGTAAACATATCCAACGGGAAACTAATGTTCTCTTCAACTGTCATAGAGTCGAACAGCGCACTACCCTGGAAAACAGTTCCTATCTCCGATCGCAACCCTTGTTTTTCTTCTCTGGACATTTTCATAATATCTCGTCCATCAAACAAAATGGCTCCGCTTGATGGCTCAAAAATATTGAGTAGTGATTTGAGGAAAACTGTTTTCCCGGATCCACTCTGTCCAATAATAAGATTGACCTTTCCGGTATCAAATGATGTATTAATTCCTTTCAAAACCTCAACATCATCAAATTTCTTTCTTAATTCTTTTACTTCTATCATTAGCTAAGGAACATTTGTGTTAGTAATAAGTTCATTATGATTACAGAAATCATTGTCCAAACAACAGCTTGTGTACTTGCTCTTCCTACTTCCAAAGATCCTCCTTTTACATTATATCCAAAATAAGCGGGAATAGTTGCAATTAAAAAAGCAAAAACAGCTGTTTTAAGAAAAGCATACCATATGAAATAAGACGGCATATACATCTGTATTCCTGTAATGTAATCTGCAGTAGTCCAGTTTCCTGTAGCAACTCCTGCGACATAACCTCCCCAAATCCCGACAACAATACTAATGGCAATAAGTATTGGATTGAAAACAACACTAGCTACAATCTTTGGTAAAATCAAGAAATTTGGAGAATTGACTCCCATAATATCCAATGCATCAATTTGTTCTGTAACACGCATTGTTCCAATACTAGAGGCAATGTAAGAGCCTACTTTACCTGCAAGAATTACAGATATAATCGTAGGAGAAAATTCCAAAATTAAAACTGTTTTTGTTGCATATCCCACAAAACTATTAGGAATTGGAAAATCGGATGCATCAAAATTATTAAACATCTGAATAGCTACAACCGCGCCTACGAAAAAAGAAGTGAACAGAACCAATCCAAATGAATTAACACCCAAGTCATAAAACTCTCTTACAAGCAGTTTCATATAGACGTTTCTTTTTTGTGGTTTACTGATAGCTTTTCCTAACAGCAAAAAATATTCTCCTATAGAGGTAAATAGTTGTTTTAACATAAAACAAAATTAGTTCTTTTCTTTAATAAATACTTAACGTGCATTTTTGTCTCCAATTATGACCAAAAAAACAGTTTTGAAAATGATAACAATATCCATACTAAAACTCCAATTTCTAACATAAAATGAGTCTGCAAGGATTCTTTTTTTCATCCCAGCTTTCATATCTCCTTCATCCCCACGGAAACCACTTACCTGAGCCAGCCCTGTAATTCCTGGTTTTACCATACTCCTAAGACTATATCTACTAATTTTCGGTTTATAAAAATCATCTACCAAAAGCATATGTGGTCTTGGTCCAACAACTGTCATGTCTCCTCTAAGCACATTTATAAATTGTGGCATCTCATCCAAACTGGTTTTTCTTAGAAATTTTCCTACTTTGGTAATTCTATTATCATTAACGGAAGTTGTGCTTTGAGCTGTATTATTATCAGATCGCATTGTCCTGAATTTCAAACAATCAAAAACCTCATCGTGATAGCCATATCTTTTTTGAATAAAAAATACCGACCCTTTTGATCCATCCAATTTTATTAATAAAATAATGATTGGAAAAAGCCAAGAACAAATTCCTATTAAAACAACCAAAGAAAAAAACAAATCAAATAATCTCTTGAGTGCAGCATTTGTGAAAAAATCTAATGGATATTTTGCCTGAGACAATACCGGAACAGTTTCTATGTAATTGAACTCATACTCAAAAAACTCGTTCTGAATAATATTAGGAACTAAAGAAATTTTAACTTTATTAAGTTCTGCTTGGCGGAAAAGATCATTCTCAAATTGTTTTTCCAGGCGGTGTTCAGATGGCAAAAAGATGGTGTGAATCCCATTATCTCTCCAGAACTCTATAATATGATTCAAATTGTAATTTCCTTGCGGATAATCGTATATTCTGTATCCATAATCTTTACGCTGATTGATGATCTCCCTAAGAATATTGGAAGAAATCCCTTCTTCTATAAACATCACATTTCGGTGGTTAATTCCTTTACTTCTGATGTATTTCAAAAGAAAATAGATGAAACTTTTAATAGGGATTACGACTAATAGCAAAATGCCGGCAAGATAAAAACGTTCCGTTTTGAGGAAGTCATTCATACTGACTTTCCCAAGCATCACAACGCCAAGAAAAAAGAAAAACACATGAATCAGAATTCTTTCCAGATATATCGTATAGGTAACATTCCTTGGTATGTGATAAAGCCTTGTTCTTCCACTCAGCAATAACCAAAAAAAACATAACAATAGAATTGATAAAACATTCTGTTCAACAGATTCTGAGTCATACTTGACTTCGAAGTTTCTCCAATAATAAATCACAAATACAGATGATACCAGAATCATATCTAGTAAAATCACAAATGTCTTGAAATATCGAGAATATCGAAGTCTTTGCATAAACCAAATTTAAGGGATATTCAGATATTTATGCGTTTGGATAGAAGATCTCCATCTTGGGTTTTCTAAAATGAAATCTGTAATTTTAGGATAATTTGCATCTCGTTTGCTCCATTCGCTCTGTAGATAAAGTTCACAAGAATCTGAAACTTTTGAGGCTTGTTCCTCAGCAAACTTAAAATCATTTTGATTAAAGATAATCATCTTCAATTCACTTGCTTCTTTATAAATATCTGCTAACGGAAGTCCAGTTTTCTTTGGAGAAAGCGTAATCCAATCCAGATGTCCACTCATTGGATAGGCTCCCGAAGTTTCGATATGAATAGTACATCCTAACTCTTTTAACTTTGAAGTCAAGATATCAAGATTCCACATTAATGGCTCTCCACCTGTGAGAACAATTGTCTTGCAATATTTTGCTACGGTTTCTGCAATTTCTACAGTATCCATCAATGGATGAAGCGTTGGATCCCAACTTTCCTTGACATCACACCAATGACAGCCAACATCACATCCGCCTAAGCGAATGAAATACGCTGCTTTTCCAGCATGAAATCCCTCACCTTGAATAGTGTAAAAATGCTCCATCACTGGGAGCATTTTACCTTCTTTTAATAAAATATTTTCTTCTTCTTTAGTCATTATAAACCGAAGTTTTATAGGCAATGATGGTATTTTTCATCAGCATTGCTCGCGTCATTGGTCCAACTCCTCCAGGAACTGGCGTAATCCAACTTGCTTTTTCTGCACAACTGTCAAAATCTACATCGCCTGCAAGATGATATCCTTTCTCAGAATTATCATCCACTCTTGTAATGCCGACATCTACGATAACTGCTCCATCTTTGATCATCTCTCCTTTCAAGAAGTTGGGATCGCCAAGCGCTGTTATCACAATATCTGCTTTTTTTGTATATTCTTCTATATGTTCTGTGTAAGAGTGTGTCAAAGTCACTGTAGAATTTCCTGGAAAATCTTTTCTTCCCATTAATATGCTCATTGGTTTCCCAACTATTCTACTTCTTCCTATGATTACACAATCTTTTCCTTTGGTCTCGATATTATATCGTTCCAATAATGTCAAAATTCCAAATGGTGTTGCTGGTAAAAATGTATCCATTTCCAAAGCCATTTTACCAAAATTCTCTGGATGAAAACCATCCACATCTTTTCTTGGATCAATCGCCATAATGATTTTCTCCTGATCAATTTGCTTTGGCAAAGGCAACTGAACGATAAATCCGTCTACATCTTTGGACTTATTAAGTTCATCGATTTTCTCCAATAACTCTGATTCTGAAACAGTGCTTGGAAATTTGATCAATGAAGAACTGAATCCAACTTCCTCACAATCTTTCACTTTGCTATTCACATAAGCTTTGCTTGCTCCATTATTCCCAACTAAAATTGCTACCAAATGCGGTGCTCTTCTTTTGTTGGCAAGAATCTTCTGAACCTCTTCTTTGATCTCAGCTTTTACCTCTTTGGACACTTTCAGTCCATCTAGAATTTGTGCCATTTTTCTTTCTTTTTACTTTTTAGATTTATTTGAAAAAAAGTGAAGTGCTCCTTTCCCAACACTCCACTTTTATATTTTATCGATTTGATTTATAAAAATTAATCAAACCGTTGGTTGAACTGTCGTGCGTTTCAACTTGATCTTCAGCTTCCAATTCTGGAAGGATTTTTCCCGCTAATACTTTTCCTAATTCTACACCAAATTGGTCAAAACTAAAGATATTCCAAATCACACCTTGAACAAAAATCTTGTGTTCGTATAAAGCGATTAATTGTCCTAATGTAAATGGAGTCAATTCCTTAAACAAGAAAGAGTTGGTTGGTGTATTTCCAGCGAATATTTTATAGTTCAACAACTTTTCGATTTCTTCTTCTGATTTGCCAGATGATTTTAATTCAGCAAAAACTTCATCTTCTGTTTTTCCAAATGCTAAAGCTTCTGTTTGTGCAAAATAATTCGCTAATAAGATATCCTGATGTTCACCAACTTCATTTAAAGATTTAGCATAAGCGATGAAATCTGCAGGAATCAATTCTGTTCCTTGATGAATTAATTGATAAAAAGCGTGTTGACCATTAGTTCCCGGTTCTCCCCAAATGATTGGTCCTGTTTCGTATTCTACAAATTCGCCATTTCTATCAACAGATTTCCCGTTACTTTCCATATCACCTTGTTGAAGGTAAGCTGAAAAACGATCCAAATATTGAGAATAAGGTAAAATAGCATAAGTTCCTGCCGCATAGAAATTACGATACCAAACACCTAAAAGTCCCATCAAAACAGGAACGTTCTCTTTAAAATCCTTAGTTTGGAAATGAACATCTGTATCGTTTGCTCCTTTCAATAACTGTTCGAAATTGTCATAACCAACAGACAAGACAATACTTAATCCGATTGCACTCCAAAGCGAGTAACGACCGCCAACCCAATCCCAAAATTCGAAGATATTCTCTTCCGCAATTCCGAATTTTTTAACCGCCTCAATATTAGTTGATAATGCTACGAAATGTTTTGCAACATCTTCATTTTTAGCACCGGATTTCAAGAACCATTCTTTTGCAGAATTGGCATTGGTCATTGTTTCCTGAGTTGTAAAAGTCTTAGAGGCAACAATAAACAAAGTTGTTTCAGGATTAAGATCTTTAACAACTTCTGCCATATGATTTCCGTCTACATTGGAAACGAAATGAACATTAAGTCTAGTTTTAAAATGCTTCAATGCAGAGCAAACCATTACTGGTCCAAGATCAGAACCTCCGATTCCTACATTCACCACATCCGTGATTTCCTTGCCAGTGAAACCTTTGTGAGAACCAGAAATTACAGATTCTGAAAAAGCTTTCATATGATCCAAAACCTTTCTGATTGCAGGTTTGATATTTTCGCCGTCAACCAAAATTTCTTTATCAGAAAAATCTCTCAAAGCCGTGTGAAGAACCGCTCTATCTTCTGTCTCATTGATTTTATCACCAGAAAACATTTTGCCAATTGCTTCCTTCAATTGTGATTCTTCTGCCAACTGTAACAATAATTCTAAAGTTTTAGCATCAACCAAATTCTTAGAATAATCAAAAAGATAGTTTTCTGTTTCTAACGAAAACTCCTGAAAACGGTTTGGATTGTACTGGAACAAAGTTCTAAGTTCAAAATCGTTGTTTGCAAATTGCTGGTCAAGAGCTTTCCAAGCGGAAGTCTGAAGGGGATTTATTTTTGGTAACATATTATAATTTAAATGTTAGATTGATGATTTATCTAAAAGACTTGCAAATTTACGAAAAATCAATAACTTCTTTTTAAATTAGTTTTAACATCATATGTAAAAAAAACAAGGTTTAAATTTTAATTTTTCCCGTTCCAAAAATAGATTTTGAATAGTATCTAAAATTTTTTATTCTACATTTTATTTTCTCGTAAAATTTTAGTTTAAAAATTTCTCCAAAATGTCAACCGCACATTTGGGCAAATTAGTCCCGGGACCGAAGATAAAATCTGCGCCATTAGCGTATAAAAACTCATAATCCTGTTGGGGAATTACACCACCAACAACAATGGTGATATCGTCTGCACCGAGTTTTTTCAGTTCGTCCACAACTTGCGGAACGAGTGTTTTATGACCTGCCGCTAAAGAAGAAACACCTAAAATATGGATGTCATTTTCCACCGCTTGTTTCGCAACTTCTTCCGGAGTTTGGAAAAGTGGAGCCACATCGACATCAAATCCCATATCTGCAAATGCCGTTGCAACTACTTTTGCGCCTCTGTCGTGACCATCTTGTCCCATTTTTGCCACCATAATTCTTGGTCGTCTTCCTTCCGCATCTTCAAATTTCTGGCTTAGAGAAACAGCTTTTTCAAAGTATTCGTTTTTTCCTGCATTCATAGCGTAAACTCCTGATATGGTTCTGATATTAGCTTTGTAACGCCCGAAACTTTCTTCCATCGCATCACTCATTTCGCCTAAAGTTACTCTTCTTCTTGCTGCTTCTATGGAAAGTTCCAGAAGGTTTCCGTTGCCAGTTTTCGCGGTTTCGCGGATTTTATTTAAAATTTCTTCAACAGATTCTGCATTACGATTTGACTTAATCGAGTCTAATCTTTCGATTTGTTTTCTACGAACCTCCGTATTATCGATGTCAAGAATGTCGATATCGGTTTGTTTAAGATTGGATTTGAAGGAATTAACCCCGATGATGAATTCTTCTCCGCTGTCGATTTTTGCTTGTTTTCTTGCTGCGGCTTCCTCGATTCTCATTTTCGGGATTACCGCTTCGATGGCTTTTGTCATTCCACCTTCTTTTTCAACCTCATCTATGTATTTCATTGCTTCATCAATCATTTGTTGAGTTAATGATTCAACTAAGTGACTTCCGCCCATTGGGTCAACAACGTCGCAGATTCCGCTTTCCTGCTGAAGAATGATTTGGGTATTTCTTGCGATTTTTGCAGAATAATCTGTTGGAAGAGCAATCGCTTCGTCCAAAGCATTAGTGTGTAAAGACTGGGTTCCTCCTAAAGCCGAAGACAACGCTTCAATTGCTGTTCTTGTGATATTATTGAAAGGTTCTTGTTCCGTCAAACTCCAACCAGAAGTCTGAGAATGAGTTCTTAAAGCTAAGGATTTTTGATTCTGAGGATTGAATTGTATTAGGAGATTTGCCCAAATATAACGTGCAGCGCGCATTTTGGCAATTTCCATAAAATGATTCATTCCGATGGCCCAGAAAAAGGATAATCTTGGAGCAAAATCATCTACGTTCATTCCGGCTTTGATTCCTGTTCGAACATATTCCAAACCGTCAGCTAAAGTATAAGCCATCTCCAAAACCGGAGTTGCGCCAGCTTCCTGCATATGATAGCCGGAAATCGAAATCGAGTTGAATTTCGGAATATTTTTGGAAGTGTATTCGAAAATATCAGCAATGATTTTCATTGATGGCGTTGGCGGATAGATATAAGTATTCCGGACCATAAATTCTTTCAGAATGTCATTCTGGATTGTTCCAGATAATTTATCCTGAGAAACACCTTGTTCTTCTGCAGCGACAATGTAAAAAGATAAAATCGGTAAAACTGCGCCATTCATAGTCATTGAAACCGAAATTTCATCCAATGGAATCTGGTCGAACAAGATTTTCATATCCTCAACCGAATCAATCGCAACACCTGCTTTTCCAACATCGCCAACAACTCTTGCGTGGTCGGAATCATAACCTCTGTGTGTTGCCAAATCAAAAGCAACGGACAATCCTTTTTGTCCTGCTTGTAGGTTTCTTCTGTAAAATGCATTCGATTCTTCTGCTGTGGAAAAACCTGCGTATTGGCGAATGGTCCAAGGTTTCTGAACATACATTGTAGAATATGGACCTCGAAGAAAAGGTGCAATTCCGGCTGAACCATTTTTGATGCTTTCGTTTTTTACATCTTCTGCATTGTATTTTGATTTTAGTTCTAAACCGTCTTTTTCAAAAATGTAATTTTCTGAATTAGAATTGAATTTAATATTCTTAAAATCAGGGTTTTGGTTTTTTATTTTGTGGCGCATTTTTCCTTTTATCTTGTGAAAGTAAATGTAATCAATTTTGAAAATGTGGTGAACCACAAAAGGCACAAAAGTTTTTAGGCTGAAAAATTCATTTCTACGTATTTTTTTAACGCAAAGGTCGCAAGGAATTATTTCCTTCATTGAAAATATTTTTAAGTGCGCAAAGGCGTAAAACTTAGCAATGAACGCATTAAAGCTTTTGTGTCTTTTGTGGTTTTATCAAGCGACAATTTGTCATTAATTTTTGGATGGTCTTTTTTTTGAGTTTCGAATTCAAAATTTTGTAAACAAAAAATAATATAAATATGGCAACAGGAAGTATTAATGTATCGGTGGAGAATATTTTTCCACTGATTAAAAAGTTTCTTTACAGCGACCACGAGATTTTTCTTCGTGAGCTGATTTCTAACGCGACAGATGCGACAACCAAACTGAAACACCTCACCACAATAGGTGAAGCAAAGGTGGAATATGGCAACCCAATCATCGAGGTGAAAATTGATAAAGATGCGAAAACGCTGACTATCAAAGATCAGGGAATTGGGATGACTGGCGAAGAAGTTGAAAAATATATCAACCAAGTGGCGTTTTCCGGAGCAGAGGAATTTCTTGAAAAATATAAAGATTCTGCAAAAGATGCGGGGATAATCGGACATTTTGGTCTTGGATTTTATTCGGCATTTATGGTGGCGGAAAAAGTGGAAATCTTGACTAAATCTTATAAAGATGATGAAAAAGCCGTACGTTGGATCTGTGACGGAAGCCCGGAATATACGCTGGAAGATGCAGAAAAATCTGAAAGAGGGACAGAAATTATCCTTCATATTGCAGAAGATTCTACCGAGTTTTTGGAAGAATTCAAAATCCGTGAGCTTCTGACAAAGTATAACAAATTCAACCAAATCCCAATTAAATTCGGGACCAAAAAAGAGCAGTTGCCTTTGCCGGAAGGCGCTGCAGAAGGTACAAAACCGGATGAAGTTGAGATAGATAATATCATAAATAACCCCAACCCGGCGTGGACGATTGCGCCAAGCGATCTGACTAAGGAAGATTATATAAAATTCTACCACGAGCTGTACCCAATGCAGTTTGAGGAGCCTTTGTTTCATATCCATCTGAATGTGGATTATCCTTTTAACCTGACTGGTATCCTGTTCTTTCCGAAATTAGGGAACAATCTTAATATTGAGAAAGATAAGATTCAGCTTTATCAAAATCAAGTCTTTGTAACGGATGAGGTTAAGGGAATTGTTCCTGATTTCTTGATGCTGCTTCGTGGAGTTATTGATTCGCCGGATATTCCTTTGAACGTTTCCCGTTCGTACTTGCAGGCTGATGGCTCAGTGAAGAAAATCTCTTCTTACATCACGAAAAAAGTGGCGGACAAAATGGTTTCGTTAATCAATGAAAACCGTGAAGATTACAATCAGAAATGGAATGATATCAAAATCGTTATCGAGTATGGAATGATTTCGGAAGATAAATTCTATGAAAAATCGGACAAGTTTGCGCTGTATCCAACGACAGATAACAACTATTATCTTTGGAATGAATTGATTGAGAAAATCAAACCAACTCAAACGGATAAAGACGGGAAAACTGTAATTCTTTATGCTAATAATGCTGACGAGCAGCACAGCTATATAGAATCTGCGAAAGAGAAAGGTTATGAAGTTCTATTGTTAGATTCTCCGATTGTTCCGCACTTGATTCAGAAACTGGAATCTTCAAAAGAGAATGTTTCTTTTGCAAGAGTTGATGCAGACCACATCAATAACTTAATCAAAAAAGACGAGCCAAAGATTTCTAAACTAAATGATTCGGATAAAGAAACATTGAAGAAAAAAATCGAGGAATCGATTAATGATACAAAGTTCACTGTTCAATTAGAAGATTTGGACTCTACAGATGCACCGTTTACGTTGACTCAGCCAGAATTTTTCAGAAGAATGAAAGATATGCAGGCAACTGGCGGTGGCGGAATGTTCGCAATGGGCGGTTTCCCGGAGATGTATAATTTGGTGGTGAATTCTAATTCGAATTTCGCTGAGGAATTATTGAAAAAAGATAATGTTGAAGAGAAAAATGTGATGATTAATCAAGCTTTGGATTTGGCAAAATTATCTCAGAATCTTTTGAAAGGAAAAGAATTGACAGATTTTATCAAGCGTAGTTTTGAGAGTTTGAAATAAAACTTAGATATTAATGAAAAAGGAAAAGGAACTCAGTTTTGAGTTCCTTTTTTTATTATTTAAAGATTGTCTAATTCTCTTCTCAACGCAATCGATGCTTTTTTGACCTCTTGCGTCCAATCATCGGCTGCATTTCCGTCTGCGCCGTCAGAAATATATTTCAGACAGAGAAAATCGATTTTTTCATATTCTGCAACTTTCGCAAGGGCAAAAGCTTCCATATCGATGACATTATATTCCGGATTGATATGTTCCATTTCAAACTGGTCGCCGGAACCGCAGATTCCGTTGGGGAGATTTTCTACATTTAATCCATATTCCAGAAGAATTGGTTCGCCGGAAAGTGGCGTTTCAAACTTCTGAAAACCCAACGCTCTGACATCCATATCTCTCTGAATAAAACGACCGCAATTAACAACACTACCTCTGTCAAAAGTTGTACTTCCGGCCGTTCCAAGATTAATGATCAAATCTGGTTTAATTTTCTGAATGGCTTTTATAAGATTATAAGTTGCCTTAACTTTTCCTATTCCTACAAAGATTTTATTATAGTTATCAAATTGGTTCCCCGCTTCAGATTCTAGTGCAAAAACCAGAAGGATGTTGCTGTATTGTTTCCCGTTTATGGTCATCTATAAGCTTGGTTTTTTGAGAAAAAATAAAGTTAGGGTGCGCGCTCCTTGGGCGCCGTGCACCAAAACGGCATTGATGTCCGCCGTGGCAGAAGGTCCCATAACAAAACAACCATAATGCGCTGCCGGCAACTGCACCCTCTGATAAGCCGTGTGCATATTCTCCGTAATGTCGGTGGGATCCAGCAGAACGGCCAAATGCTGGGACAGGTAGCCCAAAGAATTGGTAACCAATGATTTTTCCGTCACCCAAACCATGCCCATCTCCGCCACACCAAATTCGGCCCGGAAAATTCCCAAATCTACATGATTGAGATCTGCAGGGTTTTCCACTTTTATATCCTGATTTCCAATCCACTCAGGTGTTGCAGAGCAGGTGACCTTAGCATCGGGAAGTTTTTTATACATGATTGCCTGTGCTTCCTCAACAGATGAAACATCGTAAACATCAACGGCGGCTATTTTGGCACTTTGTTCAAAATTTTTCTTGAGATCCGCATCTGGTTTTTTGTAATCCGGAATTAGTGGATATTCAACTTTTTCTCGGTTTTGCAGGTTAGATCGTACGCTGCTAAGTAATTGCTCTTTAGTCATTTTCTTTCCTGTTTTTTTTGTACCAGTCGCGGAATGTTTCTTTTTGTATATCCGGCAATTCCCTGTCTTCTACCCAAGGGTCTAGTGCACTGTTATCCAACAGGAATTTGGGTAAAATGTGCGTCATATTGTAAGCTGCTTTTTCCATCTTTTCAAAAGCTTTTGGATTGCCTAAAAGCATGTCCGCAGCAGCAAAAGCCAAACGTCTTCCGAATGGTGTTTTCTTTTTCTCCATCATCACTTTCCGCCATTCTATAATCTGATCGGCTATATCGATATGAACCGGGCAAATCTCTGTACATGAGCCACATAACGATGAATGAAATGGCAATTCTGAATAAGTATCTTCATCAAATGTAGGATCCAAAATAATCCCGATAGGCCCGGAATAGGTGGCACCATAAGACAAACCACCACTTCTTCTGTAGACAGGGCAGGTATTCATACACGCGCCACAACGGATGCATTTGAGGGAATGCCAAAATTTATCCAGGGACAAACGCTTGCTCCTGCCATTATCTGTAAGTACAATGTGCATCTCCGAACCTTCCCGCGGTCCGGAAAAATGCGACGTATATTGCGTTGCTGGCGTTCCTAATGCGCTTCTTGACAACAGTCTTATAAAAACCCCTAGATCTTCCACTTTTGGGACTAATTTTTCGATACCAATACTGGCGATGTGAAGTGGCGGAAGGCTTGCTGTGAGATCTGCATTGCCCTCATTGGTACAAACTACAAAAGTCCCCGTTTTTGCAACAGCAAAATTAGCACCTGTCATCCCTGCATCGGCTACCAGAAATTTTGGACGGGCATTGTTCCTCATTGCTTCTGTCAAAGAACTTGGATCGTCATTATTAGGATCAGTCCCAATTTTTTCAGCGAAAAGTTTGGCAATATCTTCTGTATTTTTTTGGATGGCGGGCATTACAATATGGCTTGGCCGTTCGCCTGATAACTGCTGAATACGCTCGCCCAAATCGGTTTCCAGAACATCAATGCCTCTTTTTTCCAGAAACGGTGTCATCCCACATTCTTCCTGCAGCATCGATTTGCTTTTGATGAGCCTCTTGGCTCCTTTGGACTGCAGAATATCATAGACAATGGCATTATGTTCATCAGCATCTTTTGCAAAATGGACAGTAATCCCATTTTTTTCTGCGTTTTCGACGAACATCTCTATGTAATGGTCCAGATGGGTCAAAGTATGTTCTTTGATCTGCGACGCCAAATTACGGAGTTCTTCCCATTCCGGGATTTGCGACGCCACTGTGCCGCGTTTCATAACGGCATTCCAGAGGTTTTTATCGTGTTGCGCTTCGTGCACGTCATCTTGTTTGATGAACTTGCGCGCATTATCTTCTACGTTTATTTTTCCCATTTGATTTTTTTAAAAAGGTCCGTTATTCAAAACCTGAGCAATATGAACAAATTTCAGCCCGGATTTTTCCCGTTTGGCAATCCCTTCCTGATGCATCAGGCAAGACATATCGGGGGAAACCACATATTCTACCTCGTGCCTAGTGTAGTCTGCCACTTTGTCCTGCCCCATCTTGGAAGATACAGCCTCATCGGTAACACAGAAAGTCCCTCCAAAGCCACAGCATTCTTCTGGCCGGTCTATGGTTTTTACATCTACACCCGCTACTTTTTTCAGCAAATCTTCGGTTTTATTAAAGTAAGGTTCTTGCCATTCAAACCGGGAGGCTACATGAAGACCTCGGATGGAACTGCACGAATTGTGAATGGCTACTGTATGCTGAAAATCTGCCCAGGGAAAATCCTCAATCTTGAGGACATCATGCAGAAACTCCACCAGTTCTATGGTTTTTGTGCGAATCTCTTTTACGGTTTCGGTTTGTGGGATGGCATCCATGTGAAATTTGACGTGCTTTACACAGCTTCCTGCAGGGCCAACGATATAATCAAAATCCAAATCGTTGAAATTTTCGCAAAACTGAGTCTCCGTCTTTACGGAATGCTTCTGGTCTCCCTCGTTGGCCATGGGCTGACCGCAACAGGTCTGCTGCAGCGGAACAGTGACTTCTACACCTAAACGCTCCAAGAGCTCCAGCGTGGCTATTCCCACTTTTGGGTAAATAAGGTCTATATAACAGGGAATAAACAGTGCTACTTTCATTACAATCTTTTCTAGAACTACTAAATTAATACTAATTCTACGTTCCCGAAAGCCTGACTTCTAAAAATTCCTACTTCGTTTTCAGTTTATAATCAGTAAAAATAAAGCACCGGTTGAAACAAAAAAAGGCTCCTGAATAAATCAAAAGCCTTATATCTCTGAAAGTTAAACACTTGTTAAGTCAACATTCCTCCGTCAACATTCAGAACCTGACCTGTTACATAAGAAGATAATTCACTTGCGAAGAAAACACACGCATTTGCAACATCTGCTGGTTGTCCTCCTCTTTTCATTGGGATCCCATCTCTCCAGCCTTGAACTGTCTTTTCATCCAAAGCAGCTGTCATTTCAGTTTCGATGAAACCTGGTGCGATGGCGTTGCAACGGATATTTCTAGAGCCTAATTCCAAAGCAATAGACTTAGTAAAACCAATTGCTCCAGCTTTTGAAGCAGCGTAATTTGCTTGTCCAGCATTTCCTTTTACACCTACAACAGAAGTCATATTGATGATAGAACCAGATTTTGCTTTCATCATTGGTTTGATAACCGCTTTTGTCAAGTTGAAAACCGAATCCAAATTAACTTTTATAATTGTATCCCAATCTTCTTTTGACATTCTCAACATCAAGTTATCTCTTGTGATTCCTGCATTATTTACCAAAATATCAATCGTTCCGAATTCTGCCAATACATCCTCAACCAACTTTTGAGCGGCATCATAATCCGAAGCATCTGATTGATATCCTTTGATTACTGTTATCTTGCTTAATTCCGATTCTAATTCTTTAGCTTTTTCAACAGAACCAGCATAAGTGAATGCTATTTTTGCACCTTCTTTGGCAAAAACTTCAGCAATTCCTCTCCCGATTCCACGCGTTGCACCAGTGATAATTGCAACTTTACCTTGTAGTAATCCCATATATTTTTATAATGTTTTCTAATTTTAATATGGCAAAAATAATACTTTAAATGAATTTTGCAGATTTTAGTTCTTCTTTATCCATATCCATTCTATCCGAAAACCATTCTAAAACTACTTTTTTAAATTCAATTTTATTAATTGTATTCGAAGTTCTTCTAACTCTAAAATAATTTTCCATAACAACTTTATTAACGAGTCCTTCAACAGTTGATACTTTAAATTCCTTTCCCTTTTTAAATATAAAACCAAAAAAATAATAATTAAAAATCGCTAAAATTAAGGCATAAAAGAAGTGGAAAAAAAACAATAAAATTACTCCTATCCACAAAAAAATTGCCGAATAAAAAATCCAATTTTTTGGCTGAAGAACATTAAGTTCGAATCCTAATTCGGTTTCAATTTCTTTTACTTTATGAATTCGATTATTTTTTGGAATTAATTCTGCCAAATCTGTACTAGGCTTAATATTTTGATTTCCAATATTCAATTTATCCAGAACATTTCTCAATTTGTAAAAAGCTTGTTGACTAGCACAATCACTAGAATTTTCATAATCAAATTTATTTGAAATGGCTTCTGTTAATTCTTCAATATTTTCAATGGAATTTAATTCATCTTGATTAAAATGAATTCCGTATTGCTTCTCAAATTCCTGAAAAGAATAATCCAAATCTTCTAGCTCTTCTCTATCTAGTTTGCTATTTTTCATAATGCATTATTCACAATCAGAACAATTTCACCCTTTAAAGTTTTGCTTTTCGAGAATTCAATTAACTCATTGATTTTTCCTCTTTTAGTCTCCTCGAATTTTTTTGAAATCTCTCGACTTAAACTTGCTCTAGTTTCTTCTCCAAAAAACTCTTTGATCTGTTCAAGTGTTGTATTGATTTTATGCGGACTTTCGTAAAGAACAATTGTCTTTTTTTCTTCAGCCAATTGTTTCAATTTAGTTTGTCTTCCTTTTTTTTGAGGAAGAAATCCGGCAAAAAGAAACTCATTATTTGGTAATCCTGAAACTACAAGTGCTGGAATCAACGCTGTTGCGCCAGGAAGGCAAATCATTTCCAAATTTTCATCCGCACAAGCTTTTGCCAAGAGATAACCTGGGTCTGAAATTCCCGGAGTTCCTGCATCGGTAATGATGGCAATGTTTTGACCATTTTTGAGGTCATCAATCACTTTTTGTGTAGCTTGATGTTCGTTATGTAAATGATAGGATTTCAGAGGTTTAGATATTTCGTAATGTTTTAGAAGAACGCCAGAAGTTCTTGTATCTTCACACAAAATATAATCCACTTCTTTCAGAACTTTCACAGCTCGGAAAGTCATATCTTCCAGATTTCCAACTGGTGTTGGAACAAAATATAAAATACCGCTCATCTACAAAAACCTATTTTCCACCAAAGTCCAAAGCCTCTGTGCATAATTATCCACCTTTTTCCAATCTCTCTCGTAATAGATATCGCTTAAAAATTCCTTAGCTTTTTCCAGAGAATTGAAAGAATTCAGAATGGAAACGACTTGGTTAAGTTCACTTTGGCTTCCATTAAATAAATACTGAGAAAAAGCAATTCTATCATTCAAATCCAGCTTGAATTCCGGTTTTGGTTTCGGCGCTTCCATATAATCTGTCGGCACATTATTTTTTAGAAGACTTCCCGAAGTTTGAACCGGAACAGGTTTTTCTTCCTCTTCCAAATGGTCATCATCGAACAAAGATTTTGCAATTTTCAAACCTTTGATATTGGCCAATTTGAATTTCTTATCGTGAGATTCTGCTTGAGTTTGAGATTCATAAACTTTCTGAGTATTTTCTTCTGAAAACTCAACGATTTTTCTTCTGTTTTCTTCAAGTTCTTTCAGTTTAGCTTCTTTTTCAGCTAATCTAGCTTCATAATCATCATTAGAAACTTCAGCAATTGGTTGTTCTTTTTCCATTGCGAAAGAGAATTGACTGTCTTGCATCGGTTCCAATTTCTCCGTTGCTTCTTCTAAAAGAATTTCTTCAGGAGTTTGTGTTTCAATTGTTTCTTCGGATTCATTGATGATGTCTTCTGCCACATTAAGCGGAGTCGAAATTTCAGAAATTACTTCATCTATTTGTTCTTCATTTTGAACTTCAATGATTTCACTTGTAGCTTCATTTTCCAAAACCGGTTCTTCAAACAAATCTTCTTGAGCATTAATTTCTTCAAAAGAATGAACTTCTTCTACTTCCGGAACGTCATCAAAAATATCGTGAACCTCGGTTTCTTCAACTACAATTTCTGCCACTTTATTTTCTTCTTCAAAATCTTCTACAGAAATTAAATTTAAATCAGATTTTGTTAATTGATTTTCAATAATTTGCAAAGGTTCAATTTCGGTTGACGAAAACTCAAAATTCTGAGAAACTTTAAGAAAAGAAAATTTTTGATACAACTGATTGATTTCATTTTCCTTCATCAAAATATCTTCGTAAGTATCAGATTTTGATAATTCTGACAAAAGATTCTTTATCTCTTCGAAAACTTTATCGTACGATTCCCGCCAATTTTGCATAATATATCTTATTAATTTTTACTTAAATTTGATGCTTATAAATTTAAGAACAATTTTGTTCCCAAAAAGGTTTCATCAAGTTTTTTCTTTTATAATTTTAAAACAATTTTTTGCTAAATTAATAATGTTTTTAGAAAATACAATTAATCATTCCAAACAAAGCGGTTGGATGGAAGTTATCTGCGGTTCTATGTTTTCCGGAAAGACGGAAGAACTCATCAGAAGACTTCGTCGCGCAGAAATGGCTGGCCAGAATGTCGAGATTTTCAAACCGAAAATTGATACACGATATTCTGATGAAGATGTCGTTTCGCATAATAAGACGAAAATCCGAAGTACATCTGTGGAAAGTCCTTCCGAAATTCTTTTGTTGGGCTCTAATTGTGATGTGGTTGCGATAGATGAAGCGCAGTTTTTCGATGAAAGCATTGTTGACGTAGCTAATCAATTAGCAAACAACGGAATCCGGGTTGTGATTGCAGGATTGGATATGGATTTTCTTGGTCGTCCTTTTGGACCAATGCCCAATCTTATGGCAACTGCTGAATATGTGACCAAAGTGCACGCAATATGTAAAAGAACAGGAAATCTTGCCAATTATTCAATGAGAACTTCTGCAGGAACAGAATTGGTGGAACTTGGAGAAACTGAAGCTTACGATGCTGTGAGCAGAAGAGTTTTTGTGGATGAAGTTTTGAGAATCAATAAAGATTAATATCATTATTTTAATTAAATTTGTTTAAATTTTAATAGTAAAAACTCTTACAAAATGATATTAGAAATTAAAAATTATATAAAAATAAGTAATTCCATTGATGAGATTTTGAAGAACTCTCCTTTTAAAATCAAATATATCATTGAGAAAAGCGGAATTTCTGAACCTACATTTTTTAGAAAAATGAAAGAAAAGAAATTCAATCCGGAAGAGTTGCTCAAGATTGCGGAAATTATCGACCCTGAAGTTACTTCAAAAGATGATATTCTAAAGGCTATTGACGAAGGTTTGGAAGATGTTAAAAACGGCAGAATAACCGAACATTCTGTTGTTATGAGTGAAGCAAAAGAAAGAATTGCAAGAAAGAGAAATGAACATCTTTTGGACAAATAGAGCGAAGTCAGATTTAGAAAATCTGGAAGATTTTCTTATAGAAAATTGGGGATTCGATGTATTGGAAGATTTTTATGAGATTCTGGAGAGAAAAATTTCATTGCTTAAAAATGGGAATTTAATTCATCAGAAATATGAAGATACGGATTTTCATAAATTATTGATTACCAAACATAATTCTATTATTTATGAGATTGCAGGAAATCAAATCAATCTTTTGAATATGATTAATAATTTTCGAAATCCAGATTCTAATTACAAAACAATTACTGAAAAGTGAATTACACTTTAAAACAAATATCCGAAATAACAAAATCGGAAATCGTTGGAAATCAAGATATCAAAATCAAAAATTTGGCGTTTGACAGCCGAACGATTTATTCTACAAAAAATACTGCGTTTCTTGCGATAAGCACCAAAAAAAATTCCGGACAGAAATATATAGAAACTGTTATCGAAAAAGGAATTGATACTATTATTACTGAAAATAAAATCGACAATTCTTCTATCAATCAAATCATTACAGAAAATTCCGTTGAGTTTTTGCAAACACTTGCCAAATATCATTTTGAACATTCTGATATCAATTCGATTGGAATTACCGGAAGTAACGGAAAAACGATTCTGAAAGAATGGCTTTATCAATGTCTTTCTAATGAGTTTGTTACAGTTAAAAGTCCGAAAAGTTTTAATTCTCAAATCGGTTTGCCTTTATCAATATTGCAAATCGATAAAAAGCACGAATTAGGAATCTTCGAAGTTGGAATTTCCAAGCCGGACGAAATGGAAAAACAGGAAAATGTTTTCCATCCAAAGATTGGATTATTGACACATATTGGAACTGCTCATTCAGCAAACTTCAGTTCTGAAGAAGAATTAATTAATGAGAAATTGAAGTTATTCAAACAATCAGAAATTATATTTTTTAATTCTGATAACGAATTGACAAACAAATTAATCAATCAATTATATTCAAGTAAAAAATTAATATCATACGGATTAAAAAGTAATAATAATATTACGATAATGTCTGATGTTAATGACCGAACTCAGGATATTAAAATCAAATATTTTGAGGAAGAATTTTCTTTACCAATTAATCAAAGAGATGAAGCGACTTTAACAAATGTTTTGGCTTTGATTGGAATTCTGAAAGAGTTCAACTTGCCAAATCTTCAAATCAAAGAAAAAATCGATGCACTCAAAGCGATTGAAATGCGTCTTGAAAGCATCGAAGGAATTAGAAATAATTTGATTATCAATGATTCATACAATCTGGATTTGGATTCTTTGAAAATTGCTTTTCAGTTTATCGGCGAATATAACAAACCTAAAAACTCTCTGATTCTAACAGATATTTTGGATTCTAATGAGAATTCGGAAGAACTATATTCTGAAGTTTCTGAGCTGGTTAACGAACAAAAATTCGATAAAGTTTTCTTGATTGGCGAGGAAATTAGCTCGTTTTATAAATTATTTAATTCTGAAACTTTTACTTTTAATAATACCAATCAATTCATTGAAAGTAAAGTCATTAATGATTTAGAAAACCAAGTCATTCTTCTGAAAGGTGCAAGGAAATTCGAGATTGAAAAAATCAAAGAAATTCTTGAACTCAGAAAACACGATACAGTTTTGGAAATCAATCTCAACGCCATTCTTCATAACATTAATTTCCATAAATCTTTGCTAAAACCTGAAACTAAAATGATGGCAATGGTAAAAGCAAATGCTTATGGTTTAGGAAGTTATGAAATTTCCGAATTTCTCCAACATCATCATATTGATTATCTTGGTGTTGCATTTGCAGACGAAGGTGTTGAATTAAGAAAAAAAGGAATCACAACTCCGATAATTGTGATGAATCCTGAACAGCACAGCTACGACAGCGTTATTGAATATAATCTGGAACCCGAAATCTACAGTCTTCGGGTTTTAGAATTATTCAATGAACAATTGATAAAATCTGGAAATCAACAGAAATATCCGATTCATATCAAGCTGGAAACAGGAATGCATCGCCTTGGTTTTAAGGATTTTGAATTAGATGAATTAATTGAAAAATTAAACTCGATGAATGTCAAAGTTCAGAGTATTTTTAGTCATTTATCTTCTTCTGACATGCCTGACGAAAAAGAATTTACTTTGAATCAATTAAAAACATTTGAAAAAAATTCGAGTTATTTGATTGAAAAATTGGGTTATCAGCCAATAAGACATATCTTAAATTCTTCCGGAATCACCAATTATACTGATTATCAATACAATATGGTAAGAATTGGAATCGGAATGATTGGAGAAACTTCGAATCCTGACATTAAAAAACAACTTCAACATTCTGTTAGTTTTAAAACTGTAATTTCACAAATTTCAGAAGTTAAAATAGGAGAATCAGTTGGTTATAGTAGAAGATTCAAAGCTGAACACGATACCAAAATTGCGACAATTCCGGTTGGTTATGCAGACGGAATTCCGAGATTAATTGGAAATAAAGTTGGAAATGTTGGAATTAATAATAAACTTAGTCCAATTGTCGGAAGTATTTGTATGGATATGATGATGATTGATGTAGATAATGTTGTTGCAAAAGAAGGCGATTCTGTAACGATTTTTAATTCAAACCCAACACTTGAAGAATTTTCAAAATATTGTGGTACAATTACTTATGAAGTATTAACTTCGATTTCTCCAAGAGTCAAAAGAATCTATATAAAAAATTAACAAATGACTAAGAAACTCTTTTATTTGGTTACCTTTCTCGCTTATCTGATGAGTTATTCTCAGGTAAAAGAAAATCTTGTCATTCCCAAAAATCCGAGAATTGGATTGTCTCTTTCCGGTGGAGGCGCAAAAGGTTTTACGCACGTTGGAGTTTTGAAAGTCTTAGATTCTCTTGGCGTTAAAATCGACTATATTTCCGGAACAAGTATGGGTGCGATTGTCGGCGGTTTATACGCTTCCGGCTACACAGGTAAAGATATTGAGAAAATTGTAATGGATACGGATTTTTATTCCTTAATAACAGAACCTAAAACAAGACAGGAAACCAGTTTTTTCAATAAAAATGTCGATAAATATCTGTTCACAGTTCCTCTTAAAAACGGAAAAATTTCTTTTCCATCTTCCATTAGTACGGGACAGAGAAATGTTTATATGTTGAAAGAATTGCTTAGAAATGTATCCAATATTGATAATTTTTCCAAGCTTCCAATTCCGTTTATGTGTATTGGAACCAATCTTGAAAGTGGCGAAATGAAAATTTTTGAAAAGGGAGATTTGGTTTCTTCCATTATGGCTAGCTCTGCTTTTCCTTCGCTTTTAGACCCTGTAAAAATTGGAGATAGTCTTTATGTTGACGGCGCAATGACGGTTAATTTTCCTTCAAAACCTCTTAAAGATAGGGGAATTGATATCGTGATTGGCGTTGACCTTAATCAACCTTTAGCAAAGCGTGAAAACCTGAACAACATTATTTCTATTCTGAATCAAATCATTGATTTCGGGATTCAAAAAGAAACGAAAAATCAATATAAATACACCGATATCAATATCAAACCGAACCTTACAGGAATGACTGCTACAAGTTACGATGACAAACGAAAAATCCTTGACAGCGGTTATGTAGAAGCTCAAAAATATGTTGATATTTTGAACGAATTACCCAAACGTAATTTCCAAAGGGTAAGGTCTTCTATCAATCCAATCTATTCCAGTGTTTACAAAATAGACAGTCTTGTCGTGGAAAATGGCAGAATATATAAGTCCAACTATGTTCGTGGAAAAATGGGGCTTACATTGCCTTCTATGCAGACTTATGGAAGCATCAACAAGATGATTGATAAACTGTATGCAACCAACAATTATAAGTTTATCAATTACGACATCGTTCAGGAAAATAATGGAAGTTATCTTAAACTATATGTTACCGAGGACGATTCTCGCCATTTTTTGAAATTTGGACTTCATTATGACGAAGTTTTCAAGACTGGACTTTTGCTTAATTATTCTGCAAAACGTCTTCTTTTTAGAAATTCAAACTTGTCAGTTGATGTTGTGATTGGAGATAATCCTCGATATTATTTTAATTATTTTATTGATAACGGTTACATTCCAGGTTTTGGAATTTATTCTACAGGGATGACTTTTGATCTCAAAAACTTTGATAATAATATCACAGAAACTTGGGATTGGTTCAGAAACGAGATCTTTTTGCAATCTGTATGGAAAGACAAATTTGCAATTGGCGGAGGTATCAGTCATGATTATTTTGAAAGTAATATGAATGGTACCAACAAAAATGTAGAAAAATACCTAAGTCCATATTTATTTTTGAAAAGCGATACTCAAAACGATAAAGATTTCCCAACAAGAGGATTTTATCTTAATGCTGAAGGAAAAATTATAGACCTTTTCAATTCAGACTTAGAGAAAAAACCAATTACTATCAAAGCGGATATCAAAATGAATTTCTTTATATCAAAGATGTTCACTTATCGTTTAAATCTTTATGGAGGAATTACTATTGGAGAAGAAACTCTGCCATCATTTTATAAATACAGAGTTGGTGGGATTTTTGAACAATCTATTGTCAATTTCAAAAGATTGAATGGCTATCAATTCGCTTCTTTGTCAGATAACAATATTTTTATTGCATCCAATGATTTCCAGTTGAGATTTAGCAAAAACTATTTTTTAGTTGGTAATTTCAGTTTGGCAAATATGTTCAGTTCTATAAAATTCGAAGAAGCAGCGAAACTTAATTACAGCTCTGTTGGACTTACGGCAGGTTACAAATCACCATTTGGACAGATAAAAATCAATTACAGCAAATCACTTAACAAACATAAAGGCGTATTCAGTGTCATTTTAGGACATTGGTTTTAATAAAATGATAAACTATTTTTTCGAAAATATCGATTCTCGAGATATTCATCCAGACACTTCAAAATGGTTGGAAAACCTTATTATTTCAGAAAACAAAAAGCCTGGAGAAATCAATTACATCTTTTGTGATGACGATTATCTTCTTAAGGTTAATCAAGATTATCTCGATCACGATTATTACACAGACATCATCACATTTGACTATGTGAAGGGAAAAACCATTTCGGGAGATATTTTCGTATCTTTGCCGCGCATTTTGGACAACGCCTCTACCCTATCTCAAAACTTTGAATCAGAATTCAATCGCGTTTTGGCTCACGGGATTCTTCATCTTTGCGGATACAAGGATAAAACCGAGGAAGAACAAACCCAAATGCGAGCAAAAGAAGATTTTTATATCAATCAATTTAAAAATTTTTAGGAGCTATTTCCCGCTTTCCGCTCATACTCCTCACGCCAATGTTTTTCCAAAAGCTAGTTGCGGGGTAACCGCTACAAAGCGAAGAATGAGCTTCGACGATTCAATAAAATAAATAATATTGATTCACTCGGGGCTAGTTCCAATATTACGGTCAATGTTCCACGTGAAACATTACCTTTAAAATATAGAATATGATAAGCGAAATATACGACGTAATTGTAGTTGGAGCTGGTCACGCAGGTTGCGAGGCTGCTGCTGCTGCTGCCAATCTTGGTTCAAAAACACTCCTTGTTACAATGAATATGCAAACCATTGGACAAATGAGCTGTAATCCTGCAATGGGAGGAATTGCAAAAGGACAAATTGTAAGAGAAATAGATGCAATGGGAGGTTATTCTGGCATTGTAGCGGATAAGTCTGCAATCCAGTTCAAGATGCTGAATCTCTCCAAAGGTCCTGCAATGTGGTCTCCAAGAACACAAAATGACCGAATGATGTTTGCAGAAGAATGGCGTTTAGCACTTGAAAACACACCTAATCTTGACTTTTTCCAAGATATGGTAAAGCAACTCATCATCGAAAATAACAAAGTTGCAGGTGTTATAACTTCTCTTGGAATCGAAATCAAAGCTAAATCTGTTGTTTTAACGAACGGAACTTTCCTGAATGGATTAATTCACGTTGGAGACAAACAATTAGGCGGTGGAAGAATGGGAGAACCAAGAGCTTTTGGAATTACTGAACAATTAGTTTCTTTAGGTTTTGAAGCTGGTAGAATGAAAACTGGAACTCCTCCTCGAGTGGACGGAAGAAGCTTAGATTATTCCAAAATGGAAGAACAAAAAGGCGATGAAAATCCTCAGAAATTCAGTTATTTAGACACACCTAAGTTAACCAAACAATTAAGCTGTCATATCGTTTATACAAACGAAACTGTACACGATATTTTACGTGAAGGATTTGACAGAAGTCCGATGTTTAATGGAACAATTCAAAGTTTAGGCCCAAGATATTGTCCAAGTATTGAAGATAAAATCAACCGTTTTGCTGAGAGAAACAGACATCAATTATTTGTGGAACCAGAAGGTTGGAAAACTGTGGAAATCTATGTGAATGGATTCAGTTCTTCACTTCCAGAAGATGTTCAAATCAAAGCGATGAAACATATTCCAGGTTTCGAAAACGTAAAAGTTTTCCGACCAGGTTATGCTATTGAATACGATTACTTCCCTCCTACCCAACTGAACCATACCTTAGAAACAAAACTGGTTGAAAACCTTTATTTTGCTGGTCAAATTAATGGAACAACGGGTTATGAGGAAGCTGCAGGACAAGGTTTAATTGCAGGAATCAATGCTCATAATAAAGTTCACGATAAAGGAGAATTTATTTTAAATAGAGATGAAGCTTATATCGGAGTTTTAATTGATGATTTGATTACAAAAGGAACTGAAGAACCTTACAGAATGTTCACTTCCAGAGCAGAATATAGATTGCTTTTAAGACAAGATAATGCGGATATCAGATTAACTGAAAAGGCTTATAAGCTTGGTTTAGCTAAAGAAAACAGACTTAGAAAAGTTGAAGAAAAAATCGCTAAAAGTGAAGAATTAGAGGCATTTCTAAGAGAAACTTCGCTTAAACCAGGAATTATTAATCCTATTCTTGAAACAATTGAATCCTCTCCTGTTGACCAAGCTTACAGAGCAGCTCAAATCTTAACACGTCCTAATATGACTTTGGAAAGATTAGAAGCAATTGAGGCAATAAAAGATGTTGCTTCAACTTACAAAGATGAAGTAAGAGAACAGGCAGAAATCAATATCAAATACAAAGGTTACATAGAGAAAGAAAAGGAAAATGTTGCTAAACTAAATAGATTAGAAACTATTAGAATTCCTGAAGATTTTGATTATTCCAAAATCACCTCTCTTTCTGCTGAAGCTAAACAAAAAATGGCGAAAGTAAAACCTAAAACCATTGCTCAAGCAGGAAGAATCAGTGGTGTTTCACCAGCAGATATTAATGTTTTGTTGATTTATTTAGGAAGATAATTAGCAATGTTCCACGTGAAACATTTAGCATTAAAAGTTCAGTATTTCGAGTTTGAAATTTTGAATGTTGAACTTTAAACTTTGAATTAAAATATGAAAATTAAAGACCATTTTCTTACACAAGAAGAATTTGAAATTGTAGAAACAGAAACAAAAGGTGTTTTCAAAACCTCTCCTATTCCATCTAATATTTCAAAATATTATGAGAGCGAAGATTATATTTCGCATTATCAGGATTCGGGAAGTTTGAAAGAAAAACTTTATAAATTTCTACAGTCTTTTAATCTTCAATACAAAAAAAATATACTTATTGATAGAATTAAAAAAGGTTCTAACGTTTTAGATTATGGTTGCGGAGCCGGAGAATTTGTAAAATATATTGAAAATGATTTTCAAACTTTTGGATTTGAACCAGATTCAGATGCCAGAAATGCAACAATCAATAAAACTCAAAAAGCAAAAATTATTGATGATTTAAACTTAATTGACAATCAGAGCTTAGATGCAATTACTCTTTGGCACGTTTTCGAGCATATCGAAAATCAAAGCGAGATGTTAAAAGCTTTTCACCAGAAATTAAATGAAAAAGGATTATTAATTATTGCTGTTCCAAATCCAACTTCTTATGATGCGAAACACTATAAAGAATTTTGGGCAGCGTATGATGTACCAAGACACATCTATCATTTTTCAAAAAATGGAATGGAAAATCTGATTTCTAAAAATCCAGATTGGAAATTAAGAAAAATCAAACCTCTCCTACTCGATTCATTTTATATCTCGATGTTGAGTGAAAAATATAAGAAATCACCTCTTTTTTGGCTAAAAGCTGTGTTTCACGGAACGATTTCTAATGTAAAAGCACTTTTTTCGAACGAATTTTCAAGTTTGATATATATTATCGAAAAAAAATAGAAAATCGATTTTTGATATATTTATGAAGGTCAATTTTTAACCATTTTGTGCAAAAGTTGTTAATAAATACAAAATTTAGCAAAATTTCAGTCATTTTTTATTTTCAATTTAAATCGCTGAGAATCGCTTAAAAAATTTTTATTAAAACTTATTCAAGTATAAAGAAAATAAAACCCGACAATTAATAAGTCGGTTTTTATTATTTAAAAGAATAAACTTTAAAAACTCCTATTAAATAAAATACATTTACACAGAAAAGGTAAAAATTAAATTACTGTATCATCCAGAGAATTATATAACAATCGTATAAAACCCAAAATATATTTTAAATAAAATAATACTCCTATTCTATTAATAAATAGGACTTGAAAAAAATTGAACTAAAAATTAAACATTTTGAAGATAATTTTTATATAAAATTTTTTAGAACTAATTTTTAAAGTTTAATAATAGATCTCAAAGAAAAAAGATTTTTACTATAATTCTAAAACGTAATTTCTAGACATAATGTTTGAAAATTGTTAATAATTTAAAAAATTTGGAAAAATATAAGTCATATTTGATTTTCATTTGAAATCCCTGAGAATCGCTTAAAAAATTTTTACTGAAACTTATTTAAGTATAGACAAAATAAAAACCGACAAAAATTGTCGGTTTTTTAATTTATGTAGAAAAGTAAATTTCTATTTGTTAATTGCAGCAACTCCTGGAAGTTCTAAGCCTTCCAAACTTTCTAACATTGCTCCTCCTCCAGTTGAAACATAACTCACTTTATCAGAATAACCAAATTGTTTTACAAATGCAACACTGTCTCCTCCTCCAACTAATGAGAAAGCACCCAATTTGGTAGCTTCTGCAATACTATCTCCTAAAGCTTTAGTTCCAGCAGCAAAATTTGACATTTCAAAAACTCCGATAGGTCCATTCCAAAGAATTGTTTTAGAATTCATCAAAACATCGTTAAAGATTTCTCTAGATTTTGGACCTGCATCCAAACCTTGCCAATCTTCAGGAATCTCGTTAATATCAGCATCTCTTCTCTCTGCATCATTATTAAAATCATTTGCAATTACAACATCCGTAGGAAGATAAACATTTACGTTATGTTCTTTTGCTTTAGCCAAAATTTCTATAGCAAGATTCAATTTATCATCTTCAACAATAGATTGTCCTATCTTTCCACCAAGCGCTTTGATAAACGTAAAAGACATCCCACCACCAATAATTAAGTTATCAACTGCAGGTAGAATATTTTCTATAATCGTAATTTTTGTAGAAACTTTAGAACCTCCAAGTATCGCAGTTACAGGCTTTTCACCAGATTTTAGAACTTTATCAATCGCTACTAATTCTTTTTCCATTAGTAAACCGAAAAATTTAGTAGAAGGAAAGAAATTAGCAATTACAGCTGTAGAAGCGTGTGCTCTGTGAGCAGTTCCGAAGGCATCATTCACGTAAGCATCACCTAATTTAGACAGCTTTTCTGCAAAAGCTTCATCACCTTTTTCTTCTTCATTATGAAAACGTAGATTTTCCAGTAATAAAATTTCTCCAGCCTGAAGTTCAGCAGCAGCCTGTTCAGCCTTCTCTCCTACTGATTCCACCACAAACTTAACATCCTGACCAAGAACTTTAGAAACTTCGCTCAAAACGTGTTTAAGAGAATATTTGTCATTCACCTCTCCTTTTGGTCTCCCAAGGTGCGTCATTAATATAACAGAACCACCGTCAGCCAAGATTTTATCAACTGTAGGTTTTACAGCAACGATTCTTGTATTATCTGTCACATTAAGATTCTCATCCTGAGGAACATTGAAATCAACTCTTATTAAAGCTTTTTTGTTTTTAAAATCGAAATCTTTAATTGTTTTCATTTAAAATATATTTAAGGTTTTTATTGAGATTTGAAATCACTCCTCCTCTCTTTGTTTCACAAATTTAAAACTTATTCCTTCCTTTCGGAAATTTTATTCTCAAAAAAATTCCACAAACTTTTCTTACAATCATAAACAACTTTTTTTTTCTTTTTAAAAAAAATAAGATTGTAGTTTATTGTTGTAGACGAGAGTATGGGGATAAATAAATCTTAAATATTTTATCACAATAAATGTAGATTAATTAAGACTTTTTTAACAGTTCTAATGTTCTTTAAATCAATAGATTAATGATGTTATCAACAATTGTTGATAAATTTAAAATCAACTCATTATTCAAAACCATCTTGCGGATAAATGAAGGGAATCTCCAATAAAAGTTTTCTAAAAATTTTGTTAAAATATTTGTCGACAGTTTTCATTACAAAATTTGTTTTACAATTAAAAGAATTATTTAAAAGAAGTTATCCACAGGTTTTCTAACAATTTCTAACAATCTATTATCTATTAATTAATAATATCAAAAATTGTTTGATTTTTATATATTATAATATTAATTATGTTGATATATAATTACTTAATATAAGATATTATTATTAATTCTATTAAAATATAGTGACAACAATTGCAAAATATGTAGTAATTTTATACTGAAATAAATGAATAATTAAAAAAAGGAAATGAAATCGCTTATAAGAGATTCCATTTTACCATTAAAAATAATAAGTAAATAAAAATGAAAAAGATTGCAATAGCCGCAGACCACGCCGGTTTTGAGTACAAAGAATTGATAAAAAAATACCTCGAAGGTAAATATGAAGTTCAGGATTTTGGAACCTACTCTACTGATTCTGTAGATTATCCCGACTTTGTACATCCTGCTGCAAGTTCTGTGGAAAAAGGAGAAAACGAATTAGGAATCTTAGTTTGTGGAAGTGGAAATGGTGTTCAAATCACAGCAAACAAACATCAGAAAATAAGATGTGCACTTTGTTGGATGCCGGAAATTGCTTCTCTTGCAAGACAACATAATGATGCGAATATGATTTCGATTCCGGCGAGATTCATTTCAAAAGAATTGGCTTTCGAGATTGTAGATAAATTCCTCACAACTGATTTCGAAGGTGGAAGACATCAGAACCGAGTTGATAAAATCGCATTCTGCTAGATATAAAGACTTACAATTTTGTAAGTCTTTTTTATTTGAATTAAGATGAAAAAATCCAATTATTAATAAAGTTGTATCTTTGCAACGCATTTCACAGAGAAAGTTCTTTCTCACGAAACCATAAATTAATACAAAGGTTTCCCCAAACTCCCCTATTTTATTTTATCTTTAATAAAAATTAAATCCTGTTTTAGGATTATTGTTATTGGATACAAATGAAGATGAATTTTAAATTTTAAACAATGAAAAACAAAAAACATATAAGTCATAAAAACGACCAAAAACTTCTGGATATCGGAAGGAAAATTATTCGTTTTATGAATCAGAAAACTTCTAAAATCTACAATTACAAACAGATTGCGGAAGGTATAGATTATAAAAATCCAAGACAAAGAGAGCTGGTAATTCAGGCGCTTCACAGACTCTTGGCAAGTCAGAAAATCAAAGAAACTGAGAAAGGAAAATATATTGTTAACCTCAATATAGAAGGGACTTTGACAGGTGTTATAGATTTCAATCAATCCGGAAA
Organism: Epilithonimonas hispanica; assembly: GCF_003385395.1. Taxonomy (GTDB): domain Bacteria; phylum Bacteroidota; class Bacteroidia; order Flavobacteriales; family Weeksellaceae; genus Epilithonimonas; species Epilithonimonas hispanica. The sequence goes on along the minus strand of NZ_QNUG01000005.1, from coordinate 30,023 downwards.
TGCTTATGTAAAAGTGGAAGGAATCAATGATGATATCTTCGTCCATCAGAAAAATGTAAAAGATGCTTTACAAGGCGACAAAGTCCTGATTGTTACTTACAATTTCAAAGGCAAAAAGCTGGAGGGTTCTGTGGTAGAAGTTTTGGAAAGAGCAAAAGAAATTTTTGTTGGAACTTTTCAGAAGATTTCGGACAAAGATTTCGGATTTGTTGTTTTGGATAAGAAGAAATTGAATACTGATATTTTCATTTCCAAAAACCATTTTAATGGCGCAGAAGATGGCGATAAAGTGATCGTAAAAATGCTGGAATGGAAACCTGGAAGCAAAAACCCAGAAGGTGAAATCACAACTGTTCTTGGTGCTCCAGGAGACCACGAAACAGAAATTCATTCGATTTTAGCAGAATATGGTTTGCCTTACAATTTCCCACCAGAAGTGGAACACGATGCAGACCAAATCGACAGAAGTATCAATGCAGATGAAGTCGCAAAACGTTGGGATATGCGTGATATTCTGACATTTACGATTGACCCGAAAGATGCTAAAGATTTTGATGATGCTTTGTCTATTAGAAAATTAGAAAATGGACTTTGGGAAATCGGCGTTCACATTGCGGATGTTTCTCATTATGTGAAACCTGGGACGATTTTGGATGAAGAAGCTTATAACAGAGCAACTTCAGTTTATCTGGTTGATAGAGTAGTGCCGATGCTTCCGGAAGTTTTGAGTAACGATGTTTGTTCTTTGCGACCAAATGAAGATAAATTCACTTTCTCAGCCGTTTTCGAACTGGATGAAGATGCGAAAATCCATAAACAATGGTTTGGTAGAACAGTTATCCATTCGGACAGAAGATTTGCTTACGAAGAAGCTCAGGAAAGAATAGAAACTGGAGAAGGAGACTTGGTTGAGGAAATTCTTCAGCTGGATAAATTAGCCAAAATAATGAGAGCGGAACGTATCAAAAATGGTGCGATTACGTTTGATAGGAGCGAGGTGAGATTCAATCTGGATGAAAATAACAAACCGATTGGCGTTTACTTTAAAGTCAGTAAAGATTCCAATCACTTGATTGAAGAATTTATGCTTTTGGCGAATAAAAAAGTCTCCGAATTCATTTCATTAAATAAAAGAAATGAACCAACTGGAAACACTTTCATTTATAGAATTCACGATGACCCAGACCCAGCGAAATTAACCGCTTTGCGAGATTTCGTAAGAACTTTCGGTTACAAAATGGATTTGGCAAATACCCAAAAAGTCGCTGAATCTTTGAATAAATTATTGAGTGATGTCAAAGGCAAAGGCGAAGAAAATATGATTGAAACTTTGGCAATGAGAAGTATGAGCAAGGCGGTTTATTCCACAGACCCGATTGGACATTACGGACTTGGCTTCGAATATTATTCGCACTTTACATCGCCAATTCGTCGTTATCCGGATTTGATTGCGCATAGATTGTTACAGCATTATTTGGACGGTGGAAAATCGCCAAATAAAGAGGAAGTGGAAGAGAAGGCAAAACATTGTTCAGCAATGGAAAGATTAGCTTCTGAAGCGGAAAGAGAAAGCATCAAGTTTATGCAAGTCAAATTTATGGAAGACCACGTTGGCGAAGTTTTCTCAGGTGTTATTTCCGGTGTTGCAGAATATGGTTTCTGGGTAGAAATTCCGGAAAATGGAGCAGAAGGAATGATAAAACTGCGCGATTTAGTGGACGATTCTTATTCTTTGGATGCGAAAAATTATGCGATTATCGGTTCAAGAACAGGCAATACTTATCAACTTGGAGACGAGGTAAAAATAAAAGTTGTAAAAGCTAATTTGATTGCTAAGCAACTGGATTTTAAGATTGTCAATTAGAATTAATTTCTTACTGAGATTCAATTTTATAACCTTAGAAAAACTCTCGCAGATTATTTTGATTTTACAGATTTAGAATATCAATAAAAATCTGCTCAATTAGCAAAATCTGCGAGATAAGTTATATTAACTTCAATTTATCAGAGTATCTTAAATTTTAAATCTCTATTTTTACAGCCGGTTCTGAAATTTAAAAAAAATGCTCGAACTCATTTTATACGCTGTCGGATTAGGAATAATGCTAAGTTTGGTCTTTATTGGACCTATTTTTTTCCTACTGATAGAAACCAGTTTTTCCCGCGGTCCAAGACACGCCATTGCTTTGGATATCGGAGTAGTTTCTGCTGATTTACTTTGTATCGTTGTCAGTTATTACGCCAGCGCTGATTTGGTAAGTCTTATTGATAAACATCCCGGATTTTACCGGATTTCGGCGTTTCTCATCTTGATTTATGCCATTTATATGTTGCTTTCCAGAACCAAAATGCATATCGAAGGCGAAGAAAAACTCATCGATCAGAATTATTTCAAAACCTTCCTTAACGGCTTTTTACTCAATTTACTTAACATTGGTGTTGTTCTTTTTTGGTTAGTAACAGTTCTTTCTGTTCGGAAAGAATATCCGAGAGTTCAGGATTTTGTCCTTTACATTGGGATTGTAATTGGAACATATCTTCTTATAGACCTTTCCAAAATTCTTTTAGCAAAGCAATTCCACGATAAGCTTAATCAAAGAGTAGCCAATAAAATAAGGAAAGCAGTAGGTTGTATTTTGATATTATTCAGTTTTTTTATTTTCCTTCAAAGCTTCAAAAAGTTCAATAAGTTCGACGAGAAATTAGAACGAGCAGAAAAACAGCAGCCGAAGATTAAGTAGAATTATTTGGACAACTTATCCGCCTGTAGTTTATCCTGAGCTTGTCGAAGGGCTCAATAGTTCAAGTCGGGTTGCAGATTCAACATAAATCGACGGTTAACATATAAACCCAATTTTGTCATTCAGTATGAATCTAAATGGATGAGATTCCTATGCAATGACAAAATAACTTGAGAATTTTTGCTGAGCGAAGCGTCTTTGTGACCCTAAAATATTTTCAATAAAATAAAAAAATCTTTGCGACCTTTGCGTTAAATCAAATACATCAAAAATACACAAATGCAAAATATTATTTTCCCAAAACCGCTCAAAAAAGGAGATAAAATAGCCATTATTTCACCGGCAGGTTCTGTTGAGATTCCGCAATTGGAAAAAACTTTAGAATTAATCAAATCCAAAGGTTACGAACCTATTTTAGGCGAAAATCTCTACACAAAATACCAAAACGGCTATTCATACGCCGGAACCGAGAAACAGCGAATAAACGATATCAATTGGGCTTTAAATGACAAAGAGATTTCTGCAGTCTGGACTTCAAGAGGTGGTTATGGTTGTCAGCATCTTTTGCAGGATTTGAAACTAACTGAGTTCAAGAAAAATCCAAAATGTTATATCGGTTATTCTGACAATACGGTTATTCAAAGCTATTTGTTGAAAAAAGGTTTTGCATCTATCCACGGACAAACCATTAAAACTTCAAGTTTTGGCGTTACAGAAGAAAGTTATGAATTGATTTTTGATATTCTGAAAGGCAAGAAACTCAATTATAAAATAGATTCAAATCCAAATAATAGAGTAGGAGAGACTTCCGGAATTCTGGTTGGTGGAAATCTTGCGTTGGTTTATGCACTTTTAGGAACCAGTTATTCCTTTGATTTCACAGATAAAATTTTATTCATAGAAGATATTGGCGAGAATTTTTATGCGCTGGACCGAATGATAATGAGTCTGGAATTAGCGGACGTTTTCAAAAAAATCAAAGGATTAATCATTGGAGGAATGACCAATATGGGAAAAGAAACCGAGAACAAAGAATATGAAGAATCCTTCGATTCATTTGCTTATCAATTAATTGCTGACAGAGTCTCCAAATATGATGTTCCAACAGTTTTTGGCTTTCCAAACGGACATATTTTTGATAACAGACCGTTGATAATTGGCTCAGAAATCAATCTGAAAGTTGGTAAAAAAGTTATTGTTGAATTTCATCAATCGTAATCTACAATGGCTGACCACAACGATTTTGGCAAAATAGCTGAAGATTTAGCAGTTGATTTTTTAGTTAAGAATCAATATAAAATTTTGGTTCGCAATTTCCGTTACCTCAAAGCAGAAGTTGATATCATTGCGGAATTTGAAAATCAAATAATTATCGTAGAAGTAAAAGCCAGAAATACCGATGCTTTTCTGGAACCTCAAGAAGCAGTTAACAAGAAGAAAATCAAATTGTTAATATCAGCTTCCAATTATTTCATTGAGGAAAATAATATTGATAAAGAAATCCGGTTTGATATTATTTCGGTACTTCCAAACAAACAAAAAACTTTGGAAATTCATCATATCATTGATGCTTTCCAAAGTTTTGAAATATAGTTTTTTAGACTAATAGATAAAAGACTTTCTGTTTAGAATCTATCATCTATCAGTCTATTTTCTCAAAAGTCTAACCTATTTTATCTCGACACACCCAACTCTTCCGCCCGCATTTCCAGTCGGTTGCGTATGGAAATCATCAACTCCTGCGTGGATTACAATGGCCTTTCCAATGATATTTTTCATTGGGTCATCACAACCAAGACACCATTTATCAGTGGTAAAGACCAATCGTGCCCGACCGTCTTTTTTAGCATCTAGGTTTCCAATATCTCCCATATGGAAATGTTCTGTATCCCATTTTCCGTGGTCGTCTTTTGAAGGATTCCAATGTCCGCCTGCAGAAGAAGCATCTGTTGCACCGCAATTTCCAAATTCGTGGATGTGAACAGCGTGAAGACCTGGTGTTAATTTGAAAACGCTCAAATCCATTTCGACTTTACCTTTTTTTTGCTTGAAATTAGCCGTTCCCTGAGTCTCTGTATGAGATTTTGGACGAATGATGTATTCTTTTGAAATAGTTTTGCAAGAAGCTAGTGTAAGTCCCACAATACCAATAAGTATTAGATTTTTCATTATAAAAAGTTTATTTGTTTAAAGTTAATTATTATTTTTCCGATATAACAAATTTAAAGCCAATATTATAAAGTCAATGTTTTACGTGAAACATTTACCATTCGGTTAGCAATATCTACGGTTCGGTCATAATTAATTTAATATTATCATTCGCCGAAATATCTTTGAGTCAAAATTAAGTCATATGAAAACTCAACGTAAACTTTTTAGCTTATTAACTTTAGTAATTGGAATCAGTTTATGGTCGCAAATTACCGTTTCCGGAAAAGTGACTTATAAGAATAAAGCATTGAAAGACATCAATGTAACGCTTAAAGATACTTACGATGGAGCAACTACAGATGCTAGTGGAAATTATACTTTCACGACCACAGAAACTGGAGATAAAACCTTGGTTTTTTCAGGACAAAATTATGATGAAATTGAACTTCCTGTAAAGATTGAAGGAAAAGATATTTCGATGAATGCTAATCTCAAACAACAAATTAGTGAAATCAATGCGGTCGTAATTACTGCCGGAAGTATAGAAGCGAGCGACAAGAAACGTGCGACTGCTTTATTGACGCCCTTGGATGTTTATACAACAGCTGGTGCGAATGGACAGATTTCTTCAGCTTTAGGTTATTTACCCGGCGTTCAGAAAGTGGGAGAGAGCGAAGGATTGTTCGTAAGAGGTGGAACAGGTGCTGAAACTAAAATCTTTATGGACGGCAATCTGGTCAATAATTATTTCACTAATTCGGTGCCGGGAATTGCTGGGAGAGACCGTTTCAACACATCTTTGTTTAAAGGGAATGTATTTTCAAGTGGCGGATATTCAGCGGTTTATGGTCAGGCTTTATCATCGGTTTTAGTTTTAGAAAGTGTTGATTTGCCTGAACAGACTTCTTTTGATTTTGGCATTTCTCCAATTTTTTTAAGTGCTAATTACCAAAAACTGAATCAAGAAAAAACAGCTTCTTGGGGCGTTGCAGGCGGTTATTCTAATTTTGGATTGATGGGAAAATTATTCAACTTCAATACAGATTTTGACAAATACCCTCAAGGTTATGGAGTTGACGGGAACTTTAGAATTAAAACCAAAAAAGGAGGTTTTATCAAATATTACGGAAGTGTAGATGAAAACAAAATGGCGGTTAGTTCGGAAAGTTTGGAGACGAATTCTGACAAAAATATGGTAAGTCTGAAAGGTCAGAATATGTATCACAATTTGTCTTACAGAGAGAAATTCGGGAAATATCTTCTGAACATCGGAACTTCTTATACTTACAATTTCAGCGATTTGAATTTTGCCACTTTTAAGGATAATGTTGAACAATCTAATACGCCAATTAATAATCAATCGAATTATATTAATGTAAAAGCAGTTGTTGAAAGAAAAATCAACAGAGCAAGTATTATTCGTGCTGGTTTTGAAATGAACAATGCAGATGAAACAATGAAATACGGAACTTTTGAACGCAATTATAAAGATTTGATTTCATCCACTTTTGCAGAAACTGATTTGATTTTCACTAATAATCTGACTGCAAAAATAGGAGCCAGATCAGAACATTCTTCTTATCTCGACAAATGGAATTTTTCACCAAGAGCTGCGTTAGCTTACAGGATTTCCAGAGATTGGACAACGTCTTTAGCTTACGGAATCTTCTATCAAAATCCGGAAAGTAAATATCTTTACAGTAAGAATTTTGATTTCCAGAGAGCTGACCATTATATCTTTCAGGTTCAAAAAAATGCGGATGGAAGAAGCTTGAGATTCGAAGCGTTTTATAAAAAGTATGATAACTTGATTAAAACCATTTCATTAACAGACAATGTGTCTTCGGCAAATAACCAATATTATCAAATTGCGAATAGTAATGTAGGAAAAGGTTTTGCTACGGGAATTGAATTATTCTGGAGAGATAAGAAAACCTTCAAAGACATAGATTATTGGCTGACTTATTCCTATCTGGATTCCAAAAGAGACTTTTTAAACTATCCTTTTAGTTTAGCTCCGAATTTTGCATCAAAACATACTTTCAATGCTGTGGCGAAGAAGTTTGTGATGGACTGGAAAACAGGATTTAATCTATCTTATACTTATTCCAAAGGACGTCCTTATTATGATTTGGTTTCGGAAAATGGAGAGAATGTCGTCCGTCATCAAGGAAGACTTAAAGATTATAGCGGATTGAATTTCAGTGTGAATTATGTTCCGAGTATCGGCAAGAAAGATTCAAATTTCTTTACAGTATTTGTTTTGAGTATCAATAATATTTTGGGAAATAAAAATATTTATGGCTATAATTATTCTGCAGATGGAAATAATAGAACTGCCGTAAGACCGCCGGTTAATACTTTTGTTTTTGTAGGCGTTTTTGTAAGTTTTGGTGTTGATAAGACCAATGATGCTATTAATAATAATTTGTAATAATTAGAAGAAAGATAATAGAGAAAAGATAAAAGACTTACATTCGATTGTTTATTTTCTCAAGTATATTATTCAATTTTTTTAAGTACTTATTTCCTCGCAGATTGAGCTAATCAAGGAAATTTCTTAACTAATTCAATCAGCTAAATCTGTAAAATCAGCGAGAGTTTTAAGTAATCAACAGTTCAGACATCAAAAATAACAGTTCGGTAGAATAAAATTTCAATGAAATAACAATCATTCTATCTTTGAATCAGAAATTTAAAATAACAAATAAAATACTCTCATATGAAAAAATTAATCTTAACAATCAGCCTTTCCTTAATAGGATTTACGGCTTTTGCTCAAACAGCTTTTGAAAAAGCTATGACAGAAAAAATAGCTAAAGTAGAAGACCACAAAACACCAGATGAATTCACGGCTTTGGCTAATGATTTTGATAGAATCGGAACTAAAGAATCTAAAGAATGGTTACCGTATTATTATGCTGCATTTGCAACGATTCAGAAAGGAAGAATATTGATGCAATCCGGAAAAACAGCAGAACTTGATCCAGTTGCTGCCGATGCGGAGAAATATATTGCTAAAGCAGAAATATTAAGCCCAAACAATGCTGAACTTTTCATCCTGAAAAAAATGACAAGCGGACTGAAAATGATGGCAGATCCGATGTCCAGATATATGACTGAAGCTCCAGTTGCACAACAAGCTTTGGCTAAAGCTCAGGAACTAGACCCAAACAATCCAAGAATCACAGTTTTACAAGCAGAAGACGCATATTTCACACCAGAACAATTTGGTGGAAGTAAAGTAAAAGGTGCAGAATTATTTAAAAAAGCTATTGAACAATTTGGAACTTACAAATCAAAATCATCTCTTGACCCAAAATGGGGGAAAGCGGAAGCAGAATATTTTTTGAGTCAGAAATAAAATAGAAACATTCATATTTCATAAGATTCCTTCGTCTAGGTGGAGAAATTTAAAATAAGAGTTTGAAACTTTTCAGTCTCTTATTTTTTATTTGAGAGTGTAGTTTATTATTCTAGAAGCAGAGAGATTGTATTGAGAGTTCAAATTTAACCACGGGAATTTTTCAATCAACATAATTGTTATATAAATTAATAATAGGCTAAATCTGGACAATCTGCTAGATATATTATTAATGAGTTAAAAGCTTTTCATTAAATTTGCAAACTGATTTATTTCTCAGTAATTTTCCCAAATGAAGCAATATTCCGCAAAACGCAGCATCCAGATTCTCGCACATATTCTTGAACAATACGGCATCGATAAAATCATCATTTCTCCGGGCTCCAGAAACGCACCTTTGGCGATTCATTTTTCCGAGATTGATGCGTTCCAATGTTACAGTATTGTGGATGAAAGAGCGGCTGCTTTTGTCGGTTTGGGAATTTCAAAATCGATTAAAAAACCTGTAGCGATTACTTGTACAAGTGGTTCTGCAGCTACCAATTATTATCCGGCTATTGTGGAAGCATTTTATCAGAATGTGCCGCTTTTGGTTTTGACCGCAGATAGACCTGCAGATTTTGTGGATATTTTTGACGGACAAACGATTCGTCAAAAGAATATTTTCCAGCAACATTCTTACGGCGATTTCGAACTGTTGGAAGATGAAAAAGATGGCGCTGATGATTATAATTTTGAAACCATCAAAAAAGCGGTTGAATTATGCATCGAAAAAAGCGGACCGGTTCACATCAATATTCCTTTGACAGAACCACTTTACAATCTGCTGGAAGAATTGCCTGTAATGCCAGCTGTTGAGAAAACAATTCAGAAAAAGAATTACGAGTTACCTTCCAATCTTGTTGCTGATTGGCATACTTCCAAAAGAATTATGATTTTGGCTGGAACTTTGTCTCCAAATCCGGAATTGGAAGCTCAGCTTTCTCAATTGGTTAAAAATCATAGCGTTGTTGTTTTAACGGAAATGAATTCCAATCTTCAACACGACAAATTTTTTGCTCATATCGACCGTTATATCACGGATTTTTCTGAGGAAGATTACCATACTTATGCTCCGGATTTGTTGATTACAATCGGACAGAATGTAGTTTCTAAAAGAGTGAAACAATTCTTGAGAAAAGCAAAACCAAAGCAACATTGGCATATCGATGAATATTGGCAACCAGACACTTATTATGCTTTAACTCAGAAAATTGAAACTAAGCCAGAGATTTTCTTTTCCAAATTATTGAAATCCATTAATCTGGAACCAAGACCTTATTTCAATCTTTGGGATGTTTTGAAAGATAAAAAAGATGCAAAACACGAGGAATATCTTAACAAAGCTCCTTTTTCAGATTTCTATCTTTTCAACCAATTGTCGAACATTATTCCTGAAAATTATAGAATTCATATTTCTAATTCTTCGGCAATTCGATACGCACAATTATTTGAATATCAAAAATATGATGTGTACTGCAACCGTGGAACCAGTGGAATCGATGGCTGTACGTCTACGGCAATGGGATTTGCAATGATGGAAGATGAGCCAACGATTTTAATTACTGGCGATTTGTCGTTTTTCTATGATATCAATGGGCTTTGGAATCAGTACATCCCGCCTTATACGAGAATTGTGATTTTCAATAATGGTGAAGGTAACATTTTCAAAATCATTCCTGGGCCAAGTGGAACTAATGCTTTGGATGAATTCATAGCAACACAACATCATAGAAATGCTGAATTATTAGCAAAGAATTTTGGATTTGATTATATAAAAGTTGAAGATGAAATTTCTCTTGACCGTGTTTTACCAAATTATTTCAAACCGGATTCTAAACCAAAAATCTTGGAAGTAATGACTTCAGGATGTAATAATGCGGATATTTTGAAACAGTATTTTGAAGCTTTGAAGTAAGTGTTTTTTAACACGTCATCATCTTGTAAAAACTTAATAAGCAATAAATTAAAACAATAAGAATTGTATTATTAAATAATTTACGTATTTTTGCAAAAAATATGGACACATTAGCTTACATTAAATTCAACAAGAATCAATTAGAAAAAATTGGAAATACTGTTGTATATTTAAGTGAGATGATTCCCCAGCTTTCCAAAACAAAACTCTTAAAACTTCTATATATTTTAGACGAAATTTCAATAAAAAAAACAGGAATTCCTTTTTTAAATTTGAAATATAAAGTTTGGAAATTTGGTCCTGTATCTGAAGAGTTATTTATTGATTTATCTTCAGAACCGAAATTACTTGAAGATTACATTCAAAAAAGCAGTGAAGATGGAATTAATTTCGTTATACCAAAAGTAGATTTCAATGATGATGAGTTTTCTGATAACGATATCGAATTAATGAATAATGTTATTAAAAATTTTGGTAATAAAACTGCAAAAGAGTTGATATCTTACACGCATAGAATAAACTCCCCTTGGTATAATACGGCTAAGAAAAATGATGTATTAGAATTATTAGAAAAAGAAGTAATCAATAATACTGAATATCTAATTGATATGGGTCAATTAATTTCTCACGATGAACGAAAATCAGAAATTTATTCCGAATTCATTGAGTGTAATTAAGTGTTTGAAGAAGGTAATATCATTTATTTTGATCCATTCTACTTTAAGAATGGGAATCCTGCAAAGCCAAAATATTTTGTAGTCTTGAAAAATGATGGTTACAAAAATATTATTGCATCATTACCTACAAGAAGAGACTCTATTCCCCAAAAAGAAACTATTGAAAATGGATGCGTAGAAATACCTTCTATTAATCTCAATTGTTTTATTATTTCTCCAAATCAGATAATTACAAACTGTAATAAATCTTTTGACTTCCCAACTCTTTTGTATGGACACCAGCTTGACGACTATAATATTCTTGCTTTAAAAGAAATGTATCCAAATGAAGGAAGTGATTTTTCTATTTGGGGAAAAATGAAAACAAGTTTATTTGAAGAATTAATTAATTGTTTTAAAAATTCTAAGACAGTAAAAAGAAAGTATAAAAAGCTTTTTTGATACTAATCTAAAACTCCAAATCCGATTCCTCTTTCGGAAGGTTAATGATTTTTCCAATCGGATAAATGAACATATCATCGAAGTCATTCATCGCATTGATGAGCTGAAAATGGGTAAATTCCTTGATATTATCGAGAGTGATTTCTGCTTCTTTGATTTTTTTTAATTTCAAAAGATTCTGTCTCATTACACCATTCAGAAGATAACTTTTCGGCGTGAACCAAGTTTTATCTTTCAGGAACAAAAGGTTGGAATATGATGTGTCGGTAATCTGATTATTTTTTACAATAATGATTTCGTCGGCGTGACTTTTATTTTTCAAATTTTGTAATTGAGTTCTGTCAGCAGACTTAAAGTTATAGTCGATTTCATTATCAATAACCAATTCAAAATCATCTAATTCTGAAATCACATAAGGAATGACCTGTGTCTTGAATTGATTCTCCAAATCATATTCGATTCGGAATTTATAAAGACCATCTTCATCGTGCTCCAAATTGAGAAATAAACTGTAAATATCGATTTTACATTCTTTCCCAAAATTCGAAAAAGTATCGTTCATTCTTTTCTGATGAAGTTCTTTCAGGAAAATTTTCTGGTCTTCAACTTTGATGCTTTCAATAAATCGGGACATAGATTTTGTTTTTCATTTCTTCATATTCGCTGGCAAGGTCACTTTGATGGGTAATTCCACCTCCGCTTTTGAAAAACAGTTTCTCGTTCTCTTTTTCAATAAAACGTATCATCACGCAGGAATCCAAATTTTTGCCGTCAAAATAACCTGCAATTCCTGTATAAAATCCTCTTTCATATTGTTCGGCTTCCAAAATGATTTCCAAAGTTTTGGGTTTTGGAGCGCCTAAAATAGAACCTGCCGGCAACAGTTTTTGAAGAATCGTTCCGATTTTATTTTGATATTCTGGTTTGATTTCGCCTTCGATTTCGGAACTCATTGCCAAGAGATTTTTCTGCTTGGTTTTGATATAATCGATTCTTTGAAATTCTTTAATCTGAACCTTATCCGCAACCATACTCAAATCATTTCTCAACAAATCCACAACTGTGTAATGTTCCGCTTTTTCTTTCGGGTCATTTTTCAGAATCTTTATTGCATCTTCTATTTCCGCATCAATTGTTCCTTTCATCGGATGTGTAAAAATCTTGTTATCAACAATTTCCACAAAAGTTTCCGGTGAGAAAAATACGAATTCATTTTTAAACTGAACTTTATATTTTGCCTTTGAAAATTTAAAAATATCTTCTAAACTTAAGCTTGTTTCAATTTCAGTTTTTGTTGTATAATTTATCAAATAAGAATTTCCTTTTCTAAGATTTTCCTGAACCAATTCAAATCCTTTTTGATATTTTTCTAAGGTTTCAGGAAATGATTTCCATTCAAAATTTGGAATATCTTCGTGTTGATGATTGATGTTTGTAATATTCGGAAAATCAATCAACAAAGTGTTATTTTGAATTTCAATTTCAGTAAAAATTTTGACTTCATCCATCAAGAAATTAATCAAGAAAAAAAAAGGTTCTTTTTTCTCAGACAACTCGTCCATTTTCTGAAACTGCGGATTCTCAAACATAAAAACAAAAATAGAAAAAAGATGGTAGAGAAAAGATAAAAGACTTAAAATGTGGTTTATCAATTTCAATCCTTTATTTTTGCAAAAAAGTTTGAGAAATGACGACGCAAAAACCAGAAATCGGAAAAATACTGACAGAAGCCTATCAATATTGGATGAGAACACTGCCGTTCCAGCTGATGTTTACGGTGATTTATTTCAGCATTTATATGTTTGCGGCGATGTACGCGTTTCGATATTACGGGCTTTTTGAAGAAATTCAGAAGTTCCAAAATCTTTTTTATTCCGACAGTACTGCCTTCTTGACAAAATATGCAGAACTGATGCAAACGGAAAATGCAGTGAATTTTTCTATTGCGGTTTTGATAATCAAATCTGTGATTTATCCTCTGAATATTGGTTTTTTGAAAATTTATAGAAAGTTGGATATTGGTGAACCACTGGAATTATCCGATTTGTTTGCTGGTTTCAGAGGTTATCATTTTATCATTTTTGTGGCTTTTGCACTGATTTGGAATTTCATTAACAATTATTTATTCATCCTTTCTCTTGTTTGGATGCCGATGTTTTTGCTGGTACCGGCCTTGATTTTCTTCAAGAATTATAATTTTTTTGATGCTTTTAAACTGAGTTTTGAGGTTTTCAAAAAGCATACTCTGCTTCTTCTTGGAGTTGCTTTAGTTTCCATTATTATTTCTTTTTCGGGAATTATTGTTTTCTTTTTTGGACTTTTTATGACTTTCCCTTTTTGGAATGCTGCAAATTATGTTCTTTATAAGCATTTGATTGCTGATTTTCAGGAATAATTTTTCTTGAGTTCATCCATTTCAGAAATTTTTTATGTAGATTTGATAATAAACTTCAAACTCAAACTACAATGGAAAATTTTAAAGAATTTGATTCTCAAGCAACAACTCCAGAAAGGGAAGTGGGCTCTATTATCTCTCACGCTTTAGAGATTTTTAAGAATACTTTTTTATATTGCTTTTTGGCTGTTGTTATCTATTTCTTGCTTAGTTTCATCATCCAGATGGTAACTGGTTTTGATTCTCAACTTTTGGTTGAAGAAATGACTAGCGGAGGACACGTAGATTACGCAGATATTATTGCAGCTCCAGGTTTTGCGGCTTATACTGGCGCAAGTTTTCTTGTTACACTTCTTCTTACACCAGTTTTAGTAAGTTTGATTTATGTGGCTAATAAATCCAATTTCAAGCAACCAATTGTTGTTTCCGATATCTTTTTTGCTTATAAACAAAACTTTGTTAATATTTTCATTTACGCATTAATTACTCAAATTGCGCTAACAATCCTACTTTTTATGTGCATTTTGCCTGCAGTTTTTGTGATGCCTTTTTTCTTTCTTGGTTATCCTATCTTAATTTTTGAAAAAGCAAGCGCTTTTGATGCTTTGAAAAAATCTTTTGACATTGTACAAAACAATTATGGCACGATTTTACTTACCGCATTATTGGCTGGCCTTATCAGTATTGCAGGTGTAGTATTGTGTTGTGTGGGGATTTATCTTACAATTCCGTTTGCTTACATCGCAATGTATTCTACTTACTGCGCTTACTGTGGGACGCCGAGACAATTAAATCCATAAAAAATAAATAAAAACTATGTCAGATTCCGGTAAACCAATAGACTCTGTTGTTATAAAACAGATTGCATTAATTCTTCTTATATGTGTTTTAGTTGGGTTAATTTGCTGGAATCTGGCATTATTTATTCCTTCATTTCTCGGAGCTGTTACGCTTTATATCATTTGTAGAAAATTCAATTTTTATTTAATTGAAGATAAAAACTGGAAACCTTGGCTTTCTTCAACAGTTCTGATGTTAGCATCACTTGTAATTCTCATTTTGCCTGTTTATTTTACGGTTGACCAATTGGTTTCCAAAATGGGAAATGCGCAGGTTTATATGCAAAAATTCAATGTATTTCTGGAGAAGATTCATCAATTTGTTTATCAAAAAGTGGGGTTTGATATTCTTAGCAAAGAGAATATTACTAAGGTTACCAACTTTGCAGGAACATTTTCTACAAAAGCTTTGAGTACGACTTTCAATACTTTCACAGTTGTTGTTTCGATGTATTTTATCTTGTATTTTATGTTTGTAAAAGCAAGACTTTTCGAGAGAATTGTTGCCAAAGCAATACCTTTCAAAAGAACCAATACGCAGATGTTAGGTGACAAATTCGTTAAACTAGTAATGGCAAACGCCATCGGGATTCCTGTGGTTGCGCTTGGACAAGGTATTGTAGCTTTGATTGGTTATTACATATTTGGAGCGCCAAGTCCAATGCTTTTATTTGCTTTAACGGCTCTTGCATCTATGTTACCCGTTGTTGGGGCTGCTATAGTTTACGTTCCAGTTGCTATTTTTATGATTGCAGAAGGACAAACCGGACCGGGACTTGGAGTTTTGATTTACGGTCTTGTTGCTGTTGGATTGACAGATAATCTTTTGAGGTTTACTTTGCTAAAGAAATTAGAAGACATTCACCCTTTGGTAACCGTTTTCGGAATTATTCTCGGAATGAATATCTTTGGTTTTATGGGACTGATTTTTGGTCCAATCCTGATGTCTATCACAGTTTTATTAATCCAAGTTTACAGAGACGAATTTTCAGATGATGAAACACCACAATTAGAACTTCCGAATCAGGATATCGAAATTGAAAACAAAAACGATTTAATTATATAAAATGGAGGGAATCAATCCTCAAATCCTGAAAGAAATCTGCGAAGTCAGAATGCCTTTTGGAAAATACAAAGAAACAATCCTCGCAGACTTACCCATTTCTTACCTCGAATGGTTCATGAGAAACGGCGGATTTCCACAAGGAAAACTCGGAATGCAATTGGCAACAATCTACGAAATCAAATTAAATGGTTTGATGGATTTGCTAAAACCGCTCAGACGATAATTTTTTTCGGTAAATTTGCAATCATAAAAGTTATATGAAGAAAAAAATCAACGCCGTAAGAAGGTCTGTTATGAAAAGTCTTACTAAAAACATTGGTAAGTCGCATGCTGAGGGGAAACTTAATAAAAATTTCAAAGTAAAAAGAGTTCTGATTTCCAGACCTAATCACAGGCTTGGAAATATTCTTTTATTAACTCCGCTGGTTCAAGAGATTGAAAATACGTTTCCAGATGCAAAAATCGATTTGTTTGTAAAAGGTGGAGTAACGCCTATTATTTTCAAGAATTATAAAAGTGTTGATAAAATCTATCAACTGCCGAAAAAGCCTTTCAGTAATCTTTTTAAATATATAAAAGGTTGGTTTTCTTTGAAATCGAATAAGTACGATTTGGCAATCAACGCCACGCAGGGTTCTTCTTCCGGAAGATTATCCATTTCTTTAGCCAATGCAGATTACAAATTTTTTGGAGAAGAAGTTGAGAATATTAAATCCCAACATTCTGATTACAATCACATTGCGAAAAATACCATTTACAATTTAAGATATTATCTAACTCAAATTGGACTTGATGAAAACAAATCTGAAGTTCCTTTTCTAGATTTAAAATTAGACCAATCAGAAATTGAAGATGGAAAGAAAAAACTACATAACATTGTAAAAAATGATAAAAAAACCATTTGTCTTTTCACCAATGCAACTGGAGATAAATGTTATTCAGAACCTTGGTGGACAGCATTTTATGATAAATTAGAAGCTACTTTCCCAGATTACAATATCATCGAACTTTTACCGGTAGAAAACATCTCAAAACTCAATTTCAAGATTCCGAATTTTTATAGTAAAGATGTTCGTGAGATGTGTGGTTTCATTGCAAATTGTGCCATTTTTATTGCAGCTGATAATGGTGTAATGCATTTGGCGAGTGCTTCTGGAGTTCCAACGATTGGACTGTTTTCTGTGACAGACGAAAATATGTACAAACCTTATAATCATAAAAGTTTATCTGTAAACACCAATAATGTGGATAATGATAAAGTAATGGAGCTGATTAAAACGTCTTTAAACTAATAACCTAAAAACAAGAAGACAATGAACTGGGTATTTTCCGAAGGTTTTTCTCAATATAAAAATGCAGTTTCTGATATTATTAAAAACTTCAAAAACGGCGGGACTTTAATTGGTCCTGGAGCCAGAAATATTGTAAAAATTTTTGAAATTGAGGGTAAACAATATAACTTCAAATCATTCAAACAGCATAATTTCATCAACAGACACGTTTACAAGTTTTATAGAAAATCCAAAGCCAGACGTTCTTTTGAATATGCTAATCTTCTGCTCAGTAAAAACTTCTATACACCAAATCCTGTTGCCTACATCGAGTTTTTTGATTTTTGGGGATTGACATCAAGTTATTATGTCAGTGAGCAGCTGGACAATTGTTTTCCTTTGACAGACGCTTTACATAATGCTGATTATCCTGAGAGAGAAAAAATTTTCCGAGGCTATGCAACTTTAATGTTCAATTTGCACGAAAAAGGAATCGAGTTTATTGACAATGCTTCTGGAAATTTTCTCTTAAAAAAAGAAAACGAAACTTATAATTTCTACTTAGTTGATCTCAACAGAATGAATTTTCATTCCGTTTTTCCGATTGACAAACGACTGCTTAATTTTGCAAGATTAACGACCGATATGGATACGATGAAAATCATCAGTGACGAATATTCCAAACTATCTGGGATTCCAGTAGAATACTGCCTTCAAAAAATCAATGAAGCTTCAGCAAAAATGGTAAGAAAACGTAAAATCAAGAAGATTCTGAAATTCTACAAATACTTTTTGAAAAAATAATTAAGCTTTCAAAGCAGTAATTTCATCACGAAGTTTTGCGGCTTTTATAAAGTCAAGATTTTTCGCGGCAGCTTCCATTTCTTTCTGCTTTTGAGCCACGATTTTCTCGATGTCTTCGCTTCCGTAACTTGCTTTGGTTTCGGCAACTTCCTGTAGGATTTGTTTTTGAGTATATTTTTCGTCTGGGAAATCTTTGCTTCTTCCGACTAAATTTTCACTGATTTTTTTATTCAAAGCCTGAGGAACTTTGCCGTGCTCTTCATTATATTTCATTTGTTTTTCACGGCGATAATTGGTCTCATCAAGCGTTGCCTGCATAGATTTTGTTATTTTATCGGCATACATAATGGCCCGTCCGTTTAGATTTCTCGCAGCTCTACCAACCGTTTGAATCATAGAACGGCGCGAACGCAACATCCCTTCTTTATCGGCATCTAAAATCGCTACTAAGGAAACTTCCGGCAAATCAAGACCTTCTCTCAAAAGATTAACACCAACCAAAACATCAAATAATCCGAGACGCAAATCCTGCATAATCTGAATTCTTTCCAGCGTTTCCACATCAGAGTGGATATACCTTGTTCGGATGCCTACTTTTGTGAAATATTTAGTGAGTTCTTCCGCCATCTTTTTAGTCAAAGTAGTAACCAGAGTTCTTTCATCCAGTTCTACTCTTTTATGGATCTCTTCAATCAAATCATCAATCTGATTAATTGTTGGACGAACTTCGATAACTGGATCCAGAAGTCCTGTTGGACGAATAATTTGCTCAATATAAGTCCCTCCGGATTTTTCCAATTCATAATCTGCAGGTGTTGCCGAAACATAAATCACCTGATTCTGCATATCCTCAAACTCATTAAATTTCAAAGGTCGATTATCCATCGCAGCAGGCAAACGGAATCCGTGTTCTACCAAAACTTCTTTTCTACTTCGGTCACCTCCATACATCGCGTGAACCTGAGGAATGGTAACGTGACTTTCGTCTATCACCATCAGATAATCTTTCGGAAAATAATCGAGTAGACAGAAAGGCCTTGATCCGGGCAAACGTCCGTCCATATAACGGGAATAATTCTCAATTCCTGAACAATAGCCCAATTCACGAATCATTTCTAAATCGAGTTCGGTACGCTCTTCCAAACGTTTGGCTTCCAATGGTTTTTCAATTTCCTGGAAAAAATCAACCTGTTTTACCAAATCGTCCTGGATTTGACGCACCGCACTTTGCATGGTTTCTGGTGTGGTTACAAAAAGATTAGCAGGATAAATATTAATGGAGTCAAAATTGGCAGTTACATTTCCAGAAATGGGATCAAAACTTTGAATCTTTTCAATTTCATCTCCAAAAAACTGGACTCTCACCGCATTATCTGCATAAGCAGGAAAAATATCAACGACATCTCCTTTTACGCGGAATGTTCCTCTTTGAAAATCATTCAAAGCTCTGGAATATAATGCACTTACCAAGGAATGGAGTAGTTTTGTTCTGGAAACTTTTACTTCCTTATCAAGTGTAATTAAGGATTTATGAAATTCCGTTGGATTTCCAATACCATAAATACAAGATACTGAAGCCACAATTAA
The DNA here is from genome assembly GCF_003385395.1 of Epilithonimonas hispanica. Lineage (GTDB taxonomy): Bacteria > Bacteroidota > Bacteroidia > Flavobacteriales > Weeksellaceae > Epilithonimonas > Epilithonimonas hispanica. Next base: position 10,730 of record NZ_QNUG01000005.1, on the reverse strand, counting down.
AACATCTCTTCTCCCGGAAAGCAGGCTGGCTGTAGCAGACAATCTCAATTTCTCGACTTCTTCGTTGATGCTTAAATCTTTCTCGATGTAAGTATTTGTGGAGGCAATAAAAGCTTCCGGCTGATAATAATCGTAGTAGCTTACAAAATATTCCACAGCATTTTCCGGGAAAAACTCTTTGAATTCCATAAAAAGCTGAGCTGCCAAAGTCTTGTTGTGGGCCAAAACCAAAGTAGGTTTTTGAACCTGTTGTACCACATTTGCAACGGTAAAAGTTTTTCCGGAACCCGTAACACCCAGAAGTGTCTGATATTTTTCACCAATATTGATTCCTTCTACCAATTTCTCAATAGCTTGAGGCTGGTCTCCAGTGGGTTGATATTCTGATTGAAGTTTGAAATCCATTTAACAAAAATACGAAATAAAAAAACGTTTCGGAATGCGAAACGTTTGATGTTGATGATAAAGAAATTCTATTGGAAATTCATCGCTATTGGAAGTTTAAAAACTGTAGCTGCTGGCTTTTCGTTTTCTGTTGCTGATTTCCATATTTTATCTGCTATTACCGCTTTTGCAACTCTAACGGCTTCATTATTAAATTTTTGATTATCTCCTTCTGCCTTTACATCTGTTGTTTTACCGTTTTCATCAATGGAAATATATAAAATCGATTTTATAAAACCTTTTTCTTTAAAACCTGATGCATCGAACTTATTAGCAAATGTCTGTCTAAATTCATCAAGCCCTTCCGGAAACTGTGCTGCTGTAATATTACTGGCTGGTGGTGGGGGTGGCGGAATTGGCAATTCGTTTTCTTTAAGTTTTCTCATCTTCGCTTTCTTATTATTGGAAGGAATTGTATCCATTATGACTTTTTCAGCATAATCATATCCTCTTGGTTTCCTCTTTTTTTTCAATTCTGCTTTATACATTGCCATCATTTTTCTTTGAGATTCTGTATAATCTTTTTCTTTTGTAAGAACAGCTACAGCATTTTTTTCTTTGCTGTTCTGAGCATAAACTTTTTGAACAAACAAAAGACTCAATCCTGCAAAGGCAGAAACTGCGACTATTTTTTTTGTTTTCTCGAATTTTGACTTTTTTGTGGTCATCATAATAAATCGTTTTTTGGTGTTATTGTAATTGAATTGGTGTGTCAGGTTTAAATTTTGTGTTTGGAGAATCTCGGAAAGAATCAAAGTCTGATAATCTTTCACATTATTTTTTTGTTGAATAATACTTTCATCCGCCAAAAATTCGTGGTTATCTGTCATTGCTTTTTTGTAAAAATATAAAGCCGGATTGAACCAAGAAATGACTCTCAAAATCTCAAGAAACAGAATATCTAGAGAATGTTTCTGAACAATATGTGTTTTCTCGTGTTGGAAAATTCTGTTATCGATTTGTTGATTTTGGAAGTAACTTTTGTTCAGATAGATTTTGTTCCAAAAACTGAACGGAGGCAGATTTTTCTCAACTAATTTCACTTTCTGATTTTGATAATTAATCTCTTTTCCTTTCAGATTAATAATTTTTCTGATTGAATTTATAGTTATGATAATCAAACTAATTGATATTAAAACACAAATCAGAATAATCAAATTTATCCAATTAAAATTAGAAACTTGAGCTGTAGTTTGAACTAATTCCTGAGTTTGGATTTCGTCAAAAATCAATTGACTTTTTTGTTCAGAAATCGCTGGCAAATTAATTTTCACAAACGGAATTGCATAAGAAAAAACCAAAGCCAACAAAAGATAAAATCTGTTGAAACGGAACATTTTTTCTCTTTGCAAAAACAAATAATAAATCCCTATCAACAATGATGAACAAAGGATTATTTTGAAAATAATGGTTAACATTTTAGTCTGTTATTTCTTTGTCAATAATGTCTCGTAGTTCTTTCAATTGTTTCTGAGATAGTTTTGCATTCGAAGTGAAAAATGATGCAAACTGACTTACAGAATTATTGAAAAAACGGTCAATCATAGAAGTCATTTCGCCTTGGAAATAATCTTCTTTCTTCACTTTAGGAAAGTATTCTCTCGAGTTTCCATAAAGTTTGTAGCCTACCAAATTTTTGTTCTGCATTCTTTTCAACAACGTTGCAATGGTTGTTGACGCAGGTTTTGGTTCAGCATATTCTTCCAAAATATCTTTCATAAAAACCTTTTCTTTTTTCCAAAGGATTTCCATTAAGATGATTTCGGTTTCTGTTAATTTTTGCTCGTTCATTTCTACAATATTATATTTTGTTCTACAAATGTAGAATTAAAATTTGAATAAGCAAATTATTCAATAAAAAAAGGACTCAATATAAAATTGAATCCTTAAAAAAGTAGTTAGTTGTTGTTTAAAATTTATAGGTCACTCTTGTGAAGATCTGTCTTCCGGCAAACCCCATCTGCACAGGATCAAAGATTCCACCGGACTCTGTATTACCATCAGATACAGATGAATATTGTAATGTTGGGTATCTGTTAAAAATATTTTTTCCGCCCACAATCCAAGAGAAATTTTTTGTAAAATCATAACCTAGCGAAATATCCGTGGTCACTCTTGGGGTATAAGTTTGGTAATCATCTGGTCCATTATAACCTACCAAAGTCACTTTATCGAATCTTACCAATTGTAGATTCGCATTGAATTTTTGGATTTTATAGTTTAGATTTAGATTAACCTTGGTTTTAGGAGCAGAAGCCAAGATAAAAGCCCTTTCTCTAGCACTCAAATAAACATCTTCTTTACCTACAAGCTTACCGCTGGTATGAACATCTGTAATTTCCATTTCATTGTAATTCCCAGCCAATGTAGCGGTCAACTTTCCAGCACCTAAACCTGTGTTATAAGAGAGAATCAAATCAATTCCTTTTGTTTTGGTATCTACAGCATTAGTAAAAAACTGTGCTTGATCAATATGATTGGTTGTCAAAATCGAGCCAATTGCATCATCCGATTGATCAAAAGTTCCGGTCAAAACAATCCTATCTTTTACTTTGATGTAATAACCATCTACAGTTGCAGTAAATTTTCCACTATTGAATGTAAATCCCGCACTTCCATTCGTAGAAGTTTCCTGTTTCAGCTCTGGGATCCCAACTTCTTTTGCAAGTGCACTATCATTAGATGCTAACTGAACCGTCACAAGTTCTCCACCTTGAAAATTGGTGAACTGTAAACTATAATATTTCTGAACCAATGATGGCGCTCGGAAACCTGTAGATATTGATCCTCTGAATGCAAATTGTGGTGTTATCGCATATCTTGTCGCAAATTTTCCATTGATTGTGCTTCCAAAATCATTATAATTTTCAAATCTTCCCGCAGCACTTATCATCCAATTTTTTGTAATATCAAGTTCTGTATCTATGTAAGCAGCAAAATTATTTCTACTTTTTCCAACTTCTTGAGAATAGCCCGGAAAACCTTGTGATCCGCCAGGTCTCACATCTCCAGACAATGGATTAACAACCAACAAATCTGGGTTTGTATTGGCCGTTACCAAATTTCCATTCGCATCATACATGGCATAAGACGCTTCTTCGCCTTTTATGATATTGAATTTTTCATACCGGAATTCTGTTCCGATTGCTAGATTCAAACCATCTAATACATCAAAAAATTTGCTTGTACTTATCCCCGTTGTATTTTGTAAAAGCGAATGTCCTCCTGCATCAAAACTAGTTGGAGAATTAACACCCAAAGTAGCATTGATTGTATTATCAATTTGATACACAAATCTGTTATTTCCAAAAGCATTATAGAAATCAAAATCCCAATCACCAACTTTAAACTTCAAACCATTATCAAAAGTAAAATCTGAGATTTTTGTGTTCTGAACAGGATCGAAGCCGTTTGGATAAACTTCTGGGATATTACCATCCGCATCTGCAGACCTTGTCCAGGCATAGGCATGGGTGTTACGATAAGAAAAACCAGGCTGTGAATAGAATTTCAAATTATTAGAAAAAGGAACTTCTATATTACCAAAGAAAAAGATATTATTGGATTTAGCATCTCCAAACCGTTGTCTCGGCGCATCAAATTTATCAGGATTCGCATTTCTAATTGCATAATCTTTATTGATGATTTCAAAAGTAAAATTTCCAAAACCTCCATTGTTTCCTATTTTGGTTCCAAGGTTTCCACTGAAATCAAACGTATTTCCATCCCATTTTTTATCCGAAACCACATCGTTATTTCCTGGACTTTTGAAAAGATTAGCACCGTAAAAAGCACTTCCTTCAAATCCGTGATCCCTGTCATTCAAAACAACATTAATAACACCTGCAATAGCATCTGATCCATATTGGGCAGAAGCTCCATCTCTTAAAATTTCTACCCTTTTTATAGCCGCAACAGGAATTGTATTCATATCATATCCAGAATTACCTCTTCCTCTGGTTCCGAAAAGATTAACCAAAGAAGATTGGTGGTATCTTTTCCCATTCAACAAAAGTAAAGTCTGGTCTGGCCCCAATCCACGCAAAGTAGCAGGATCTACAGCATCAGCCCCGTCTGAGCCAGATTGTTTATTAGAATTAAAAGATGGTGCAGCAAACTGTAAAAGCTGATTAACATCTACCTGACCTGTGGATTGGCTTACTTGTTTCAGATCGATAACATCTACTGGGACAGGGGTATTTGTAACGGTTCTATTTTTATTCCGAGTTCCAATAATGGTAACTTCATCCACTGCTGTTTCTCCTGAAAGTGTATCTTTGATCTGAGCCAGATAAAGTGAACTTGCACCTAAAAAAAACACAACACTTATTTTTTTTATTTTCATATTAATTAGAAATTTATTATCAAAAATATAATTTTTTAGCTAATTATATATTAAAAAAAAGGGTAAATGTTAAAATAAGTGAAAACACTTAAAATAAGCCCTATCAAAAACAGGAGGTAAGTGGAAAAAAAATTTTTAATTAAGATTTTTTTGGTGGCACTATTTTTCCATTCATTAGAAAAAATATTTGTTATGCTGAAGTCCATTATTCTTCCAATGTTTTGTTTTTCAACAATTTTGATTTCTTGTCAGAAAAAAGAATCTATCAAAAATCTTCCTCCAGTAGAAAAAGAAAAACCAAATTCCAACAACAAACCAGCTTTTGAAGGACAAACGAGAGTAGTGGGTTATAAAACGCAGACAGAATATCAGGTTGATGTCATCAACACAAAACTTGGTCGACCTTGGGGAATTGCGCAACTACCTAACCATAATTTCCTAATTACAGAGAAAACGGGATTTATCAATCTTGTTTCTCCAGACGGAAAATATGTAACAAAAATAACGGGTCTTCCGAAAGTTGATAGTCGTGGACAAGGCGGACTTCTTGATATTGTGATTGACCCAGATTTTGAGAATAATCAAACGATTTACTGGTCATTTTCAGAACCATATGAAAAAGGAAATTTGACTTCCGTTGCAAAAGGTATTCTGTCGACAAACAAAGTAGAAAACGTCAAAGTTATTTTCCGAGCAACACCTTCTTATGACGGAAGACTGCATTACGGAAGTCGGTTGGCTTTTGACAATTCCGGAAATCTTTTCGTAAGTACAGGCGAAAGGTCGGACTTGGAAACACGTCCGTTGGCTCAGGATTTAAAAGCTTATTTGGGAAAAATTATTAAAATTGATAAAAACGGAAAACCTGCCGCAGGAAATCCTTTTATTGGAAGCAACAAAGCTCAGCCAGAAATCTATTCTTACGGACACAGAAATCCACAGGGAATCGCCATTCATCCAGAAACCGGCGAACTTTGGGAAACCGAAATGGGACCAAGAGGCGGTGACGAAATCAATCTTATTAAAGCCGGAAAAAATTATGGTTGGCCAACAATCACTTACGGAATTGAATATTCCGGACATAAAATCAATAATGGATTGACGAAAAAAGATGATTTGGAACAGCCCGTTTATTATTGGGATCCGGTGATTTCTCCAAGTGGAATTACATTTTATACGGGAAACATTGTTGAGTGGAAAAACAATCTTTTCATTGCTTGTCTCAGTGGTGAAAAAATCAACAGAATTATTCTTGAAAACAACAAAGTTGTCGGAGAAGAAAGGTTATTAGATGACCAAGGCGAGAGATTCCGTGATGTTTTTGATGGGAAGACGGGAATCTTTATGCGGTGACGGACAGTGGGAAATTGTACAGAATTTCTAAGAAGTAATTATTGTTTTTTAACTCTATCAGCTTTTTTAATTCCTTGAAAATCTTTCAGATAAAACGGTTCAAAATAAGCGACATCTTCAAATTGTTTTTCATTGAATTTCACCACAGATTTTTTAATCAAGCCTTTTGCAGAAGGATAAATATCCGATTTGAATTCTGCATTAGTAAGATTCAGGATTTCTTGAGCTTTTTTTGCGCCGTCTCCAATGAAGAGAATTTTCTTGTCAGATAATTCTGAAAAGGAATTTTCATCTAGGATTTTGGCTTCGGTTTCCTTAATCATTTCGCCTGAGTTCCCATCGAAAAAAGCGGTGTAAACTTCCATTCTTCTGGCATCAATCAAAGGAATAATTAATTCAAAACCTTGATTAACGAATTCCTCAACCATAGAATCCAAGGAATTAACAGCAATCAAAGGAAGCTTCAAACCATAACAGAAACCTTTGGCAGAAGCCGCTCCAATTCTAAGACCTGTATAAGAACCCGGACCTTTTCCCAAAGAAATGGCATCCAAATCTTTCAAGGAAATTTCGGCACCCTCCAAAGCCCATTCTACAAAACTGTGAAGACTTTCGGATTGTTTATAATTATCGGAAACTTCTTCGCAAAGGCAAAGTAAATTTTCACCATCAGAAATGGCAACAGAACAGTTTTTGGACGAGGTTTCTATGTGAAGGATTTTCATTCTGCAAATGTAAGGATTAAGGAAGAATTATTTCAAACTCACACTTTGTCTGCTCCACAATTTCCAGATTCCTTTTTGTTTAATCCAAAATTCTAGGACAGAAAGCTTCATTTCAAAAGTTTCGTTTTTGTAAAGTCCTTTTACAGCAATATTTCTACGGATATTTGCGAATTTATTTTTGAATTTAAATTCCTTTAATTCAGTTTGTTTAACAGATTGATATTTTACTTTTCCGGATTCGAAATCTTTTTTGAAATCATCTTTATTCTGAATCCAGCCATTAGAATGCCCAAAAGAAACGTCATCAGAAAACAATTCCAAAATCTTAGAATTGTTATTTTCCATCAAAGAATCCAACTTTGAAACCTGACTTAGCAATGCTTTTTCTTTATTGGAATAGGTCTGAGAAAATCCGAAGACAAAAAAAACTAGAAATATAAAACTTAAAGTCGATTTCATTATTTCCTGTAAATCGTTCTAGGTTCGGCTTGAGCTTTCGGATAAATCGTCATATCAGAAACCGAAACTCTTTCCGGAACATTGATGCAATAAGCAATTGCATCGGCAATATCTTCGGCAACCAAAGGCTCATATCCAGCATAAACTGTCGCCGCTCTTTCATCATCACCTTTGAATCTCACTTTCGAGAAATCGGTTTCTACAGCTCCAGGTTGAATATTAGTCACGCGAATCCCAAATTCCGTCAATTCTATTCTCATTCCTTCGGAAATCACATCAACAGCTTTTTTAGACGCGCAATAAACCACGCCATTTGCGTAAGTTTGTCTCGCCGCAACCGAACTAATATTGATGATTTGCCCGTTTTGTTTTTCTTTCATCAATTTGATAATGGGTTGAGAAACATATAATAAACCTTTCACATTGCCGTCCATCATAGAGTTCCAATCGTCGATATTTCCTTCAGAAATTGGGTCAAGTCCGTGGGCATTTCCTGCGTTGTTAATTAGAACATCGATGTTTTTCCAATTTTCCGGAAGTGAATTGATTGCAGAAAAAACTTCCTCAGAATTTCTGACATCAAAACTTAAAGTAAAAACTTCAGTTTCTTTTGACAATTCTGTTTTGAGTTCTTCTAGAATAGTTTTATTTCTTCCGCAGAGAATCAATCTGTTTTTTTGCTTTGCTAATAGAATTGCTGTTGCTTTCCCGATTCCGGAAGTGGCTCCGGTGATGAATATTGTTTTCAATTTTAAATTAGATTTAGTGATACAAAATTAACGCAAAGTCGCAAGCATTTTAGAATTTAAAACTAAAAAAGTCGCAAAGTTTTAATTTGCGACTCATATAAAAATATTTAAATCTTCCTTTCTGCCTTTGCGATGAAAACTATTTCTTATCGCGTTGAAAATCCAAACTAACAGAATTCATACAATATCGAGTTCCTGTTGGCGGCGGTCCATCATTGAAAACGTGCCCTAAGTGTGAATCGCAACGTTTGCAAAGAACTTCGATACGTTCCATTCCGTGAGAAGAATCTCGCTTGTAAATTACGCCATCTTTATCAGCTTCGAAGAAACTTGGCCAGCCACAAGTACTCGCAAATTTAGAGCTTGAACGGAACAAATGATTACCGCAAACAGCGCAGTAATATTCTCCAACTTCATCGAAATCATTATATTTTCCTGTGAAAGGATATTCTGTATTGGCTTCTCTTGCGATGGCGTAAACTTCAGGAGCAAGGATTTTTTTCCATTCTTCGTTGGAAATATTCAGTTTGGTTTTGTCAGTTCTTGAATAATAGGGATTGTTGGCGTGTGTGTTATCTTCCATTGTTGTTTGTTGTTGAGGTTTGGTTAAATCAACTTTTTTCTGCGCGCAATTTTGCATCGAAAAAAAAGATAATATTAGAAAAACATAAAGCTTCATTGTTTAGCAAATTTAATAATTTCATTAGACAAATGCACTCATTCCTGTAATCGAGCGACCAACAATCAACGAGTTGATTTCTTTGGTTCCTTCATAAGAATAAATGGCTTCTGCATCGGCGACAAATCGGGCAACATCGTGTTCCAAAAGAATTCCATTTCCGCCCATTACTTCTCTTGCTTGTGCGACAACATCACGAGTTCTCAGGCTACAGAAAACTTTTGCCAAAGATGCGTGTTCGTCTTTCAAAATATCAGCATCCTGCATTTCGGACAATCTGAAAACCAAAGTCTGCATTGCTGTCAAATTTGATAACATTTCTACCAAATGTCCTTGAATCAACTGAAAAGATGCAATCGGTTTTCCAAATTGCTTACGTTTTCTGGTATAATCCAAAGCACTTTCGTAAGCACCTCTTGCACAACCAGTCGCCATCCAAGCAACACCTGCTCTTGTCATTTGAAGCACTTTCGCAGTGTCTTTGAAACTATTGGCGTGTTCCATTTTTTGAGAATCAGCAACGAAACAATCTTTCATCGTGATGAGTCCGTTTTGGACAATTCTGAGTGCCATTTTTCCTTTGATTTTTTCAACCTCGAATCCCGGAGTACCTTTTTCAACAATGAAACCTTTGACCTGATTATCATCTAAATCTCTCGCCCAAATAACAGTTACGTCAGCAAAAGTTGCATTTCCAATCCATTTTTTTTGTCCATTCAGAATCCAACCGCCTTCTACTTTTTTGCAGGTTGTTGTTAATCCGCCAGCAGCTCCGGAACCGACTTCTGGCTCGGTCAATCCAAATGCGCCAATCAAATCGAATTGTTGCATTGCCGGAAGGTATTTTTGTTTCTGTTCTTCGGAACCGCAAATATAAATGGAACCCATTGATAATCCGGATTGCACACCGAAAAATGTTGCCAATGACGCATCAACACGTGCAATTTCCATTGCGATGACGCCTTCCATCAGGAATGGTAGATTTGGGCAACCGTAGCCTTCATAAGTGACACCGCAGAGATTAAGTTTTTTGAATTTTGGAATCAGTTCGTGTGGAAAATCGTCGTGAAGCCAATAATCGTTGACCAAAGGTTTTGCTTCTTTTTCCATAAACTCACGGACTTTTAACTGAATTGCTCTTTGCTCATCCGTCAGTTTCATATGTAATTCATAAAAATCGCCATTGATTGGTGGTAATTCTTTTTTATTTCCGGACGAATCGAGCATTTTTATCAAACCTTTGATTTGATTGTCGTCCAATTTTGAGAACTGATTCATCAGTTTTGGAAGGTCAACTTTTTGTGAGATTTTGGAGATTTGGTCTATATCGATATGTTTCAGGAGATTAAAAATTCCTTTGATTTTGGAAATAGTGCTGTTCATAGATTTCTGTTTTCTTGTAGAATGCAAAGAATATTCCTAAAAAGCTTTTACTAGTTTTCTTCAAAAATAAAAATTCGCAAACATAAATTTGCGAACTTAACATATTAGATTACAATTTGATAGCCCTTATATCTTTAATTATTTTACTACCATAGAACCGCTTTTCGTCATTGGTAAAATAAGATTGATTTTTGTTTACTAAATATTCTACATCTCTTCTTAATAATGGCACTCTCCATAAAATCTCTAATATAACATTCTCTTGTATAAGGAATCTTGATGTATATACCTTTCTTTGATTCAAGGAGCCTTTATATATTTTTTGTGGAGAGATAATTATTTCACATAAAAATTTGTCAAATCTTTGCTCAATAAATTTTCCTTTGTTACTTTCAATTTTTTCTTTTAAATAAAGATAAGCATCTTTTGGCGGTCTAAACATATCATTTGTTCTTATGTATAAACCTTCACTATAAACAATATTAATATCTTTTACTCGTAGTGCATTATTAAATTAATTCAATTTTAAGTCTATTCATTTTTCTATTGAAAACAAAAACATTTACAAACTGAATGAAAGTTAATGCTGTTAT